>NZ_NWVL01000035.1 GCF_002382885.1 Streptomyces sp. WZ.A104
CCGGAAGCTAAGCCTTTCAGCGCCGATGGTACTGCAGGGGGGACCCTGTGGGAGAGTAGGACGCCGCCGAACAATTTTTCCGGGAAAGCCCCGTACCGCAAGGTACGGGGCTTTTCTGCATTTCGGCCAGTTTCCGGGACGCGTTCCAAAACAGTCCTGCAGCCGCTGACGGCCGCAGTCCGTGGGACTCTGGTGGGCCTCTGCCGGGCGCGATTGTGTGAATCCCCGGATCCCGTGTATGGTTTACCTCGTTGCCGCAGCGCAACGAGGCCCCAATAGCTCAGTCGGTAGAGCGTCTCCATGGTAAGGAGAAGGTCTGCGGTTCGATTCCGCATTGGGGCTCAGAGAAGAACGAAAGGCCCCCGCCATACGGCGGGGGCCTTTCGCGTTGACGGGCAGATGCTGCCGGTCAGATGTGGGGCGGCTCCGGGACGCGCATCGCGAGGATCGCCATGTCGTCCGAGGCGGGTTCGGCCGCGAAGCGTTCCACGGCCCTGAGGATGCGTGCGGCGACCGCGCCGGCCGTCAGGCCCGTACAGGTCGACAGGACGTCCGCGAGGCCGTCGTCGCCCAGCATGCGGGCTCCCTCGCGGCGTTCGGTGACGCCGTCCGTGACGCAGAGGAGGACGTCGCCCGGGTTGAGGGTTACCTCCTGCTCGTACAGGTCGAGGTCCTCGATGACGCCGAGCAGCGGCTGCGGTTCGGCGGCTGCCTCCACGGATCCGTCCTGGCGCAGGCGCAGCGGCAGTGGGTGGCCGGCGCAGACGACCTTCAGGAGGGCGCTGCCGTCCTCCTGGGGCCACAGCTCGCCGTACAGGAGGGTGAGGAAGCGGCTGCGGGCGCCCTCGTCGAGGATCGCCGCGTTGAGGCGCTCCAGGACCGCCGGGCCGCCGAAGCCCTCGCGGGCGAGCAGGCGCAGGGCGTGGCGGGCCAGGCCGGTGACCGCGGCGGCCTCGGGGCCCGTACCGCAGACGTCGCCGACGGCGAAGCCGTACGCGCCGTCACGGATGGGGAAGACGTCGTAGAAGTCGCCGCCGACCTCGTTGCCCTCGCCCGCCGCGCGGTAGATGACCTCGATCTCGACGTTCGGGACGTCGGGGAGTCCCGGGGGCAGCAGGCTGCGCTGGAGGGACTGGCTGATCGCCGTGCGCTCCGAGTACAGGCGGGCGTTGTCCAGGGCCAGGGCGGCCCGTCGGGACAGGTCCTCGGCCAGTTCCAGGATCTCCTGGCGGAAGTGGTCGTCCGAGGGCTTCCCGAGCGTCAGCATGCCGATCACGCGGTTGCGGGCGACCAGCGGGAGCACCACCGTCTCGCCGCCGACGGCCTGGGCCGTGGCGAGCGTGGTGCGGGTGGCCATGCTCATGCTCAGGGGCGCGTCGTGCCGCAGGCTGCGGGTCGACGTGGACAGCGCCGCGCGGTGGCCCGCCTCCGAGGGGGCGGCCCAGATGCGAGCGCCGGGGGTGGGGACCGGGTCCGGCGGGGCGATCTTGGAGAGGAGGGCCTTGAGGCCGTCGATGAGGTCCTCGTCCTCGTGGAGCACGTACGAGAGGTACGGGTCGGAGGACTGGTCGGCGATGGTGTAGACGGCGCACCAGGCGGCGAGGGTCGGGACCGTCATCTGGGCCATGAGGGCCAGCGTCTGGTCCCGGTCGAGAGTCCCGGCCAGCAGGTCTGAGGCCTCGACGAGGAAGGACAGGGAGCCGCGGCGCAGGCGTTCCAGCTCGCCGAGGCGGGCGGACTCCACGGCGAGCGCGATGCGGTCGGCGGCGAACTGGAGGCGCAGGGCCTCCTCGTTGGAGTAGCGGCCCGGGCCCTCCGCCGCGACGCCGAGGGAGCCGGTGAGGCGGCCCTCGACCTTCAGCGGGACCGTGACGACCGAGCGCATCCCGGTGTCGGTGAGGAGCGGGACGGCGCCGGGCACGGCGGTCAGGTCCTCGTGGACGGCCGGCATCCGGGCGGAGCCGTAGCGGCCCGCTCCGGCTTCCACGGGGACGCGGGCGAAGCGCTGGCGGGCCGAGGGGAGACCCGTCGTGGCGCGGACCTCCAGCTCCGTCTCGTCGTCGGTGGCGAGCAGGAGGAAGGCCGCGTCGGCGTCGAGCATGTCGCGGGCCCGCTCGACGGTGCGCTGGAGGAGGCCGTCCAGGTCGTCGGGGGCGGGGGAGCCGATGAAGATCTCGAAGGGGTCCGCGGTGCGGTTCTCGGAGGCGTTGGAGACCGGGGCGCGGGCCGGGGACTGGAGCACGGCGCGTTCGTCGTCGCGGACGAGGAGACAGACCGTGGAGGGTTCCCCGTCGGTGTCTCGGACGCGCAGGTGGGAGGCGTAGACGGCGATGTTCCGGCCGTCGGCGCCGCGGATTCCGTAGCTGCCCTCCCAGCGGGAGAGCTGGAGGGCGTCGGCGATGCCGGTGTTGGTGCCGGGGGTGTGCGGCCAGGCCACGAAGTCGGTGAACTGCTTGCCGGTGACCTGCTCCGCGCTGTGTCCGAAGACATACGCCGCGTCGTCGTTCCACGCCGTGATGGAGCCGGTGCTGTCGATCTGGACGACGGCGACCCGGACGCGCTGGTCGGTGACGGGAAGGAGCGAGGTGGGCAGGACCGGTCCCGCGGAGCGGATGCCCACCGGGCGGTCGGGCAGGTCCAGCTGGAACCAGACATGTTTGCGCGTGGGCGAGTACTCGACGCCCCAGCGCGCGGCCAGGGCGGCGCAGAGGAGCAGCCCGCGGCCGTTCTCACGGTCGGGGCTGCCGAAGTCGAGGCCGTTGCTCTGGAGCGGGACCTCGCGTTCCGGATAGTGGTCGGAGACCTCGACCCGTACGCCGTCCTCACTGCGCAGGCACAGCACATCGGCCGCTGTCCCCGCGTGCACCACGGCGTTGGTGACGAGCTCGCTGGTGAGGACGACGGCGTCGTCGACGACATCGTTGTAGCCCCACCCCTGGAGGGTGTCCCGGACGAAGGCGCGGGCGGTCGCGACGGAGCGCCCGACCGGTTCGAAGGTGGCGGCCGCGCGCGCGGTGATCACAGCACTCCCCATATGGTGTCTCGTCGCTTCCCCGAGTCCTGTGCCCGTTTCTCGCCGCTTCGATTCGCTTGCCAGGCTAGACGTTCGTTCAGGGTGCCGGGTACACGAGGGCCGAGATCGGGACAGGACGGTCCGTGGTGGTGCGCGGGCGCACAAGTATGGACTTCCGATGGAAGGGATGCGGGGCGACCGGGGGAGGTTGCTCGCCGACCGGTTCCAGCCTGGTACGTTGCAACGATTTGACGTCTGCCCGGTCACCCGTTGACGGTGTGCTGTGGCGGTGAGCCAAAGTGGAACTGGGCAAGCTATCCGGATAGGCCCGAGCGAAACGGTCAACCCCTGCGGGAGGGACACGGTGGAGTCTGGCGTGGCGGCGCGGGGTTCGAAGACGCGTACTAAAGGCGGACAGTCCGTGAAAAAGCAGCGCAATGGCACCGTCGAGGTCGACGCGGCAGCTCTCAACAGACTGCTCGCGGGACTTGCGGCGATGCGCGACGGAAATTTCCGCAGGCGGCTGACCGTCTCCGGCGACGGTGTGATGACGGAGATCGCGGCGGTCTTCAACGAGGTCGCCGACCGGAATCTGCATCTGACCGGTGAGCTGGCGCGCGTACGGCGGGTGGTCGGGCGTGAGGGGAAGCTCACGGAGCGGCTGGAGACGGGGGCCTGTGAGGGTTCCTGGGCGGCCGCGATCGATGCTTCCAACGAGCTCGTGGACGATCTCGCGCGACCGGTGTCCGAGGTGGGCCGGGTGCTGTCGGCGGTCGCCGACGGTGATCTGGAGCAGCGGATGGAGCTGCGGTCGCACACGACGGACGAGACGGTGCGCCCGCTGCGCGGCGAGTTCCTGAAGGTCGCCCGTACGGTCAACAACCTCGTCGACCAGCTGTCGGTCTTCACCGAGCAGGTGACCCGGGTCGCCGTCGAGGTGGGCACCGAGGGCAAGCTCGGCGGGCAGGCCCAGGTGCGGGGGATGTCCGGGTCGTGGAAGGACCTCACGGACTCCGTCAACACCATGGCGTACCGGCTGACCGCGCAGGTGCGCGACATCGCGCTGGTCACGACCGCGGTGGCCAAGGGTGATCTGTCGCGGAAGGTCACCGTCCATGTGGCCGGTGAGATGCTCCAGCTGAAGAACACCGTCAATACGATGGTCGACCAGCTGTCCTCGTTCTCTTCCGAGGTGACGCGCGTCGCCCGTGAGGTGGGTACGGAGGGCGAGCTCGGTGGTCAGGCGACCGTGCCGGGCGTGGCCGGGGTCTGGAAGGACCTCACCGACTCCGTCAACACGATGGCGGGCAACCTCACCTCCCAGGTGCGCGGTATCGCGGAGGTGACGACGGCGGTCGCCAGTGGTGACCTGACGCAGAAGGTCACGGTGAGCGCGCGGGGCGAGGTCGCCCAGCTCGCCGAGACGATCAACCAGATGACCGAGACGCTGCGCACCTTCGCGGACGAGGTGACGCGTGTGGCGAGCGAGGTCGGTGGTGAGGGGCTGCTCGGCGGTCAGGCGCAGGTGCCGGGCGCCGCGGGGACGTGGAAGGACCTCACCGACTCGGTGAACACGGTCTTCCGGAACCTGACGACGCAGGTGCGTGACATCGCGCAGGTGACGACGGCGGTGGCCAGCGGCGACATGTCGCAGAAGGTCACGGTCGATGTGGCCGGGGAGATGCTGGAGCTGAAGAACACCGTCAACACGATGGTGGACCAGCTCCAGGCCTTCGGCTCCGAGGTGACGCGGGTGGCCCGTGAGGTCGGCGTCGAGGGCCGGCTCGGCGGCCAGGCCGAGGTCCCGGGCGCCGCGGGGACGTGGAAGGACCTCACCGACTCGGTGAACACCGCCTTCCGCAACCTGACCGGTCAGGTCCGGGACATCGCGCAGGTGACGACTGCGGTCGCCAACGGCGACCTGTCGCAGAAGGTCACCGTGGATGTGGCCGGGGAGATGCTGGAGCTGAAGAACACCGTCAATACGATGGTGGCGCAGCTGTCCAACTTCGCCGACCAGGTGACGCGGATGGCCCGGGACGTGGGTACGGAAGGCCGCCTCGGCGGTCAGGCGCGCGTGGACGGCGTCTCGGGGACGTGGAAGGAGCTCACGGACTCCGTCAACTTCATGGCCGGGAACCTCACCTCCCAGGTGCGGCAGATCGCCCAGGTGACGACTGCGGTGGCGCGGGGTGACCTGTCGCAGAAGATCGACGTGGACGCCCGGGGCGAGATCCTGGAGCTGAAGAACACGATCAATACGATGGTCGACCAGCTTTCCGCCTTCGCCGACCAGGTGACGCGGGTCGCCCGTGAGGTGGGGACGGACGGGCGGCTGGGCGGTCAGGCGCAGGTGCCCGGCGTGGCCGGAGTGTGGCGAGATCTGACCGATTCGGTGAACGGTATGGCGGGGAACCTGACCGCTCAGGTCCGTAACATCGCGCAGGTCGCCACGGCGGTGGCGCGGGGTGACCTGTCGCAGAAGATCGACGTGGACGCCCGGGGCGAGATCCTGGAGCTGAAGAACACCCTCAATACGATGGTGGACCAGCTGTCCAACTTCGCGGAGCAGGTGACGCGGGTCGCCCGCGAGGTGGGTACGGAGGGCATCCTCGGCGGTCAGGCCGAGGTGCAGGGTGTGTCCGGTACGTGGAAGGACCTCACCCAGTCCGTCAACGGCATGGCGAACAACCTGACCCTCCAGGTCCGCAATATCGCCGAGGTCACCACCGCGGTCGCCAAGGGCGATCTCTCCAAGAAGATCACCGTCGACGCCAAGGGCGAGATCCTCGAACTCGTCACGACCGTCAACACGATGGTCGACCAGCTGCTGAACTTCGCGGACGAGGTCTCGCGTGTGGCGCGTGAGGTGGGTACCGAGGGCATTCTCGGCGGTCAGGCGCGGGTTCGCGGCGCGACCGGCATCTGGAAGGACCTCAGCGAGAACGTCAACCTGATGGCCAACAACCTGACCAGCCAGGTACGTAACATCTCGCGGGTCTCCTCGGCGGTCGCCAACGGCGATCTGACGAAGAAGGTCACCGTGGAGGCGCGCGGCGAGGTCGCGGAGCTGGCCGACACCGTCAACACCATGGTGACGACGCTGTCCTCGTTCGCTGACGAGGTCACGCGCGTGGCCCGTGAGGTGGGTACGGAAGGTGAGCTGGGCGGCCAGGCCCGGGTGCCGGGAGTCTCCGGTACGTGGAAGGACCTCACCGAGTCGGTGAACTCGATGGCCTCCAACCTGACCGGGCAGGTGCGGCAGATCGCGACGGTCACGACGGCCATCGCCAAGGGCGATCTGACCAAGAAGATCGACATCGACGCGCGCGGTGAGATCCAGGAGCTGAAGAACACCATCAACACGATGGTCGACCAGTTGTCCTCGTTCGCCGAGCAGGTGACCCGGGTCGCCCGCGAGGTGGGCACCGAGGGGCAGCTGGGCGGCCAGGCGCGGGTGCGGGACGTGGACGGCACCTGGCGCGATCTCACCGAGTCGGTGAACGAGATGGCCGGGAACCTGACCCGACAGGTGCGCGCCATCGCGGCCGTCGCCACCGCGGTGACCCGCGGCGATCTGAATCTGAAGATCGACGTGGACGCGGCGGGCGAGATCCAGGTCCTCCAGGACAACATCAACACGATGATCGCGAACCTCCGCGACACCACCCTCGCCAACAAGGAACAGGACTGGCTGAAGGGCAACCTGGCCCGGATCTCCGGTCTGATGCAGGGCCGCCGCGATCTGGACGACGTGGCCTCGCTGATCATGAGCGAGCTGACGCCGGTCGTCTCCGCCCAGCACGGCGCGTTCTTCCTGGCGATGGCGCCCGACTCCGACGAGGTGGGGCCGGACAACGACGACGACGGTTCGTACGAGCTGCGGATGCGGGGGAGTTACGGCTACTCCGCCGGTTCGATGCCGACCTCGTTCCGGCCCGGCGAGACGCTCATCGGGACGGCGGCCGAGGAGAAGCGGACGATCCAGGTCGACAATGTTCCGCCGGGCTATCTGAAGATCTCCTCCGGTCTCGGCGAGGCACCGCCCGCGCATGTGATCGTGCTGCCGGTGCTCTTCGAGGGCAAGGTGCTCGGGGTGATCGAGCTGGCGTCGTTCCAGCCGTTCACGCACATCCAGCGGGACTTCCTCAACCAGCTCGCCGAGATGATCGCGACGAGCGTCAACACGATCAGCGTCAACACCAAGACCGAGAAGCTGCTGGAGCAGTCGCAGGAGCTGACCGAGCAACTGCGCGACCGTTCGCAGGAGCTGGAGAACCGGCAGAAGGCACTCCAGGCGTCCAACGCCGAGCTGGAGGAGAAGGCCGAACTGCTGGCCCAGCAGAACCGCGACATCGAGGTGAAGAACACCGAGATCGAGGAGGCGCGGCAGGTCCTGGAGGAGCGCGCCGAGCAGCTCGCGGTCTCGATGCGCTACAAGTCGGAGTTCCTGGCGAACATGTCGCACGAGCTGCGTACGCCGCTCAACTCGCTGCTGATCCTGGCCAAGTTGCTCGCGGACAACGCCGAGAGCAATCTCTCGCCGAAGCAGGTGGAGTTCGCCGAGACGATCCATGGGGCCGGTTCCGACCTGCTCCAGCTGATCAACGACATCCTGGACCTGTCCAAGGTCGAGGCGGGCAAGATGGACGTCAGCCCGACCCGGATCGCGCTGGTCCAGCTGGTCGACTACGTGGAGGCGACCTTCCGCCCGCTCACCGCGGAGAAGGGACTCGACTTCTCCGTACGGGTGTCGCCGGAACTTCCCGCGACGCTGCACACCGACGAGCAGCGCCTGCTCCAGGTGCTGCGCAACCTGCTGTCCAACGCGGTGAAGTTCACCGACAGCGGGGCGGTGGAGCTGGTGATCCGGCCGGCCGGCGCCGATGTTCCGAACTCCATCCGGGAACATCTGCTGGAGGCGGGTTCGCTACGGGACGCGGACGCCGATCTGATCGCCTTCTCGGTCACCGACACCGGGATCGGGATCGCGTCCAGCAAGATGCTGGTGATCTTCGAGGCGTTCAAGCAGGCGGACGGTACGACGAGCCGCAAGTACGGCGGTACGGGCCTCGGACTCTCCATCAGCCGGGAGATCGCGCGGCTGCTCGGCGGCGAGATCCACGCGGCGAGCGAGCCGGGCCGGGGCTCGACCTTCACGCTCTACCTGCCGCTGCACCGCGCCGAACTGCCGCCCCAGGGCTACCCGCAGGTGGGTTCAGGTTCGGCCGAGGTGCTGGGCGGCACGGTCGAGAGCGGGCAGTCCTCGGCCCCGCTCGGCGATCCGGCCAACTCCGCGGGACTGTTCCGACGCCGGCGCAAGGCGCTGGGGGACGCGGCCCGCAGGTCCGCGCTGCCGTCCGGCCGGACGGCAGCCGAGAGCGCACCGGCCCAGAACGAATGGGCGCAGGGGAGCCAGGGGCAGGCCGCTGCGGAGGAGCCGGAGCCCCGGCGGACGTTCCGCTTCCGTGGCGAGAAGGTGCTCATCGTCGACGACGACATTCGTAACGTCTTCGCGCTGACGAGCGTGCTGGAGCAGCACGGACTGGCGGTGCTGTACGCGGAGAACGGGCGCGAGGGCATCGAAGTCCTGGAGCAGCACGACGATGTGACGGTTGTGCTGATGGACATCATGATGCCCGAGATGGACGGTTACGCGACGACGACCGCGATCCGCCGGATGCCGCAGTTCGCCGGACTGCCGATCGTCGCGCTCACGGCGAAGGCGATGAAGGGCGACCGGGAGAAGGCGATCGATTGCGGAGCTTCCGACTATGTGACGAAGCCGGTCGATCCTGATCATCTGCTCGCGGTGATGGAGCAGTGGATGCGCGGAGAGTGATCGAGTATTGAACGAGTTGACGTGAGTTGTTGACCGACTGTGCTCGAACGGGTGTGAACGCGCTGGATTCGGGGAACCTTCTGGTCTCCCAACGCGTTTGAGGTATGTGCACAGTGACATCGCGGTGACAGGGTGTGGTGACGGGCGGGGTGCGGCTACCATGACCGGCACAAGGACGGACGGCGTAAGGGAGTCGTCCCCTGGGGCGGCACCCGGTGCATTTCCGGGGCGAGGAGGACGGGCCATGGTGCAGAAGGCCAAGATCCTCCTGGTCGATGACCGGCCGGAGAATCTGCTGGCGCTGGAGGCCATCCTCTCTGCGCTCGATCAGACACTGGTCCGGGCATCGTCAGGGGAGGAGGCGCTGAAGGCGCTGCTCACGGACGACTTCGCGGTCATTCTGCTGGACGTCCAGATGCCGGGCATGGACGGTTTCGAGACCGCCGCACACATCAAGCGGCGGGAGCGGACCCGGGACATCCCGATCATCTTCCTCACCGCCATCAACCACGGCCCGCACCACACCTTCCGGGGCTACGCGGCCGGTGCGGTGGACTACATCTCCAAGCCGTTCGACCCCTGGGTGCTCCGCGCCAAGGTCTCGGTCTTCGTCGAGCTGTACATGAAGAACTGCAAGCTCCGTGAGCAGGCCGCGCTGCTGCGCCTCCAGTTGGAGGGCGACGGCCACGCGGGCGGCGAGGACGAGAAGGAACCCGCTGGTCTGCTGGCCGAGCTCTCCGCACGGCTCGCGGCGGTCGAGGAGCAGGCCGAAGCGCTCTCCAAGCAGCTCGACGACGAATCCGCGGACGCCGCGGCGGTCGCCACGGCCGCCCATCTCGAACGCAAGCTGACCGGCCTGCGCCGCGCGCTCGACGCGCTGGAGCCGGGCACGGGCGGCAGTACGGGCGTGCTGCCCGCCCAGGGCTGACATCCTCGCCCCTCCGCCGTGAGGCGTCGTCAGTTTCCGGCTGCCGGAAGGCGACACAGTCGGGTGAACCAGTAGGCGAACGTGTTCACGGGCGACGACAGCGGTAACCTCGCATCATGGCCTCACGTACGTCCGGCAAGGGTTCCCAGGGCACGGCGGGCACCGCGAAGCGGGTCGGCCGTACCCCGGGCCCGGCGAAGAAAGCCGCGCCCGCCAAGAAGACCGCGCCGAAGAAGTCGGCGGCCCCCGCGAAGAAGGCCCCCGCGAAGAAGGCGGCGGCCAAGAAGCCCGCGCCCAAGCCCGCACCCTCACCCACCGGTGGCCTCTACCGCCTGGTGCGGGCCGTCTGGCTCGGGGCGGCGCACGGTGTCGGTGCGGTGTTCCGTTCGATAGGGCGCGGGGCGAAGGGACTTGACCCGGCCCACCGCAAGGACGGGCTCGCGCTGCTGCTCCTCGGCCTGGCGCTGATCGTCGCCGCGGGCACCTGGTCCCACCTCCAGGGGCCGGTCGGCGATCTGGTCGAGATGCTCGTCACCGGTGCCTTCGGCCGGCTCGATCTGCTCGCGCCGATACTGCTGGGTGCGATGGCCGTACGGCTGATCCTCTATCCGGAGCGCCCGGAGGCCAACGGCCGCATCGTCATCGGCCTGTCCGCCCTGGTTCTCGGCGTCCTCGGACAGGTCCACATCGCCTGCGGTTCGCCGGGCCGGGACGCGGGCACCGAGGCGATGCAGGACGCGGGCGGTCTGGTGGGCTGGGCCGTGTCCAAACCGCTGATCTTCATGATGGGTGAGGTGCTCGCCGTACCGTTGCTGGTGCTGCTGACCGTCTTCGGGCTGCTCGTCGTCACCGCCACCCCGGTCAACGCCATCCCGCAGCGGCTGCGTCAGCTCGGTGTCCGCCTCGGCATCGTGGAGGCCCCGCCCGAGCCCGGTGACGTGTACGGCGACGACGACGAGCGCTACGACGAGCAGTGGCGCGAGGCGCTGCCCGGGCGGTCGCGGCGGGGTTCCTCGCGCCGCCCGGACGTGGAGCCGGTCCACGACCACGACCAGGCCGAGGCGGAAGCGCTCACCAAGCGCCGCAGGCCCCGGCGGCCCGCGGTGCAGCCCACGATGAACCGGCCCATGGACGCGGTGGACGTCGCGGCCGCAGCGGCCGCCGCGCTCGACGGAGCGGTTCTGAACGGCATGCCCCCCTCGCCGATCGTCGCCGACCTCACCCAGGGCGTCTCGGCGGACCGGGAGCGCACTGGTACACCCGTGCCCGGGGCCCGGGAGGCCGAGCGGGACGGCGGCGCTGCGGGGAAGGCGGGCGCGGGCTCCGGCCGCG
Source organism: Streptomyces sp. WZ.A104 (assembly GCF_002382885.1). Lineage (GTDB taxonomy): Bacteria > Actinomycetota > Actinomycetes > Streptomycetales > Streptomycetaceae > Streptomyces. Next base: position 11,116 of record NZ_NWVL01000035.1, read on the forward strand.
CGGCCGGACGTTCCGGGGGAGAGGCGGCCGACCGTTCCGGCGGCGGAGGCGGCGCTTTCGGAGGCGTACCGGATCTGACGAAGCCCGCCCCGGAGCGCCCCGAGGGACTGCCCGCCCGCGCCGAGCAGCTCCAGCTGTCCGGTGACATCACCTACTCCCTGCCCTCGCTCGACCTGCTGGAGCGCGGCGGCCCCGGCAAGACCCGCAGCGCGGCCAACGACGCCGTTGTGGCCTCGCTGACCAACGTGTTCACGGAGTTCAAGGTCGACGCCGTGGTCACCGGCTTCACCCGGGGCCCGACGGTCACCCGTTACGAGATCGAGCTCGGCCCCGCCGTGAAGGTCGAGAAGATCACGGCGCTGGCCAAGAACATCGCGTACGCCGTGGCGAGCCCGGACGTGCGGATCATCTCGCCGATCCCGGGGAAGTCCGCCGTGGGCATCGAGATCCCCAACTCGGACCGAGAGATGGTCAACCTCGGTGATGTGCTGCGCCTCGCGGACGCGGCCGAGGACGACCACCCGATGCTCGTGGCGCTCGGCAAGAACGTCGAGGGCGGCTATGAGATGGCCAACCTCGCCAAGATGCCGCACGTCCTGGTCGCCGGTGCCACCGGCTCCGGCAAGTCCTCCTGCATCAACTGCCTGATCACCTCGATCATGGTGCGGGCCACCCCGGACGACGTGCGGATGGTCCTCGTCGACCCCAAACGCGTCGAGCTCACCGCGTACGAGGGCATCCCGCACCTGATCACGCCGATCATCACCAACCCGAAGAAGGCCGCCGAAGCGCTCCAGTGGGTCGTACGGGAGATGGACCTGCGCTACGACGACCTCGCCAACTTCGGCTACCGGCACATCGACGACTTCAACCACGCCGTGCGCAACGGCAAGTGCAAGGCTCCCGAGGGCAGCGAGCGGGAGCTGTCGCCGTACCCGTATCTGCTGGTGATCGTCGACGAGCTGGCCGACCTGATGATGGTCGCCCCGCGCGACGTCGAGGACTCCATCGTCCGCATCACCCAGCTCGCCCGCGCCGCCGGAATCCACCTGGTGCTCGCCACCCAGCGACCCTCGGTCGACGTCGTGACCGGCCTGATCAAGGCCAACGTGCCCTCCCGGCTCGCCTTCGCCACCTCCTCGCTGGCCGACAGCCGGGTCATCCTCGATCAGCCCGGCGCCGAGAAGCTCATCGGCAAGGGCGACGGTCTTTTCCTGCCGATGGGAGCCAACAAGCCCACCCGTATGCAGGGCGCCTTCGTGACCGAGGACGAGGTCGCGGCCGTCGTCCAGCACTGCAAGGACCAGATGGCCCCGGTCTTCCGGGACGACGTCGTGGTCGGCACGAAGCAGAAGAAGGAGATCGACGAGGACATCGGCGACGACCTGGACCTGCTCTGCCAGGCCGCCGAGCTGGTCGTCTCCACCCAGTTCGGGTCGACCTCGATGCTCCAGCGCAAGCTGCGGGTCGGCTTCGCGAAGGCGGGCCGGCTGATGGACCTGATGGAGTCCCGCAACATCGTCGGACCCAGCGAGGGATCAAAGGCCCGCGACGTCCTCGTGAAACCCGAGGAACTCGACGGGGTGTTGGCCGTCATTCGGGGGGAATCCGCTCCCTGAAGGGTGAATCCACCCGTAAAGGTTTCGTGGGCAACCGTTTCGCGCGGTCGTACGTCCAGTTGAAGGGAGGGACGGAACCATGCTCCTCCGCTTGGCTCCGCCCGTCTCCGTCCTGTCCGTCCTCCCACCCCGTTCGGCCCACTACAGGTTGCCCAGTCCTCGATCGGGGCTGTTGCTCCGTCCCCGCTCCGCCCCCGGAGCCGGAGGCGGGGCCGTCCGGCGAACCCGATGGCTTACAAAGTCGTCCTCCCGGTTGCCCCTCTCTTTCGTACCCCCTCTAGACTGAACATCCAGCAGGTGGCTCACGCTCGAAAGGCGCCCCCGTGTCCATCGGCAACTCCCCCGAAGACGACCGGCCTTCGATCGGTCGTGCCCTCCAGCAGGCTCGTATCACCGCAGGTCTGACGGTCGAGGAAGTCAGCAGCTCCACCCGGGTGCGCATCCCCATCGTGCACGCGATCGAGCAGGACGACTTCTCCCGCTGCGGCGGCGACGTCTACACCCGCGGCCACATCCGCACGCTCGCGCGCGCCGTCGGCCTCGATCCGGAACCGCTGGTCGAGGAGTACGACGCCGATCACGGCGGCCGTCCCGCACCGACCCCGGCGGCACCGCTGTTCGAAGCGGAACGCATCCGTTCCGAACCCCGGCGGCCCAACTGGACCGCCGCCATGGTCACGGCCATCGTCGTCGTGATCGGGTTCGTGGGCTTCACGCTCTTCAGCGGCGAGGAGAAGCCCTCGAACACCGCCCAGGTCGCGGAGGGCTCGAAGCCCGACAAGACCGCGGCCAAGCCCACCGCCACCAAGCCCTCCGACCCCAAGCCCGTGCCCTCCGAGAGCGCCATCGCCGCAGCCCCCCGGGACAAGGTGACGGTCAAGCTCAGTGCTGACCGGGACAAGAGCTGGATCTCCGCCAAGGACCACAACGGCCGGCTGCTCTTCGACGGGCTGCTGCTCCAGGGCGAGTCCAAGACCTTCCAGGACAAGGAGCGCATCGACCTCGTTCTCGGCAACGCCGGGGCGATCGACCTCTTCGTCAACGGCAAGCAGGTCCAGGACCGCTTCGGTCCGGGCACGGTAGAGCGGCTGTCCTACACCAAGGGCGACCCCGAGGCCGGCTGATCCGCTGTCCCTCGACGCGCTACCCCTCCGACGGGCGTCCGGCCTCGCGCCGGGCGCCCGTCGGCGTTCCAGGCCGGGAACCTGTTACTCCCCGTAGCAGGAAGCGCCGGCCGGGAGGGGGGCAGGCAACCCTGCACGGCAGGGGCGCCGCCGGGACAAAGTAGTCTTGAGTCCATGCCCGAACGCCGTACCGTCGCCCTTGTCACTCTTGGCTGCGCCCGTAACGAGGTGGACTCGGAGGAGCTTGCAGGCCGCTTGGCAGCGGACGGCTGGGACCTCGTCGAGGATGCCTCCGACGCGGATGTCGCAGTCGTCAACACCTGTGGGTTCGTCGAAGCCGCCAAGAAGGACTCCGTCGACGCCCTGCTCGAAGCCAACGATCTCAAGGACCATGGCCGCACCCAGGCCGTCGTCGCCGTCGGCTGCATGGCCGAGCGCTACGGCAAGGACCTCGCCGAGGCCCTGCCGGAGGCGGACGGCGTCCTCGGATTCGACGACTACGCCGACATCTCCGACCGGCTCCAGACCATCCTCAACGGCGGCATCCACGCCTCGCACACCCCGCGCGACCGCCGCAAGCTGCTGCCGATCAGCCCCGCCGAGCGGCAGGACGCCGCTGTGGCACTGCCCGGCCACGCCCAGGAGACGCCCGCCCCCGCCCCCGCCCCCGAGGACCTTCCCGAAGGCGTCGCCCCGGTCTCCGGACCGCGGGCACCGCTGCGCCGCAGACTCGGCACCAGCCCCGTCGCCTCGGTGAAGCTCGCCTCCGGCTGCGACCGCCGCTGCTCCTTCTGCGCCATCCCCTCCTTCCGCGGATCGTTCATCTCGCGGCGCCCCTCGGACGTGCTCCAGGAGACCCGCTGGCTGGCCGAGCAGGGCGTCAAGGAGGTCATGCTCGTCTCCGAGAACAACACCTCCTACGGCAAGGACCTCGGCGACATCCGGCTGCTGGAGACCCTGCTGCCGGAGCTGGCCGACGTGGACGGCATCGAGCGCATCCGGGTCAGCTACCTCCAGCCCGCCGAGATGCGCCCCGGGCTCATCGACGTCCTCACCTCGACGCCGAAGGTCGCCCCGTACTTCGACCTCTCCTTCCAGCACTCCGCCCCGGGTGTGCTGCGCGCGATGCGCCGCTTCGGCGACACCGACCGCTTCCTGGAGCTCCTGGACACCATCCGGAGCAAGGCACCCCAGGCCGGCGCCCGCTCCAACTTCATCGTCGGCTTCCCCGGCGAGACCGAGGCGGACCTCGCCGAGCTGGAACGCTTCCTCACCGGCGCCCGCCTCGACGCGATCGGCGTCTTCGGCTACTCCGACGAGGAGGGCACCGAAGCGGTCGGCTACGAGAACAAGCTCGACGCCGACGTCATCGCGGAGCGCCTGGCCCACATCTCCCAGCTGGCCGAGGAGCTGACCTCGCAGCGGGCGGAGGAGCGCATCGGGGAGACCCTCCAGGTGCTGGTTGAGTCCGTCGAGTCGGAGGAGGACGGCGAGGTCGCCATCGGGCGCGCGGCCCATCAGGCCCCCGAAACGGATGGCCAGGTGGTCTTCACCACACGCGAGGGGCTCGTGCCGGGCCGTATGGTCGAGGCAAAGGCAGTGGGCACCGAGGGCGTCGACCTGGTGGCCGAACACCACGAGCTTGCGGAGGTAGCCAGATGACCGGAGTCCCGGCATCCGCGGCAGGCGGCTCCGGCGCGAGGCCGGTCCGCGGCGGCAAGCTGGGCACTGCGGCCGTCAACCAGGCCAGCCTGTGGAACATCGCCAACATCCTGACCATGGTGCGGCTGCTGCTCGTGCCCGGATTCGTCCTGCTGCTGTTCCACAACGGCGGATACGACCCGGTCTGGCGCTCCTTCGCCTGGGCGGCCTTCGCCATCGCGATGATCACCGACCTGTTCGACGGGCATCTGGCACGGACGTACAACCTTGTCACGGACTTCGGGAAGATCGCCGACCCGATCGCCGACAAAGCGATCATGGGTGCGGCGCTGGTCTCGCTGTCCGTCCTGGGTGATCTGCCCTGGTGGATCACCGGGGTCATCATCGCCCGTGAGCTGGGCATCACGCTGATGCGGTTCTGGGTCATCCGGCATGCGGTGATCCCGGCCAGCAGAGGCGGCAAGCTGAAGACCCTCGCGCAGGGAACGGCGGCCGGGATGTACGTCCTGGTCCTCACGGGACCGCTGGCGACCTTGCGCTTCTGGGTGATGATGGTCGCCGTCGTGCTGACGGTCGTCACCGGACTCGACTACGTACGCCAGGCCGTCGGCCTGCGCCGCAAGGGCCTCGCCGCCGAGCGTGCCGCCGCAGCCGAGCGGGCGCAGCAGACGACGGAGGCGCTGGAAGCGGCCGGGATGGCCGGTGCGGCCTCCGGGGCAAGTGCGACGGGTGTGCGGGGAGCACGGGGAGCACACGGAGCCGAGGCGCGGGACGCCGCGGAGGCCGAACGGTGACAGCCGCGGCCCAGGTGCTGCGCCTGCTCGCGGAACACGGACGGACCCTCGCCGTCGCCGAATCGCTGACGGGCGGCCTGGTGGCCGCCGAGCTCACGGCCGTACCCGGTGCTTCGCGGTCTTTCCGGGGGTCGGTGACGGCGTACGCCACCGGCCTCAAGCGGGAGGTGCTGGGGGTCGACGGAGGCCTTCTGGCAGAGCGCGGAGCCGTCGACCCCGAGGTCGCACGGCAGATGGCGGCCGGGGTCCGCCGTGTTCTCGGCGCGGACTGGGGGATCTCCACCACGGGCGTCGCGGGTCCGGAACCACAGGACGGACAGCCGGTCGGCACGGTCTACGTTGCCGTGGCCGGACCCTCCGGCATCGAGAAAGTGAGCGCTCTGCGGTTGAATGGTGAGAGGGCGGATATCCGTAGAGAGAGTGTGCGAAGCGTCCTCGAACTGCTCGCGAGCGAACTCGGTGAGAATGCGCGGGCACAGGATACGGAACAGAACGGGGGGAATTGATGTTTGCAGCCCTGAGTGAACACGACATCGCTCCCCGCACGGCCGCAGCACAAGGCGGTACGGTAGGGCGTGAAGGATGCGGCTACGCGGTCCGAGGAGGGAGCCACCGATGATTCTGCTCCGTCGCCTGCTGGGTGACGTGCTGCGTCGGCAGCGCCAGCGCCAAGGCCGTACTCTGCGCGAAGTCTCCTCGTCCGCCCGGGTCTCGCTCGGTTATCTCTCCGAGGTGGAGCGGGGGCAGAAGGAGGCATCCTCCGAGCTGCTCTCCGCGATTTGCGACGCGCTTGACGTACGGATGTCCGAGCTCATGCGTGAGGTGAGCGATGAGCTCTCGCTCGCTGAGCTGGCCGAGTCGGCAGCTGCCAGTGATCCGGTCCCAGTACCGGTTCGTCCCATGCTCAATTCCGTCTCCGTGTCGTCGGTCGCAGGTGTGCCGTCGGGACGGGTGACCATCAAGGCGCCCGCAGAAGCGGTGGACGTCGTCGCCGCCTGATCCACGCGGCACTCGCACGACCGGAGTCCCGGTCGGCCCCTACCGGGGTCGGCCGGGACTTCTTCTGCGTTTCGGGGGTGTGGGGGCGTGTGAGCTCTCCATCAGCGGCACACGGAGGACAAGGCCCGAATGACCGCTTTGTTTCTTTTGTGCCATCGTGGGTGATGCACCGAGGTGATCGGTCGAGACGGGTCAGTGAAGAGGCTGACGGATGGGAGAAGTGCACATGTCTGTGGTCAAGAGCACGTTGTCCGAGGGTGGTCTCAAGGTCGTCGGTACGGCGCTGCAAGGCGCCCTGGTCGACCTTGTGGACCTCTCCCTGGTGGCCAAGCAGGTCCACTGGAACGTGGTCGGTCCGCGATTCCGCTCTGTCCACCTTCAGCTGGACGACGTCGTCGTCACGGCCCGGCAGCACTCCGACACGGTCGCCGAGCGTGCCTCGGCGGTCGGGGTCAACCCGGACGGGCGCTCGGGCACGGTCGCCAAGGAGACCGCCATCGCGTCCGTGCCCGAGGGCTGGATCAAGGACACCGACGCCGTACGCATCCTGGTGGAGGCGCTGGGCGTGGTCATCGGCAGGATGCGGGAGCGCATCGAGGCGACCGATGAGCCGGACCCGGTCACCCAGGACCTGCTGATCGCGCTGACGGCAGACCTCGAAAAGCACGCGTGGATGTTCCAGGCGGAAAGCGCCTGACGGTGAACGTCCGGCACGAAGACCGAGCCGATCCGGGGGCGACCCGGGAGGGAAGGCCGATCCGGGGGGAAAGGTCGATCCGAGTGGAAAGCCGATCCGAGTGGAAGGGAGCGACATCGTGAGTGGTGACAGCGCCATGGACAAGCTCAAGGGCAAGGGCAAGGAAGTCGTCGGCAAGCTGACCGGCGACCGCCGCAAGGAGGCCGAGGGCAAGACCGATCAGGTCAAGGGCCGGGCCAAGGAAGCGATGGGCGAGGCCGGTGACCGGGCGGAGGGTGTCAAGGACTCCCTGCGCCGGGACGACGAAGGCTAGGTCCGGGCGACGAAAGTTTCGCTCGGACGGCTAACGTTCCGTCGGACGGTGAAGGCTGTTCGGGCGGCGAAGCTTCCGTCGGACGGTGAAGGTTGTTCGGGCGGCGGAGGTGCGCCGGACGGCGGAGGTTGGGTCCGTGAGCGCCTTGTGCTGTGGGTGTTCACGTGACCGGCCTTCCAGGGCTGTGGTACCCCCGCCGTTTCGGCGGGGGTACTCCTGTGTGGGTGGTCCTTCGGTCGGACGTTCTGGATGCACCGGCGCCCGGGCCAGGGGAAACTGCCGGAAAGGACGTCGGCCGCGGGAGGCACCATGGGACGGCGGTGGGTGCCGGCGGTGGCCCTCGGCGGGCTGTGGTGGTGGGCAATCCTGCGGGTGGTTCTGCGTCCCGAGCAGGCGGGGCTGGTGGAGGGCGCGGTGGCGGCGGGCGGCTGGGGGCTGAGCCTGTTGCCGGTTCATGTGGCGTCGGTCGTCTCCGTGGACCGGGCCGGGGGGCGGGAGGGCGCCGGGCCCGCGGGCGGCCGGGCGCGGTCTGCGCGGCCTGGCGGAGCGCTGACCGGGGTCCTCGCCAGGGTCTTTACCAGGGCATGGCGACGCCGCCGTTCGGGCGGAGGATCTGACCGGTCATGAAGGCCGAGGCGTCCGAAGCCAGGTGAAGCACGGTGTGAGCGACGTCCTCGGGCTCCCCGACCCGGCCCAGCGGGGAGATCCGGGTCATCGCGGCCTCCGCCCGGCGCTGTCCGTCGGCATCGTGCCGGTCGGTCATCGGTGTACGGATCCAGCCGGGCGCGACCGCGTTCACCCGTATGGCGTGTGGGCCCAGCTCGGTGGCGAGGGCCTTGGTCAGCTGCACCACGGCTGCCTTGGCCGCGCTGTAGCAGAGCAGGCCCGGACTCGCGGAATCCACGGCGCCGGACGCCATCGTGATCAGCGAACCGGGGGCGGAGCGGGCCGTCATGGAGTGTGCCACCTCCTGGCAGGCGTACAGCACCCCCTTGAAGTTGACCGCCAGCACCCGGTCCAGGTCCTCGTCCGTCGTCTCCAGCACGCTGCTGGTGTGCATGATCCCGGCCGCCGCGACCAGGATGTCGAGGTGCCCTGCCGCTGCGACGGCCGCGCGGACCTGATCGCGGTCGGTGACATCGAGGGGGTGGGTGCGGGCGCTGCCCCCTGCGCCGGTGACCAGGTCGTACGTCCGGCGCAGACCGGTCTCGTCGCGGTCCGCGCAGTGCACCACGGCTCCGGCCTCCGCGAGCAGCAGGGCGCTCGCCCGGCCGATGCCGCTCGCCGCACCGGTGACGAACGCGGAGCGGCCCGTGAGGTCGTACGCGGAGAGAGACAGCGGCATGACGGGACCGTACGGCTGGATCTGACGACCCGTCAATGGTCAGGGTGGCCAGGGCGGTGAGGGGGGTGAGGGTGGTCAGGGGGTTGGGCCCGATTGGCAGGCCGGGCACCAGAAGGTGGGGCGGTCGCCCTGGTCGGCCACGCGGATCGGGGTGCCGCAGCGCAGGCAGGGGCGCTGGGCCCGGCCGTATACGTACAGCCGCTCCTGTACGCGGACGGGCGGCAGCGGACGCCGTTCATCCGCGGTGGAGGGCGGGCTCGGTGCAGTGCGGAGCTCGGCGGTGATCGTGGTCGTGCGGGTGGGACGGTCGCGGTTGGCGTGCAGGAGCCGCTCGGCCAGCGTGATCAGCCGGGCCAGGGCGCCGTCCGGGAGGGCGTTCACCGGGAGCCAGGGAGTGACGCGGGCCAGGAAGCACAGCTCGCATTTGTAGACGTTGCCGATGCCCGCGAGATTGCGCTGATCCAGCAGCGCCTCCCCGACGGGGCGATCCGGTGCGGCCAGCAGCCGGTCCAGGGCGGGCCCGGGGTCCCAGTCGGGGCCCAGCAGATCCGGTCCCAGATGGCCCACGGCCCTGCTCTCCTCGCTGGTACGCAGCAGTTCGAGGACGGGGAGCCGGTAGCCGACGGCTGTGTGCTCGGTGTTGGCGAGAATCGCACGGATCTGGTGCCCGGGGCCGCCCCGCCAGCGTTCTCCCGGTGTGTACACCCGCCATGCCCCGTCCATCCGGAGGTGGCTGTGCAGGGTGAGCCCGCCCTCGATGCGGGCCAGCAGATGCTTGCCGCGTGCGGTGACGCCCAGCACGCCACGGCCGGTGAGGTCGGCGGTGGCGAACCGGGGGACACGCAGGTCGGACCGGGTCAGCACTCGTCCCGCCAGCGCTGCGTGCAGACGCGCGGCGGTCTGAAGGACGGTGTCTCCTTCGGGCATGCCTCCATGATGGGTGCGCCGGACCGCTCGTGCGCCGGATCATGCCTGCGCCGGGTCACGCCTGGGCCGAGTCACGCCTGGGCCGGATCGTCCAAGCGGCGGACAGCCCATGCGTTGGATCGCTCGCGCGCTGGGCCGGTTGTGCGTTGGGTTGTTCGCGCGCTGCGCCGGTTGTGCGCTCGACCGTTCGCGCGCTGGACTGTTCGTGCGCCGGATCGCTTGTGCGTCGACCCGCGCCCGACCTGCCCTGAGCACGTCACGTCCCGGCGGCCGCGGGTCAGGCACGCAGGCGCAGGCCTCTTGGGGTGGCGAGGAAACCGGCCGCCTCAAGGGTCCGGCCCAGCGGGGAGGTGAGGGAGGAGACGCCGTTAGTGCGCTCCACCGTGACGGTACCCAGTGCTCCGGCGCGAGCTGAGGCAGCCAGCGCCTCCGCTGCCGCTCGCAGTGCGGGAGCGTCGGGGTCGGAGGGCCAGGCCAGGAGGGTCTTGCCGCCGCGTTCCATGTAGAGCGTGAGCTCGCCGTCGACGAGGACCACCAGCGCCCCCGCCTTGCGGCCCGGCTTGTGCCCCGCGCCGTCCGGGGACTCCGGCCACGGCAGGGCTGCGCCATAGGCGTTGGCCGGGTCGGCGGCGGCGAGCACCAAGGCCTGGGGCGTGGCACCTGGGTCCCGGCGGTCGCGGGCCGTGGACGCCGCCCGCAGCCGGTCCACCGCCCCGTCCATCGCGAACTGGGCGGCCCCCAGCCCCTCCACCACGTAGCCGCGCCGCGCCTGACCGCTGTCCTCGAAGGCGGCCAGGACGCGGTACGTCGCGGAGAAGCCGCCCTCCACCCCTTCGGCCTGCACCGCGCCCCGGGTCACCACACCGTGCCGGTCGAGGAGCGTGCGGGCCAGGGCGTGGGCGCGGTGGGTCGGTTCCGGTTCGGCCGGGGGCAGCAGGGACCAGCGGCCGGAGACCGTCGGGGGGCCGGTGCGGGAGGCGGGGCGGGCGGCGGCGGTGAGCGAGCCGTAGCGCCCGCGCGGGACGCTGCGCCGGGAGCGGTGGGCGGTGGAGCCCGCCGTCCGGCCGGAGCCCAGGAGCGAGCGCAGCGGGGCGAGGGTGTCGTTGGTGAGCCGCCCGGACCAGGCCAGCTCCCACAGGGCGTCGGCCAGCTGCTGGTCCGTGCAGTCCGGGTGGGTGGTGGCCCTGATCTGGTCGGCGATCTGGCGGAAGAACAGGCCGTACCCGCCGGACAGCGTGGTGAGCACGGACTCGTGCAGCGCCGAGAGCTCCAGCGAGTGCGGCGTGGGCAGCAGCAGCGGTGCACTGTCGGCGACGTAGAGGGAGACCCAGCCGTCCTTGCCGGGCAGCGCCCCGGCACCGGCCCAGACGACTTCACCGGTGGTTGTCAGCTCGTCGAGCATCGCAGGGGTGTAGCCCATGACCCGGCTCGGCAGGATCAGCTTCTCCAGCGCCGACGCGGGCACGGGCGCGCCCTGGAGCTGTTCGATCGCGCGGGCCAGCCCGTCGATGCCCCGCAGGCTGTTGGAGCCGAAGTGCTGCCACTGCGGGAGGAAGGAGGCGAGGGCGGCGGGCGGCACGGGCTCCAGCTCCTGGCGCAGCGCGGCCAACGAACGGCGGCGGAGGCGGCGCAGCACGGTGGCGTCGCACCACTCCTGGCCGATGCCCGCCGGATGGAACTCGCCCTGGACGGTCCTGCCGGACGCCGCGAGCCGTTGCAGCGCGCCGTCCGTGACGGCGGTGCCGAGCCCGAAGCGCTCTGCGGCCCGGGCGGCGGTGAACGGGCCGTGTGTCCGGGCGAAGCGGGCGAGGAGGTCGCCGAGCGGGTCCCTCACCGGTTCGGTGAACGCCTCGGGCACTCCGACGGGCAGCGCGGTGCCCAGGGCGTCGCGCAGCCGCCCCGCGTCCTCGATCGCCGCCCAGTGGTCGGCCCCGGCGATCCGGACCTGGATGGCCCGGCGGGCCGTTGCCAGCTGTGGCGCCCAGGCAGGCTCGGCGCCCCGCTCGGCCAGCTCGGCGTCGGTGAGCGGGCCGAGCACCCGCAGCAGGTCCGCGACCCCCTCCACGTCCTTGACCCGCCGGTCGTCGGTGAGCCACTGGAGCTCCCGCTCCAGCTCGGTGAGAACTTCGGGGTCGAGCAGTTCGCGCAGCTCCGCCTGGCCCAGCAGCTCGGCGAGGAGATGGGAGTCCAGGGAGAGCGCGGCCGCCCGCCGCTCGGCGAGCGGTGAGTCGCCCTCGTACAGGAACTGGGCGACGTAACCGAAGAGGAGCGAGCGGGCGAACGGTGAGGGCTCCTGGGTGGTCACCTCGACCAGCCGGACCCGGCGTGCCTCCAGGTCACCCATCAGTTCCGTGAGTCCGGGGACGTCGAACACGTCCTGGAGGCATTCGCGGACGGCTTCCAGGACGATCGGGAACGAGCCGAACTCGGAGGCGACCTGGAGCAGCTGGGAGGCACGTTGGCGCTGTTGCCAGAGCGGGGTGCGCTTGCCGGGGGAGCGCCGGGGCAGCAGCAGGGCGCGCGCCGCGCACTCGCGGAACCGGGCGGCGAACAGCGCGGAACCGCCCACCTGGTCGGTCACGATCTGCTGGACCTCGCCCTGATCGAAGACGACGTCTGCGGCCGCGACCGGCGGCTGGTCGCTGTCGTACGCCAGGGCCCCCGGCGGTGGGGCGTCACTTCCCACGTCCGAGGAGGGCGGCGTGTCGAAGTCGAGCAGGTCGAGGCCCATCAGGTCGGCGTCCGGCAGGCGCAGGACGATCCCGTCGTCGGCATGCATCACCTGGGCGTCCATTCCGTACCGCTCACCGAGGCGGGCGGAGAGGGCAAGCGCCCACGGGGCGTGCACCTGGGCGCCGAACGGTGAGTGCACGACGACCCGCCAGTCGCCCAGCTCGTCCCGGAACCGCTCGACCAGGATGGTCCGGTCGTCCGGGACGTGTCCGCAGGCCCGACGCTGCTCGTCCAGATAGGCCACGATGTTGTCCGCGGCCCAGGCGTCCAGCCCGGCGGCCAGCAGCCGCAGCCGGGCGTCCTCCTCGGACAGACCGCCGATCTCGCGGAGGAAGGCACCCAGGGCCCGGCCGAGCTCCAGCGGGCGGCCCAGCTGGTCGCCCTTCCAGAACGGCAGCCGCCCCGGAACGCCCGGGGCGGGCGAGACGAGGACCCGGTCCCGGGTGATGTCCTCGATCCGCCAGGACGTCGTGCCCAGGGTGAAGACGTCGCCCACCCGGGACTCGTAGACCATCTCCTCGTCCAGCTCGCCCACTCGGCCGCCGCCCTTCTTCGGGTCGGCGCCCGCCAGGAAGACCCCGAAGAGCCCGCGGTCCGGAATGGTGCCGCCGGAGGTGACGGCGAGCCGCTGCGCACCGGGGCGGCCCGTGACCGTACCGGCGACCCGGTCCCACACCACCCGGGGGCGCAGCTCCGCGAAGGCGTCGGAGGGATAGCGCCCGGCGAGCATGTCGAGCACGGAGGTGAACGCCGATTCGGGGAGCGAGGCGAACGGGGCGGCCCGCCGGACCAGGGCCAGCAGATCGTCGGCCTGCCAGCTGTCCAGGGCCACCATGGCGACCAGCTGCTGGGCCAGGACGTCCAGCGGATTGGACGGGATGCGCAGCGCCTCGATGGCTCCCTCACGCATCCGCTGGGTGACCACGGCGGCCTGCACCAGGTCGCCCCGGTACTTCGGGAAGACCACACCGGTGGAGACCGCGCCCACCTGGTGCCCCGCCCGGCCCACCCGCTGGAGACCGGAGGCGACGGAGGGCGGGGACTCGACCTGGACCACCAGGTCGACCGCGCCCATGTCGATGCCCAGCTCCAGGCTGGAGGTGGCCACCACGGCGGGCAGTCGGCCCGCCTTCAGGTCCTCCTCGACCTGGGAGCGCTGCTCCTTGGAGACGGAGCCGTGGTGCGCGCGGGCCAGCAGCGCGGGCGCGCCCTTGCCCGCCCCGGACTGGGCCATGATCTCCGCCGGGGCGGGCGCCTCCGGCAGAGAGGGGGCGGGGGCGTCGGGGTCGAAGGCGGTGCCGGTGGCCCGCTCGTACGCGATCTCGTTCAGCCGGTTGCACAGCCGCTCCGCCAGCCGTCGTGAGTTGGCGAAGACGATGGTGGAGCGGTGAGCCTGCACCAGGTCGGCGATGCGCTCCTCGACATGCGGCCAGATCGAGGGCTTCTCCGCCTGCCCGGCGTCGCCGTCGGTGGCGGGGGAGCCGCCCAGCTCGCCCAGATCCTCGACCGGTACGACCACCGACAGATCGAACTCCTTGGTGGACGGGGGCTGGACGATCTCCACCTTGCGCTGCGGCGAGATGAAGCGGGCCACCTCGTCGACCGGCCGGACCGTCGCGGACAGGCCGACGCGCCGGGCGGGGCGGGGCAGCAGCTCGTCCAGGCGCTCCAGGGACAGAGCGAGATGGGCGCCGCGCTTCGTCCCGGCGACCGCGTGCACCTCGTCGAGGATCACCGTCTCGACGCCGGCCAGCGCATCCCGGGCAGAGGACGTCAGCATCAGGAACAGCGACTCGGGCGTGGTGATCAGGATGTCCGGCGGCCTGGTCACCATCGAGCGCCGCTCGGCGGGCGGGGTGTCGCCGGACCGAATCCCCACCCGGACCTCCGGCTCGGGGAGGCCTAGGCGCACCGACTCCTGCCGGATGCCCGTCAGCGGGGAGCGGAGATTGCGTTCGACGTCGACCGCGAGCGCTTTGAGCGGGGACACGTACAGCACACGGCAGCGCTTCTTCGCCTCGGCGGGCGGCGGACCGGAGGCCAGCCGGTCCAGCGAGGCGAGAAACGCTGCCAGCGTCTTGCCGGAACCGGTCGGCGCGACAACCAGCACATCGCTGCCCTCGCCGATGGCTCGCCAAGCGCCCTCCTGCGCGGCGGTGGGCGCGCTGAAGGCCCCGGCGAACCAGCTGCGGGTCGCGGGCGAGAACGAATCGAGAGCGGAGCCGGTCATGTCCCCCATCGTGCACCCCGCCACTGACAACGGGCCGGTGAACCGCTGCCCCGACGCCCGCTCGGCTCCTGCCGCACGCCCGGGACCTGCGAGAATGGCTGACATGGCGGGAGCGGACGGTACGGAGGAATGGGCGAGGCACTGGCAGTACGCCGAGCTGCCCGACCTTGATCTGCTGCGTGCCCGGTACGTCCGCCACACCTTCCCCCGGCACAGTCACGAGGGGTACGTGTTCGGAGCGGTCACGCGCGGGGTGGAGGACGTGGGGTTGCCGGGCGGCACGGTCCACGACGGTGCCCGGCACCGTCGTCATGATCAACCCGGAGGTTCCGCACACCGCCCGTTCCGGATCGCCCGAGGGCTGGGTGTACGCCACGCTCTATCCCTCGGCCCGGGTCGTCAACGACATCGCGGCCGAGGTGACGTCCCTGCGCGGCACAGTCGGTTTCGCCGAGACTCGTGCAACCGACCCCCATGCCTCCCGGCTGATCGGCGAGGTGCACCGGGCCGCCGAGGAGGGCAACGCGCTGGCCGCCGACAGTCTGCTGCGGGTCCTGGTCGTCCGGCTCCTCAGTCGGCACGGCAGCCCGCTGCCCCGCCCGACCGCGCACGCCGGGGGCGCGCGTGACGCCGCGCGTGCCCGTGCCGTGCTGGAAGAACGCATGGCCGCTCCGCCCACGCTGGAGGCGCTCGCGGCCGAGCTGGGCACCGGCACGTTCGCGCTGCTGAGGGCCTTCAAGAAGGAATTCGGGATGCCGCCGCACACCTGGCTCACCGACGCCCGGGTGCGCAGGGCCCGCCGCCTCCTGGACACGGGCGTCGCCCCCGCCGAGGCCGCGACAGCCGTCGGCTTCACCGATCAGCCGCACCTCAACCGGCACTTCACCCGGATCGTGGGGGTGCCGCCCGGCGCGTACCGGCGTGAGCGTGCAAGAACGTACAAGACCGGGCCTCGCCAGTCCCCGTAGCGTGCCGGGCGTGGCAGAACAGACAGCACCCCCAGAGTGCACCGGCGCGACCGGTGCCATAGCCGCCGAACCACCCGGCCCCACGACCGACGTCCGGGCGGCCGGGTACGGCACGGCTCACCGGCCCGATGAGGCCGACGTCCAGGCCGACAAGCCCGACGCGGCCGTCGTCCGGGACGCGCTCGGCGTCGGTATCGCCGTCGGGCTCTCCGGCTTCGCCTTCGGAGTCACCGCCGCCGGGTCCGGGCTCAGCCTGCTCCAGACCTGCGCGCTGAGCCTCCTCGTCTTCACCGGCGCCTCGCAGTTCGCCCTGGTCGGCGCACTCGCCGCGGGCGGCAACCCCTATACGGCCGCGGCCGGCGCGTTCTTCCTCGGTGTCCGGAACGCCTTCTACGGCCTGCGGCTCTCGCAACTGCTCGCGTTTCCCCGCGCGGTGCGGCCCTTCGCCGCCCACTGGGTGATCGACGAGACGACCGCGGTCACCCTGCCACAGCCCACCCGGCGTGCCGCGCGCATCGGCTTCACGGTCACCGGGCTGACCCTGTACGTCCTGTGGAACCTCACCACGCTGATCGGAGCACTCGGGGCGGGCGCCCTGGGCGACACGGGCGCCTGGGGGCTGGACGCGGCGAGTCCCGCGGTGTTCCTCGCGCTGCTCGCGCCGATGCTCAGGAGCGCCGTCGAACGCGTCACGGCGGGGCTGGCCGTCGTCCTGGCGCTCGGCCTGCTGCCGGTCCTGCCCGCAGGCGTTCCGGTGCTCCTGTCCGCACTCGCCGCTCCCGTCGTTCTCTTCCTCATGGGGCGCGGCAAGTGGCCGACGCCCACGACGAACGGCACCGACGCCACCGGAGAACGCCGATGACCATCTGGATCGCCATCGGACTGACCACCGTCGGCTGCTACGTCGCCAAACTCCTCGGGCTGCTGGTGCCCGCAGGCGCCCTGGAGCGGCCGCTCGTCCAGCGGATGGCCGCACTGCTCCCGGTGGCGCTGCTGGCCGGGCTCACAGCGCAGCAGACCTTCGGGACCGGCCAGGAGCTGGCCCTCGACGCCCGGGCCGCCGGGCTCGCCGCCGCCGCCCTCGCCCTGGTGCTGCGCGCTCACTTCCTGGTCGTCGTCGCCTCCGCCGTGGTCGTGACGGCCGTCGTACGCGCGCTGGGCTGAGGGCTCAGCCGAGCCCGCGGCCGTACGCGCGGAGTGTGTCCAACGCCCTGAGCGTCACCAGGGGGCGTCCTTCCAGCGCGGTTCCCGGCGCCCACTGCCGCCAGTTCACGGGCCAGCCGCCGTCGTCCTGCTGCTGGGCGGACAGATGGTCGAGCGAGCGTCCCAGTTCCGCGTCCGTGAACCAGCGGCGGGCCAGCGATCCGGGCGTACGGGCGTAGTCGTGCGGGAAGTGGTGCTCCCCCGGTGCGTAGCCCGCCGCCACCGGATACTCGGCCCGGCGCCCCGGATCGAGCACCGCGAGCCGCTGTTCGCGCACCAGCCGACCGAGCCGGTCGGCCGCCACCTCGGCGCGGGCCCGGTCCGGGGCGCCGTCCAGAAAGGCGACCGCCGCCTCGATCTCGTAGGGGTGGGACTGTTCCAGGGCATCGACCGCGCTCCAGCAGAAATCCGTCGCCCGGAACAGCCAGGCGTGCCACACCTGATTGCGGTGCAGCAGCCCGACGACCGGACCGGTCGCCAACAGCTCCGCCGGCGGATCGTCGACGATAGGGATGAACGGTGCCGCGGGATACCCCCGCTGTGAAGGGAGCAGCGCGGGTAACGCCCCCTCCTTGGTGGACACCTCGGTCAGATAGCGGCAGATTCGTTCCACCCGCGGTCCATTGCAGCGGTCGATCGAGTCAAGAACGCTCAGGGCGTGGGCGGTGTGCAGGGGCTGGCTGACCGGACCACGCAGGTCGGGCTCCAGCGCGTGACCGTAACCGCCGTCCTCGTTCAGATAGGCGGTCAAGGCCGTTTCGACGGCGTCGGGATCTCCGCCCAGAAAACCATGGGCGAACCTCCGCTGTTCGAGGACGCGCGCCGTCAGCCAGATGAACTGCTCGGCGCGGGAGAGGGGGTCTGATCCGGTTCCAGCCATGGAGCGACCGTAGAACGGAAAGAGGGCCCGGCACATGCCACGCGGACGGGCTGCACTCTCAGGAGCGCGATACTGATGTCATGCGGTTGACGATTTTCTGGGAGCGGATGGCGGACCACTTCGGTGCGGCGTACGCGGACTCCTTCGCCCGTGACCATGTGATGGCCGAGCTCGGCGGCCGGACGGTGCATCAGGCCCTGAAGGCCGGCTGGGACGCCAAGGACGTCTGGCGCGGAGTCTGCGCCGCCATGGACGTGCCCGCGGACAAACGCTGACCTCCAAGCGCTGACCTCCGGAATCGGGCGAGGCCGGCGCTGACTCCGGAATCGGGGCAGGGAGATCCGCTGTCGGTGGCGTAGGCGAGACTTGTCCCGTGTCAGCGACAGACGAGACCGTCCCGGCCCAGCAGCCCGCCCCGCCGTCCGTCCCGCCGGCCGCGCCACCCGCGCCGCCGTCCGGCGCGGCCCGCATGCCCGGCTGGCTGCCGCGCGCGATGGTCCTGGCCCTCGCGCTGTACGCCTGTTTCCAGCTCGGCAGCTGGGCGTTCGACCAGCTCATCGGGTTGCTGACGAACGTGCTGATCGCCTTCTTCCTCGCACTCGCCATCGAGCCCGCGGTGGGCCGGATGTCGGCGCGCGGCATACGGCGCGGACTGGCCACGTTCCTGGTCTTCCTCGGCCTGCTGATCTTCGGTATCGGATTCGTCGTGCTGCTGGGGTCGATGCTCGCGGGCCAGATCCTCGACATGGTCGACGACTTCCCCAAGTACATCGACTCGGTGATCAACTGGGTCAACCAGACCTTCCGCACGGACCTCTCCCGGGTCGAGGTCCAGGACAGCCTGCTGCACTCCGACTGGCTCCAGAAGTACGTCCAGAACAGCGCCACCGGTGTCCTGGACGTCTCCACCACGGTCCTAGGCGGGCTGTTCCGGCTGCTGACGATCTTCCTGTTCTCCTTCTACTTCGCGGCCGACGGCCCCCGGCTGCGTCGCGCCCTGTGCTCCGTACTGCCGCCCGCCCGGCAGACCGAAGTCCTGCGCGCCTGGGAGATCGCGGTCGACAAGACCGGCGGCTACATCTACTCCCGCGGCCTGATGGCGCTCATCTCCGGCGTCGCGCACTACATCCTGCTGGTGATCCTCGGAGTGCCCTACGCCCCTGCGCTCGCGGTCTGGGTCGGCCTCGTCTCGCAGTTCATCCCCACCATCGGCACCTATCTGGCGGGCGCCCTGCCGATGCTGATCGCCTTCACCGTCGACCCCTGGTACGCGGTGTGGGTGCTCGGGTTCGTCGTCGTGTACCAGCAGTTCGAGAACTATGTCCTCCAGCCGAAGCTGACCGCGAAGACCGTCGACATCCACCCCGCGGTCGCCTTCGGCTCGGTCATCGCCGGGACGGCCCTGCTGGGCGCGATCGGCGCGCTGATCGCCATTCCCGCCGTCGCCACGCTCCAGGCGTTCCTCGGCGCCTATGTGAAGCGGTACGACGTCACCGACGACCCCAGGATGCACGACGGCCCCCGCCCCCGGAGCGGGGCGCCGGTCCTCACCCGGATACGCCGGACGCTCGGAGGCCTCGGGCGGGCGGGCGGCTGAGACCGGCCCGCAGCCACCAGCAGTTCCATCGGCTCGGGTGCCGTTGACCAGGAAGCCCGAGGCTCCGCCGTGCAGCGCCCCATCGACGTAGCCGTCCATGTCGAAGGTGGTCAGGGCGGCCACCCGGGCCGCTGAAGGAGCGGGTCGGAGGTTATGCGGCGGGTGGCCTCCAAGCCGTCGGCCCCGGGAATACGGATGTCCATCAGGGCGATACGCATCAACGCATGCCCGACTCCGACTCCGAACGACACGGATCAGTGGCACTTCGACTTCGACTGCGGATCAGCGGTATCCCGTCACATCGGCCGGCAGGCCCGGGTCCTGGACCTCGGTCAGATACCGCCAGGCATCGGGGCGGCTGCCGTCCACGTCGGTGAAGTCGTACACCTGGGCGAGATGGCCGCTGGAGAGCGACTTCCCGTTCCAGCGCGCCCTGTCGGCGTGGCGGGCGAGGGCGACCACCGCGCGGCCGACGTACGCGGGGGATTCGGAGATCGCGAAGTGGGGTGAGTGCGCGATCGCGTCGCGCCAGGTGGCCTCGGTCACTCCGTGGGCCTGGAGCATCGCCTCGGACCGGAGCCAGCCCGGGGTGAGCGCCACGGCGGTCGCCCGGTGCGGTGCGAGTTCATGGGCGAGGGCGAAGGCCATCCGGTTCACCGCGGCCTTGGCCAGGTCGTAGAAGAACGAGACGCGGTAGCGGGACGCGTTGTACTCCTGCGTGCCGTCGGTCATCTCGACGACCAGACCTCCCGGTGTCTCGATCAGCAGCGGCAGCGCGAAGTGACTGGTGATGGCGTGGGTGTCGACGGCCAGCCGCAGGGTGTGCAGCCCGGTGTCGAGCGAGGACTCCCAGACCGTTTTGTTCCACTCGATCTCGGCACCCCAGATGTCGTTGACCAGGATGTGCAGGGCTCCCTGCTCGCTCGCGATACGAGCCACGAGCGCGCTGACCCGGTCGGGGTCCAGGTGGTCGACCTGGACGGGGATGCCACGGCCGCCCGCCGCGTCGACCAGGGCAGCGGTCTCCTCGATCGTCTCGGGCCGGTCCATCTCGGACCGCTCGGAACCGCTCGTACGGCCGGTGACGTACACGGTCGCACCGGCGGCACCGAGCTGGACGGCGATTCCCCGGCCGGCCCCGCGGGTGCCTCCCGCGACGAGTGCCACACGGCCGGACAGGTCAGACAGGTCGGACGGGACGGACGAGCCGGGTAGGTCGGACGAGCCGGGCAGGTCGGACTCGGCCACAGGCCCAGGGCCGGGTGTTCCGCGTTCCGCGCTCACTCCCATACCGGACGAATATAGGGTGAATCCATCAGCAGCGCAGGCTCGGCCGTGGCTGATGGCGTTGTCCACAGGTCCCGCGTGGTGCGCTTGACATGGAAATCGAACATCCATTCTGATGGGATTTCCGGCCGGGTTTCCCGGGCTCGACCGTGGAGTTGTCCACAGGCCGGGAGGACGTCGAGGCCCATTGTCAGTGGCAGGGGTTAGCGTCTTTGACGTGAAGCGATCGACTCAAGCAAATCGGGTGGAACCCATGGCAGGAACCGACCGCGAGAAGGCGTTGGACGCCGCACTCGCACAGATTGAACGACAGTTCGGCAAGGGCGCGGTGATGCGCCTCGGCGAGCGTCCCAACGAGCCCATCGAGGTCATCCCCACGGGATCGACCGCCCTCGACGTCGCCCTTGGCGTCGGCGGCCTGCCACGCGGCCGCGTGGTGGAGGTGTACGGACCGGAGTCCTCCGGTAAGACGACGCTGACGCTGCACGCCGTGGCGAACGCGCAGAAGCTCGGTGGCTCGGTGGCGTTCATCGACGCCGAGCACGCGCTTGACCCGGAGTACGCGAAGAAGCTCGGCGTCGACATCGACAGCCTCATCCTGTCCCAGCCGGACAACGGTGAGCAGGCGCTGGAGATCGTCGACATGCTGGTGCGCTCCGGTGCCCTGGACCTGATCGTCATCGACTCCGTAGCGGCCCTGGTGCCCCGTGCGGAGATCGAGGGCGAGATGGGCGACTCGCACGTGGGTCTCCAGGCCCGGCTGATGAGCCAGGCCCTCCGTAAGATCACCAGCGCGCTCAACCAGTCGAAGACCACCGCGATCTTCATCAACCAGCTCCGCGAGAAGATCGGCGTGATGTTCGGCTCCCCGGAGACCACCACCGGTGGCCGGGCGCTGAAGTTCTACGCCTCGGTGCGCCTCGACATCCGCCGGATCGAGACGCTCAAGGACGGCACCGACGCCGTCGGTAACCGCACCCGCGTCAAGGTCGTCAAGAACAAGGTCGCTCCGCCGTTCAAGCAGGCCGAGTTCGACATCCTCTACGGCCAGGGCATCAGCCGCGAGGGCGGTCTGATCGACATGGGCGTGGAGCACGGCTTCGTCCGCAAGGCCGGGGCCTGGTACACGTACGAGGGCGACCAGCTGGGCCAGGGCAAGGAGAACGCCCGTAACTTCCTCAAGGACAACCCCGACCTCGCCAACGAGATCGAGAAGAAGATCCTGGAGAAGCTGGGTGTCGGCGTCCGCCCGGACGCCGCGTCGGGCGAGTCCGCCGCGGACACCGCTGCGGCCCCGGCGGCCGAAGGGGCGGCGAAGCCGGCTACCGCTGCGGCGGCCAAGGCCAAGCCCGCCAAGACCGCGGCGGCCAAGAGCTAGGCCGTGACACGTCGTACGGAGTGGCCGGACAGCCCCGCCGAGCCCGGTGCCGGGTCCGGATTCGGCGACGGGGCCACCGATGCGTTCGCCTCCGGGCCGGGGTCCGGTGCCGAGGGGCGCTCCGGGCGCCGCTCGCGCGGTGGTGCGGACGCGGACGGCGGGTTCAGCGAAGGGGCGGGCCGCCGTGCCCGCTTCGGCAGAAGCAGCGGCTCCCCTTCCTCGTCGAGGGCCGAGAAGGGGGAGCCGCGTGACCCGGTCGAGCAGGCGCGCAATATCTGCCTGCGGCTGCTGACCGGCACGCCCAGAACGCGCAAGCAGCTCGCGGACGCCCTGCGCAAGCGGGAGATCCCGGACGAGGCCGCTGAGGAAGTCCTCGCGCGCTTCGAGGACGTGGGGCTGATCGACGATGCGGCGTTCGCCGGGGCGTGGGTGGAGTCCCGGCACCACGGCCGGGGGCTCGCCCGCCGCGCCCTCGTCCGCGAGCTGCGGACTAAGGGCGTGGACTCCGCCGTGATCGACGAGGCGGTCGGACAGCTCGACGCGGACCAGGAGGAGGAGACGGCACGCGAGCTCGTGGCCCGCAAGCTCCGCTCCACGCGGGGTCTGGACCGCGACAAGCGGCTGCGCCGACTGGCGGGGATGCTCGCACGCAAGGGATACGGGGAGGGCATGGCTCTGCGCGTGGTGCGTCAGGCGCTGGAGGAGGAGGGCGAGGACACGGAGGGCTTGGACGAGCCCTTCTGAGGCCGACGAGGGGACCCGCCTTACAGGGCGCGAAGGGACGGGGGAGAGGAGCCCTACGGGGGAGTGGCGGCAGAGCAGGGGAGTCGTGCTCAATGGGGATGCCGAGCCCTAAGGGACAGTACGGGGACAGAACGGGGACAGAACGGGGGCCCGAGCCCTACGGGGAATGGGATCAGGGAAACGGGGAGCCGAGCCTCATGGGGGGATCGGGGAACCGAGCCTCATGAGGAACGAGGGGCTGGGCAACGGGCGAGTCGAGCCTCGTGAGAGGAACCGGGGGGCGGAGGAACGGGCGAGCCGAGCCATAGGGGGAGCGGGGGAGCAAGGCGGTGAGGGAGTAAGGCGTGGCACGGGGCTTGTTTGTGTCAGTGCCCGGCCAAGGCCGCGCGGCGGATCGTGGTGTCGAGCAGGGCCAGGGCGTCGGCGGCGGTGCGGCCGGGATGGCGGTTCCAGGGGCCGATCAGGCCGGGCCATCCCTGCGAGCGCAGCTCGGTGATCAGCCAGGCGCCCGCCCGGTTCACCGTGTCCAGGGAGCCATAGCCGAGGCGGTGCGCGGAGACCATGGCACCGCAGACGCAGCGTGCGCCCCGGGCGTTCCGCAGCCGGTACGGGGTGTTCTGCCAGCCCCATTCGGCCAGGATCTGCCGGGCGTAGCCCAGGTGGGTCGAGGGGCGCAGGTC
This sequence comes from Streptomyces sp. WZ.A104, assembly GCF_002382885.1. GTDB lineage: Bacteria > Actinomycetota > Actinomycetes > Streptomycetales > Streptomycetaceae > Streptomyces. The sequence goes on from NZ_NWVL01000035.1 coordinate 34,296, forward strand.
TCCCTGGCCGACCCGCCGCCAGACGTGGAGGCGGTCGGGCAGCATCGCACCAAGTCGCCCCGGCAGCGGACGCTCGTGCGGGGGCGCAGCTGGCAGCGCCCGCAAGGAGTCGTCGATGAGCCGGTCCACGGGGACGGAGAGCAGGCTCCGCCAGTCGGTGGGGCGCGGGGTCGCGGGCCGCGTCGGCCTCGCCGGGGGGAGCACAGGCTCCGGGGCGGTGTGCTCCCAGCCCGTGACGAACCGCTGCCACGCCTGGGTGTCGTACAGCCGGGCGGCCTGGTCGTCGAGCTGGTCGGGGGTGAGGACAGCGGTCGCCATGAGTGCGTCATCTCCGTACATTTCGGTCCTCTATGTGAGGCGAATGTCGGTCACGCACGGCGATTGCTCTACTGGAACGTGGCGTTCGGGTGTGGGGCACCCGGGGCCGCAGGCCTCGGGGTCCAGGGCCGAGGGAGGAACGGACGCCGCCAGGGCGGTGACCGACAGGGCGGTGACCGTGCTTCCCCGGGCTCCGTCAGGCCTTGGGCGGTGGTGAGGTGACCGGGAGGCCGGCGGCGCGCCAGGCCTGGAAGCCGCCGATCAGGTCGGTGGCCCGGTGCAGCCCCAGCTGCCGCAGCGAGGCAACCGCGAGGCTCGACGCGTACCCCTCGTTGCAGAGCAGCACGATCTGGAGGTCGTGGCCGACGGCCTCGGCGGCGCGGTGGCTGCCCCGGGGGTCGAGCCGCCACTCCAGCTCGTTGCGTTCGACGACGAGCGCACTCGGGACCAGTCCGTCCCGGTCGCGGAGCGCCGCGTACCGGATGTCCACCAGGAGGGCCCCGGCCTCGGCGGCCGCGGCGGCCTCGTGCGGGCCGATCCGGTCGTACCCGGCCCTGACCCGCTCCAGCAGTTCGTCGATGCCCACGGTGGCCGAAGCGCTCGTGTCCGGTGTGTTTCCGGTCCGGTTCTCGCTCACTGCCAGTCCTCCGGGCTCTCGGTCTGCTCCAGGCGGAGCACCGAGCCGGTGCGGCTGAACCGGCGCATGCGCGGCAGCGGCGGGTAGTAGGCGTGGACCGAGACGGCGTGCAGGGTGTCGGACTCGTTGAGCACCTCGTGGACGTGGTGCCTCCCGAAGGCCCTGCCCTGGCCGGCCGCCAGCTCCCTCGTCCGGTCCACCCCGTCGGTCAGTTCCAGGGTCTTCCAGCCGTCGGTGGGCAGCCGCACGGCCAGCGAGTGTTCCTTGAGCGTGCCCGCCGCGGTGGTGAACGCGCCGACCGAATCGGCGTGATCGTGCCAGCCCGTGCCGGTTCCCGGGGGCCAGCCGATCAGCCAGGCCTCGCTGCCGCCCGGCCCGTCGAGCCGGATCCAGGTGCGGCCTTCCGGATCGAGTGGGAGTGAGGCGATGAGCGCCGAGTCCTCGGCACTGCGGCGGGCGAAGTCCAGCAGCTCTGCGACCGTGGGACCGGCGGAAGAGCCCGGGCCGAAGCCACTTACAGGGGCTGGGGCAACAGCGGCAGGAGTGGCGGGAGAAGGTACGGAAGCAGCCGTCGGCACGGCGGGGTGAGGGGAAGACACGAGGACCGTCCTGAGAGTTCGCGCACGAGCCCGGCCGTGCGGAAGCGGCACGGACCGGCAGGGGAAGGCGATTCAGCAGGACGGGCGACACACGCAGCCCGCGTAACGGACGAGGTCCATATGGACCCTCCGCCACAGGCGCACATCGGTGTCGGTCATGATCTGGAGTACACCATGTGCGCCCGTGACGGTCAATTGATCCCGGCGGTCCCGTCGGCGTGGACCCGGGCCCGGGCCTGGGACCGCTGATCGTGTCCCGCAGCATCGTCGTCCAGGCCCCCCTCCGGCTCGTCCGCCTTCTCGACCTTCTCCACCTGCTCCGCCTCCGCCTTCTCTGCCTGCTCCGCTCTCTCCGGGCCCTCGGGTCCCTTCGGCTCCGCACCCCCCTCCGTACCCCGGCCTGCACCGCCCAGCGCGGCCCGGGCCGCGGCGAACAGTTCCGCGGGCCGTACGCCGCCGAAGGCCGCTACCAGGTGCCCGTCCGGCCTGATCAGGAGGACGGTGTGCGCCGAGGCTCCCGGGTAGTTCTCGGTGACCAGCAGCTCCGCCGTGACGGGCAGCGCCGCCACGGCGTCCGTGAGGCGCGGCATGACGCCCGCGGTCTGCCAGTGCCGCCGGTCCCACACCCCCGTCCCGGGCGCGACCAGGACGACCAGCGGATGCCCCTGCCCGAGCCGCTCGCGCAGGCGCACCGTCGTCCCGTCCGGCGCCGTCACCCGTACATCGGCGACCGGTGCACCGGGGGGCGTACCGACGGCTGTGTGCGCCTCGGCGCATGGAGGTGAAAGGGGGGAGTGTGAGTACGAGGGGGGCGCCCCCAGGGCTCCGCGGCCCAGATGGCCGTCGGCGAGCAGGGTGTCGTGGCCGCGTGCGGCTCCCGGGACCAGGGTCCGCAGGCCGCCCCCGCCGCGCAGTATCGGCAGGCACTGGTCGGCGGCGCGCAGCCGGGCGGCCACCGCTGCCCGGCGCTCGGACTGGTAGCTGTCGAGCAACTGCTCGGCAGGGCCGTGGTGCCAGGCGTGGGCCAGCTTCCAGGCCAGGTTCTCGGCGTCCCGGAGGCCTTCGTCCAGGCCCTGGGTGCCCAGGGCGCCCAGCAGATGTGCCGCGTCCCCCGCAAGGAAGGCGCGCTGTCGCCGCCAGCGGCGGGCGAGCCGGTGGTGAAGGGTGTGGACACCGGTGTCCAGCAGCTCGTACGCCGGGGTCTCGCCGCACCAGCCCGCCAGGGTGTCCCGGATGCGGGTGATCAGGGCTTCGGGGGTGACCAGTTCGCCGCGCGGCGGCAGCAGCCAGTCCACCCGCCAGACGCCGTCCGGCAGCGGCCGGGCGGTGACCTCGGCGCCGCCGGTGCGCCAAGGGGGCTGCCGGTGCAGGACGGCCTCGCCGGGCCAGGGCAGTTCGGCCCGAAGCGCGGCGACGGCGTGCCGCTCCACCGCCGTACGGCCCGGAAACCGGATGTCCAGCAGCTTGCGCACGGTCGACCGTGCGCCGTCGCAGCCGACCACGTAACTCCCGCGCCACCAGGTCGAACCGGGCTCCCTGGTGTGCACCGTGACGCCGTGCGCGTCCTGCTCCAGGGTGTCGATCCGGCTCAGCGGCATCAGCTGGACCAGCGGCGCCGCGCCGACCGCTGCCCGCAGCGCGGTGCCCAGCGCGTGCTGCGGAACATGGAGCGGGGCGGGCAGGAGCGCGTGGCGAGGCAGGCCGTCCTCGCCCTCCGGGTCCTCGCCCAGAGGCACTTCCCGGACCAGCTGCTTCCGGCGCATCGAGCGCCACCCGGCCCAGCGCAGCCCGGCCCGGTCCAGATCCCGGCAGCCGAGACGGCCCATCAGATCGGCGGTGTCCTCCCGCAGCACGACCGTGCGGGCGAGCCGGGTCTCCTCGGTGCCGGGGCCCTCGTCGAGGACGACCGAGGGGACGCCCTGGGCGGCGAGGGCCAGCGACAGCGTCAGACCAACCGGTCCGGCGCCGACGACGATCACCGGGTCCACAGTGCGTACCCCCCGGTCCGCACAGGCATGCTGACGGGCCGTACGGTCATGCTGACGTTTCGCACGGCCATGCGGAACGTGGCAGGGGAAGCCGGGTGCGTGATCACAGAACGTATGCAACCCACTGGTGGTGCTTGCGTCAAGTGACCGAGGCAGCGACGCGTGCGCCGCTGCCTCGAATGCTCCTGCCGGGACGGCCCGGTGGGGATCAGCTCTTCGTCACATCGGTCCCGTCTGCACCGTCGGCCCCGGTGCCCGCGCCCCCCGCGCCCCCCGGGTTCGCCGCCGGGATGTCGTCCACCGTGGGGATGCCGTTGGTCTGGACGCCGGGCGCCACCTTGATGCCGGTCTTGGCGCGACGGCCGCGCTTCTCGATCCAGGTCGCCAGTGCCGAGAGCACCAGACACATCGCGATGTAGATGGTGCCGATGACGACGATCGTCGAGACGTACGGGTACTGGCCGTTCACCTGCGTGTTGGAGGCGATCAGACGCGCGGTCTGGAGCAGTTCCGGGTACAGGATGATGAAGCCGAGCGAGGTGTCCTTGAGGGTCACCACGAGCTGGCTGATGATCGTCGGCAGCATGGACCGGATGGCCTGCGGCATCAGGACGGTCACCATGACCTGCGTCTTGCTCATGCCGAGCGCGTACGCGGCCTCGCTCTGGCCCCTGGGCACCGAGTTGATTCCGGCGCGCAGGACCTCGGCCTGGACACAGCCGTTGTAGACGGACAGGCCCGCCGCCAGTGCCCACATCGAGTGGTCGGTGAGGAAGCCGACCCAGATGGCGTAGATGGTGATCAGGAGGGGGAGCGAGCGGAACAGCTCGATGAAGGTCGTCGCCGCCCAGCGGATCGGCTGGTGGTCGGAGAGCCGGCCCACCGCGAGCAGCACACCGAGGACCAGCGAGCCGACGGCGGCCAGCCCGAACGCCTTCAGTGTGGCGAGCACCGCGTCGGCGATGTTCTGCCGGATGCCCGAGTAGTTGAAGATGTCCCACATCTCGGGGGCCAGGTGGCCCTTGTCCGCCAGCCGCAGCACGCTCACGAGGATCAGGGCCGCGATGGCGAGGGTGCCGGCGACGGCGTAGATCCGGTTGCGGACGCGGGCCTTGGGGCCCGGGGCGTCGTAGAGAACGCTGGCGCTCATCGGGCGACCTCCATGCGACGCTCCAGCAGCCGGAAGAGGCCGCTGATGGTAAACGTGACGACCAGATAGCCGAGGGCCACCCAGATGAAGACGGGGATGATGTCGTATCCCTTGTCACTCATCAGCTTCTGCCAGCCGAACAGCTCGGTGTTGCTGAAGGCCCCGGCGATCGCGGAGTTCTTGGTGAGCGCGATGAAGATGCTGCTCAGCGGCGGGATCACGGTCCGGGTCGCCTGGGGGAGCACCACGATTCGCAGTGTCTGGGCGAACGTCATGCCGATCGAGCGAGCCGCCTCGGCCTGGCCCAGCGGCACGGTGTTGATGCCGGAGCGGACCGCCTCGCAGACGAACGAGGAGGTGTAGAAGCCGAGCGCCAGCGAGCCGAGAACGAACGGGCTCATCCCCGGGAAGAGGATCTCCGGCACGACGAAGAAGAAGATCAGGAAGAGCAGCGTCAGCGGGGTGTTGCGCATCAGAGTGACCCACGCGGTGCCGAAGTACCGCAGCGGCGGGACCGGCGATACGCGGAATCCGGCGATGGCCACACCGAGGACCAGGGCGATAACCGAGCTGACGGCGGTGATCGACACGGTTCCTATGAAGCCGTCGCGGAACGCTGGGAAATTGTCGAGCAGTACGTTCATGAGGTCTCCGCGTCGGCGGTCATCGGCATCGGGGGCAGGGGAAGGGGCGCCCCGCACGCCCGCCGTGCCCGAGGGAGCTCGGGCAGCGGTGGGGTACGGGACGCCTGGGTCACACGCGAGGCGTCGGTGACGAGATGTCAGCCGCCGGGCGGCCGACGGGTGTCAGCGGCCGGGCGGCCGACGGGTGTCAGTAGCGCTCGATGGCCGGCGGGTCGGTGTACTCCGCGCCGGACAGGCCCAGCGTGCCCTCGTAGATCTTCTTGTACGTGCCGTCCTTGACGCGCTCCTCCAGCGACTTGCTGATGGCCTCGCGCAGCACCTTGTCGTCCTTGTCCAGGCCGACGCCGTAGGGCTCGTCGGTGAACGGCTCGCCGACGACCTCAAGCTTGCCGGAGTTGGCGGCGGCGTAACCCTTGAGGATCGAGTCGTCCGTGGTGACGGCGTCGACCTGCTTGGTCAGCAGCTGCTGCACGCAGTCGGAGTACTTGGCCAGCTCGACGACGCTCGCGCCGTACTCGGGCTTCTTGATCTCCTGGAGCGGCGTGGAGCCGACGATCGAGCAGACCTTCTTGCCCTTGACCGAATCCTTGCCCTTGATCGAGTCGTCGCCCTTGCGGACCAGGAGATCCGCGCCGGCCTTGTAGTAGGGACCGGCGAACCCGACCTGCTTCTTGCGCTCGTCGTTGATCGTGTAGGTGCCGACGTAGTAGTCGACCTGGCCCTTGGAGATGGCCGTCTCACGGACGCCGGAGTCGACGGTCTTCCACTCGATCTGCTTCTCCGTGAAGCCGAGGTCCGCCGCGATCATCTTGGCGATCTCGATGTCGAAGCCGGAGCGCTCCTTGGTCGACTGGTCCTCGAAACCGAGGAAGGGCTGGTCGGCCTTGGCGCCGATGATCAGCTTCCCGCGCTGCTTCGCCTTCTTGAAGACCGGCGAGTCCAGGTCGACGTCCTTGGCCGCGGTGTACGTGGGCAGCGCGGGGGCCTCGGAGGAACCGGGCTTCGTGCCGCCCGGTTTGTCACCGGCGGAGCCCTCCTTGCCGCCGCACGCGGTCGCGGTCAGGGCGAGTACGGCGATGGCCGCGACGGCGGCCGACTTGCGGAGCTTCATGTGAACAGTCCTTAGGTCATGGGTCGTTGTCGTCGGGCGTTCAGGCGCCAAGTCGTCAGGCATTCGATCGCCCAGTGTTCGGGCGTCGGGCGTTCGGCCGTCAGTGGTGAAGGATCTTCGACAGGAAGTCCTTGGCCCGGTCGCTGCGAGGATTGCTGAAGAACTGCTCGGGCGTGGCCTCTTCGACGATCTTCCCGTCGGCCATGAACACGACGCGGTTGGCGGCGGAGCGGGCGAATCCCATCTCGTGCGTGACGACGATCATCGTCATGCCGTCCCGGGCCAGCTGCTGCATGACTTCGAGGACCTCGTTGATCATCTCCGGGTCGAGAGCCGACGTGGGCTCGTCGAAGAGCATGACCTTCGGGTCCATCGCCAGCGCCCGCGCGATCGCGACGCGTTGCTGCTGGCCACCGGAGAGCTGCGCCGGGTACTTGTCGGCCTGCACACCGACGCCCACCCGGTCGAGCAGGGTCCGGGCCTTCTCCTCCGCAACCTTCTTGTCGGCCTTGCGGACCTTGACCTGACCCAGCATCACGTTCTCCAGCACCGTCTTGTGTGCGAAGAGATTGAACGACTGGAAGACCATGCCCACGTCGGCGCGCAGCCGGGCCAGCTCCTTGCCCTCCTGGGGCAGGGGCTTGCCGTCGATCGAGATCGCGCCCGAATCGATCGTCTCCAAGCGGTTGATCGTGCGGCACAGCGTGGACTTGCCGGACCCGGAAGGCCCGATGACGACCACGACCTCGCCACGGGCGATGGTCAGGTCGATGTCCTGGAGCACATGCAGCGCGCCGAAGTGCTTGTTGACGTTGCTCAGTACGACCAGGTCGTTCGCCGCGGGCGCGGCACCCTCGGCGGCCTTGGTCACTGAAACTCCGCTCATCGGCTTCTTGCTCCGTCCTCCTCGGTTGCCAAGGACCCTAGTGACGCAGTGCGACCAGCGTCATTACATCTGAGCGGAAATTGAGCATAACGATCCGGCCGCAACCGGACACTCCGTGTGAACAGGACGTCACGCGCCGCCCCGAGGCGTACCGGGTGCATAACGGAAACCGTGCTGTAACCGACAGGCTCTTGACTGGCGTGCCGGTCATCGGCGTGGATGCCTGGAGCGGGAGATATGCGAGAGATACGTGAAACGCCGCTGAACGGGGAGCCCCACCGGGGATCTTGTGGATGAAGTACGCGTTAATGTCGGGCTTCATCCGGTGACGCCCTGCAACGGTTGACGCCAAGTGACGGTGGAAGCGGTCACGCGAACGACCCCGAGGAGCCGGACGGCCCGGGAGGACGGAGAGGAGGGTCATGAGACTGCTGCTCGTCGAGGACGACGACCACGTCGCGGCGGCCCTGTCCGCCGTGCTCGCGCGGCACGGATTCAAGGTCGTGCACGCCCGTAACGGCGAGGAGGCCCTGCGCGCGCTACTGCCCGCCGAGAAGGAGCCCTTCGGGGTGATCCTCCTCGACCTCGGCCTGCCCGATCAGGACGGCTACGAGGTGTGCGGGAAGATCCGCAAGCGCACCGCGACCCCCGTGATCATGGTGACCGCCCGCGCCGACGTGCGCTCGCGCATCCACGGACTCAACCTCGGCGCCGACGACTACGTAGTCAAGCCCTACGACACCGGCGAGCTGCTCGCCCGTATCCACGCGGTCGCCCGGCGCACCACCAGTGGCGAGGACACCGCGCCGACCCCCGCGGCCGCCCTGCGCCTCGGTCCGGTCGCAATCGAGCTGTCCACCCGGCGGGTCAGCGTCGACGGTGCAGAAGTCCAGCTCACCCGCAAGGAGTTCGACCTGCTGGCCCTCCTCGCCCAGCGCCCCGGTGTCGTCTTCCGTCGCGAGCAGATCATCAGCGAGGTGTGGCGCACCAGCTGGGAGGGGACCGGGCGCACGCTGGAGGTCCACGTCGCCTCCCTGCGCTCCAAGCTGCGGCTGCCCGCCCTGATCGAGACCGTGCGGGGCGTCGGCTACCGGCTCGTCGCCCCGTCCGTGTAACGGGCGGGTAAGTCCCCGGTGCGCGCCCGTCTCCTTCCGCTGCTCATCATCCTGATGGCGGCCATCCTGATCACCCTGGGCCTCCCGCTCGCGGTGAGCGTGGCCGCCGCCGAACAGCAGCGCCTCGTGATCGACCGGATCGACGACACCGCGCGCTTCGCCGCCCTGGCACAGTCCATCACCGACACCTCCCCGGACAGCGAGGAGCGCCGCCGAACCCTTCAGACCGACCTGGAGGTCTACACCTCGGTCTACGACATCCGGGCCGGCGTCTTCTTCCGGGACCACCGGCCGCTGGCGAAGGCCCCCAGCTTCTGGACCCTGCCCGTCGCGGGGGAGGGGCGCACGGCCTTCAAGGAAGCGCTCCTCGGCCGCCGCTCGCACGACCCCCCGCAGGTCTGGCCCTGGCACGACGGCCGGGTCGTCGTCGCCTCGCCCGTCGTGCGCGACGGGGACGTGGTCGCCGTCGTCGTGATCGACTCGCCCACCGGCGAGATGCGGTCCAGGATTCTGCGGACCTGGCTTTTCATCGGCCTCGGCGAGGCCCTGGCCCTGCTGGTGGCGATCGGCGCGGCCGTCCGGCTCACCGGCTGGGTGCTGCTGCCGGTACGGACCCTGGACGCGGCCACCCACGACATCGCCGGCGGCCGGATGCGCTCCCGGGTCGCCGCCTCCGCCGGACCGCCGGAACTCAGGCGCCTGGCGCGCTCGTTCAACGAGATGGCCGACAACGTCGAGGACGTGCTGGAACAGCAGCGCGCCTTCGTCGCCGACGCCTCCCACCAGCTGCGCAACCCGCTCGCCGCCCTGCTCCTGCGCATCGAGCTCCTCGCCCTGGAACTGCCCGAGGGCAACGAGGAGATCGCCGCCGTGCGCACCGAGGGCAAGAGGCTGGCCCGGGTCCTGGACGACCTCCTGGACCTCGCGCTGGCCGAGCACGCCGAGGCGGACCTCCAGCTCATCGACATCGTCCCGCTCACCGCCGAGCGCGTCGCCTCCTGGCGCCCGATGGCGGAGCGGAAGGGCGTGGGCCTCACCCTGGACGGCGCCCCGGCGGCCACCGCGTGGGCCGACCCCATCGCGCTCTCCAGCGCCCTGGACGCGGTGATCGACAACGCCCTGAAGTTCACCCCCGCCGGACAGGACGTACGGGTCACGGTCGCCGCGACAGCCGCCGCGACGACCGTCGTGGTCGCCGACCGGGGCCCCGGCCTCACCGAAGCGGAGCTGGAGCGCGTCGGGGACCGCTTCTGGCGCAGCACCCGCCACCAGAACGTCAGCGGATCGGGCCTGGGCCTCTCCATCTCCCGGGTGCTGCTCGCGGCGGGCGGCGGCTCGATCGCGTACGAACACCACGAACCGCACGGGCTGCGGGTGCGGGTCTCGGTGCCCCGCAATCCGGCGCAGGGGTGAGGGGCGCCCGCCACGGGAGGGCAAGCTCACCGCTTCTCGGCCGTGGCCGTGGGGTTCTGCGCCCCTACGGCTTCACCGACCGGTAGTAGTCCTTGGCCCCCTCGTGCACATCCAGCGGATCCGTGTAGATCGCCGTCCGCAGATCCACCAGCTGCGCCGCGTGGACCTCACGGCCGATCCGGTCCCGGCTGTTGATCACGGTCCGGGTGAAGGCCTCGGTCAGCGCCGAATCCGTGCGGTCGGTCGTGACGAGCAGATTGGAGACGGCGACCGTGGGCACCGCCTGGCCCTGCTGGGCCAGCGGATAGGCGTCGGCGGGCATCATCGCCGACCGGTAGAAGCGGGTGGGACCGTTCGCCGCCTGCAACTTCGCGACCAGGGCTGCCTCCAGCGGCACCAGCCGGATGTCGAAGCGCTGCGACAGCTCCTGCACCGCGGCGGTCGGCAGCCCGCCCGACCAGAAGAAGGCGTCCAACTGCCCCTGGATCAGCCGGATCGGCATGGTGTCGATGCCCACCGGCACCGGGGTGATGTCCTCGGACGGGTCGAGGCCCGCCGCCGTCAGCAGCCGGTCCGCGATCAGCCGGACCCCGGAGCCCTGCTGGCCGACGGCCACCTGCTTGCCCCGCAGATCGGCGACCGTGCGGACGTCGGAGTCACGGGGGACGATCAGCTGGACGTAGTCGTCGTACAGCCGGACGCAGCCGCGCAGCCGCTGGGCCCCGGGCCTGCCGTCCCGCAGATAGGTGGCCACGGCGTCGGCGGTGGCGATGGTGAAGTCGGCCTCGCCCGTCGCGACCCGGGCGAGGTTCTGCTGCGAGCCCTCGCTGGTCCGCAGCCGTATCGACACCTCGGGCATGTCCTTGGCGAGCGCCCCTTCGAGCCGCTCCCCGTACCGCTGGTAGACGCCGCTGGGCACTCCTGTGGAGAAGGTGAGCGACCCGCTCGGGTCCCCCTCCCGCTGGGGCAGCAGCCACCACGCGAGCAGCCCGAGCACGACCGCGAGGACGGCGCTCGTCTGCGTGGTGCGCCGGAGGCCGAATCGGGACCGAGCGTGGGACATGCGCGCGATCCTGCCAGCTCACCCGCCCCGCTGGCCAGGTCTCCCGGCGAGGCCCGGACCACAGCGGCCGGGAAGGGACGGCCCTGTCCGGCGACCGCCTACCCTTGTCCCATGAGCAGCGGCAACCGGAGCGAAGCAGTGGACGTCCAGAAGAGCTACGAGGTGCGCACCTACGGGTGCCAGATGAACGTCCACGACTCCGAACGGCTGTCGGGTCTCCTGGAGGACGCCGGTTACGTCCGGGCCCCCGAGGGCGCCGACGGCGATGCGGATGTCGTCGTCTTCAACACCTGCGCGGTGCGGGAGAACGCCGACAACAAGCTCTACGGCAACCTCGGCCGCCTCGCCCCCATGAAGACCAAGCGCCCCGGGATGCAGATCGCCGTCGGCGGCTGCCTCGCGCAGAAGGACCGCGACACCATCGTCAAGCGGGCCCCCTGGGTGGACGTCGTCTTCGGCACCCACAACATCGGCAAGCTGCCGGTCCTCCTGGAGCGCGCCCGCATCCAGGAGGAGGCGCAGATCGAGATCGCCGAATCCCTGGAGGCCTTCCCCTCCACACTCCCCACCCGTCGCGAGTCCGCCTACGCCGCGTGGGTCTCCATCTCCGTCGGCTGCAACAACACCTGCACCTTCTGTATCGTCCCGGCGCTGCGCGGCAAGGAGAAGGACCGCCGCACCGGCGACATCCTGGCCGAGATCGAGGCACTGGTCGCCGAGGGCGTCTCCGAGATCACCCTCCTCGGCCAGAACGTCAACGCGTACGGCTCCGACATCGGCGACCGTGAGGCCTTCTCCAAGCTGCTGCGGGCCTGCGGGAAGATCGAGGGCCTGGAGCGTGTCCGCTTCACCTCACCGCACCCGCGCGACTTCACCGACGACGTCATCGCCGCCATGGCCGAGACGCCGAACGTGATGCCGCAGCTGCACATGCCGATGCAGTCCGGCTCCGACCGAGTCCTGAAGGCGATGCGCCGCTCCTACCGTCAGGAGCGCTTCCTCGGGATCATCGAGAAGGTGCGCGCCGCGATGCCGGACGCCGCCATCTCCACCGACATCATCGTGGGCTTCCCCGGTGAGACCGAGGAGGACTTCGAGCAGACGATGCACGCGGTCCGCGAGGCCCGTTTCGCCAACGCGTTCACCTTCCAGTACTCCAAGCGCCCCGGGACGCCCGCCGCCGACATGGACGGCCAGATCCCCAAGGAGGTCGTGCAGGAGCGGTACATGCGCCTGTCCGCCCTCCAGGAGCAGATCTCCTGGGACGAGAACAAGAAGCAGGTCGGCCGCACCCTGGACGTCATGGTCGCCGAGGGCGAGGGCCGCAAGGACGGCGCCACACAGCGCCTCTCCGGCCGTGCCCCCGACAATCGCCTGGTCCACTTCACCCAGCCCGACCAGGATGTGCGCCCCGGCGACGTGGTGACCGTCGAGATCACCTACGCCGCCCCGCACCACCTGCTCGCCGAGGGCACGCCGCTCGCGGTACGGGCCACCCGCGCGGGCGACGCCTGGGAGAAGCGCACCGCGGCCGCCGCGGCCAAGCCCGCCGGCGTCATGCTCGGCCTCCCCGGCATCGGCGCCCCGGCCCCGCTCCCGGCCGCCGAGGCCCCGGCCTGCGGCGTCGGCTGATCCGTACAGGGGCGACGGGGGCGCCCTGAGCCGTCACCCCGGCCAGTACGCTGACCGGCATGCTTGTCGCCGCCGCCGTGTGCCCCTGTCCGCCGCTCCTGGTGCCCGACGTGGCCGCCGGGGCCGCACCCGAGCTCGACGCCGCGCGTGACGCGTGCCTCGACGCCCTCGGGGTGCTCGCCGCCGCCCGCCCGGATCTGCTCGTCGTCGTCGGGCCGGGCGACGAGCGGGCCGCCGGGGCCTACCCGGCCGGTGCGCGGGGCTCCTTCCGGGGCGTGGGCGTGGACCTCGACGTGACCCTGGGCGACGGGCCGGGGTACGACGCCCCGGCGGGCCGGCCGCTGCCGCAGTCCCTCGCGGTGGGCGCGTGGCTGCTGGGCCGGGCCCACTGGACGGGCGCCCCCGTCGAAGGGCTCGTCGTGGGAACGCGCAGCAGCGCCGGGGAGTGCGCGGAGACCGGGGGCGCACTGGCCCGGCGCGCGGAGCGCGTCGCGCTCCTGGTGATGGGGGACGGCAGCGCCCGCCGCACACTCAAGGCGCCCGGCTACCTCGACGAGAGGGCCGCCGGGTTCGACGCCCGGGCCACCGAAGCCCTCGGCTCCGCGGACCTCGACGCCCTCGCGGCCCTCGACGCGACGCTCGGTCACGAACTCCAGGCGGCGGGCCGTGCCCCCTGGCAGCTGCTCGGCGGTGCCGCACGGGGTGCCGGGCTCGCCGGACGGCTGCTGTACGAGGACGCCCCGTACGGCGTGGGCTACACCGTCGCCGCCTGGTCCTGAACGCACCGGTCCCGAACGCACCGGCGGCGGGCGCGGAGCACTCGGCTCCGCGCCCGCCGCCGGGCCATGACCACCGCGTCAGGAAGCGGGCGGCGGCGGAGGGGGCGTACCGCCGTCCTTCTGACCCAGCTTGTCCACGGCTTCCTTGGCCTTCCGCGTACCCGAATCGATCTTGTCGCTGTACTTGCCCTTGGTCTTCTGGTCGACCGTGCGCGCGGCCTTCTCCAGGCCCTGCTCGATCTTGCCCCCGTGCTGCTGCGCCAGGTCGCCGACCTTTTCCTTGGCCGGTCCCAGCTTGGCCTTCAGGTTGTCCAGGAACCCCATTGGGTCACCTTCCGTGCAGTGAGGACTGTCCGTGGGAGCGTTCTCCCGCCCCCATTGTCCGTCACCTGTCCGTTTCTGCCGACCTCACGCGTTCGGTGGCCCCGGAAATTCGCGCCCGCGAAATGCGCGCCCCGGAAATTTGGGACACTGTCCCGGTGATCCTTCCCGCCCCCGCCCCCCGCGTCATCACCGTCGTCGGCCCCACCGCTGCCGGAAAATCGGATCTGGGGGTCTATCTCGCCCAGCGGCTCGACGGCGAGGTGATCAACGCCGACTCCATGCAGCTCTACCGGGGGATGGACATCGGCACCGCGAAGCTGACGCTCCCCGAACGTGACGGCGTGCCGCACCGGCTGCTCGACATCTGGGACGTCACCGAGGCCGCCAGCGTCGCCGAGTACCAGCGGCTGGCCCGGCGGGAGATCGACCGGCTTCTCGCCGAAGGCCGTACGCCCATCCTGGTCGGCGGCTCCGGGCTGTACGTGAAGGGCGCCATCGACGCCCTGGAGTTCCCCGGTACGGACCCCGAGGTGCGCGCCCGCCTGGAAGCGGAACTGGCCGAGCGCGGCTCCGGCGCCCTGCACACCCGGCTCGCCGCGGCCGACCCGGATGCCGCCCGGTCCATCCTGGCGAGCAACGGCCGCCGTATCGTCCGCGCCCTCGAAGTCATCGAGATCACCGGCAAGCCCTTCACCGCCAACCTCCCCGGCGACCGGCCCGTCTACGACGCCGTGCAGATCGGCGTCGATGTGGACCGCCCCGAGCTCGACGAACGCATCGCCGTGCGCGTCGACCGGATGTGGGAGTCGGGGCTCGTGGACGAGGTACGGGCCCTGGAAGCGGCCGGGCTGCGCGAGGGCCTCACCGCCTCACGGGCTCTCGGCTACCAGCAGATCCTGGCGGCGCTCGCGGGGGAGTGCACCGAGGACGAGGCGCGGGCCGAGACCGTGCGCGCAACCAAGCGCTTCGCGCGCCGCCAGGACTCCTGGTTCCGCCGTGACCCGCGCGTCGTGTGGCTCGGCGGCGGACACCGTGACCGGGGGGAACTCCCGCACCGTGCCCTGACGTTGGTCGAACGAGCGGTCACAGCCTGATCACGTGATGGCATCGGGAAGCCCCGCCCGTCAATTCGGCACCCGTGATCGTGCCATCATCGAGCATCGATCCACCAGTGGAGTCCGAGTTGGGAGGGCGCGTGGCGATGGAGGCCGGCCCTCGCGACACGGAACAGCGCGACACAGAGCACGACGCACCGCCGCCGCGGGAGACCGCGGGGCTGAGCCCCGACGGGCCCGACGAGCAGGACGTGACCCCCGAGGTCGAGGTCGAGCTCCGGCCCGCCCGTCGGCTGCGGATCTGGCAGCTCGCGCCCATCGTCATGCTGGCCGCCGTCGGCTCACTGATGTTCGCCTTCCCCCTCGCCTTCGAGTTCGGCGACGGCGGTGCCGTGGTCGCCATGCTGGGCCTCCTGATCAGCTGCTGCGCCGCGGGCTGGGGCATGATGGCCGCCCGCCGCGTCGGCCACACCTGGCCGGGTCTGCCCTCCCGGAGTTCGGGTGACCGCCCCGACTGGCGGGTGATCGCCCTGTACGTCGTGACGGGCGCCGCACTCGTGGCTCTCGCCGTCTGGCGCGTCGCCCGACTGCGCTGAGGGCCGTACGTCCACGTGCGGGCGCTCGTGCGGCGGAGCCCGGGGCCGGTCGGGCGGACTGTCGGCGCCGCCTCGTACAGTTGACCTGTGAGCACCTCGCAGATCGCCTTCCTCAAGGGTCACGGCACCGAGAACGACTTCGTGATCGTCCCCGATCCGGACAACGCCGTCGCGCTGCCCGCCTCCCTCGTCGCACGGCTCTGCGACCGCCGGGCCGGCATCGGCGGCGACGGCCTGCTGCACGTCGTGCGGTCCGCCGCGCACCCCGAGGCGCGGGACATGGCGGACGCGGCCGAGTGGTTCATGGACTACCGCAACGCGGACGGCTCGGTCGCCGAGATGTGCGGCAACGGGGTGCGCGTCTTCGCCCACTACCTCCAGCGTGCGGGCCTCGTCGAGAAGGGCGACCTCACCGTCGCCACCCGGGGAGGCCCCAAGCGGGTGCACCTCGCGAAGAACGGTGACGTCACGGTCTCCATGGGGCGTGCCCTGCTGCCCGAGGCGGGCGTCACGGTCAGCGTCGGCGGCCGCAGCTGGCCCGCCCGCAACGTCAACATGGGCAACCCGCACGCGGTCGCCTTCGTCGACGACCTGGACCACGCGGGCGACCTGCTCAGCACCCCGCCCTTCAGCCCTGAGGGGGTCTACCCCGAAGGCGTCAACGTCGAGTTCGTCGTCGACCGGGGCCCGCGCCACGTCGGCATGCGCGTCCACGAGCGGGGCTCGGGCGAGACCCGCTCCTGCGGCACCGGCGCCTGCGCGGTCGCCGTCGCCACCGCCCGCCGGGACGGCACCGACCCCGCCGAGACCGGCCTCCCCGTGACGTACACGGTGGATCTCCCCGGCGGCACCCTGGTCATCACCGAGCACCCCGACGGCGGGATCGACATGACGGGCCCCGCGGTGATCGTCGCCGAAGGCGTCATCGACCCGGCCTGGCTCGACGACGCCGCGCGGTAGCAGCCGCAGTCGCTTCGCTCGAAACGGTGATCGGTCAGAGCTTCGCTCGAATGGGTGATCCGTTTCACGCTGGGCGAGAGCTGGACTGCGCCACGTGGTGGGCTCGATAGCATCAAGCACCGGCTCCGAGGCGCATCCAGCCCTCGCCCCGCCGGTCGACGTCGGAGGTGCCCCCCATGAGTGCAGAGGCCGCCGATCCGGGCGCTCCCCTTCGCAGGCGGAGCCGCCCCCGGATCGACCTGCGCAGACTGGGCCGGGTAGCACTGCGCGGCCCGGTCTCCCGCGACCGGCTGCCCGACGCCATCGGCCATGTCGCCGAGGCGCACCGCGCCCACCACCCCGACGCCGACCTCACCATCCTGCGCCGGGCCTACGTCCTGGCGGAGTCCTCGCACCGCGGCCAGATGCGCAAGAGCGGCGAGCCGTACATCACGCACCCGCTGGCCGTCACCCTGATCCTGGCCGAGCTGGGTGCCGAGACCACCACGCTGACCGCCTCCCTTCTCCACGACACCGTCGAGGACACAGAGGTGACGCTCGATCAGGTAAGGGAGCAGTTCGGCGAGGAGGTCTGCTATCTCGTCGACGGAGTCACCAAGCTGGAGAAGGTCGACTACGGCGCCGCCGCCGAACCCGAGACCTTCCGCAAAATGCTCGTCGCCACCGGCAACGACGTCCGGGTCATGTCGATCAAGCTCGCCGACCGGCTGCACAACATGCGCACCCTCGGCGTGATGCGCCCAGAGAAGCAGGCCCGGATCGCCAAGGTCACCCGGGACGTCCTCATTCCGCTCGCCGAACGGCTCGGCGTGCAGGCGCTCAAGACCGAGCTGGAGGACCTGGTCTTCGCCATCCTGAACCCCGAGGAGTACGAGAGGACCCGCGCCCTCATCGCCACCGCGACGCGCGCCGAAGCTCCCCTGGAAACCATCGCCGACGACGTACGGCACACCCTGCGGGACGCGGGCATCAGCGCCGAGGTCCTCATCAGGCCACGCCACTTCGTCTCCGTGCACCGGGTGCGCAGGAAACGCGGCGAACTGCTCGGCACCGACTTCGGCCGACTGCTGGTGCTCGTCACCGAGGACGCCGACTGCTACGCCGTCCTCGGCGAACTGCACACCTGCTTCACTCCGGTGATCTCCGAGTTCAAGGACTTCATCGCCGCCCCCAAGTTCAACCTGTACCAGTCGCTGCACACAGCGGTCGTCGGCCCCGGGGGAGCCGTCGCCGAAGTCCTCATCCGTACGCACCGGATGCACAAGGTGGCCGAGGCGGGCGTCGTCGCCCTCGGCAATCCGTACGTCCAGGACGGCACCGCCCCCGCCCAGCCGGCCGAGCCGTCCGACGAGCGCGCCGACCCGACCCGGCCCGGCTGGCTCTCTCGGCTGCTGGACTGGCAGGAGTCCGCCACCGACCCCGACACCTTCTGGACCACCCTGCGCGACGACCTCGCCCAGGACCGCGAGATCACCGTCTTCCGCACCGACGGCGGCACCCTCGGGCTGCCCGCCGGGGCCAGCTGCGTCGACGCGGCCTACGCACAGCACGGCGACCGGGCCCACGCCTGTATCGGAGCCCGGGTCAACGGCCGCCTCGCCACCCTCAGCACCGTCCTCAGCGACGGCGACACCGTGCAGCTGCTGCTCGCCCAGGACACCGCCTCGGGCCCCTCGCCCGACTGGCTCGACCACGTCCGCACCCCCGCCGCCCGGATCGCGATCACCGGCTGGCTCACCGCCCACCCCGACGAAGCGAAGCCCGACCCGGAGACCGTGGATGCGAGCGGCCCCGGCCCGGGCCGCCTCGGGCCCGGCCCCGGCTCGGCAGGCCCAGGTCCCATGCCCGGCGAGCCCGCCGCCCCCGACCGGGAACGCGCCGCTTCCGAAGAACGCGGCGCCCCCGGACGCGCCGCCCCCCAGACCGCCACCGCCCCGGCCCGCACCCGCTCCGGACCGCGCAGCGCCGACGTCGTCGTCGACGGCCCGGACGCCCCCGTGCGCCTGGCCGGATGCTGTACGCCGGTGCCCCCCGACGAGCTGACCGGCTTCGTCGTCCGCGGCGGCGCGGTCACCGTGCACCGCCGGGAGTGCTCCGCCGTGGCCGCGATGCAGGAGATCGGCCGCGCCCCGGTCGCGGCCCGCTGGGCGGACGGCGAACACCGAGGGTCCACCGCGGGCTGCCGGGTCACGCTCGTCGCCGAGTCCTTCGGCCGCCCCCGGCTCCTCGCCGACCTCACCGAGGCCATCGCCACCGCTGAGGCGGCGATCGTCTCCGCCACCGTGGAGCCCCCCAGCGAACAGCGCGTCCGCCACACGTACACCCTCCAGCTCCCCGACGCCGCGGGACTCCCCGCCCTGATGCGCGCCATGCGCGAGGTGGCCGGGGTCTACGACGTCAGCCGGGCCCAGCACCCGGCCCCGGCGGGCTGAGCCGCCACGGACGGCGCGTCCTCGTTCGGGTGGTGTGGCGCGCGGCTTCCCGGCCCGGCGGCCGCGCGCTGATAGCGGTAGTCCATGCCGCTCCTCTCCCGCCGTCTGCGGGCCGCCCTGCTGGCGACCGCCTCGGCCACCCTCGTCGCCGCCGCACTGCCCGCCCCCGAGCCCCTGGGCATCGGTGACCGGCTCTTCCCCGAGCTGGGCAACCCCGGCTACGACGTCCTCGCGTACGACATCGCCCTCACGTACCACGGCAGCAACACGAAGCCGCTGGACGCCGTCACCAAGATCAGCGCCCGCACCACCGCCCCGCTGGACCGGATCAACCTCGACTTCGCCCGGGGCACCGTCCTGGGAGTCGAGGTCAACGGGCGGTCCGTCGACTTCGGCAGCAAGAACGAGGACCTCGTCCTCCAGGCGCCCCGCCGCCTCCCCGCGGGCGCCCCGCTGAACATCACCGTCCGCCACACCAGCGACCCCGCCGGAGCAGCGGACGACGGCGGGTGGGTCCGTACCGCAGACGGACTCGCCATGGCCAACCAGGCCGACGCCGCCCACCGGGTCTTCCCGGGCAACGACCACCCCTCGGACAAGGCGTACTTCACCTTCCGGATCACCGCTCCCCGCAAACTGACGGCGGTCGCGGCCGGTCTGCCCACCGGAAAGACCCGGCACGGCTCCACGACCACCTGGACCTACCGCACCGAACACCCCATGGCCACCGAACTGGCCCAGGTCTCCATCGGCAGCTCCGCGGTCCTGCACCGCACCGGACCGCACGGACTGCCGGTGCGCGACGTCGTCCCGGCCGCCGACCGCGAGCGGCTGGAACCCTGGCTCGCGAAGACCCCGGCCCAGCTGGAGTGGATGGAGGAGCAGGTCGGCCGCTACCCCTTCGAGACGTACGGGGTGCTCGTCGCCGACAGCCCCATCGGCTTCGCCCTGGAGACCCAGACGCTGTCCCTGTTCGGGAGGTCCTTCTTCACCGAGCCCGCCTACCCCGAGTGGTACGTCGACTCCGTGATGATCCACGAGCTGGCCCACCAGTGGTTCGGCAACAGCGTCTCGCCCGCGACCTGGTCCGACCTGTGGCTCAACGAGGGGCATGCCAGCTGGTACGAGGCCCGGTACGCCGAGGAGCACGGCGGCGGAACCCTGGAGCGGCGGATGCGTGAGGCGTACAAGCTGTCCGACGGCTGGCGGGCGGACGGCGGTCCTCCGGCGCACCCGGACGGCCCGGCCCCGGGCCAGAAGCTCAGCCTGTTCCGCCCGGTCGTGTACGACGGCAGCGCCCTGGTGCTCTACGCCCTGCACCAGGAGATCGGCGCGGCCGCCTTCGACCGCCTGGAGCGCACCTGGGTCCGGGTGCACCGGGACTCCACGGCCACCACCGCGGACTTCACCCGGCTCGCCTCAGGCATCGCGGGCCGGGACCTGACCGCCTTCTTCGACGGCTGGCTGTACGGGAAGACGACGCCGCCGATGCCCGGGCACCCCGACTGGACCAGCGCGAAACCCGCGTGACGGGCGCGCCGGGGCCGTGCCACTATCGACGCGTCGGCACGGCGGACCGCACCGGGATTCCCGGGAGGGAATCATCCGGGGAGATCACACGTTGTGACTGGCGTAATGACTTCTATCGACGTAAGGATCCAATGACCTCCTCTTCTTCCCTTCCCCAGGACGCGCGGAACGCGCAGAGCGCCACGGAGAACACCACCGAGAGCCTCACCGAAAGCCTTCGGGCCGACGCCCTGATGGAAGAGGACGTCGCCTGGAGCCAGGAGATCGACGGAGCACGGGACGGCGATCAGCTGGACCGCTCCGAGCGTGCCGCCCTGCGGCGCGTGGCCGGCCTCTCCACCGAGCTTGAGGACGTCACCGAGGTCGAGTACCGCCAGCTGCGCCTGGAGCGCGTCGTGCTGGTCGGTGTCTGGACCTCGGGGACGGTGCACGACGCGGAGATCTCCCTCGCGGAGCTCGCCGCACTCGCCGAGACGGCGGGCGCGCAGGTGCTGGACGCGGTGTACCAGCGGCGCGACAAGCCGGACCCGGCCACCTACATCGGTTCGGGCAAGGCGCTGGAGCTGCGCGACATCGTGCTCGAATCCGGTGCCGACACCGTCGTCTGCGACGGTGAGCTCAGCCCCGGCCAGCTGATCCATCTGGAAGACGTCGTCAAGGTGAAGGTGGTCGACCGGACCGCGCTCATCCTCGACATCTTCGCCCAGCACGCCAAGTCCCGAGAGGGCAAGGCGCAGGTTTCCCTGGCCCAGATGCAGTACATGCTGCCCCGGCTGCGCGGCTGGGGCCAGTCGCTCTCCCGTCAGATGGGTGGCGGCGGTTCCAGCGGCGGTGGCGGCATGGCCACCCGTGGCCCCGGTGAGACCAAGATCGAGACGGACCGGCGGCGGATCCGCGAGAAGATGGCGAAGATGCGCCGGGAGATCGCGGAGATGAAGACGGGCCGCGAGATCAAGCGCCAGGAGCGCAAGCGCAACAAGGTGCCCTCGGTCGCCATCGCCGGATACACCAACGCGGGCAAGTCCTCGCTGCTCAACCGTCTGACCGGGGCCGGTGTCCTGGTGGAGAACGCCCTGTTCGCCACCCTGGACCCGACCGTCCGCCGGGCCGAGACGCCGAGCGGCCGTATCTACACCCTCGCCGACACCGTCGGGTTCGTCCGGCATCTGCCGCACCACCTCGTCGAGGCGTTCCGCTCCACCATGGAGGAGGTCGGCGGGTCCGATCTCATCCTGCATGTGGTGGACGGCTCCCACCCGGTGCCGGAGGAGCAGCTCGCCGCGGTGCGCGAGGTGATCCGGGACGTCGGCGCGGTGGACGTACGCGAGATCGTCGTGATCAACAAGGCGGACGCGGCTGACCCCCTGGTCCTCCAGCGGCTGCTGCGCAACGAGAAGTACGCGATCGCGGTCTCGGCCAGGACCGGCGCCGGGATCGACGAGCTGCTCGCACTCATCGACGCCGAGCTGCCCCGCCCGTCCGTCGAGATCGAGGTGCTCGTGCCGTACATCCAGGGGGCTCTGGTCTCCCGGGTGCACGCCGAGGGCGAGGTGCTCTTCGAGGAGCACACCGCCGAGGGCACCCTGCTCAAGGCCCAGGTCCACGAGGAGCTGGCCGCCGAGCTCGGGACCTTCGTCCCCGCCGCGCACTGACCCTCGCGGGACCCCGCGAATCCGAAGGCCCGGCCCCCGGACTCTCCAGCGAGTCCGGGGGCCGGGCCTTCGCCGTACGGCAGCGGGCCTACCCCTACCGACCGGCGAACTTGTCGCTCATCATCCCGAAGGTCCGCCGGGCGTCCTCACCGAGGCGCGGTCCGGCCAGCCAGCCCGAAGTGACCGGTCCGATCGAGGTGTTGGAGACCAGCATCGACTTCCCGTCCGGTCCCGCGACGAACCAGCCACCGCCGGAGGAGCCGCCGGTCATCGTGCAGCCGATCCGGTACATCGTCGGGGTCCCGGCGCCGAGGGAGAGCCGGCCGGGACGGTCGACACACCGGTGCATCAGCAGACCGTCGTACGGCGCGCCGGCCGGGTAGCCCCAGGCGCCCATTCCGCTGATCTGCTGGATCTCGGGGGCGTCGAAGGAGACCGGCAGCGCGTTGCCGACCGTCTCCTCCAGGGACTTCGTGCCCTTCTCCGGCTTCACGTGCAGGATCGCGTAGTCGTACGGTGCGCCCGCGCCGCCCGTCGGGCCGCCGCCGGAGATCCACTCGCCGGAGGACGCGGCCCAGTCGGCCCAGTAGGTGCCGTAGGGGGCGACCTCGTGCGGCTGCGCGGTGCGCAGCTGGGCCGCCGACTTGCCCTGGTCGTTGTACGAGGGCACGAAGACGATGTTGCGGTACCAGCCGCCGCCGGCACCCGCGTGCACACAGTGTCCGGCCGTCCACACGAGGTTCGACCGGCCGGGGTTCTTCGGGTCCTTCACGACCGTGCCCGAGCACACCATCGAGCCCTTGGGCGAGTCGAAGAAGACCTTGCCGACCGGAGCGGCGTGCCGGTGGTAGGGCAGCTTCTCGGGCTTGGCGGGCACCGGCGCGGGCACCGGGTCGCTGGCGTTCTGGCCCGCGGAGAGGTCACCGGCCGCCATCGTCCTGGCCGGATCCTCGGCCGAGGCCATCCGGTCCGGCTTCCACAGGCCGTCGATGACCGGGTTGACGAAGTCCTCGGCCTTTCGGAGCCAGGTGTCCTTGTCCCAGTTCTTCCACTCCCCGCTCTTCCACTTCTCCGGGTCCACCCCGTGCTTCTCCAGGGCCTCACCCAGGTCTCCGGGAAGACCCCCGGTGGAACCCCGCTCCCCGGACCCCTCGGTGGCCGAGGGCTTGGCCGCGGCGGCCCCGTCCTCGTCCGGGCCGCAGGCTGTCGCCGTCAGCGCGAGTGCCGCGACGAGGCCGGTGGCGGCCAGCAGCGGACGTATCGATCGCATGGAAGAAATCCCCCTGAACGCGTTAGTTGGTTCGGAATGCGTGATGCGTGGGTAGTCGGGAATGCCCGCGCTTCTGGCATGCCCGCGTCATGATCGTACGTGGCGGCCGGTGCGGAACCGGACACCGGGACGGAGCGGCCCCCGGTCGGCAACTGCCGTGCCGGGGGCCGTCGAACGTGCCCCGCGGAGGGGTCGGGCCGCTACTGGCCCGCGTACTTCTGGCTGACCGCGCGGTAGACGCCCTCGGCCTCCTCGCCGAGCCGCGGCCCGGCCAGCCAGCCCGCGGTGACCGGTCCGATCGAGGTGTTCGAGACCAGGGCGGGCTTGCCGTCCTGGCCCGCCGCGACCCAGCCGCCGCCGGAGGAGCCGCCGGTCATCGTGCAGCCGATGCGGTACATGGTGGGCTGGTCCTTGCGGAGCGCCAGACGGCCCGGCTCGTCCTTGCACCGGAGCAGCTTCTGACCGTCGTACGGGGGTGCGGCCGGGTAGCCGGTCGCCGTCATGTCCGCGATCTCCGGCACGGCGGGAGCGTTGAACTCGACCGGCAGCGCCGAACCGACCGTCTCCTCCAGTGACTTGCCCGAAGCGCCCTTCTCCGGCGTCACGTGCAGCACCGCGAAGTCGTACGGCGCACCCTGCCCGCCGACCGCCGCGCCCTGCGAGATCCACTGCTCGGAGGTCTGGGCCCAGTCGCCCCACCACACGCCGTAAGGAGCGATCTTCTCCTTGGGGGCGGTCTCCAACTCCTTGAGCGACAGGCCGTCGTTGTTGTACGCCGGGACGAAGGCGATGTTGCGGTACCAGCCGCCCTTCTTGCCCGCGTGCACACAGTGCCCGGCGGTCCACACCATGTTGGACTTGCCGGGGTTCGCGGGGTCCTTCACGACCGTCGCGGAACAGACCATCGAGCCCTGCGGGCCGTCGAACAGCAGCTTCCCGGACTCCGGGGCGCTGTCGTGGTACGGCGTGGCGACACCGGCGGCCTGGACCGGGGAGGGCGTCGGGTCCGTCACGCCCTCGTCGCCGGAGATGTCGTTGTCGACCGGGTTCTCCGGGGGCTTGTCGGCCTCCCGCATCCGGTCCGGGTCCCAGAGGCCCTCGATGATCGGGTTGACGAAGTCCTTGGCCTCACGCAGCCACTTGTCCTTGTCCCAGTTCTTCCACTCGCCGTCCCGCCACTTGTCCGGGTCGATCCCGTGCTCCTTGAGCCGGTTCTTCAGATCGTCCGGAAGGGTGACCTTGCCGTCGGACGACTGGTCCGCCGAGGCACTGGGCGTGGAGCCCGCGTTGTCCTCCTCCGGACCGCAGGCGGTGGCGGTGAGCGCGAGGACGGCCGCGACGGCCGTCGCGGCGAACACACCGGAAGGCATGCGCCGTGCGCGCCTCCCGGGGCGTGCGGTCTCGGTCGGGCGAATGGGTCGCATCTGGTGATCCCCCTGGGACCTCGTCACTCGGTACTCGGTGTTGCATTACGGACACTTCGGGCGCCGGAGCAGGTGCTCCGCGCCGCTGTGCGGCCCCCACTATGCCGGTGCCGATGGTGACGGTGCGCGGCAGGTCCGCGGTTCCGCCGCCGCGAGGATGTTCCGATTTACCCGTGATCCATCGCGTTCGGCGTCGTTGGTACGTACGGGGGACACCAGGACAGCGTTCACCCGCTCAGTCCGTCCGCGCGAAATCGTACCGACGTGCAACGCAACCGTTACCGCAGGAGGATCAAGAGCCGTGTCCGTGACCGAACCCGCGCCGGTGGCACCGCCTCCCGCACACGCGGGCATCCTGCGCCGCCAGTCGCTGCGCGAGTCGGCGGCCCGCACCTACGCGCGGTCCCTGCCGATCGTGCCCGTGCGGGCCCGCGGGCTCACGATCGAGGGCGCGGACGGACGGCGCTATCTGGACTGCCTCTCCGGCGCGGGCACCCTGGCCCTCGGGCACAACCACCCCGTCGTCCTCGAAGCCATCAGGAAGGTCCTCGACTCCGGCGCACCCCTGCACGTCCTCGACCTCGCCACCCCGGTCAAGGACGCCTTCACCACCGAGCTCTTCGCCACCCTGCCCCGGCAGTTCGCCGACAACGCCCGCATCCAGTTCTGCGGCCCCGCCGGTACGGACGCCGTCGAGGCCGCGCTCAAGCTGGTCCGTTCCGCGACCGGGCGCAGCGGCCTGCTGGCTTTCACCGGTGCGTACCACGGCATGACCGCCGGGGCGCTGGAGGCCTCCGGCGGTGCGAGTGACGTCCGGGTGACCCGGCTGCCCTTCCCGCAGGACTACCGCTGCCCGTTCGGCACCGGCGGCGAGGGCGGGGCGGCCCTCGCCGCCCGCTGGACCGAACACCTGCTGGACGACCGCAAGGGCGGTGTGCCCACCCCGGCCGGCATGATCGTGGAGCCGGTCCAGGGCGAGGGCGGCGTCAACCCCGCCCCCGACGCCTGGCTGCGCAGCATGCGCAGGATCACCGCGGACCGGTCCATTCCGCTCGTCGTGGACGAGGTGCAGACGGGCGTCGGCAGGACCGGCGCCTTCTGGGCCGTCGAGCACAGCGGCATCGTCCCGGACGTCATGGTCCTCTCCAAGGCGATCGGCGGCTCCCTCCCGCTCGCCGTCATCGTCTACCGCGCTGAGCTGGACCTTTGGCAGCCGGGAGCGCACGCGGGTACGTTTCGGGGCAACCAGCTCGCCATGGCGGCGGGCGCGGCCACGCTCGCGTACGTCAGGGAGAACCAACTGGCGGACCGCGCAGCGGTTCTGGGGGCCCGGATGCTCGCCCGCCTGACGGAGTTGCGGGCACACCATCGGGCGATCGGTGACGTACGGGGGCGTGGACTGATGATCGGCCTGGAGCTGGTGGATCCCGAGAGCGCGCCCCTGCCCGCCGAGGCCGGCGACCCCGACCCGGCACCGCCGCCGGACCCGGCCCTCGCCCTCGCCGTCCAGCAGGAATGCCTGCGCCGCGGCCTCATCGTCGAACTGGGCGGCCGGCATGGTGCCGTGGTCCGCCTCCTGCCTCCCCTCACCCTCACCGACGAACAGGCGAGTGCCGTCGTCGACCGTCTCGCCGACGCGCTGGCGGCCGCAGAACGTTTGCCGCACCGTCGGGCCACCGCCGGGTCGATCATCTGATCCCGGAATCCTCACAAGGAAGAGCGCCGTGAACCCCACCCCCGCGCCCGAGGCCGACGGCCCCGGTACCCCCCAGCACCGAGGGCAGGACGGACCGGCCGCCCCCGGCACGGTCGAGGCGACGACCGTGCCCCGACAGAAAGCCGCCCACCACCCGAACCCCCCTTCATGCGGGCCGGGTCCGGGACCGGAGGAGCCGGTGGACCAGGACCTGGGGCCCGACCCCATCGATCACCCGGACCCGCGGCGGGCGGCCGACTCGGCGGGCACCGAGAGCCTCCTGCGGTGCTGGACCCGGGAGACGGGCCTGCCCCGCCCCGACGGCGGCACCCTGCGCATCGTTTTCCCTGCCAGCGGCACCGCGCTCCTCGTCCCCGTGCACTACTGGTCCGCCACCGGCGCCCACCGCTTCGGCGCTCCCGCGCTGGAGAACGCCCCCGCCGGAGCCCCGCCCGCCGACGCCGTCACCGTCGCCGCCCTCATCGCCCGCGAGGGCGGCGAGAGCGGGGCGGGCGACCTGGTCGGCCGGGTCGCCGACTCCGTACGCCACACCGCGGGCTTCATCGAGCAGCGGCGGCGCCGCCCGGCCGACCCCGCCGAGGCCGACCTCTTCCTCACCGCCGAACAGTCGCTGCTGCTGGGCCACCCCCTTCACCCGACCCCCAAGAGCCGCGAAGGCCTCTCCGAAACGGAGTCCCGCCGCTATTCACCGGAGCTCCACGGCTCCTTCCCGCTCCACTGGTTCGCCGTCGACCGGTCGCTGACCGCCACCGACTCCGCCTGGGAGGAGGGCGGCCCGGCCACCGCCGAGGAGCTGCTCGCCCCGCACGCCGAAGGCCTCCGGCCGCCCCCCGGCACCGTCGCCGTCCCCGTACACCCCTGGCAGGCCGCCGACCTGCTCCACCGACCCCAGCTCCGGGCCCTCGTGGAGAGCGGCCTGTTGCACGACCTCGGCCCGCACGGCGAGCACTGGCACCCCACCTCCTCCATCCGTACCGTGCACCGGCCCGGCGCGCGGGTGATGCTCAAGCTCTCCCTCGGCGTCCGCATCACCAACTCCCGCCGCGAGAACCTCCGCAAGGAGCTGCACCGGGGCGTCGAGGTCCACCGCCTCCTGTCGACCGGCCTCGCCGAGCGCTGGCAGCGGCAACACCCCGGCTTCGACATCGTCCGCGACCCCGCCTGGCTCGCCGTCGACGACCCCGAGGGAGCCCCCGTCCCCGGGCTCGACGTGATGCTCCGTCACAACCCCTTCGGCCCGGGCGACGACGCCGCCTGCATCGCCGGCCTCACCGCCCAGCGCCCCCGGCCCGGGCAGCCGGGCATGCGCTCCCGGCTCGCCGAGGTCGTCGCCCACCTGGCCGCCCGCACCGGCCGCGCCACCCACGAGGTCTCGGCCGATTGGTTCGGGCGCTACCTGGACCACGTGGTCCGCCCGGTCCTCTGGCTCGACGCCCACGCGGGCATCGCGCTCGAAGCCCACCAGCAGAACACCCTGGTCCTCCTCGACCCGGACGGCCGGCCCGTCGGCGGACGCTACCGCGACAACCAGGGCTACTACTTCCGCGACTCCCGCCGCGCCGAGCTGGAACAGCGGCTGCCCGGCATCGGCACGGTCAGCGACACGTTCGTCTCCGACCCGGTCACCGACGAGCGCTTCGCCTACTACCTCGGCATCAACAACGTCCTCGGCCTGATCGGGGCGTTCGGAGCCCAGCGGCTGGCCGACGAACAGGAACTCCTCACCGTCCTCCGCCAATTCCTCACCGAGACCGCGGAACTGGGCTCGCCGCTGCCCGCGTATCTCCTGGAGAACCGCCAACTGCGCTGCAAGGCGAATCTGCTGACCCGGCTGCACGGCCTCGACGAGCTGGTCGGACCGGTCGACACCCAGTCCGTCTATGTCACCATCGCCAACCCGCTGTACAGCTGAGCACCCGCACCAGAGAGACTCCGACCGCACCCGCACCGGAGAAACTCACCGACCGCACCCTGTCCAGAGAGGAGAGCGCCACCGTGCCTCCCGCCGACGCGTCCGCGGAACCCGACGCCGTATTACCGGAGCACCAGGGCCCGGCCGAACCGTACGGGAGCGGGGGCGCCGGAGTCGAGGACACCCTCGACCTCAAGCTCACCGAGGAGCTCCTCGCCCTGATCGCTGACGAAGAGGAACCCGGCGAGGGGCGGCGCGAGGACCAGGGCGGGAAGTCGGCCACGGAGGCCCGGGGGGCATGCGCGGCCCGGCCCGGCAGCGTCCGTGAGCTGCTGGGCGACCCCGTGACCTGGCCGCCCGCGACCACGGAGGCGGGAGGGTTCCGCCTGCTGCCCGTCCGGCTGGAGCGCGATCTCGCCGTCCTCACCCGGTGGATGAACGACCCCGCCGTGGCCGCCTTCTGGGAGCTCGCCGGGCCCGCATCCGTCACCGCCGGCCACCTGAGGACCCAGCTCGAAGGGGACGGCCGCAGCATCCCCTGCCTCGGCCTGCTCGACGGAACGCCCATGAGCTACTGGGAGATCTACCGCGCCGACCTCGACCCGCTGGCCCGCCACTACCCGGCCCGCCCCCATGACACCGGAGTCCACCTCCTCATCGGGGGCGTGAAGAACCGTGGCCGGGGAATGGGCACCACTCTGCTCCGCGCCGTCGCCGACCTTGTCCTGGACAACCTTCCGCAGTGCGGACGGGTCGTCGCCGAGCCGGACCTGCGCAACACCCCGTCCGTATCCGCGTTCCTCAGCGCCGGCTTCCGCTTCTCCGCCGAAGTGGATCTCCCCGACAAACGCGCCGCCCTGATGATCCGCGACCGTATGCACCGAGCCCAGCTGTGACCAACTCGCCGCACCATCCACACCGCTCGAACCTCATAGGTTCCATCCGGAGGAGTCCCCGTGCCGACATATCCCGCGAGCCATGATTCAGCCGAGACCCCGCAGCTGTTCAGCCCTCCGGAGCTGAACCGGGAGATCTGGGACCGGGCCGCAGCGCGGCTGCTCGCCAAGATGCTCGGCGAGTTCGCCTACGAGAAGATCATCGAGCCCGTCCGCCGGCCCGGCCCCGGCGGACTGCACCGGCTGACCCTCGACGACGGGGGAGTACTCCACTTCACGGCCCGCCGCGGCGTCTACGGCAGCTGGCGCGTCGACCCCGACTCGATCGCGGAGACCCGGCGGCCCGTCGAGGAGACCCGTCGGCCCCCGGACGCCCAGGCGGACTCGCCTGCCCATGCGTCTGCCGACGCCCTCGCCGACGCGCACCCCAACGGCACGCCCACGACCGCCCCCGCCAACGGCGCGCCCGCCCCCGGTGGCCCCGACGCACAGTCCAACGGCCGGCCCACCGCCGGTCACGCGGACACCCACTCCAACGGTTCGTCCGCCGCGACGCGCCCGTTCCGCGACCCGCTGCGCTTCCTCACCCGGGCCCGCGGCCTCCTCGGACTCGACGGCGCGACCCTCGGCCACCTCATCCGCGAGCTGACCCTCACCCTCACCGCCGACGCCCGCCTCGACCACACCGCGCTCACGGCGGACCGGCTCGCAGCCCTGGACTACGCGGATCTGGAAGGCCATCAGACCGGCCACCCCTGGCTGGTGGCCAGTAAGGGGCGGCTCGGCTTCTCGGCCGCCGACGCGGCCCGCTACACCCCCGAGACCCGCGTCCCGCTCCGGCTGCCGTGGATCGCGGTCAGCACCCGCATCGCCCAGTACCGGGGCGTCGGCCGCCTCACCGTCCCCGGCCGCCTGTACGCCGAAGAGCTCGACCCGGCGGTCCGGGAGACCTTCGCCGAGATACTGCGGGCCCGGGGCCTCGACCCCGAGGGCTACTTCTATCTCCCCGTACATCCCTGGCAGTGGGACGAATGGATCGTTCCGCTCTTCGCCCCGGCCATCGCCGACGGCGACATCGTGGCGTTGCGCACCGACGGCGACGAACGGCTCGCGCAGCAGTCGATCCGCACATTCGCCAACGTGGCACGACCGGAGCGGCACACGGTGAAGCTGCCGCTCTCCATCCTCAACACCCTGGTCTGGCGCGGTCTGCCGACCGAACGCACCGTCGCCGCCCCCGCCGTCACGGACTGGGTGCAGGGCCTGTGCGAGGGCGACCCTTTCCTCCGTGACACCTGCCGGGTGATCCTTCTCGGCGAAGTCGCCTCCGTGACCGTCGAACATCCGCTGTACGACCACCTTCCCGAAGCGCCCTACCAGTACAAGGAAGTCCTCGGCGCGATCTGGCGGGAGCCCCTGCCGCCCCGCCTCGCCCCGGGTGAACGGGCCCGGACGCTCGCCTCTCTCCTGCATACGGACCCGGGGGGCCGCGCGTTCACCGCGGAGCTGGTCGAGCGCTCCGGACTGTCCCCGGACACCTGGCTCAAGCGGCTCTTCGCCGCCCTGCTGCCGCCCCTGCTGCACTTCCTGTACCGCTACGGCACCGTCTTCTCCCCGCACGGCGAGAACGCCATCGTCGTCTTCGACGAGAACGACGTGCCCGTACGCCTCGCGATCAAGGACTTCGTCGACGACGTCAACATCAGCGCCCATCCGCTGCCGGAGCACGCCACGATGCCCGAGGAGGTGCGCGCCGTCCTCCTCACCGAGGAGCCGTCCTTCCTCACCCAGTTCATCCACTCCGGCCTCTTCGTCGGTGTCTTCCGCTATCTCTCCCCCCTGTGCGAGGAGCAGCTCGGCGTCTCCGAGGACGAGTTCTGGTCACTCGTCCGGGCGGAGATCGTGCGCCACCACGCCCGCTTTCCGGAGCTCAAGGAGCGGTTCGAGCTGTTCGACATGCTCACCCCGGAGATCGAGCGCCTCTGTCTGAACCGCAACCGTCTGCATGTGGACGGCTACCGTGACCGGGCCAGCCGCCCGCACGCGGCCATTCACGGCACGGTGCCGAACCCCCTGCATCCCTCCGCACGCGTCCGGGAGTGATCGCCGTTGTCAGTGGTGCGCCGTAGGGTGGTCGGGCTATGACGAAGCCATCCCTCCCCGAACTCCTGCACGCCGCCGTCACCGCCGTCGGCGGTACGGAAAGGCCCGGCCAGGCCACCATGGCCCAGGCCGTCGCCGAGGCCGTGGACGACCAGTCCCACCTCCTCGTCCAGGCCGGCACCGGTACGGGCAAGTCGCTCGGCTATCTGGTGCCGGCCCTGGCGCACGGGGAGCGGGTCGTGGTGGCCACGGCCACCCTCGCCCTCCAGCGGCAGCTCGTGGAGCGGGACCTTCCGCGTACGGTCGACGCGCTGCACCCGCTGCTGCGCAGGCGCCCCCAGTTCGCCATGCTCAAGGGCCGGTCGAACTACCTCTGCCTGCACCGGCTCCACGAAGGGGTCCCGCAGGACGAGGAGGAGGGGCTCTTCGACCAGTTCGAGGCGGCCGCGCCCTCCAGCAAGCTGGGGCAGGACCTGCTGCGGCTGCGGGACTGGTCGGACGAGACGGAGACGGGCGACCGGGACGACCTGACCCCCGGAGTCTCGGACCGGGCCTGGGCACAGATCTCGGTCTCCTCGCGCGAGTGCCTGGGCGCGACGAAATGCGCGTACGGAGCGGAGTGCTTCGCCGAGGCTGCCCGCGAGCGCGCCAAGCTCGCGGACGTGGTCGTCACCAACCACGCGCTGCTCGCCATCGACGCCATCGAGGGCGCACCGGTCCTGCCGTCGCACGAGGTGCTGATCGTCGACGAGGCCCATGAGCTGGTCTCCCGGGTCACCGGTGTGGCCACCGGCGAGCTCACCCCCGCCCAGGTCAACCGGGCGGTCCGCCGGGCGGCGAAGCTGGTCAACGAGAAGGCGGCCGACGCCCTCCAGACGGCCGCCGAAGGTTTCGAGCGGGTGATGGAGCTGGCCCTCCCGGGGCGGCTTGAGGAGGTGCCCGAGGACCTCGGTTACGCACTGATGGCGCTGCGGGACGCGGCGCGTACGGTCATCTCCGCGATCGGCGCCACCCGCGACAAGTCGGTCGAGGACGAGAACGCCGTCCGCAAGCAGGCGCTGGCCTCGGTCGAGTCCATCCACGGCGTCGCCGAGCGCATCACCCAGGGTTCTGAGTACGACGTCGTTTGGTACGAGCAGCACGACCGGTTCGGGGCCTCCGTGCGGGTGGCTCCGCTCTCCGTCTCCGGACTGCTGCGCGAGAAGCTCTTCGCCGAGCGCTCCGTGGTGCTCACTTCGGCCACGCTGAAGCTCGGGGGTGACTTCAACGGGGTGGGCGCGTCCCTGGGCCTGGCCCCCGAGGGCACGGCGGGCGAGGACGTACCGCAGTGGAAGGGGCTGGACGTCGGCTCCCCGTTCGACTACCCGAAGCAGGGCATCCTGTATGTGGCCCGGCATCTGAACACCCCGGGGCGCGAGGGTTCCCGTACGGACATGCTGGACGAGCTCGCCGAGCTGGTGGAGGCGGCGGGCGGCCGCACCCTCGGGCTCTTCTCGTCGATGCGGGGGGCCAAGGCGGCAGCCGAGGAGCTGCGCGGACGGCTGGACAAGCCGATCCTGCTCCAGGGCGAGGAGACGCTCGGCGAGCTGATCAAGAACTTCGCGGCCGACCCGGAGACCTGCCTCTTCGGCACCCTGTCGCTCTGGCAGGGTGTCGACGTCCCGGGGCCGAGCTGTCAGCTGGTGGTCATGGACCGGATTCCGTTCCCCCGGCCGGACGACCCGCTGATGAGCGCCCGGCAGAAGGCGGTCGAGGAGGCGGGCGGCAACGGCTTCATGGCGGTGGCGGCGACGCACGCGGCCCTGCTGATGGCCCAGGGCGCGGGCCGACTGGTCCGGGCGACGGGCGACAAGGGAGTCGTGGCCGTGCTCGATCCCCGGATCGCCAACGCGCGGTACGGCAGCTATCTGCGCGCCTCACTGCCGGACTTCTGGTACACCACGGACCGTAATCAGGCGCGCCGCTCACTGGCCGCCATCGACGCCAAGGCCAAGGCGGAGGGCGCGTAGCCCCCGCCTGCCACCGGGCGGGGAGACGGCACGGCAAAGCCCCGGAACCGACGTCATGATCGACGTCCTAGGAAGGGACCCCGGGGCGGATGCCGTGACCGATGCGCTGTACAGGCGCCCGGGCTTCAGACCCGGCGCAGCACCGCCACCACCTTGCCGAGGATGGTCGCCTCGTCGCCGGGGATCGGCTGGTACGCGGCGTTGTGCGGGAGGAGCCAGACGTGCCCGTCCTCCCGGCGGAAGCGCTTGACCGTCGCCTCGCCGTCGAGCATCGCGGCGACGATGTCCCCGTTCTCCGCGACGGGCTGGCGGCGCACGGTGACCCAGTCGCCGTCACAGATCGCGGCCTCGATCATCGAGTCACCGACGACCTTCAGGACGAACAGCTCCCCGTCGCCGACGAGCTGGCGGGGGAGCGGGAAGACGTCCTCGACGGACTCCTCCGCGAGGATCGGCCCACCGGCGGCGATCCTGCCCACCAGCGGCACGTAGGAAGCGGCGGGCTTGCCCGTGGTGTCGGTGGGCTGGGTGCTGGGCTGGTCCGAACCGCGCACCTCGTAGGCGCGGGGGCGGTGCGGGTCGCGGCGCAGGAAGCCCTTGCGCTCCAGGGCCATCAGCTGATGGGCGACGGACGAGGTGCTGGACAGGCCCACCGCCTGACCGATCTCCCGCATCGACGGCGGGTAGCCCCGGCGCTGCACGGAGTCGCGGATGACCTCGATGACGCGGCGCTGGCGGTCCGTGAGCCCCGAGCTGTCCGCGCGGATGCCTGGCGGCCTCCCGGGCAAGGAACGTCCGGGGCGCGCGGGCTCGGGCCCGTCCGTGTTCGTGACTGAGTCATTCATGGCATGCACCGGCTCAAGTCGGCTCTGGGAGCGGTGGTCCCGGGCGGTGATGGTGGCACTGTCTGCGGTGGTGGTCACGTCGGCCCCTCTCGAATGTTCTCCCTAAGCTGGACAACGGTAGTAGCTTTCGAAAGGTTGCGCCAAACACACGTTCGAGTGAAAAACGAATAAAGGGCTGCCGCAGTGCTCCCCGCAGGTGTATGAGCAACCAGGCGATGGGGTGTGCGGGCCCGCGGCGGGGCGGCGTGCCGCTGTCGCGCCCAGTCTTTCATCCGCGAGCCCGGGCCGGGGGGCCCGGCGGCTCGACGGCCCCGCTTTTCCCGTACCCTCTTCCCTGGCCCGCGCTCCCCCCGGTCGCCGATCGGGGTGCGACACGCGATGGGGTCGAAAACGCGACCCAACCCTAGATCTAGTGGTTGGATTGTCTTGGCCGCCCAGAAGTTGTGGTCTTGGTTCATCCGGGCCGTGGCCATCGCCTATGCTGGGGACTGCCTCCAGAAGCCCGTGAGAAGGGCTTCGAAGAGGCTATTCAGTCGTGCTGTGAAGGAGGGTTGGGAGCCATGCACTGCCCCTTCTGCAGGCACCCCGACAGCCGGGTCGTCGACAGTCGCACCACCGATGACGGGACGTCGATCCGTCGCCGCCGGCAGTGCCCCGACTGCTCCCGCCGCTTCACCACGGTGGAGACCTGCTCGCTGATGGTGGTCAAACGCAGTGGCGTGACCGAACCCTTCAGCCGTACCAAGGTCATCTCCGGCGTCCGCAAGGCATGCCAGGGGCGGCCCGTCACGGAGGACGCCCTCGCCAAGCTCGGCCAGCGGGTCGAGGAGGCGGTGCGCGCCACCGGCAGTGCCGAGCTGACCACCCATGACGTGGGTCTGGCCATACTCGGCCCCCTGCAGGAACTCGACCTCGTCGCGTACCTGCGCTTCGCGTCCGTGTACCGGGCGTTCGATTCCCTGGAAGACTTCGAGGCCGCCATCGTGGAGCTGCGCGCGCAGCGGCCTCCCGCGGAGGACTGCGGAAGCGGCGAGACCCTTGAGGTCCCCGCGCCCGCCATCGCCGCCGACTGAGCGGCACCCGCCCGGACCGCCCGTGCCCGCGACATCTCCGCGGACCGGCGGCGGGGCGACATGAGATTTGCATCCGGAGGCCGCGTACGGCGTTCGGAGCATCGGACACACACTGTGCCTGGGAAGATCCGGGCACTTCAGGGCGTTTTTGCCCACATATGGGAGGCGGCATGACAGAGACGGCGAGCGGCCCGGCACGAGGTTCCCGCACCAAGGGCGCCAAGGCGAGCAAGGGTCTGCGTATCGAGCGCATCCACACCACCCCCGGCGTGCACCCGTACGACGAGGTGGCGTGGGAGCGCCGTGACGTCGTCATGACCAACTGGCGCGACGGCTCGATCAACTTCGAGCAGCGTGGCGTCGAGTTCCCCGACTTCTGGTCGGTGAACGCGGTCAACATCGTCACCAGCAAGTACTTCCGCGGGGCCGTCGGCACGGCGCAGCGCGAGACCGGCCTCAAGCAGCTGATCGACCGGATCGTGAAGACGTACCGGAAGGCCGGCGAGGACAACAGCTACTTCGCCTCCCCCGCGGACGCCGAGATCTTCGAGCACGAGCTGGCCTACGCCCTCCTGCACCAGGTCTTCAGCTTCAATTCCCCGGTCTGGTTCAACGTCGGCACGCCCCAGCCGCAGCAGGTCTCCGCCTGCTTCATCCTGGCCGTCGACGACTCCATGGAGTCGATCCTCGACTGGTACAAGGAAGAGGGCATGATCTTCAAGGGCGGCTCCGGCGCCGGCCTGAACCTCTCGCGTATCCGCTCCTCCAAGGAGCTCCTCTCCTCCGGCGGCAACGCCTCGGGACCGGTCTCCTTCATGCGCGGCGCCGACGCGTCCGCCGGAACGATCAAGTCCGGCGGCGCCACGCGCCGTGCGGCCAAGATGGTCATCCTCGACGTCGACCACCCCGACATCGAGGCCTTCATCGAGACCAAGGTGAAGGAGGAGGAGAAGATCCGCGCCCTTCGCGACGCGGGCTTCGACATGGACCTGGGCGGCGACGACATCACGTCCGTCCAGTACCAGAACGCCAACAACTCCGTCCGGGTGAACGACGAGTTCATGAAGGCCGTCGAGACGGGCGGCAAGTTCGGGCTCCGCTCCCGGATGACCGGCGACGTCATCGAAGAGGTCGAGGCCAAGTCGCTCTTCCGCAAGATGGCCGAGGCCGCCTGGGCCTGCGCCGACCCCGGCATCCAGTACGACGACACCATCAACGCCTGGCACACCTGCCCGGAGTCCGGCCGGATCAACGGCTCGAACCCGTGCAGCGAGTACATGCACCTGGACAACACCTCGTGCAACCTCGCCTCGCTGAACCTGATGAAGTTCCTCAAGGACGACGGTCTGGGCAACCAGTCCTTCGAGTCCGAGCGCTTCGCCAAGGTCGTCGAGCTGGTCATCACCGCGATGGACATCTCGATCTGCTTCGCGGACTTCCCGACGCAGAAGATCGGCGAGAACACCCGCGCCTACCGTCAGCTGGGCATCGGCTACGCCAACCTCGGCGCCCTCCTGATGGCGACCGGCCACGCGTACGACAGCGACGGCGGCCGCGCCCTGGCCGGTGCCATCACCTCGCTGATGACCGGCACCTCCTACCGGCGCTCCGCCGAACTCGCCGCGGTCGTCGGCCCGTACGACGGCTACGCCCGCAACGCCGAGCCGCACCAGCGGGTCATGAAGCAGCACGCCGACGCCAACGCCAAGGCCGTCCACGTCGACGACCTGGACTCCCCGGTCTGGGCCGCCGCGACGGAGGCCTGGCAGGACGTGATCCGGCTCGGCGCGAAGAACGGCTTCCGCAACGCGCAGGCCTCGGTCATCGCCCCCACCGGCACCATCGGTCTCGCGATGTCCTGCGACACCACCGGCCTGGAGCCCGACCTCGCCCTGGTCAAGTTCAAGAAGCTGGTCGGCGGCGGGTCGATGCAGATCGTCAACGGCACCGTGCCGCAGGCGCTGCGCCGTCTCGGCTACCAGCCGGAGCAGATCGAGGCGATCGTCGCCCACATCGCCGAGAACGGCAATGTGGTCGACGCCCCCGGCCTGAAGACCGAGCACTACGAGGTCTTCGACTGCGCGATGGGCGAGCGCTCCATCTCCGCGATGGGCCACGTCCGGATGATGGCGGCCATTCAGCCGTGGATCTCCGGCGCCCTCTCCAAGACGGTCAACCTGCCCGAGACGGCCACCGTCGAGGACGTCGAAGAGGTCTACTTCGAGGCGTGGAAGATGGGCGTCAAGGCGCTCGCGATCTACCGCGACAACTGCAAGGTCGGCCAGCCCCTCTCCGCCAAGACCAAGGACAAGGAGAAGGAAGAGGTCACCGCGAAGGCCGAGGAGACCATCCGTACGGCGGTCGAGAAGGTCGTCGAGTACCGCCCGGTCCGCAAGCGCCTCCCCAAGGGCCGCCCCGGCATCACCACCTCCTTCACGGTGGGCGGCGCCGAGGGGTACATGACCGCCAACTCCTACCCGGACGACGGTCTCGGTGAGGTGTTCCTGAAGATGTCCAAGCAGGGATCGACCCTCGCGGGCATGATGGACGCCTTCTCCATCGCCGTCTCGGTCGGCCTGCAGTACGGTGTCCCGCTGGAGACGTACGTCTCGAAGTTCACCAACATGCGCTTCGAGCCGGCCGGTATGACGGACGACCCGGACGTGCGGATGGCGCAGTCGATCGTCGACTACATCTTCCGCCGCCTGGCGCTCGACTTCCTGCCCTTCGAGACCCGCTCCGCCCTCGGCATCCACTCCGCCGAGGAGCGCCAGCGCCACCTGGACACCGGTTCCTACGAGCCGTCCTACGAAGCCGACGGCCTGGACTCCGAGAGCCTGGCCCAGTCGGCCCCGGTGCAGTCCGAACCGCTGAAGGCGGTGGCGGCTCCCCGCGAGTCCGCCGAGAAGCCCGCCCCGGCGACGGCGCACACCTCGGCCGAACTGGTCGAGATGCAGCTCGGCATCAGCGCGGACGCTCCGCTCTGCTTCTCCTGCGGTACGAAGATGCAGCGCGCCGGCTCCTGCTACATCTGCGAGGGCTGCGGCTCGACGAGCGGGTGCAGCTGACACCCGGCGAGTGTTCTCAGTGAGGGAGGGGCGTCGGCCCGGTGCCGACGCCCCTCCCTCATCGCTCTGTCACCCCACCGCCTACCGCGAGGGATCAGGCTCGTCCGCAGGCGATGTCGGTCAGCGCCTCGGCGTAGTGGCCGAGGCCATGGCGGGCGATGGCGCGGAGGTCCTCGGCACCGACGTCTCCGGTGAGATGGTCGCCGCGGCACAGGAGCTGGGGGACCGCGATCGGCTGGGGGCGCGATACGAGGTCGGTGATGTGGCCGAACCACGACCCCTCGGGCGGCGCTTCGACGAGCGGCGGCCCATCATCACGGCCTCCTCACCTCCTCACCTCCTCAACCACGCGCAGGACATCCGCGCCATGGAGCGGATGTGCCGCAACGTCCAACCGGAGCCCGAAGCCCGGCGGCGAGTTCTTCGTGCTCGCCATGGCGCCAGTTTTCCGTGGCGGTCAGGCCTCCGCGGACCGGCTGCCCATCACCGCGGCGAACGCGTCGGGGGCGCCGTCGAATCCGC
This sequence comes from Streptomyces sp. WZ.A104, assembly GCF_002382885.1. Taxonomy (GTDB): domain Bacteria; phylum Actinomycetota; class Actinomycetes; order Streptomycetales; family Streptomycetaceae; genus Streptomyces. The sequence continues at coordinate 73,019 of NZ_NWVL01000035.1, forward strand.
GTACGGACGGGCGGAACACCCACGGTCCCGAGCCGTCGCGGACGAACTCGCCGACGACTGCCGCGGTCGCCCAGAGGACGCCCGAGAAGTCGTTCTCGACCAGCTTCGTGTAGCCCTCAAGGATCTCCACCGCCGTGTTCGCGATGTCGCCGAAGGTCTTGTGTCCATCGCGTTGTTGGATGGCGACCCCGACCACCACCCGTGTATAGGTGTCCGCCAGCCGGTTCAGCTCGATGGTCATGACCTCGTCGAAGCCGAAGCCCTGCCCTGTCCTGCTGTCGCGGTTCAGCGTGATGGTGCCGTCCGGCGAGCGGCTGTCGAAGTGCACCAGGTACGCGGGGCTGCCGTACGGTTCCCGCGCCACGTAGGTCGCGGCGATGATGTCGAGGTCGTTGGCGGCTTCCCCGTGGGCGCTCGGGTCCCACTTGACCCGTACTTCCACCTTCTCGATGTCCTTGTTCGGAGTGCTCAACGGACTTCCCTCCCGGCGGACGGCCTCTGGACCGTTCTTGTCACCGATACGCGCTACCCGAATCACCTGATCATGTACGGAACCGGCCCCGGAGCCAACTACGACGGTGGCGGACGACTGATTCGGGCCATGTGCGGTCCTCCGCCGCTCTGTGCGGCCCTGCGCTGTTCCGTGCCTCAGTGCGGAATCCGGATCGGCGGCCGCTGCCGGACCTCGTCACGGAAAGCCTCGATCGCACTGCTGACCTGACGCATCAGGTACGTGTGCTCGATCCGGTCCAGATACAGACACCGCTCGGCCAGCCCGTCGAGTTCGAAGGCGAAGTACAGGGCCATCAGCGGATTGACGAAGAGCTCGCTCCCCATGGTGCGCGAGGTGAACTGCACATCCCCGAACTCCCCCCGTACGGCTGCCGCTATGGAACCGTTGACGATGCTGGGACGCGCGGACGTATGGTGCTGGGCGTGGACGACCGCGTCGAGGAAGAGCGTGCCCTCCCGCGTCGTACGGGGAACGGAGAACGCCCCCAGGTAGGCGCCCGCGCGCTCAAGAGCGGCGATGTTCTCCAGGACCAGGCCGTGGCTCACACCGTGGTAGGCGTCGACCCCGAAACCGATGGAGACGACGAGACGTTCGGGCCCCTCGATCCCGGCGAGCGCCGCCACGGAGGCGAGATCCTCCTCGGGGGTGCCGAGCCCCGCCTCGTCCCCGCGCATCAGGATGTCCGTGCCACCGTCCACGAGGACCACCGCGTCGATGTCGTACCGCTCGATCAGCGCCCGGTACGCGGCGCGCAGCGGCTGGACCCCGACCTGGGCCAGCGCGTGCACCGTGCTCGGGTAGTCGTGCCGCGCGAGCCACTGGGCGAGGGTGCGCTCGGGGAAGTAGGGCTGGTGGAGAGCGGTGCCGGGGGTGATCTCGGCCAGGTCGGGTGCCACCCAGGCGTCCGGCGGGAGGCCTTCGATCGCGCTGAAGGTGAGGTTGGCGAGCTGGACCTCCTTGCCCCGGTGGAGCAGGGAGAGCGCCAACGGCAGCCCGGCGTAGATGTCGAAGCCCCCGCCGGCCCCCGCCACGAGGATGCTCCGGGCGGATTCCAGCCGACTGAACAGGGGGTGGGCGTGCAACATAGTCATGACGATCATTGTGTTCGGGGCGCCTTGCGGAACGACCGGTTCGGGTGCACTCCCCGGGAGCGTGACCCGCGCCACGCTCCGCCCCGTACGATGGCGCGGTGCTGGTGAAGTGGATTCGCTGCTCCGTGGTGGACCGTCATGGTTTCGAGCGGGGGCAGCGGAAGTGGGCGGGGCTGCTCGGCGAGCCGGGGTTCAGGGGGCAGGGCGGCGGCTGGAGCCGAACACGCCCCGATGTCGCCCATGTCTTCGCGTTCTGGGAGAACCGGGTCTTCTACGACTCCTTCATGGCCCGCGGGCACGACCGGCTGGCCGCCGGGCAGTCGGGCATGTTCCGGGACATGCAGGTCACGCTGTTCGAGCGCCGCTTCGATGTGAAGACGGGATTCGAGCCCCACTTCGACGAGGCGGACGTCGCCCGGGTCGCGCACAGCCGGGTGCACGAGGACCGTGCCGAACACTTCGTGCTGATGCAGAAACAGGTGTGGAATCCGGCGATGGCCGGATCGCCCGGGATGCTGCGCGGCGTCTTCGGCGAGGCCCCCGGCAACGAGTTCCTGGTGCTGTCCCTGTGGAAGTCGAGCGCCGAGCGCGGGAAGTACCGCGCCGACGGTGCGGAGCGTCTGGCGGCCCGCGCGCAGACCGACACGGACGTGGCCGCCCTGACGGGAGACGTGGTGGAGCTTGAACCGTCCTGGACGGTCTGACCGCTGGGCCCGCATCGCTGAACCTGGTCTTCGAGCCCGACCTGACCGCGTGATCCGCCTGATGCGCTTGACCCGACCCGACCCGACCCGACCCGACCCGACCCGACCCGACCCGCCTGTCCTGGCCACCGGACTTGATCACCGCACCTGATCTAGGGTCGGTGCATGGCACGACCGCAGCGCATTGTCCTCGTCCGGCACGGCGAGTCCGAGGGCAACGTCGACGACACGGTGTACGAGCGGGAGCCCGACCACGCGCTCCGGCTCACCGCCACGGGCCTGCGGCAAGCCCGGGAGGCCGGGGAGCGGCTGCGTGAGCAGTTCGGCGACGAACGGGTCAGCGCCTACATCTCGCCCTACCGGCGCACCCACGAGACGTTCCGGTCCTTCGGCCTCGACCCCGCACGGGTCCGTGTCCGTGAGGAGCCCCGGCTGCGCGAACAGGACTGGGGCAACTGGCAGGACCGCGACGACGTGCGGCTCCAGAAGGCCTACCGGGACGCCTACGGGCACTTCTTCTACCGCTTCGCCCAGGGCGAGTCCGGTGCCGACGTCTACGACCGGGTCGGAGCTTTCCTGGAGAGCCTGCATCGGAGCTTCGAGGAGCCGGACCACCCGGAGAACGTCCTCCTGGTCACCCACGGGCTGACGATGCGGCTGTTCTGTATGCGCTGGTTCCACTGGTCGGTCGCGGAGTTCGAATCGCTGTCCAACCCGGGCAACGGCGAGACGAGGACCCTGCTCCTCGGCGCGAACGGGCGCTACACCCTCGACCGGCCGTTCCAGCGCTGGCGCACCCCTGAGCCGTACGGCATCACCGGTTAGAGTGGCAGGGCGATGACCGCTGATTCTGCTTCCGAGCGGCGCTTCGAACGCGCCCTGGCCAGCCTGCGTGGGCTGTCCGTGGGAGACGCCCTGGGCTCCCAGTTCTTCGTCCCGGCCAACTATCCCCTGCTGAAACAGCGGGCGCTGCCGCCCGGGCCCTGGCAGTGGACCGACGACACCGAGATGGCCTGCTCGGTCCTGGCCGTGCTCGCCTCGCACGGCCGTATCGACCAGGACGCCCTCGCCCGCTCCTTCGCCGAGCGCCACGACTTCGACCGGGGCTACGGCCCCGCCGTCAACCGGCTGCTCAGGCTCGTCCGGGAGGGCGGGGACTGGCGGGAGCTGTCCTCGGCGCTGTTCAAGGGCCAGGGCTCTTGGGGCAACGGCTCGGCCATGCGCATCGCCCCGCTCGGCGCCTGGTACGCGGACGACCCGGAGCAGGCCACGCACCAGGCCGAGATCTCCTCGTACACCACGCACCAGCACCGCGAGGCCGTCGTCGGCGCGATGGCCGTCGCGGCCGCCGCCTCGCTCGCCGCCGCCCCGGGCGGACCGCCCACCCCTGAGGACCTGCTGGACGGTGTCATCGCGCTCGTCCCCCGCAGCGCTGTGGGCGCCGGGCTGCGCCGGGCCCGCGACATGCTGGACTACCGGGACGCGGGGACGGTCGCCGCGGTCCTCGGCAACGGCCGCCGCACCAGCGCCCACGACACCGTTCCGTTCGCGCTTTGGTCGGCCGCCAGGAGCCTGGGGAACTACCAGGACGCGTTCTGGGTGACGGCCCAGGCGGGCGGGGACGTGGACACGACCTGCGCCATCGTCGGTGGTGTCGTCGCCTCGGGTAGGACCGGAGCTCCGCCTGCCGACTGGCTCGCGCAGACGGAGGAACCGCCGGGCTGGCTGCCCCCGTCCCTGCGCTGATCGCCCGCTGATCGCCCGCTGGCCGCCCGTGAACTGTCACGGTCCTGCCACAGCATCACTCTGCGTGTCGGCGAACGTGGGTTCGGGACTACTCTTTCGGCCACGCCGCCCCTGGTTGATCTTGACGGGCGTGCGCCGAATGAGACGCCGGGACGGGCGCAGGGCCTGAGGGCCGTGCCCGAGACCCGTGGGGGAGGGGTTCCATGTCCGATCAGCCGTCCGATCAGCCGTCCGAGGCATCCAGTCCGCCGGAGAGGTCCCGGGTGGCCGCTGATCAGCCGGTCGCCGCATCCGGCACGGAGGAGCCCGAGGCGCAGAGCCGACCGGCGGCACAACCGGGCAGGCCTGCCGTTCAGCCCGCCAGCCCCTGGGCGCACGGCGCGGGGGCGCCCGGTGCCAGGACCGCCGGGGTGACGGCCCGGCTCCGGCCCGCCGCACCGCCGCCGATCCTCCCCGCGGTCCTCTGGGCGGCCCTGGCCACCGCGGTCCTCAGCGCGCTCCTCCTGGGCGACGGCCTCGGGCTGAACCTCCTGATCGTGGCGGTGCCCGCCGCGCTGGCCGCCTACTTCGCCGCGCGCGCGGCAGGCCGTCGACTGCGGCCCTGGACCGCGACCTGGGCCGTTGGAGGCCTCGCGCTGCTCGCGGTGCCGGCGCTCCGGGACGCCGGCTGGCCGACCTTCCTCGCCGTGGTGTCGGCCTTCGCTCTCGGCTCGCTCGCGCTGCACGGCGGCCGGAGCTGGCCGGGCGTACTGATCGGCTCCCTGGGCCTGGCCGACTCGGTCGTCCCCGGTGTCCGCTGGGGCTGGCGGGGCGTACGGGAACGGGTCGGCGGTTCCCGCGTGCGCTGGGGCACCGTCCTGCGCACCGCAGCGGTGGCACTCGTGCTGCTGATCGTGTTCGGAACCCTCTTCGCGAGCGCGGACGCCGCCTTCGCCGATCTGCTGGGCAGCCTCGTACCCGACGTCTCGCTCGGCGACGGGCCGTGGCGTGGCTTCCTGCTCGTCCTCGGACTGGCCGGCGCGCTGGCTGCCGCCCACACCGCCGCGGCCCCGGTGCGCTGGGACGGGATCACCGTACGGCCCGGAAAGCCCCGGGGGCGGGCGGAGTGGGCCCTTCCGCTGATCGTGCTCAACCTGCTCTTCGCCGCGTTCATCACCCTTCAGCTCGTCGTTCTCTTCGGCGGATACGACAAGGTCCGGGAGGCGACCGGGCTCAGCCACGCGGAGTACGCCCGCCAGGGCTTCTGGCAGCTGCTCTGGGCCACCCTGCTCACGCTCCTCGTGATCGCCCTGGCGCTGCGCTGGGCACCCCGCGGCGGCCGCGGGGACCGCACCCTGGTGCGCGCCGTCCTCGGCAGCCTCTGCGTGCTCACCCTCGTCGTGGTCGCCTCCGCGCTGCGCCGCATGGACCTGTACGTGGCGGAGTACGGCCTGACCCGGCTCCGGATCTCCGTGGCCGCGATGGAACTCTGGCTCGGCGTGGTGCTGCTCCTGATCCTGGCGGCCGGGGTCTTCGGCGCACGATTCCTGCCGCGGGCCATCGCGGTCAGCGCGGCGGCCGGGGTCCTGGCCTTCGGTCTGATCTCGCCGGACGGAGTGATCGCCGAGCAGAACGTCCAGCGCTTCGGCGACCGCGGCACGATCGACATCGACTACGTCAAGGACCTGTCCGCCGACGCCGTACCGGCCCTGGACCGGCTGCCCGAACCGCAGCGCTCCTGCGCGCTGCGGATCATCCAGAGCGACATCCGCTCCGCCGACTCCCCCTGGTACGCCACCAGCTGGGGAGAGAGGCAGGCCGAGGAGATCCTGAAGAAGCGCCCGGCGACCTCGGAGGGCCGCGACTGCTACGTCCTCGGCGGTGACGGCGTCCGCGACGGCTACGACCCGTACGACGACGGCTACGACCCGTACTGATCCCCCAGGTGAACGAGCCTTCGATGGCTGATTCGCAGTGTGCACGGTGCCCCGGGGTGTTGCTGCCGGGGCACTCGGCGTACGCTGGCTGGCGCCATGCCGTACGAACCACCCACGCACACCGTCGAGCGCTCGCTTCGCGCTACCACCGGTGCCAGGACCGTCGCCGGTGTCGATGAGGTCGGACGCGGTGCGTGGGCCGGACCCGTCACCGTGTGCGCGGCGGTCACCGGCCTGCGTCGACCGCCCGAAGGCCTCACCGATTCCAAGCTGTTGACCCCCCGGCGGCGTGCCGAGCTCGCGCCCGTGCTGGAGAGCTGGGTAACCGCCCACGCGCTCGGCGAGGCCTCGCCGCAGGAGATCGACGACCTCGGGATGACCGCCGCGCTCCGGCTCGCCGCCGTGCGGGCCCTGGAGGGACTGCCGGTACGGCCCGACGCGGTGATCCTCGACGGCAAGCACGACTACCTGGGTGCCCCCTGGAAGGTCCGCACCGTGATCAAGGGCGACCAGTCCTGCATCGCCGTCGCGGCCGCCTCGGTGATCGCCAAGGTGCACCGGGACCGGATGATGGCCGAACTGGGCGGCGGTTCCGAGGACTACACCGACTTCGCCTTCGGTGCCAACGCGGGGTATCCCTCGCCGGTGCACCGGGCCGCGCTGGAGGAGCGGGGGCCCACGCCCCATCACCGCCTCTCCTGGTCGTATCTGGACGCGCTGCCCCGGTGGCAGCACCTGAAGAAGGTCCGTTTTTCCGCCGAGGCGGCCGCACTCGAAAGCGGGGGCCAGCTCGGCTTCGAATTCTGATCGCGCGCACGCGCCCCTCTTCCCGACGCCGACGACATCGGCGTCCGACACACAGACCACCGTCATGCCTCTGATCTCCGAGGAGCCTCAGATTCCCGAGAGCGCCCAGGGTCCCCGCGTCACTCCGGCCGCCGGCCGCACCGCGCCGACCCCCCGTCCCGTACCCGGTCCGCGTTCCGCGGCCACACCGCGTCCCGGCCGCCCCGGCCCCGCGCGCCCCGCGCCCCCGGCCCAGCGCGCACACCC
>NZ_NWVL01000036.1 GCF_002382885.1 Streptomyces sp. WZ.A104
GACCCGCGCGGCTCCGTGGCGCAGGACCCGACCGGCGGGGCCCTGCCGGGGATGCGGGACGGCGGCGACCGGGCCCCCGTCCCGGCCGGGTCGCGCCCGCCCACCGAGGGCACCGTCACGATCCGCGCCGTCGGCCGGGGCAGCGAGGCCGGTCCGTCGAACCGGCAAGAGGCGGGGTCCGCCCCCGGCGAGGGCACGATGACGATCCGGGCGCCCGGCGCGGGCGGCCGGTCCACGGCCCCCGGGACCGCACAGCCGGACTCCGGCGCCCCACAGGGCCCGCAGACACCGCAGGCCCCGCAGCCCATTCCGGCGGCCCGGAACGCCCCGGCCGCCCCGACCCCGACGACCTCGCAGGCCCCGACCCCGGCCCCGGCCCCGCCCGCGACACCCCACGGCCCGCTCCAGGGCCCGGTCCAGGTCCCTGCTCCCGCCCCCGCCCCTGCCCCGACGCCGGCCCCGGCCTCGTCCACCGCCCCCGAGCCCGCTCCGGCCGCTCTGCATTCCCCCCTGACCCCCGGGCCCGGCGGCGGATCGGCCTCCTGGGCGCAGCAGGTTCACCAACTGGCCCAGCCCGACCCGCAGCAGGCGCCCCAGCAGCCCCAGCAGTCTCGGAGCCCCGGCGCCGACCAGCAGCCCGTCGTGCCCTGGAAACCGCCGGTCGACGACCCCTTCCAGCAGCTCGCCCGCTCGCAGGCCTCGGCCCGGCCCGCCGGTCTCGGCAAGCGCCTCGCGGCCCGGCTGGTCGACAACCTCGTGCTCGGCGCGGCCGTCGGGGCGGTGGCCCTGCCGCTGACCGCGCAGGCGCTCGATCACATCGACCGGAAGATCACCGCGGCGGAGCGGACAGGAGAGACCGTCACCGTCTGGCTGCTGGACGCCACCACCGGGGCGCTGCTGGGTGCCGTGCTCGGCGCGTTCCTGCTCCTCGGCTTCCTCCTGGAGGCGCTGCCCACCGCCAAGTGGGGCCGGACGCTGGGCAAGAAGCTCTTCGGGCTCGACGTACGGGACATCGAGTCCCACGACACGCCCTCGCTGGGCGCGGCCCTGCGCCGCTGGCTCGTCTACGGCGTGCTGGGCGTCCTCGCCCTCGGGGTGGTCAATGTGCTCTGGTGCCTGTTCGACCGCCCCTGGCGCCAGTGCTGGCACGACAAGGCGGCCCGCACCTTCGTCGCCGGCTGACAGGCTGACCGGCTGACCGCGTTCCGGAAGAGCGTGGCCGGGCGGGCGGCGGCAAACCTGTTTAGACTCGTATGCCGCTGTGCGTCCCCCGAACGCACCTGAGCCGTTGCGGGCCCCCGTGGGGCGGGATGCACTGCCCCCATGAGCAACGACCAGCCGACGCCCGGCCAGCCGCCCGAGGACGACGATCCGTTCCTCAAGAAGCCGCAGGAGCCCCCGCCGCCGTCCGACGGTCAGCCGTACGGCAGTACACCGCCCCCTCCGCCGCCCCCGCCGCCGAACGACCCGTACGGCAGCGGCGGCGGCTTCGGGGCGCCCGACCCGCTGGCCGGAATGCCGCCACTGGCCGAGCCCGGCAAGCGCATCCTGGCGCGGCTCATCGACTTCCTCATCATCTCGATCCCGCTGTATCTGATCTCGCTGCCGTGGGGCGGCGCGGTCGACGTCGACGGGGGCGGGGACAGCGGGTTCAACGCCGCTTACACCGGCCAGCAGTTGGTGTGGTCGCTCATCGGTCTGGTGGTGTACGTCGCGTACGACACGTACTTCACGCACAAGGACGGCCGCACCGTGGGCAAGCGGCTGCTGAAGCTGCGGGTCGCGATGCTCAGCGACGGGCGGGTGCCCGACACGAACGCCGCGCTGACGCGGGCCGTCGTGCTGTGGGCCCCGGCGCTGCTGTGCTGCCCGTGCCTGTGGTGGCTGATCAACATCGTGCTGATGTTCACCGACAAGCCCTATCGGCAGGGACTCCAGGACAAGGCGGCCAAGACCGTCGTGGTCGTCGTCCCCTAGGGTGCTCAGCGGCGCAGCGAGTGCTCACCCGCCCGTGCGGACGTGGAGGCGGACGCGGACGGGGGGGCGGACGCGGACGGGGGGGCGGGCGGACGGGCCGCCGGGACCCGCTCCCGCGCTCCGACTTCCTCCAGGGCCCGGTGTGTACGGGTGGCGGCAGCGGTCGGTGCGGCGCTCTTTGTCGCGGCGGGCAGGGTCAGGGCCGCCAGCAGGCCGAGCACCAGTGAGGCCGTGCCGATGGCGGCCACGCCGACGCCCGACTCCGTACGGAACAGGAGCAGCAGGGCGAGGGCGGTGACGACGACGGTGGCCGAACCGTAGGCGAACTGAGCGGCAGTCGGACGCGGCATGGCGGTTTCCGTCCTCGGGACGTCGGATGGGCGGGCGGTCGACGCGGTCGCGGTGTCGAGCGACCCTACGACGGTGGATGCCCGAGCCGGACCAGCGGTAAGCGTGACCTAACCCACGGTACTGGTGCACAGGGGGCGCACGGAGTCACGTCCCGGCCAACCGGACTGTCCGGCGCGCCTGTTGACGACGGTGCTCATTCCTGGTGAGTTATTTGCCGTCCGCATACCGGAATGGCCGTCCTGCATAGTGCACTTGGCCTGTTCAAGTCAAGGTCTGTCTTTTCTCTCATAACTTCGATCGAATGTCGTCACTTGTGACGCGTTTACGCGGGCGGCCCTCTCCATACCCCCCTGGCCGCTGCGCGGACGCCCGGGGAGGACTGCATCAAGTGACCAATCAGAGACGCGCGCTTCGCGCCGCTGCTGTTGTCGTGGCCATGGCCGCGACTGCGGCGACGGCGTCGACCTTCGCCACCGCCCAGGCGCATGAGACCACGTCGGGCTCCGCCGCCCCCATCGTCGACCGCCAGGACCCGGCGCCGGCGAAGGGGCATGTGGAGCACAACCTGGAAGGCCCCTTCAGCGAACAGCAGGCGGCCCAGCGCGAGGCCGCGCTGGAGGAGGTGCTGTCCGGGGACAAGAAGGTGTCGAACCGGGGCGGCTCCAAGGTCGTCAAGCTCGACAACAAGAAGTACGTGGAGCTCGGCCGGGAGAAGACCGACAAGATCTTCACCATCCTGCTGGAGTTCGGCGACAAGGTCGACGACACCACGATGTACGACCCGGACGGCGACGGCCCCAAGCCGCCGGTGAAGAAGTACGGCGGCGCCCCCGGCCCGGCGCACAACGAGATCGCCGAGCCGGACCCGGAGAAGGACAACAGCACCGCCTGGAAGGCCGATTACAACCGGGAGCACTTCCAGAAGCTCTACTTCGGCGAGGGCAAGGGCGTCCACTCGCTCAAGACCTACTACGAGAAGGCCTCCTCGGGCCGCTACTCGGTCGAGGGCGAGGTCTCCGACTGGGTGAAGGTCGAGTACAACGAGGCCCGCTACGGCTCCAACTACTGCGGCCAGTCCAACTGCGCCAACGTCTGGGACGCGGTGCGCGACGGCGTGAACGCCTGGGTCGCCGACCAGCAGGCCAAGGGCCGTACCGACGCCGAGATCAAGGCGAACCTGGCCGAGTACGACCAGTGGGACCGCTACGACCACGACGGCGACGGCAACTTCAACGAGCCCGACGGCTACATCGACCACTTCCAGCTGGTCCACGCCGGTGAGGACGAGTCGGCCGGCGGCGGCGCCGAGGGCACCAACGCCATCTGGGCGCACCGCTGGTACGCGTACGGCACCAACGCCGGTTCGACCGGCCCGGAGTACAACAAGGCCGGTGGCGCCCAGATCGGCGACACGGGCATCTGGGTCGGCGACTACACCGTCCAGCCCGAGAACGGCGGCCTCGGCGTCTTCGCCCACGAGTACGCCCACGACCTCGGTCTGCCGGACCTGTACGACACCTCCGGCGGCGGCGAGAACTCGGTCGGCTTCTGGTCCCTGATGTCGGCGGGCTCCTGGCTCGGCACCGGCGACGGCGAGATCGGCAACCTGCCGGGCGACATGACCTCCTGGGACAAGCTCCAGCTGGGCTGGCTCGACTACGACACGGCCAAGGCGGGCAAGACCTCGCTGCACAAGCTGGGCGTCTCGGCGTACAACACCAAGAACCCGCAGGCGCTCGTCGTCGAGCTGCCGGAGAAGGCCGTCACCACCACCGTCGTCAAGCCCGCCGAGGGTGCGAAGCAGTGGTGGAGCGACATGGGCGACGACCTGTCGAACACCCTGACCCGCTCGGTGGACCTGACCGGCAAGTCCAAGGCCACGCTGGACCTTTCGGGCTGGTACGACATCGAGGCCGACTACGACTACCTCTACACCGAGGTGTCCGACAACGGCGGCAGCAGCTGGACCGCGCTCGACGGCACCGCCGACGGCAAGGCCCTCCCGCGCGACGCCAGTGACAAGCCCGCCCTGACCGACGTCTCGGGCGACCACAAGGAGCTCTCCTTCTCCCTGGACGCCTACGCGGGCAAGAAGATCGACCTCCGCTTCCGCTACCAGACGGACGGCGGCGTGAGCGGCAAGGGCTTCACGGCCGACGAGATCACCATCACGGCCGACGGCGCCACGCTCTTCTCGGACAACGCCGAGGGCGACGACAACGGCTGGACGTCGAAGGGCTTCTCGCGGATCGGCGAGTCGTTCACGGCGGACTACCCGCAGTACTACATCGCGGAGAACCGGCAGTACGTCAGTTACGACGAGACCCTCAAGGTCGGCCCGTACAACTTCGGTTTCTCCGCCACCCGCCCCAGCTGGGTCGAGCACTACGCGTACCAGACCGGTCTGCTGATCTGGCTGTGGGACACCTCGCAGAAGGACAACAACACCTCGGTCCACCCGGGCCAGGGTCTGATCCTGCCGATCGACTCGCACGCCAAGCCGCTGAAGTGGAAGGACGGCTCGCTCCTGCGCAACAAGATCCAGCCGTTCGACGCGCCGTTCAGCTGGTACCCGAACAAGGGCTTCACGCTCCACAACGCGGACGTCCCGGTGAGGATCAAGCCCTCGTTCGGCAACCCGGTCTTCGACGACCGCAGGGGCACCTACTGGTACAAGGAGAACCCCACGGGCAGTGTCAAGGTTCCTGACACGAACACCCGCATCTCCATCGTCCACGAGCCGCGCAACGGCTCCACGATGACCGTGCTGGTCAGCCCCTCGGGCCGATAGTCCCGTAAAACCGCAGGTCAAAGCATGATCGGCCGTCGCCCTCTAGCGGGCGGCGGCCGATCGTGTTTAGGTGCGTCTTGTTCACATCCTTATTGACACGGCGTCTCGCGGGGGAGCGTGGAGCATGGCAGGCGGAGGTTTCTGCAGGTTGCCGAACGGCACGGTGGTGGTGGCCCTCACCCTCACCAGGCCGACGGAGGGAACGGCATCCCGCGCCGGTACGGGAGCGGGGCCCGGGGCCCCCGTACGGGTGCTGGTGCACGCGGCGAACCGGGCGCGCGCCCTGACCAGGCTGCGCAATCTGGGGCTGCGGGCGGTCTATCTGCGCGGGAACGACCGGCCGCCGACGCCGGACGAGGTCACGGCGGTGCTGCACCACCCGGACGGCCTGCTGTGGCGGGGCGTACCCCAGGCGGATGCCTCCGGGCGGCCGGACGCCTCAGGGCGAGCGGACACCTCCGGGCGGCCGGGCGGCCTGGTGCCCCGGTCGCCGCACCTGCCGCAGTCGTCCCACCCGCCGCAGTCGTCCCAGTCGTGCCAGGAGCTGTGGCACCCGATCAGAGCCCTGCTGGGGCCCTCCGGGCACGCCGGACCGGCCCGCCCCGCCGCCTGAGGGCTGTCCGGAAGGCGCTGGAGGGGGCGCGTGGTGGCAGGGGGGCCTGCGGGCCTTACGGGACCTGGGCGACGACCGGGGTGCCCGAGAGCTTCACCCCGGCGGTGCGAAGCTCCTCCAGGGCGCGTTCCGTGGTCGCTCCGGAGACGCCCGCGGTCAGGCCGAGCAGCACATGCGTGACGAAGCCCTCGCGGGCGGCGTCCAGCGCGGTGGCCCGGACGCAGTGGTCGGTGGCGATGCCGACCACGTCCACTTCGGTCACCTCGTGCTCGCGCAGCCACTGGGCGAGACCGGTGCCGTTCTCGTCGGAGCCCTCGAAGCCGCTGTAGGCGGCCGAATAGGCGCCCTTGTCGAACACGGTGTCGATCGCGCCGGAGGCGACGGCGGGCGCGAAGTTCGGGTGGAAGCCCACGCCCTCCGTACCGGCCACGCAGTGCACCGGCCAGGAGTGCTCGAAGTCCGGGGTGGCCGAGAAGTGGTCCCCGGGGTCGATGTGGTGGTCGCGGGTGGCCACCACATGGCGGTAGCCGGGCTGGGCGTCGCCGATCAGGTCGGTGATGGCGGCGGCGACGTCGGCACCGCCCGCCACCGCGAGGCTGCCGCCCTCGCAGAAGTCGTTCTGAACGTCCACGACGATCAATGCGCGGTGCATGGCGGGTGTCCTTCGGTGGGGGAGGGAGCGGGATGTCTCACGGGCGGATCGAGTGGTTCGAGTGGTTCGAGTGGATCGGTGGTGGTGGCTCGGGGTGACCGGCCGACGGGGTGTCTGGGAGTTCGAGCCCGGGGAACGGAGTGCCTGGGAGTTCGAGCCTAGGGACTGGAACCTCACAATCAAGCCCGTCCACCAAACCCCGGGGCGGAACGAGACGGTCCGGGTGCCGGGGCGCCCCTCGCCGGGCCGCCCCGGACCGCCCTCAGACGTACTCGGTCGGGATCACCGGCTCGCCCCGCGACAGCTGGATCGCCGACATCGGCAGCCCCGCGCGCGCGGCCACATGCCGCTCCCGGGCCGCGTCCAGCGGTTCGCGGGCGACCACCTCGCCGCCCCGTACCAGCTCCACCAGCAGCTGCCGGTCGGCCAGCTCCGCCGGGACCGGTCCGGTGCCGACCACCTCGGCCTCGGCGACTCCGTGCTCGTCCGGCCGGCGCGCCGCCCACTTGCGCCCGCCGACCGACGACTTCGCGCCCAGCGACTTCTTGGCCACCGGCCGCAGCGGCTCGGCCGGGTCCGCCGAACCGGCGCGGGCGACCAGCTTGTAGACCATGGAGCACGTGGGGTGCCCGCTCCCGGTGACCAGCTGGGTGCCGACCCCGTACGCGTCCACCGGCGCGGCGGCCAGCGAGGCGATCGCGTACTCGTCCAGGTCCGAGGTCACCACGATCTTGGTGTCCGTCGCCCCCAGCTCGTCCAGCTGCTGCCGCACCCGGTGCGCGACCAGCAGCAGGTCCCCGGAGTCGATCCGTACGGCTCCGAGCTCCGGCCCCGCGATCTCCACCGCCGCGCGGACCGCCTCGGTCACGTCGTAGGTGTCGACCAGCAGCGTCGTGCCCCGGCCCAGCGAGTCCACCTGCGCCAGGAACGCGTCGCGCTCGGTGTCGTGGAGGAGGGTGAAGGCGTGCGCGCTCGTGCCGACGGTCGGGATCGCGTAGCGGAAGCCCGCCGCCAGGTCGGAGGTGGCGTCGAAGCCGCCGACGTACGCCGCGCGGGCCGAGGCGACGGCCGACAGCTCGTGCGTCCGCCGCGCGCCCATCTCGATCAGCCGGCGGCCTCCGGCGGCCGCCGACATCCGCGAGGCGGCTGCGGCGATGGCGGAGTCGTGGTTGAGGATGGAGAGGATCACCGTCTCCAGCAGCACGCACTCGGCGAAGCTGCCCTCGACCCGCAGGATCGGCGAGCCCGGGAAGTAGACCTCGCCCTCCGGGTAGCCCCAGATGTCACCGGTGAAGCGGTAGTCCGCCAGCCACTGGAGGGTCGGCTCGTCGACGATCCCCTGCTGGCGCAGGAAGCCGATGATCTCGTCGTCGAAGTGGAAGTTCTCCACCGCGTCCAGCACCCGCCCGGTGCCCGCCACGACCCCGTAGCGCCGCCCCTCGGGCAGCCGGCGGGTGAACGCCTCGAAGACCGCGTGCCGGTCGGCGGTGCCGGCCTTGAGGGCCGCCTGCACCATGGTCAGCTCGTACTGGTCGGTGAAGAGCGCGGTCGACGGAACGCCGACCCGTCGCCCGAGGTCCGCTGAGTTCATGGCTGGGATGCTACCCCCTATTCGTCAGAGTGACGAGATGTGGGGTCCGTTTGTGCGCGGGGGCCTCCCGAGTGGCAGCATGGGACAAGTGAGCGTTGCTACCCCCGTAGAGATCGAACGTCCCGATTCGGCAGAGGAGACCTTCGCGGTCCCCGAGCCGGACGTCCCGTGGGTGACGCTCGTCCACAATGACCCGGTCAACCTCATGAGCTACGTGACCTACGTCTTCCAGGCCTACTTCGGCTACTCCAAGGACAAGGCCCACCGGCTCATGCTCGACGTGCACCAGAAGGGCCGCGCCGTCGTCTCCAGCGGAAGCCGCGAGGAGATGGAGCGTGACGTCCAGGCCATGCACGGCTACGGGCTGTGGGCCACCCTCACCCAGGACCGCAACTAGCGCCCGCGCGCACCGCCGTACCCCCCGCCCCGTTCGACCCACCATCGGAGAATCCATGGCCGGCCATTTCGAGGCCACCCCAGGCGGCGGCGCGGCCGTCGCGCTCGACGAGGTCGAGATCTCGATCCTGCGCTCCCTCGCCGTCCAGCTGCTCGAACTGATCG
Source organism: Streptomyces sp. WZ.A104 (assembly GCF_002382885.1). Classification (GTDB taxonomy): domain Bacteria; phylum Actinomycetota; class Actinomycetes; order Streptomycetales; family Streptomycetaceae; genus Streptomyces. The sequence continues at coordinate 8,537 of NZ_NWVL01000036.1, forward strand.
GCCCCGGTGACGAGCCCGCCGAGGGCGAGGACCCGCTCGCCGCCCTCTTCGCCGAGGGGCCGAGCAAGCCGCCCTCCGACCCGGCGCTCGCCCGGCTCTTCCCGGACGCGTACGGGGGGCCCGACGGGTCCGCCCCGCAGGGCGGGTCCGAGGAGGATCTGCGGGAGCTGTCCGCCGAGTTCCGCCGGTTCACCGAGAACGACCTGCGCTCCCGCAAGCGCGAGGACGCCCTCACCGTCGTCCGCACCCTGGACGGGCTCTCGTCCGCCGGGGACGGCGGCGCCGTGCTCACCCTCACCGGCGACGAGTGCCGCAGCTGGCTCGGCGCCCTCAACGACCTGCGCCTCACCATCGGCACCCGGCTGGAGGTCTCCGACGAGGACGAGGGGCAGGAGGGGTCGCTCTACCGGCTCCCCGACAGCGACCCGCGCAAGCCCATGGTGATGGCCTATCTCTGGCTGGGCGCGCTCCAGGAAACGCTTGTCGAGACGCTGATGCCGTAGCCGTCCCGCGCCGACCGGCGAGGCGGGTCCGTTCGCTCAACGGACGCTCAGATCCGGGTAATGATCCCCCCAAGTCATAAGCGTTGTTCGTGGCGGATGAGGTTTCTTGTCCGCTTTTATCTGTGGAGTGCGCCACAGAATGTCCCAGGGTGTCCTGTGGCGGCCGTGATAGATCTTCACGACCGCCCGGCGACGCCACCCCTGTCTCCGGGGGCGCTAATGCCGGCCGAACGCCGGCGGCACTCCATCCATATCCGGGGGGATCAGGACCTGGTCCGCAGCCTGCACGGCGCGGATCGGCGTGGAGAAAGGCGCACCACACATGACATCGGCGCAGGTCGACGAGGGACAGGTCGACAAGGGTCGGCCCGGCGGTGACGCCGGGGACGCCGGGACCGGTGGCGAGGGATACCAGCGGGGTCTGGGAGCTCGTCAGATTCAGATGATCGCCATCGGCGGGGCGATCGGCACCGGACTCTTCCTCGGTGCGGGCAAGGCCATCGACCGGGCCGGGCCCAGCCTCATCCTGGCCTATGTCCTCGCCGGGCTCGTCATCTTCTTCATCATGCGGGCACTGGGCGAACTCCTCATGTACCGCCCGGTGTCCGGTTCCTTCTCCGAGTACGCCCGGGAATTCCTCGGCCCGTTCTTCGGATTCGTGACCGGCTGGACCTACTGGCTCTTCTGGGTCGTCACCGGAATCACCGAAGTCACCGCCGCGGCCACCTATATGACGTACTGGTGGAACATTCCCCAGTGGCTGTCCGCCCTGGTCTTCACCGTCATTCTGTACGGCGCCAACCTGATCTCCGTGAAGCTCTTCGGTGAGCTGGAGTTCTGGTTCTCCATGGTCAAGGTCACCGCGATCGTCGGCATGATCCTCATCTGCGCCGGCGTCCTGACGGTCGGTTTCTCGGACGCGGGTGACACCGCGACCGTGGCCAACCTCTGGAACGACGGCGGATTCTTCCCCAACGGCATCGGCGGCATGCTGATGACGCTCCAGATCGTCATGTTCGCCTTCCTCGCCGTCGAGCTCGTCGGCGTCACCGCCGGGGAGTCCAAGGACCCCGAGACCGTGCTGCCCAAGGCCATCAACACCGTGCCGTGGCGCATCGCCGTCTTCTACGTCGGCGCCCTCATCATGATCCTGTCGGTCGTGCCGTGGTCCACCTTCAAGCCCGGTGTCTCGCCGTTCGTGAAGGCCTTCGAGGAGATGGGGCTCGGCATCGGCGCCGCCATCGTCAACTTCGTCGTCCTCACCGCGGCGCTCTCCTCCTGCAACTCCGGCATGTACTCCACCGGCCGCATGCTCCGCGACCTCGCCCTCAACGGCCAGGGCCCCCGGGCCTTCACCAGGCTGACGAGGAACGGCCTGCCGCTCGTGGGCACCACGTTCTCCGCCGCCCTGATGCTCGTCGGCGTGTGGATCAACTACCAGTGGCCCGGCGAGGCGTTCAACTACGTCGTCTCCTTCGCCACCATCTCCGGTATGTGGGCCTGGATCATGATCCTGCTCAGCCAGATCCGCTACCGCCGCATGGCCGACGCGGGCATGCTGCCGCAGTCCTCGTTCAAGGCCCCCGGAGCCCCGTACAGCAGCTGGTTCGCGCTCTGCTTCATCGGGTTCGTCATCGTGATGATGGCCGTCGACAAGGACGCCAGGATCTCGCTCTACTGCGCACCGCTGTGGGCCCTCGTCCTCTTCGTCTCCTACCGGATGCTCCAGGCGCGCAACCCGGAGAACGCCTCCTTCGCCAAGCGCTGACCCGAGGGCGGACCCGGCGGCCACCGGGTCCACGACCACCCTCCTCCCGGACGCCGTCGTCCGCCCCCACGACCGACGGTGTCCAGCATGCGGGCCCCTGCGTACCACCCTCCGGTACGCGGGGGCCCGCCGTCCTATCCTGGCGCCATGCTGACCATCACCCAGACGCTCTACGACCAGATCGTCGCCCACTCCCGTGCCGACCACCCCGACGAGGCGTGCGGAGTCGTCGCGGGCCCGGCCGGGACGGACCGCCCCGAGCGCTTCGTCCCGATGCTCAACGCCGCCCGCTCGCCCACGTTCTACGAGTTCGACTCCGGCGACCTCCTCAAGCTCTACCGCGAGATGGACGACCGCGACGAGGAGCCCGTGATCGTCTACCACTCGCACACGGCGACCGAGGCCTACCCCTCCCGCACCGATGTGACGTACGCCAACGAGCCCGGCGCGCACTACGTCCTGGTCTCCACCGCCGACACCGACGGCGCGGGCCCCTTCCAGTTCCGCTCGTACCGCATCGTGGACGGCGAGATCACCGAGGAGGACGTGCAGGTCGTCGAGGCGTACTGAACCCCGGGCAGATCGCAGGGCCGTCGCACGGGTCTGGCACACTGCACCCCAGACCCGACCACAAAGGCAGCAGGAACCAGGAAGCCGGTGCGATTCCGGCACGGTCCCGCCACTGTGACCGGGCCCCCTCCCACGCGGACGACTCCCCAGCGGACGACTTCGCACCGGAGGGCGGCCCGGAAGCCAGGAACTGGCCCGCCGCCTTCCCGCATCGACCAGGGGACGCGGAAATCCCCCGGAGAGGCCCTGCCATGTCCCGGCGCACCCCCGCGCTCATAGCCGCCGCCGTGCTGCTCCCGCTCGCCCTCACCGCCTGCTCCTCCTCGGACGGCGACAACGCCACCGGGGACAAGGCCTCGGAGAAGAGCGACGGCTTCCCGTACACCGTCACCAACTGCGGTGTCACCACCACCTTCAAGGCCCCGCCGAAGCGCGTGGTCACCATGAACCAGCACGTCACCGAGATCATGCTGGAACTGGGCCTGGCCAAGTCCCTCGTCGGCACCGCCTACCTCGACGACAAGGTCCTGCCGAAGTACGAGAAGGACTACGCCTCCGTACCGGTCCTCGCCAAGAAGTACCCCTCCTACGAGCAGGTCCTCGCAGCCAACCCCGACTTCGTCTACGGCGGCTACGGCAGCGCCTTCACCGCGGGCGACGGCCGCGGCCGCGAGGCGTTCAAGAAGTCCGGCATCGAGACCCGGCTCAACACCGAGAGCTGCGCCGAGGCCGACACTCCGATGGAGACCCTCTACGAGGAGGTCCGCGAGGTCGGCCGCACTTTCGGCGTCCCCGACCGCGCCGAGGCCTGGGTCAAGCAGGCCAAGGCCTACAACGCGGCCACCGCCGAGAAGCTCAAGGACGTCAAGCCGCTCCCCGTCTTCGTCTACGACAGCGGCGACAAGACCGCGTTCACCGCGGGCGGCAAGGGCATCGGCAACGAGCTGATCAAGCGGGCAGGCGGCACCAACGTCTTCGCCGACCTGGACAAGCCCTTCGGGGACGCCTCCTGGGAGAACGTCGTCGCCCGCAAGCCCGAGGTCATCGTGATCTACAACTACGGCTCCACCACCGTCGAGCAGAAGATGAAGCGCCTCCTCACCGACCCGGCCCTCGCCGACGTCCCCGCCGTCAAGAACAAGCGCTTCGCGGTCATGCCGCTCTCCGACGCGGTCCTCGGCGTCCGCGTCCCCGCCGCCGTCGAGAAGCTCGCGGCCCAGCTCCACCCGGCGGCCACCACCTCGTGACCTGCCGCACCCCCGCACCGCGGCGGCTGCTGCGCTACACCCTGGTGCTCGGCGTACTCGCCGTGCTCCTGGCCGTCGCCGTGCTCGCCGCCCTCGCCCTCGGCTCCGTCCGCATCCCGCCCGGCCAGGTGCTCGACATCCTGACCGGGCGGGCGGAGGCGAGCCCGTTCCGCACGATCGTCCTGGACGTGCGGCTGCCCCGGGTCCTGCTCGGTATCGTCGTCGGCGCCGGACTCGCCGTCATCGGCACCGTCCTCCAGGCCCTCGTACGCAACCAGCTGGCCGACCCGTTCCTCCTCGGCGTCTCCTCCGGGGCCTCCACCGGCGCGGTCCTGGTGATCGTCCTCGGTATCGGCGCCGCCCTCGCCACCACCGTCACGATCCCCGCCGCCGCGTTCGCCGGCGCGCTGCTCTCGCTGCTGCTCGTCTACACCCTGGCGCGCGGCGGGGGCGGCCTCACCACCAACCGGCTCGTCCTCGCCGGGGTCGCCGTCTCCTACATCCTGTCCGCCCTGACCAGCCTGATCCTGGTCACCTCCGCCCGCGCCGACCACCTCCAAGAGGTCCTCTACTGGACCCTCGGCGGACTCGGCGCGGCCCGCTGGGACATGCTCGCGCTCCCCACGGTCACCCTGGTCATCGGCACCGCCGTGCTCCTCACCCTGGCCCGCCCGCTCGACCTGCTCCTGGTGGGGGAGGAGGGCGCGACCGTGCTCGGCCTGGACACCGCCCGCTTCCGGGCCGCCGTCTTCGTCCTCGCCTCCCTCATGACCGGGGTGCTGGTCGCGTACAGCGGGGCGATCGGCTTCGTGGGCCTGATGGTCCCGCACATGGCCCGGATGGCGGTGGGCGCCTCGCACCGCGCGCTGCTCCCGGTGGCCGCGCTCGGCGGGGCGGTGTTCCTGGTCCTGGCGGACCTGGCCGCCCGGACGCTCGCGGCCCCGCAGGACATCCCGGTCGGCGTGCTCACGGCCCTCACGGGCGGCCCGTTCTTCCTGTGGATGCTGCGGCGCAGACCCGAGGGAGCGCCCGCATGAGCTCTTCCCGCCGGGAGTGCCCGCATGAGCCCCTTTCCACTGGGAGTGCCCGCATGAGCCCCTGCCCCCGTTTCTCCTTCGCCCGTCCCTTCGCCGGAGCCCGCCCGTGACCACCCTGCGCACCGAGCGCCTCTCGTACGGGACCGGCGAAGGCCGCCACCTCGTCGACGCCGTCGACCTCACCGCCGCCGACGGCGAGACCGTCGGCCTCGTCGGCCCCAACGGCAGCGGCAAGACCACCCTCCTGCGCTGCGTCTACGGCACCCTGCGCCCCACCCACGGCAGGGTCCTCCTGGACGGCGACGACCTCGCCGCCCTCCCCGTGAAGGCCCGCGCCCGGCGCATCGCCACCGTCCCGCAGGAGAGCCACGCGGGCTTCGAGCTCACCGTCGGCCAGGTCGTCGCGATGGGCCGCGCCCCGCACAGGCGGTTCTGGGAGGCGGACACCGCCGCCGACACCGCCCTGGTCACCGAGGCCCTCGCCCGGGTGGGGATCGCCGCGCTCGAATCCCGAACGTTCGCCTCCCTCTCCGGCGGCGAACGCCAGCGCGCCCTGGTCGCCCGCGCCCTGGTCCAGCAGCCCTCCCTCGTCGTCCTGGACGAGCCGACCAACCACCTGGACATCCGCTACCAGCTGGAGATCCTCTCCCTGGTCCGCGAGCTCGGCACCACCAACCTCCTGGCCCTGCACGACCTCAACCTCGCCGCGTACTACTGCGACCGCATCTACGTACTCAAGGACGGCCGCGTCGTCGCCTCCGGCACCCCCGAGGAGGTCCTCACGACGGAGCTGCTGGGCGAGGTGTACGGCGTCGCCGCCGAGGTCAGCACCCACCCGAAGACGGGCGCACCCACGGTCGTCTACCTCCCGCAGGACCACACCAGCCGGCGTGAGTCCGCATAATGGTCGCTCACCATCCACCATGTGAGATCACACTCGGGTTTCCGGACCGGGAATCGATACGATGCCCGCATGGTTCCCCATGACGTGAGCAACAGGACGCCGGGCACGCTGCTCGTCGCGCGGCTGCACGTCGACCTGTGCAGGCTCGCCAGCGCGATCTGTCCCGCCCGAAGCCTGCCCGTGAGCCGCCCGGCCTGAGCCGCGGTCCGCGCGCCCACCCACGTACCACCCCCCTGCGCGGGGGCATAAACGCGCGCCCCACGCCACCTCTCCGCTTTCGACAGGAGCCCACGCCATGGCCATCGAGGTCCGCATTCCGACCATCCTCCGCACCTACACCGACGGCGCGAAGGCCGTCGAAGGCAACGGGGACACCCTCGCCGACCTCTTCGCCGACCTGGAGAGCCGCCACACCGGCATCCGTGAGCGACTCGTCGACGGTGCGAACGGCGAACAGCTCCGCCGCTTCGTGAACGTCTACCTCAACGACGAGGACGTCCGCTTCCTGGACGGCATCTCCACCAAGCTCAGCGACGGCGACAACGTCACGATCCTCCCGGCCGTCGCCGGCGGCATGCGCTGATGCGGTACGACTCCCCGCTGGCGGCCGTGGGGAACACCCCCCTCGTCCGCCTCCCGCGGCTGTCCCCGTCCGAGGACGTCCGCATCTGGGCCAAGCTGGAGGACCGCAACCCCACCGGCTCGATCAAGGACCGCCCGGCGCTCCACATGGTCGAACAGGCCGAGAGGGACGGCCGGCTGACGCCCGGCTGCACCATCCTGGAGCCCACCAGCGGCAACACCGGCATCTCGCTCGCCATGGCGGCCAAGCTCAAGGGCTACCGCATCGTGTGCGTCATGCCGGAGAACACCTCGCAGGAGCGGCGCGACCTGCTCGCCATGTGGGGCGCCGAGATCATCTCCTCCCCGGCCGCGGGCGGCTCCAACACCGCCGTGCGCGTCGCGAAGGAACTCAGCGCCGAGCACCCGGACTGGGTGATGCTCTACCAGTACGGCAACCCGGACAACGCGGGCGCCCACTACGCCACCACCGGCCCGGAGATCCTCACCGACCTCCCGTCCATCACCCACTTCGTCGCGGGCCTCGGCACCACCGGCACTCTCATGGGCGTCGGCCGCTACCTCCGCGAGAACCGCCCCGGTATCCGGATCGTCGCCGCCGAACCGCGCTACGACGACCTGGTCTACGGTCTCCGCAACCTCGACGAGGGCTTCGTCCCCGAGCTCTACGACGCCTCGGTCCTCACCACCCGCTTCTCCGTGGGCTCCGCCGACGCGGTCACCCGCACCCGCGAACTCCTCCAGCAGGAGGGCATCTTCGCGGGCGTCTCCACCGGAGCCGCACTCCACGCGGCGATCGGCGTGGGCAAGAAGGCGGTCAAGGCGGGGGAGAGCGCCGACATCGCCTTCGTCGTGGCGGACGGCGGCTGGAAGTACCTGTCGACGGGCGTCTACACGGCCGAGACGACGGAAGCGGCGATCGAAACGCTCCAGGGCCAGCTCTGGGCGTAGGCCGCAGGTCAAGCCCGTCCGGCGTTCGAGGACGTCCTTCCAGGCCGTCCGGCGTTCGAGGGCGCCTTTCAGCCTCTCCGGCGCTTGAGGAGCGGGGTCCTGGGCAGAGCACCGAAAAGGGCCCCGCCCCTCACCCCGCCCCCAGCCCCCGCACCCGCTCCCAAAGCTCCGCGTCCACCGCGCCCACCCTCCGCCGGAACCCGGCGATCGGCACCTCCCGCAGCTCATCCGTCTCCAGAAAGCTCCGCCGCCCCCGCGCATCCCCCACCGTCCCCGCGGGCAGCGCGATCACCCCGGGCCGCTCCTCGTGATGCTTGCTGGTGATCTTGGCGACGAGTGCCGTACGCCTCCGCCCCCGGCCCCGTACGGAGAGGACCAGGCACGGCCGGTCCTTGGACCCGGGCCCGTCCTCGTACGGCACATCGGCCCACCACACCTCACCCGCCCGCGGCGTACGCCCGTCCCCGCGCCCCACCGGGCCCGACGGCCCCGAAGGCCCCGAAGGCTTCCCGGGCGGCCGGGTCCGAGCCGTCGCCCCCGGCTGCCGGGGCCGCCGCGTGCGGGGCCCGCGGTCCGAGCGCCCCCGCCCGTCCACCACGGCCGCGACGAGCGCGAGCAGGACCACGGCGACCAGCGCCACCCACCAGAACGTGTCCATCCCCCGACCGTACCGGCGGGCCCGCTTCCATCGAACCGGTGACAGAGCAGGTGAGTTCCCCCACAACGGCAGGCAGCGAAGGAGCGACGCGGAGTTTCGCGCCTTACGCTCGACGAACCGCAAAACGTTCCCGCAGAACTCGCACGAACCCTCCCCGTTCCCACGTATCGGAGGTTCACGCTCCATGAAGCTCACCGTCGTCGGCTGCTCCGGCTCGTTCCCGTCCACGGGTTCGGCATGTTCGAGCTACCTCGTAGAGGCCGACGGCTTCCGGCTGCTCCTCGACATGGGCAACGGCGCCCTCGGCGAGTTGCAGCGCCACGTCGGTCTCTACGACCTCGACGCGATCTTCCTCAGCCACCTCCACGCCGACCACTGCATCGACATGTGCGCGTACTTCGTCGTGCGCTACTACCGCCACGACGGCGCCCGCCCCGTCCCCCTTCCGGTCTACGGCCCCGAGGGAACCGAGCAGCGGCTGACCGCCGCCCACGGCGACACCCCCTCGGACCGGGCGATGAGCGAGGTCTTCGACTTCCACACCCTGAAGTCCGGGTCCTTCGAGATCGGGCCCTTCTCGGTCCGCACGGAGAAGCTCTGCCACCCCGTCGACACCTTCGGCATCCGGATCGAGCACGGCGGCTCCACCCTCGCCTACTCCGGCGACACGGGGACCTGCGGGGCGCTGGAAGACCTGGCCCGGGACGTGGACCTGTTCCTGTGCGAGGCATCGTTCGTCGACGGCAAGGAGGACATCCCCGACCTGCACCTCAACGGCCGCGAGGCAGGCGAGGCGGCCACCCGCGCCGACGCCCGTCGGCTCGTCCTCACCCACATCCCCCCGTGGACCGACGCCGACCGTAACCTCGCCGACGCCCGCGCCGCCTACCCGGGCCCGGTCGAACTGGCCGTACCGGGCGCGGTGTACGAGCTCTGAGCCCCGGCGCCCGGAATCCGCGGCAGGCCCGGGCCCGCTCTGCGAGACTGCCCGCGTGATCACCATCAGACCCGCCCGCGAAGCCGACCTCGCCGGCTTCCTGACCCTCGCGTCCCAGGTCGAGCACTGGTTCGGGCCGATGGTGGCGGAACCGGGCTTCCACCGGGCGGTGGACGACCACATCCGTGACGGGGCGGCCCTGATCGCCGAGTCCGCCACCGCACCCGGCATCCTCGGCGGCCTCCTGCTCGGCGCCGCCCCGCCCGCGTACCACGTGCACTGGCTCGTCACCTCCGAGCACTGCCGGGGCGCGGGCGTGGGCCGCCTGCTGATGGCCGAGGCGCTCCGCCGGTACGTCACCGGGCCCGGGACCGTCGAAGTGGTCACTTTCGGGCCCGACCACCCCGGGGCCGTGGACAGCGGGGCCCGCGTCTTCTACGAGAAGCTCGGCTTCGAGCCCGGCGAGCCGACCGACCCCGGCCCGGAGGGCGGCTCCCGCCAGATCTACCGCCTGCCCGTGCCCCTGCCCGTACGCCAGGTGTGAGGCGACCGTACGGCAGGTACGACGAAGCCCCCGCCCCGAAAGAGATCTTCGGGAAGCGGGGGCTTCGTCGTACGGGCGTGGCGGAGGCTACTTCGCCTCGGCCTTCTGCAGCTCGGCGAGCTCCTCGTCCGACTCCCGGCCCGGGGTCGGGAGGTTGAACTTGATGATCGCGAAGCGGAAGACCACGTAGTAGATCACCGCGAAGCAGAGGCCGACCAGGACCAGCATCCAGGGCTTCGACGCGATGCCCAGGTTCAGCAGGAAGTCGACCAGACCGGCCGAGAAGCCGAAGCCGTCCTTCATGCCGAGCGCCCAGGTCAGGGCCATCGACACACCGGTCAGCACCGCGTGGATCGCGTACAGCACCGGGGCGATGAACATGAACGTGAACTCGATCGGCTCGGTCACACCGGTGACGAACGAGGTCAGCGCGAGGGAGAACATCATGCCGCCGACGACCTTGCGGCGCTCCGGGCGGGCGCAGTGGACGATCGCGAGGCAGGCCGCCGGAAGGGCGAACATCATGATCGGGAAGAAGCCGGTCATGAACTGTCCGGCCGACGGGTCGCCCTCCAGGAACCGGGCGATGTCGCCGTGCTTGCCGTTGTACTCGCCCGCCTGGAACCACGGGAAGGAGTTCAGCAGGTGGTGCATGCCGACCGGGATCAGCGCACGGTTGGCGACACCGAAGATGCCCGCGCCGACCGCGCCGGAGCCGACGAGCCACTCGCCGAAGTTGTGCAGGCCTGCGCCGAGGACCGGCCAGATCAGACCGAAGACGATACCGACGACGAGGCCCGCGAAGGCAGAGAGGATCGGGACCAGACGGCGGCCGCTGAAGAAGCCCGCCCAGTCGGGCAGCTTCGTCCGGTAGAACTTCTGGTAGAGCAGGGCCACGATGATGCCCATCACGACACCGCCGAGGACACCGGCGTTGACGGGCGCGTCGTTCATCACGATCTTGCCGTCGACGACGCTGGCGACCTGCGGCAGGTTGCTGTCCGTGAAGGTGGCGAGCACGTTCTTGAAGACCAGGTAGCCCGTGACGGCCGCCAGGGCGGTGGAGCCGTCCGACTTCTTCGCGAAGCCGATCGCGATGCCGACGGCGAACAGCAGCGCCATGTTGTCGAGGAGTGCGCCGCCGCCCGCGGCCATGTAGCCGGCGAGCTTCGTTATGAAGGCCGGGAACGAGTCGCGGCCCAGCATGTCTTCATTGCCGAGGCGGACCAGGAGCGCGGCGGCCGGCAGCACGGCGACCGGCAGCATGAGGCTGCGGCCGATGCGCTGCATGACGGCCATCACGCCGGCGCCCTTCTTCTTCTCGGCCGCGGGTGCGGTCTCAGCCGTGGTCATCAACTTCCTCCATGGGGCACAGTGCCGCCCAGGTCATCGATGCGGGGAGGCGGCGACTCGACAGACGCGGCAGACTGCCGTGGTCTGGACCACTCAGTGGTGTAGACCAGTTTTAGCACGGTGAGGGTTAGATAAGGAACCTGCAATTCCCCCTTGATTCGCAGTAGCAGATCCAGCACGTTCGGTGACATGCCGAAGGCCCCCGGACCAGCTGGTCCGAGGGCCTTCGGCGGCCGGGGGCAAAGCCCCGGTGTACTGCTACTTCGTCAGATCCCTCTCGATCTCCTTCTCGATCTCCTCCGGTTCGCGCCCCGGAGTCTTGAGGTCGAACTTGGTGATCGCGAAGCGGAAGACCACGTAGTAGATCACCGCGAAGCACGCGCCGATCGGGATGATCAGCCATGGTTTCGTATCGAGATGCCAGTTGACGACGTAGTCGATCAACCCTGCCGAGAAGCTGAACCCCGCATGCACCCCCAGCAGCCAGGTGATGCCCATCGAGGCTCCGGTGAGCACCGCGTGCACGCCGTACAGCAGCGGCGCGACGAACATGAACGAGAACTCGATCGGCTCGGTCACCCCCGTCACGAACGAGGTCAGCGCCACCGACACCATCAGACCCCCCACTTCCTTACGGCGCTCCGGCCGTGCGGTGTGGGTGATGGCCAGGGCGGCGGCGGGCAGACCGAACATCATGATCGGGAAGAAGCCCGAGGTGAACTGCCCGGCCGACGGGTCCTGGGCGAAGAAGCGGGAGATGTCGCCCTGCACGGTCTGGCCGTCCGCCCCGGTGAACTCGCCCGCCTGGAACCAGAAGAACGTGTTCAGGAACTGGTGCATGCCGACCGGGATCAGCAGCCGGTTCGCGAAGCCGAAGATCGCCGCACCCCACGAGCCGAGGTTGATCAGCCGCTCGGAGAACCAGGTCAGGCCGTCGCCCACCGGCTGCCACAGCAGCCCGAACAGGACGCCGAGGATCACGCAGAGGAACGCCATCAGGATCGGCACCAGGCGCCGCCCGTTGAAGAACCCGAGCCAGTCCACCAGCTTGGTCCGGTGGTAGCGCTGCCAGACGACCGCGGTCAGCAGGCCGATGATGATGCCGCCGAGCACTCCGGGGTTCTGCGGCTCACCCAGGGGCAGATCGTCCGTCACGGTGTCGTCGATCGGGAACGCCCCGAGGACACCCCGGTAGACCAGGAAGCCCACCACGGCCGCCAGTGCGGTGGAGCCGTCCGCCTTCTTCGCGAAGCCGATGGCCACGCCGATGCAGAAGAGCAGGGGGAGGCCGAGCTTGCCGTCCAGGATCGCGGTGCCGCCGTTGAGCAGCACCAGTGACGTCTTTTCCCAGAAGGCCCCGTGCAGATAGGAGGCGAAGAGGTTGCCGAGGCTGACGAGCAGACCCGCCGCCGGGAGGACGGCCACCGGGAGCTGGAGGCTCCGCCCGACCTTCTGGAGGCCCTGGACCGGTCCGTTCCACCATTTTCGCTGCGGTGCCGCAGCGGCGCTCGAACTCATGGGCGTCCTCCCGGAACACATCGCGTTTGGCGGTCGTTGCAAACTGGTGTAGACCAGTTGCGTCACGGTCCGGGCCCCGCCCCGGAGGCAGGGGACCGGTGATCGTCATCTTTGGGGATCGTCCGGTTACCCGCCCGCGAAGTTGGGCCAACCGTGCGTTACCGTGACGAAACGGACCCGCAGCGGGCGGCCGTCTGCGCGCGAAGAACCAGGGAGAAGGACATGGCCACCAAGGCTGAGAAGATCGTCGCCGGGCTCGGCGGTATCGACAACATCGACGAGGTCGAAGGCTGCATCACCCGCCTCCGCACCGAGGTCCACGACCCCAGCAAGGTCGACGAAGCCGCCCTGAAGGCCGCCGGCGCCCACGGCGTCGTCAAGATGGGCACCGCGATCCAGGTCGTCATCGGCACCGACGCCGACCCCATCGCCGCCGACATCGAAGACATGATGTGACCGACTGCTGACCCTCGGCGGCGCACGCCGCCCCGACGGCCGGGCTCCGCATCCCGCAGACCCCGCAGGCCCCGCACCCACGTGACTCGGTGCGGGGCCCGCGCCGTACCGGGCCCCACACACCGGCGCGTCCCCGCTACGGCCGCCGGCGCGTCCCCCGTACGGCCGCCGACCGCACCCGAACGGAGCCACCCGCGTCAGCGGATAAAGTCGGGCCCATGTCTCGCATCGACGGCCGCACCCCCGAACAGCTCCGCCCCGTCACCATCGAACGCGGCTGGAGCAAGCACGCCGAAGGCTCAGTCCTCATCTCCTTCGGCGACACCAAGGTCTTCTGCACCGCCTCCGTCACCGAAGGCGTCCCCCGCTGGCGCAAGGGCAGCGGCGAGGGCTGGGTCACCGCCGAGTACTCCATGCTGCCCCGCTCCACCAACACACGCGGCGACCGCGAAGCCGTACGCGGCAGGATCGGCGGCCGCACCCACGAGATCAGCCGCCTGATCGGCCGCTCCCTGCGCGCCGTCATCGACTACAAGGCCCTCGGCGAGAACACCATCGTCCTGGACTGCGACGTCCTCCAGGCCGACGGCGGCACCCGCACGGCCGCCATCACCGGCGCCTACGTGGCCCTCGCCGACGCCGTCACCTGGGCCCAGGGCAAGAAGATCGTCAAGGCCGGACGCAAGCCCCTCACCGACACCGTCGCCGCCATCAGCGTCGGCATCGTCGACGGCACCCCCCTCCTCGACCTCTGCTATGAGGAGGACATCCGCGCCGAGACCGACATGAACGTCGTCTGCACCGGCGACGGCCGCTTCGTCGAGGTCCAGGGCACCGCGGAGGGCGCGCCCTTCGACCGCAAGGAACTCGGCGCGCTCCTCGACCTCGCCACGGCGGGCTGCGTGGACCTCGCCACGCTCCAGCGCGACGCACTCGCGAGCACGCAGGACGCGTAACGACCCGCCCCCCGGGTAAAGAAGCAACCAAATGCGCACCACAGAGCGTCGTTACGGACACGGACGCACGGGTCGAACCGTGCGTCCGTCCACGTAACGATCCCCGGGGAGGGACCCCACCATGGCTTCGCGCCGCCACCAACGCCTCGTACTCGCCACGGCCGCCACCCTGCTGACGCTGACCACGGCCGTGGGCTGCGCCGGACTCGACAAGGCGCTCGACTGCGTACGCACCGCCGACGCCATCGCCACCAGCGTCGGCAACCTCCAGAACGCCGTCTCCAGCGCCTCCGAGGACATCACCCAGGCAACCGAAGCCCTGGACGACATCGACCGCGAACTCAAGAACCTGAACGACACCACGGACGACGCCGACCTCTCCAAGGCGGTCGACGACCTCCAGGCGGGCGTCACCAACGTGCGCGAGTCCATCGAGAAGGGCGACGCCACCCCCGACATCACCCCGGTGACGGACGCGGCCGCGGAGATCGGCAAGGTCTGCACGCCGTAAAGCGGAGATCGGCAAGGTCTGCACGCCGTAGGGGGAGCGGCCGCGGACCGACGGCGACCGGCGACAATGGGCCCATGACGCGCCTGATCCTCGCCACCCGCAACGCCGGGAAAATCACCGAACTGCACGCCATCCTCGCCGACGCGGGACTCGACCTCGACCTCGTCGGCGCGGACGCGTACCCCGACATCCCCGACGTCAAGGAAACCGGCGTCACCTTCGCCGAGAACGCGCTCCTCAAGGCCCACGCCCTGGCCCGCGCCACCGGCCTCCCCGCCGTCGCCGACGACTCCGGCCTCTGCGTGGACGTCCTCGGCGGCGCCCCAGGCATCTTCTCGGCCCGCTGGTCCGGCACCCACGGCGACGACAAGGCCAACCTGAACCTGCTCCTGGCCCAGCTCGGCGACATCGCGGACACCCACCGCGCCGCCCACTTCGCCTGCGCCGCCGCCCTCGCCCTCCCCGACGGCACGGAACGCGTGGTCGAGGGCCGCCTGAACGGCACCCTGCGCCACGCCCCGTCCGGTACGAACGGCTTCGGCTACGACCCGATCCTCCAGCCTGAGGGCGAGACCCGCACGTGCGCGGAGCTGACGGCGGCGGAGAAGAACTCGATCAGCCACCGCGGCAAGGCGTTCCGGGCGTTGGTGCCGGTGGTGCGGGAGCTGGTGGGGTGAAGCGTGGAGAAGGGGCCGTCCCGATCGGGACGGCCCCTTCTCGTGGGCGTGCGGCCGGTGGGATTCGAACCCACACAGGATTTCTCCCAGATGCCCCTAAAACACCCGCCGATACCAGTTTGGCCACGGCCGCGCAGCAGATCTCAGCTTACTGCCCTCTGCGGAGTGAGCGCGCTGGATATCAGGGAGAGATCCTCAGGCCGGTGCGACCTTGCCACCCCTGCACCAGGTGCGGGTCACCGCGTGGCAGTTCGGGCACAGGAGCCGCAGATTCTCCCTGCGGTCGTCGCTCCAGTCGCCGTTGATGTGATCCACCTCCAGCGTCATGGGCTTGCCCAGCCAGAGGGCCGGGGTCGCGCACTCGGCGCACTCCTCCGCGAGGCCGACTTCCCGCAGTGCCCGCCGTAACAGGGCCGTCTTCGTACGGCGTTTGCCCTCGTTTTTCACCAGGATCTGTTCAGCGGTCCTGAGCGGGGTGGGTCCGGCTTGCCCCCGCTGGTGGCCCTGCCCCAGAAAATGTGCGGTGGAGAGTCCGTCGTCGGCTGTCCACGTGCGTAAGTGCTGTCGTTGGCTTGTGGTGTCCGCCAGGCCCAGCCGCCTGAGGACGTCGGCGATCGAAACGGCAGCGGCGACGGCTTCCGCGAGTTCTGCGGTCGAAGGACGTTCTCCGGCTCTGTGGTGGCCACGGCGGGAGAAGTGGGACACGTCGATCCCGAAATGCTCGAAGCGGGCGAACAGGTAGCGGCTGAGTCTGCCATAGGGGCGGGTGCCCAGAAAGGCGATGACCTCCTGGATGTCGGCGCACCGACGGGCTGCCTCGGCCAACCGCTCCCGTGTATAGCTGTTGCGGGCGCTCACCGGGCTTCACTCCGTGCCGAGGTGCGAAGCCCTTTGCCGCGGCCGCGGCCGCGGTACGTGTCGGTCGTCGAATGGCAGTTGGGGCAGAGGAGCCGAAGGTTCTCCGGCCGGTTGTTCCGCCAGTTGCCGTCGATGTGATCGACCTCAAGTGGCAGAGGCCTCTCCCGCCACCTCCGGCCCGTGTCGCAGAGGGCACACCGTTCCACGGCGCCCAGAGCGATCATGGCCCGCTTGAGCCGCTCGCCGGGTATGCGGCGTGCGAGGTGTTGGCTCTGGTCGACCAGCAGTTCCTCCGGATGCCGACGGCGGATGTCGCCGGTCCTCGGCGGTGCCGAGAAGTGCGATGTGCCGATCCCCAGAGCCTTCACACGGCGGCTGATGTGGGTGTGCTGACCTCCGACCACCTCAAGGCCGAGGCGCCGCAGCACTTCGCACATGTTGGTCGAGGAACCGACCGCCGCTTGCAGGACCTCCTCCGTCCAGCGCACGCTTTCGCTCTCGAAGTGGCGGGTGTCCACGCCGAGCTTTCGCATACGGTCGAGCAGATACCGCCGCGTCGGACTCTTCGGATCCACCCCGAGCTTTGTCAACGCCTCCGAAAGAGTTCGCGACGACGACGCGGCCTCCGCCAGCCGTTCCCGCGTGTACGGGCTCTTCCCCATGCCCCTGCCCCTCCGATTCCGGCCGCACGTTCGCAGCCTCGTACGGAGTAACGAACCGTTTATCAGATGGTTACGTCCGGAATCCGGAGGGCGCACTCAAAGGGAAAGGCCTCAGAACTTCGGCTCCGGCGCCTGCGCCCGCACCAGCGCCGCCGCCTCCTCCTCCGTCTCCACCGACGGCGGGGACCCGATCAGCGGCTTCTGGGCGGTCTCCTTCATGCAGGCCACCGCGATCACCCCGACCAGCGCCGCCGCCATCGCGTAGTACGCGGGCATGAGGTTGGAGCCGGTCCAGCTGATCAGGGCCGTGATCACCAGCGGCGTCGTGCCGCCGAAGAGCGACGCGGAGAGGTTGTAGCCGACCGACAGGGACCCGTAGCGGACGTTCGTCGGGAAGAGGGCCGGCAGCGCCGCCGACATCGTGCCGAGCATGCAGACCAGGGAGAGGCCCAGCAGCAGCATGCCGACCGTGATCGGGAGGATGCCGTCCACCCGGATGAGGAGGAACGCCGGGAGCGAGAGGAGGAGGAAGCCCAGCATCCCGGTCATCAGCAGCGGCTTGCGGCCGAAGTGGTCGGAGGCCCTGCCGATCTGGCTGATGACCGCCATCAGCAGCACCATCACCGCCAGCAGGATCAGCAGCCCGTGGGTCTCGCTGTAGCCGAGCTCGTCGGAGAGGTACGTCGGCATGTACGACAGCAGCATGTAGTCGGTGACGTTGTACGCGCCGACCAGGCAGATGCAGAGGATCAGCGTCCGCCAGTACTGCCGGAAGATCTTGGCCAGGTCGCCCTTGGCCGTCGTCTCGACGCCGTCCGCCGCCTCGCTCGCGTGCGCGGTGCCGCCCTCCAGCTTCTGGAAGGCCGGGGTCTCGTCCAGGCGCAGGCGCAGGTAGAGGCCGACCAGGCCCAGCGGGCCCGCGACGAGGAAGGGGATGCGCCAGCCCCAGGTTTCCATCTGAGCATCGCTCAGAAGGGCGTACAGGGTCGTTACGAGGCCCGCCGCGCAGACGTAGCCCGCCAGGGTGCCGAACTCCAGGAAGCTGCCGAAGAAGCCGCGGCGCTTGTCGGGGGCGTACTCGGCGATGAACGTGGACGCACCGCCGTACTCACCGCCCGTCGAGAAGCCCTGGAGCATCCGGAAGAAGATCAGCAGGACCGCGGCCCAGACCCCGATCGTCCCGTGCGAGGGGATGAGGCCGATGGCGAACGTGCCGACCGCCATCAGGATCATCGTCAGTGCGAGGACCTTCTTGCGGCCGATCTTGTCACCCATCGGGCCGAAGAACATGCCGCCGAGCGGCCGTACGAGGAAGGCCACCGCGAAGGTCGCGAAGGAGGAGAGGAGCTGCGTGGTCTCGTTCCCGGACGGGAAGAACACGTGCCCGATCGTGACGGCCAGGTAGGAGTAGATGCCGAAGTCGAACCACTCCATGGCGTTCCCGAGCGACGCCGCCTTCACGGCCCGCTTGACCGCGGCGTCGTCGGTGACCGTGATGTCCGTCCGGCGCAGCCGCGGATTCCGGCGCTTCCGGATGACCCGGAAGAGCGTGGGGTGGCGTTTGACCGCTGCTGGGTCGGCCGCCTGGTGGGGTTCGGGGGCCGCCATGGCCGGGGTCCTTTCCTCGGAGGGTGTTCCAGGAAAGGCTTCTGCGCGGTCATGGCGGCCGCAAACCGGCTTCGCGGGTCGGTGCGATCTCCCTCACACCGTCCCGGCGTGCGATTCCGGCGCCCGGACGGCGGGAGGGCTCAGATGCCGAGGTCCCTGATGATCTTGGCTACATGGCCCGTCGCCTTCACGTTGTAGAACGCGTGCTCGACCTTTCCGTCCTCGTCGACGACGACGGTGGACCGGATCACACCCGTCACCACTTTGCCGTAGAGCTTCTTCTCGCCGAAGGCGCCGTACGCCGCCAGGGTCTCCTTGGCGGGGTCGCCCACCAGGGTGACCTTGAGGTCTTCCGTCTCGCGGAACTTCGCGAGCTTCTCCGGCTTGTCGGGGGAGACGCCGATGACGTCGTACCCGGCGTTCGCGAGCAGGTCGAGGTTGTCCGTGAAGTCGCAGGCCTGCTTGGTGCATCCGGGGGTGAGCGCGGCCGGGTAGAAGTAGACGATGACCTTGCGGCCCTTGTGGTCCGCGAGCGACACGTCGTTGCCGTCGGCGTCGGGAAGGGTGAAGGCGGGAGCGGTGTCGCCGGGCTTCAGTCGCTCGCTCATGGGTTCTCCTCGGGTGGCGCATGGGTCGGACGGGACCGAGCGTAATAGGGGTGCCGTCGGGTGTGCGGAGGTTCGAGCTGACAGACTGTCGACGAAGGTTCAGATGAAGGTTGACCGGACGACGACCACGGAGGCGGCGCAGTGTCGGATGCCAGGACCCCTGCGCAGATCGAGGCGGACATCATCAGCAGGCGGGAGCAGCTCGCTGTGGTGCTCGACGAGATCGGGGTGCGGGTACACCCGAAGACGATCATCGGTGACGCGAAGGCGAAGGCGGCCCAGTCCGTGGACCGTACGGTCGGCCGGGCTTTCGTCGCGGTGAACCGCTCGGTGTCGGATGTGAAGGCGCGGTTCGTCGCGGAGGACGGCTCGCCGCGGCTGGAGCGGGTGATCCCCGCGGCGCTGCTGGTGGTGGGTGTGGTGGGGCTGCTCACCGCGTCGAAGAAGCGCCGCCGCGCGTGATCCGTACCCGGAGGCGTACGGTCCGGGGTGCGGCAGGTAGGTTGCGGGCGTGAGCGAGAACACCCACGACGACAAGCTGCCCATCCGGATGCTGCACGACCGGGTGCTGGTACGGAACGACACGTCCGAGGGGGAGCGCCGTTCCGGCGGCGGCATCCTGATCCCGGCGACGGCCGCGGTGGGCCGGCGCCTCGCCTGGGCCGTGGTGGTCGCGGTCGGGCAGAACGTGCGGACGGTCGAGCCCGGTGACCGCGTGCTGTACGACCCCGAGGACCGTGCCGAGGTCGAGGTGCGGGGCGTGGCGTACGTCCTGATGCGGGAGCGCGATCTGCACGCGGTGGCCGCCGACCGGTTCGAGGGGTCGGTGGATTCGACCGGGCTGTATCTGTAGGCGTCCCTGGGAGAAGCGCTCCAGGAGAGTGCGGGTAAGGGTCTGGCGACCGGTGTCACCAGGCCCTT
Source organism: Streptomyces sp. WZ.A104 (assembly GCF_002382885.1). Lineage (GTDB taxonomy): Bacteria > Actinomycetota > Actinomycetes > Streptomycetales > Streptomycetaceae > Streptomyces. The sequence goes on from NZ_NWVL01000036.1 coordinate 28,366, forward strand.
TCCCTCTTTCTTGCTACGGTGGAAGCACCCCGACGAGACGCGCCGTACCGGGTTGGCAAAGACGACGCACCCGTTCTGTTCGCGTGGTTGTCGTCGGAGGTGCCTGTCGTGGCGTGGGTTGTGTTGATCATTGCCGGTCTGCTCGAAGTGGGCTGGTCGATCGGGATGAAGTACACCGAGGGGTTCACCCGGCTGTGGCCGAGCGTGTTCACGGGGCTCGGGATCGTGGCGAGCATGGTGCTGCTGTCGCACGCGGCGAAGACGCTGCCGATCGGTACGGCGTACGGCGTGTGGGTCGGTATCGGCGCGGCCGGTGCGGCGATCCTGGGCATGGTCGTGCTGAACGAGCCGGTGACCGCGGCCCGGATCTTCTTCGTGTGTCTGCTGCTGGTGGCCGTGGTGGGTCTGAAGGCGACCTCGGGGCACTGAGCCTCGGGGCGCTGCGGTCGTGAGGCGCTGGGTCCCCGCCGCGTCACCCGGTGTCCGTGGGGGCGCCGGAGTGGGCGGCCGGCGGCGGGCCGGACGGGTCCGTGCCGCTGCCGGGGTCCTCGTCGAGGTCGGGTTCGTCCACCTCGTCGGAGCCCGGGGCCGTCTCCAGGTCGAATTCCCGGGCCGGGGAGGAGCGCAGTGCCGCTTCCGTATAGGCGGCCCAGGTCTCGGCGGGGACGCCGCCGCCGTTGACGCGGGACAGGCCGAGGGCTCCGTACAGCGGGGTCTGGGCGCCGGTGTCCGGGTTCTGGCCCATCACGGCGACGACGGTCGCGAGGTCGGGGGTGTACCCGGCGAACCAGGCGGCCCGGTCCTCCTCGGCGGTGCCGGTCTTGCCCACGGCGGGGCGCCCCACCGCCTGGGCGGCGGTGCCGGTGCCGCCCTCCACGACGCTGCGCAGGACCGCGGTGGTCGTGTCGGCGGCCTCGCGGCTGACAGCCTGTTCGGTCGTGCGTTCGGGCAGTTCGATCTCGGCGCCGCCCTTGGTGACCTTGTCGACGAGGACGTACGGGCCGCGCCGGCCGTGGTCGGCGAGGGTGGCGTACGCCTGGGCCATGTCCAGGACGCTGGCGTTGGCGGTGCCGAGGGCGATGGAGGGGGAGGCGGTGAGGTCGGGGGTCTTCGCGGGGATGCCGAGGGCGACGGCGGTGTCCCGCACCCTGCCGGGGCCGACGTCCTGTGCCATCTGCGCGTAGACGGAGTTGACGGACTTGTCGGTGGCGGTGCGTACGGTGATGGAGCCGTAGTCGACGTCGTCCTCGTTGGCGGGCGCGTAGTCGGTGGCGCCCTGCGGTCCGGTGACGGGGCGTCTGTTGGAGCCGTCGTAGACGGTGTTGGGGGTGATGGGCCGGCCGTCGCCGGTCGTGGAGCCGTTGACGAGGGCGGAGGTGAGGACGAACGGCTTGAAGATGGAGCCGACCTGGTAGTCGCGACGGGTCGCGTTGCTGACGTACTGCTTGGTGTAGTCGATGCCGCCGTACAGGGCGACGACCGCCCCCGTCTCGGGGACGATCGAGGCCCCGCCGACGCGGATGTTGCGGTCGATCTCGCGCTCGTGGCTGGTCTTGGCCATCACGTTCGTGTCGACGGCCCTGACGAAGGCGTCCTGTTTGGCCTTGTCGAGGGTGGTGGTGATGCGGTAGCCGCCGGTGGCGAGGGTCTCCTCGTCGAGGATGCCGCGCCGGCTCAGGTAGTCCTCGACGGCCTGCACGATGTATCCGCGCTGTCCGGAGAGCCCGGTCGGGGGCTTGGCCTCGCCGGGTGCGGGGAACCGGGTCGTCGCCCGTTCGGCCGCGTCGAGCCAGTGCTCCTTGACCATGCCGTCCAGGACGTAGTTCCAGCGGCGCAGCACGGCCGGTTCGTTGTCGGGGTGGGCGACGACGTCGTACGCGCTGGGGGCGTTGAGCAGGGTGGCGAGGTAGGCGCCCTCGGCGGTGGTGAGGTCCTCGACGTTCTTGCCGTAGTACGCCTGGGCGGCGGCCTGGATGCCGTAGGCGTTACGGCCGAAGTAGCTGGTGTTGAGGTAGCCCTCAAGGATCTGGTCCTTGCTCTCCTCGCGGTTGAGCTTGACCGCGATGAAGAGCTCCTTGGCCTTGCGGACGACGGTCCGTTCCTGGCCGAGGTAGTAGTTCTTGACGTACTGCTGGGTGATGGTGGAGCCGCCCTGCTTGCCCTTGCCGGTCACGGTGTTCCAGCCCGCCCGGAGCAGCGCCCTGACGTCCACGGCGGGCTGGGAGTGGAAGTCGCGGTCCTCGGCGGCCAGTACGGCCCGCTGGACGGTGAGGGGGACCTGGGAGAGATTCACCTTCTCCCGGTTGACGTCGCCGTGGCGGACGATGACGCTGCCGTCGTTGTAGAGGTAGACGTTGGACTGGGCGGTGGCGGCGGCGTTGGCGGCCGGGATGTCGACGAGGTGGTATCCGGCGATGAGCCCGCCGCCGAGGAGGAGGGCCAGGCCCAGCGCGGTGCCGAGGATCATCCGCCAGGTGGGGAGGACGCGCCGCCAGCCGGTGCGCCGGGGCCGTTTCGGGTGACCCTTGCGCGGTGTCCTTCCCGGCTTCCGCGGGCGGTCGCCTCCGGGTGCCGCCATCGCGCCCGAGGGGTCGCGGGGGGCCCAGTTCTGCGGCTCGTCGCTCATATCGGTGAGGGCTCCTCGGGCGTGGACAGTTCTTCCATAGTGCCCGTTTAGTCACAAAAACTGTGGTTTAGGAAGGTGCGTTCCCTCCTCCGGTCGCCTCACCGGCCGTCAGAAACACGGTCGCGGCCGCCTCCGCGCGCGTACTAGGCTCGCGGGCTTTGGCGTCGGGAGCCGGTCGGCGGCGGGGGAGAGGGGGCGGCGTGCGGCTCTACGCGGTCGTGGCGGCGGGCGGATTCCGGCGCTACGCCACCTACCGGACGGCCACGGCCGCGGGGGTGTTCACCAACACGGTCTTCGGCTTCATCGTGGCGTACGCCTACATCGCCCTGTGGGACGAACGCCCGCAGCTCGGCGGCTACGACACCGCGCAGGCGCTGACCTACGTCTGGCTCGGGCAGGCCCTGCTGATGGCCTGCGCCATGATGGGCGGCGGCTTCGAGGACGAGCTGGCGGAGCGGATCCGTACCGGGGACATCGCCGTCGACCTGTACCGCCCCGCCGACCTCCAGCTGTGGTGGCTGGCGGCCGACCTGGGCCGGGCGGCCTTCCACCTGCTGGGCCGGGGCGTCGCACCGATGTTCCTGGGGGCGCTCGCCTTCGACCTGGCGCTCCCCGGCTCCCTGTGGACCTGGCCCGCGTTCCTCGTCTCGGTGTTCCTGGGCCTCGTCGTCAGCTTCGCGGTGCGCTTTCTGGTCGCGCTGTCGGCGTTCTGGCTGCTCGACGCGGCGGGAGCGATGCGGATCGCGTCGCTGGCCGGGCTGTTCTTCTCCGGGATGCTGCTGCCCCTGAACCTGTTCCCCGGCCTGCTGGGCGAGGTGGCGCGGGCGCTGCCGTGGTCCTCGCTGCTCCAGGTCCCGGCCGATGTGTTCCTCGGCAGGCGCACGGGGTGGGGGCTGGTGGAGGCGTACGCGTTCCAGGGCGGCTGGGCGGTGGTCCTGCTGCTGGCGGGGCGCCTGTTGCAGACCGCGGCGACCAGGAGGGTGGTGGTCCAGGGTGGCTGAGACGGCGGTACGGGCCGACGAGGGCCGGGAGGCGGGCGGCTTCGCGTTCGAGGAGCGGCCCCGGCTGCTGGAGGGGCTGCGCGCGTACGGGCTGATCACGGCGATGTGGGTGCGCTCGACGATGGCGTACCGGGCCTCGTTCGTGATGACCGCGCTCGGGGACTTCGCGGTGACGGCCTTCGACTTCGTGACGATCCTGCTGATGTTCACGCACGTCGACGCGCTCGGCGGCTACACGCTCCCGGAGATCGCCCTGCTGTACGGGCTCTCGGCGACGGCGTTCGGGCTGTGCGACCTGCTGCTGGGGTCGATGGACCGGGTGGGCCGCCGGGTCCGGGACGGCACGCTGGACACGCTGCTGGTGCGGCCGGTGCCGGTGCTGGCGCAGGTGGCGGCGGACCGGTTCGCGCTGCGCCGGGCCGGGCGGATCACCCAGGGGCTGCTGGTCCTCGGCTATGCGCTGATCACCCTCGACATCGCGTGGTCGCCGCTGAAGGTGCTGATGCTGCCGGTGATGGTGGTGAGCGGGGCGGCGATCTTCGGCTCGGTCTTCGTGGCGGGGGCGGCGTTCCAGTTCGTCGCGCAGGACGCCTCCGAGGTGCAGAACTCCTTCACGTACGGCGGGACGACGCTGCTCCAGTACCCGCCGACGGTCTTCGCGAAGGACCTGGTGCGCGGGGTGACGTTCGTGGTCCCGCTGGCCTTCGTCAGCTGGCTGCCCGCGCTCTACGTACTGGACCGGGAGTACCCGGTCGATCTGCCGCAGTGGGTGGCCTTCCTGCCGCCGGCGGTGGCGGCGGGCTGCTGGGGGCTGGCGGGTCTCGCGTGGCGGGCGGGGCTGCGGGCGTACCGGAGTACGGGCAGTTGAGGAAACGGGAGCCGGGCCCCTCGGGCCGGGTGTCGGACGGGAGGCCGGACAGGGTGCCGGACGGGTTGTCGGACAGGACTACGCAGGAGGTCACGGGCATGGGCGGCGACGGCTTCATCACCCTCGACGGCGTCGAGAAGGTCTTCCAGGTCCGCCGGAAGGCCGGTCTGCTGCGCCGCGAACGGCACGAGGTCCGGGCCGTGGACGGGATCAGTTTCCAGGTCCCGCGCGGTGAGATGGTCGGCTACATCGGCCCGAACGGGGCGGGCAAGTCGACCACGATCAAGATGCTGACGGGCATCCTCACCCCGAGCGGCGGCCGGCTGCGCGTCGCGGGCATCGACCCCGCCCGGGAACGCACGCGTCTGGCGCACCGCATCGGCGTCGTCTTCGGCCAGCGGACCACGCTCTGGTGGGACCTGCCGCTGCGCGACTCGTACCGGCTGATGCACCGCATGTACCGCATCCCGGACCGCCGTTACCGGGAGAACCTGGACCGCTGTGTCGAACTCCTCGACCTGGGAGCGCTGTTGGACGTCCCCGTGCGGCAGCTCTCCCTCGGTCAGCGGATGCGCGGCGACATCGCGGCGGCGCTGCTGCACGATCCGGAGGTGCTGTACCTGGACGAGCCGACGATCGGGCTCGATGTGATCTCCAAGGTCAAAGTGCGCCAGTTCCTCCAGGAGTTGAACGCCGAGCGCGGGACGACGGTCCTGCTGACGACGCACGACCTGACCGACATCGAGCAGTTGTGCAGCCGGGTGATGGTGATCGACCACGGCCGTCTGATGTACGACGGTTCCCTCGCCGGCCTCCACGAGGCGGGGGAGAGCGAGCGGATGCTGGTGGTGGACCTGGAGCGCGAGCTCCCGCCGATCGAGCTGACGTCCGGCCCGTCGGGGCCCGTGCTGCGAGCGGTCAGGGTGGAGGGCCCGCGTCAGTGGCTGGCGTTCCCCGCCGAGGCTTCGGCGGCCCCGCTGGTGGCGCGCATCGCGGCTGAATACCCGCTGGTCGACCTGTCGGTGCGGGAACCGGACATCGAGGCGGTGATCGCGAGGATGTACGAGTCGGCGCCCTGACGGTTCCTGCCCTGACGGCCCCTCTCCGGGACGGCGGGTGCGACTGCTCGGCCTGCGCGTCTGTGCCTTGAGCGGGTGCGTTCAATAGGCTGCGCGGTATGACAAGTGAACGTCCGGAAATGCGCGCATCCGACACCGAGCGTGAACGGATCGCCGAGCTGCTGCGCGAAGCCGTGGCCGAGGGCCGACTGGAGATGGACGAGTTCGAGCAGCGCCTCGAAACGGCCTACAAGGCGCGTACACACGGGGAGCTGGAGCCGCTCGTCCAGGACCTTCCGGCGCCCGGCTCGGCGGTGGCCCCGGTGGGCGCGACCGCGCCCGCCCCGCTGCGGGGTTCCGCGGCGAACTGGCCCGCCCGGATCGGTGGCACCGCGACCTCCAAGGGCGGGTTCGCGCTCTGGGGCGGCTTCAACCGAAAGGGCCGCTGGACGGTGGCCCGGAAGTTCACGGCGTTCGCGATGTGGGGTGGCGGCGAGATCGACCTGCGCGAGGCGCACTTCGAGGACCGCGAGACCGTGATCCGGTGCTTCACGATCATGGGCGGTCTGCATGTGACCGCGCCGCCGGAGCTGAACGTCGACGTCAGGGGAGTCGGCATCATGGGCGGCTTCGGCGAGGGCTCCAACGAGGAGGGCGAGCCCGCGCCCGATGCCCCGTACGTGCGGATCACCGGCTTCGCGCTGATGGGCGGCGTCGGCGTGGAGCGCAAGCGGACGAAGGCGGAGCGCCGCCGCCTGAAGGAGGCGGAACAGGCGGAACTGGAGGCGCGCCGCCGACGCGGTCTGGAAGGCCCGGATGGCGGCACCCGCAAGGAACTCTGAGGGGGAGGGCGGGGCCGACGCGGCTGTTCAGCACGTCACGCGTCTCGCAGTGCCTCACGCGTCTCGCAGCGCCTCCCACGCCTCACCGCGCCTCCGGCCGATCGGGGCCGGGGTGCCGCTCAGCGGCCGCTCACAGTGCGTCGGACCGGGGGGCAGGGGCCCGGTCCAGGGACGCCAGGTCCACCCGGTCGCCGAGCGCGCGGTAGCCGTCGTCGTTGAAGTGCAGGTGGTCGCCGGAGTCGTACGCGGTGAGCAGCCGGTTCGGCGCGGCGGGATCGCGTACCGCCTCGTCGAAGTCGACGTACGCGTCGAACACCGTCCCCGCCCGGATCTGCTCGTTGACCGCCAGCCGTACGGCGTTGCGCTCGGGCGTCCAGCTGGGGAAGCCCTCGAACGGGGTCAGCGTCGCGCCGACGACCGTGAGCCCGCGGGCGTGCGCCCGCTCGGTGAGGGAGCGCAGGCTGTCCACGATGCGCTGGGGGTCGGTCTCCTGGGGGGACTGCTGTACGTCGTTGATGCCGAGGGCCACGATGACCGTCCGGACCCCGGCGACCGGCAGGACGTCGCGCTCGAACCGGTCGGTCCCGGCTTCGCCACCGGTGCCGCGCCCGATGCCCACGACCCGGTTGCCCGAGATGCCCGCGTTGGCGACCCCGTACCGGCCGCCCAGCCGGTCGGCGAGGACGTCGGTCCAGCGGGCGTTCGCGTCGGTGGTGGAGCGGCTGCCCGCGGTCAGGGAGTCGCCGAGGGCGACGATCGCGCCGAGGGCCCTCTCGTTGCGGACGTCCACGGCGGTCAGGTAGCGCCAGTTCGTGGTGGGCCGGGTGCCGCGCTCGTCGACGAGGTAGGACGTCTGGTGGCTGTTGGGGTGGTAGGTGACCGGCCCGCCGGGCTCCGGGGTGCGGAAGCCGACCTCAAGGTCGGAGTCGGGGGCGACGGGCACGACGACGGGATCGCTGACGATCCGCCCGCCCGCGGCGATGGTGACGGCGGCGGCGCCCTTGAAGGTCACCGGCCTGGTGTTGACGGTGGCTTGGTCCACGACCAGGGGGACCGTGCCGAAGAGGTTGGACAGCGTGATGCGGGCTACGTTCCCGCCGATGCTGGTGTGGACGATGTTTCGGATGGTGCGTCCGGGTAGCCCGTTCGGGGTGTTGGGCTCGGCCCGGACCGGTGCGGCCGTCCAGGTGGCGACCCAGTTGCCGCCCGAGGTGGCGGGGGCGACCGGGTTACGGGCGGCCGCATGGGTCTCGGCGGGCGGGGGCGGCGTCGGCCGGGGGCCCGAGAGCAGCGTCGTGCCGAAGGCGACGGCGGCGGCGAGCGCGACGGTGCCCGCCACGAGGGCGATGAGCAGGGCATACCCCTGGCGCCTGGGCATGTGCGGTGTTTCTCCTTGTGATGATCGTGCTGGTCCCATGATGCGACAGGCCGTCGGGAACTCGACGTGCGGCCCGGGAGTAGGTGAGGTAGGGACAATGCGTACGTCACGGGGGCGAGGCGTACGCGGACGGGTGGAGCGGATGGAACGGACCGGATCCGAAGAGCAGGACGCGGGGCAGGGGCAGAAAGCCGAGCGAAAGTCAGTGGGCCCGGGCCCGGGCCCGGGCCCGGGCTCCGGCGCGGGCTTCGGGCCAGGGCCGGGCGCGGGGCCGGGGCCGCTGGCCTCGTTCGCGTACACCGCCGCCGACGAGGAGAAGCAGCGCGGCGTACGGCGCATGAAAACCACGGCCACCGGCCTCCTCCTGCTCGTCGCGCTCGTGTACGTGCTGGCCACCTGGGCGAAGAGCTCAGGTGTGGGGGGCTGGCCGGGCTACGTCGCGGCGGCTGCCGAGGCGGGGATGGTGGGCGCCCTGGCGGACTGGTTCGCCGTCACGGCGCTCTTCCGGCGCCCGCTCGGTCTGCCGATCCCCCACACCGCCATCATCCCTACCAAGAAGGATCAGCTGGGACAGTCCCTCGGTTCCTTCGTGGGTGAGAACTTTCTCTCCGGAGACGTCATTCGTGACCGAATTCACGCGCTGGGCGTCGGAAAGCGGCTCGGTGTTTGGCTGGCGGAGCCCGCCCACGCGGACCGGGTGACCGCCGAGTCGGCGACGGCGCTGCGCGGAGCGCTGACGGTGCTGCGGGACTCCGACGTCCAGGCGGTGGTCGGTGAGGCGATCACCCGGCGCGCGGACGCGGCTGAGGTCGGCCCGAGCCTCGGCAAGATGCTGGAGAAGGTCGTCACCGACGGCGGCCACCGCAAGGTCGTCGACCTCGTCTGCGTACGGGCGCACGACTGGCTGGTGGAGCACGGCGACTCGGTGATGAACGCGGTGCAGGGCGGGGCACCGGGCTGGACGCCGCGGTTCGTGGACAAGCGGGTGGGGGAGCGGGTCTACAAGGAACTGCTGCGGTTCGTCACGGAGATGCGGGACATGCCGGAGCATCCGGCGCGCGGCTCCATCGACACGTTCCTCAACGACTTCGCGGCCGACCTCCAGAGCGATGAGGACACCCGGGCCCGGGTGGAGCGGCTGAAGTCGGAGATCCTGGGCCGCAGCGAGGTGCAGGACGTCATCGCGTCCGCCTGGTCCTCCGTCCGTACGATGATCATCGCGGCGGCCGAGGACGAGCGCAGCGAACTGCGGCTGCGGGCGCGCGCGTCGCTGATGTCGCTGGGCGCCCGGCTGGCGAACGACGAACGGCTCCAGGCCAAGCTGGACGGCTGGCTGGAGGACGCGGCGGTGTATGTCGTGACGACGTACCGCGCGGAGATCACGTCCCTCATCAGCGAGACGGTCGCGGGCTGGGACGCGGACCAGACCTCGAAGAAGATCGAGGCGCACATCGGCCGCGACCTCCAGTTCATCCGGATCAACGGCACGGTGGTGGGTGCGCTGGCGGGCCTGGCGATCTACACGGTGTCGCACGCGCTGGGCGGCTGAGGGCCCTACGGGGCTGTGGGCTCCGGGTGCGTGCCCGTCCTGTCGTGTACGGGCACGCACCCGGCTTGCACGGGGGAGTTGCCCGGTAGTACGGGCCCGGCGCGGCGGGTGTTCAACGCCGCGCGCCTTTTCTCTGTCGCCCACCGGCTTCGGTCAGTTCGGCCACGACGCTCTCGCCGATGTCGGCGAAGTCGTCGACCTGTTCCGGCCTCAGCCCCTGCCCGCCCTGCCCGCGTGCGCGGCTCGCACCGAGCGCGCGGTGTCGTAACGGCTCCCTCTGACCGGAACGAAGGGCTCTCCCGACTAACGCCGGGCGCGGCGGGTGACGGCCCAGGAAGCGGCGGCCACGCCCCCGGCGACGGTGAACACGGCGGGCCAGGCGCCGACCTTCTTGGCGAGCGGGTGCGACCCGGCGAAGGCGGCGACGTACGCGGCGGTCAGCCCGGCGGCCGCGCGCGGCCCGGCCTGGCGGTTCCACTCGTACGCGGCGAGGGACCCGGCGGCGGCGAGCGCGACGCCGCCGAGCGGGCGCTTCCCGGTCCACCGGGCGACGCCGTAGCCCCCGACGAGCCCGCTCGCCGCCACTGCCGCCACTGCCGCCACCGGAACGTTCGCCATCGTCGCTTCCCTCGTGTGTCCGTCGTATGTCTGTCGTATGCCCGTGGTCCGATTCCGCTCCTGAGGCTAACGTCCGGTTCGGCGTCGCCGACGGGCGGGCGAACAAGCGGGGCTGGACAGGGGGAACCAGTTGAGGACGTTCACGGTCACGGTGGCGAGCGGCGACGAGGTGCAGGCGGCCCCCGTACGCCTCTTCTGTACCGACCACGGGGGCGACGGCCCGCCCCTGCTCCTGCTGCACGGGCTGGCCGGGCACTGCGGCGAGTGGGACGCGCTGGCGGCCCGGTTCGCGGCGACCCACCGCGTGGTCGCGTTCGACGCCCGGGGCAGCGGGGCGAGCACCCGCCGCCCCGGTGACGTGTCGCGCGCGGCGCACGTCCGCGATGTCCTGGCCGTGGCGCGCGCCCTGGGCCTGTCCGGCGAGCACACGGTGCTGGTCGGACAGTCGATGGGCGGTCTCACCGCGCTGCTCGCCGCGGCGGCGCACCCGGAGGCGTGCCGGGCGCTGATCCTGATCGAGGCGGGCCCGGCGGGCCCGAACCCCGAGCTGCCGGTACAGATAGGCGATTGGCTCGACTCCTGGCCCGTGCCGTTCCCGGACGCGGAGGCGGCCACCGCGTTCTTCGGCGGCGGCCCGGCGGGCCGGGCGTGGGCGGCGGGCCTCGCACCCGGCCCCGGCGGTCTGTACCCCCGGGTGGACCGGGATGTGATGGTGGCTACGGTTCAGGAGAACGCGCACCGCGACTACTGGGACGCCTGGGACCGGGTGCGTTGCCCGGTACTGGTGGTGCGGGGCGAGAGCGGCGCGATGCAGCCGGAGGAGGCGGACCGGATGGGGGCCCGCCACCCGGATACGCGGGTGAGCGTGATCCCGGGGGCGGGCCATGACGCCCATCTGGACGACTCCGCTGCGGTGTACAGGGAGATAGCGGCCTTCCTCGCGGGAACCCGGGCCGCGGGCGCCGTGTAAGGTCTGGGCCCTTCACGCGAGGGGGTCTCATGCAGTTCCGTACCGTTGCCCGCACCACCGTCCGTACCGATGGCGCGGGTGTTCGCCGCTCAGCCCGAACGGGGTTGCGCGCAGGTGCGCTTGCCGTGGTCGTGGCCGCGGCGCTGGTGTCCTGCACCCAGGCGTCGGGCGGGGACGGCTCCGGCGCGGACGGCCCCGCGGCCTCGGCGCCCTCCTCGGCGGACGCGGACCCCACCCGCACCGCGGAGGACGCCGAGAACACGGACAAGGCCGAGCGGGCGGCCACCGGGGCGCCGGACACCGCCGCCCCATCGCCCGCCCCCGAGCTGGTCCGTGACGCCTTCGCCACGTTGCAGGCGACGCTCGGCGACACCTGCACCCCCGGCGCGGGCGACTGCGCCTACTTCCTCGGCCGGGTCACCCGGGAACTCACGGAGCTGGACGAGGCGATGCGGGCGGACAGCAAGGGCCCGGGCCACTTCAAGAAGCCCCTCGCCGACATGAAGGTCCTGTTCGGCAAGCTGGGCGAGGACCGGTCCACGGCGCACCTGGAGAAGTACTTCTCCGAGATCGTCGGCACCCGTGACGGCATCAACACCTGGATGCAGGACCACCCGGACGACTACCGCTGACAAAGCCCCCGGGCCCCTGCCTCTACTCGCAGGCGACGCCGTCCCCGTCGCGGTCGAGGTGCCGGCCGTAGCCGGGCTCCCCGGCGTGGATGGGCGCGGCGCCCGCGGCCCGTACGGCGGTGCAGTTCGCGTAGTACGTGCTGCTGCCCCCGCCCCCGCCACTCGTACCACCACTGCTCGAACCGCCGCCGCTCCCGCCGGAGGAGGACGACGACCCGCCGCCCCACGGCTCGCAGCCCACGCCGTCGCCGTCGCGGTCCAGGTGGGGCGCGTAGCCGGGGTCGCCCTTCTCAACGGGTGCGGCCCCGGCGGCGCGGGCGGCGTCGCAGTTCTCGTAGTACACCGGCGCCGCGGTCGTCGCCTTCGGCGTGGGCTTGGCCGTGGGCTTCGGGCTCGGCTTCGGCGCGGTCACGTCGATGCGGACCACGGCCGTGGCGGCAGGTACGTCGGTCCCGGTGACGAGCACCCGGTACGTGAACGTGTCCTCGCCTGCGTACCCGGTCGCGGCGGTGTACGCGACCGAGGCCCCGGACACCGTGGCGGTCCCGTGGCCGGGGGCGGTGGCGACGCTCAGGGTCAGGTCATCCGGGTCGTAGGCGTCGAGCAGGGCCGCCGCGTCGCCGCTCTCCAGGGTGATGGAGTCGTTGTCCAGGACGTCGATGTCCAGGCTCTTCCCGGCCACCGCGCGCTGCTCCTCGTCGTCCATGAGGGCCAGGGCCCGCTGCACGGAGGGCGATGGACTGGCCGACGCGGCGACCTTGGCGGCACCCTTTCCGCCCCCGTCGTCCGTATCGCCGCCGCCCCCGCACCCGGCGAGGAACAGCGCGAGCGCGACGGCCCCCACCGGTATCCGGAGGAAGTCGCGCCTCGGCTGCCGTGACTGCTTCGTCGTCTGCATGTGTTGCCCCCAAGGCGGAACTCGGCGCTGTGGTGCGGTGGAGCAGCCGATGCTCGCAGCGGGCCCGGGGCGGTTTCAGGGGCATGGGGGAAGCGAAGCGGAATTGTGATGAAAGCATGGACGAACCATGGAGGGGCCGGAGGCCGGTCAGCCGTGGGCGGTGCCCCACTCGCCGTCAGCGTGGGGACTCCAGGCTGACGCGGGCAGCGACCGGCAGGTGGTCGCTGCCGGTGGCGGGCAGGGCGCGGAGGTGACCGACGGTGGCCGAGCGGGCCATCACCTGATCGATCCGGGCCACCGGGAAGGAGGCGGGGAAGCTGAAGGCGAACCCGCGCTCGGCAACGTTCAACTGCGAGGCGAGAGGCCTCAACCCCCGGTCGTCGACGGCCCCGTTGAGATCCCCGAGCAGAATCAGCGCCCCGGTCTCCTCGGCGGCGATGGCCCGCCCCAGCAGCCGGGCGCTCTCGTCCCGCCAGGCGGACGCGAGACCGCCCGTCCCGATGCGCATGGAGGGCAGGTGGGCGACGTACGCGGCGACCTCGCCGTGCGGCGTACGGGCCACGGCCCGTAGCCCGCGGCTCCATCCCTCCGCGATTCCGTCCGGCTTGATGTCCACCGACCGCGCTCCGGACAACGGGTACTTCGACCACAGCCCGACGGTGCCCCGGACGGCGTGATGGGGGTACTCGGCGGCCAGCGTCCTCTCGTACACCGACAGGGCCGGAGGCACCAGCTCCTCCAGCGCGATGAGATCGGGTCCGGCGGCGGCCAGCGCACGGGCCGTCCCCGCCGGGTCGCGGTTCTCGTCACTGACGTTGTGCTGTACGACGACGAGGTCCCGCGCACCGGGATCGGCCTCCGGCAGGAGCAGCGCGCCGAAGGAATGCGTCCAGACGGCCACCGGCAGCAGCACCGCCACCAGGGCGATCGCCGACCGCCGCACCAGGGCGAGGACCAGCAGCAGGACGACGGCCAGCCCGGCCCACGGGAGGAAGTTCTCCACCAGACTGCCCACCTGCCCGGGCGAGTTGGGAATCCACCGGTGGAGGCCCATCACCCCGGCCACCATCACCGCGAGCCCGGCGAGCACCGCCCCCCGCCGCCCGCCGCCCGCGCCGAAGGCGACCCACCCGGCCGACGGCGCCCCACGGCGGCTCGCCCGCTCCCGCAACTGAAACCGCACCCGCTCCACCACGTCTTTCTGTCCGCTGCCCGTTCCCTGGTCCGTAACTTCGTAGGACGAGCCTCCAGGGGGGAACGGTTTCCGCTCGGCCGGGCCGACCGTGCCGCGCCCCTACGGGGAAGGGGTTCGGTAGGCCCGGAGGAAGGTCCGCACCCCCTCGACGACGAGTGGCCGGACGCGGGAGTCCTCCGCCGCGTTCGCCGAACCGAGCCGGTCCAGCGCGACGCCGAAGGTCAGCGCGAGGAACTGGTCGGCCGCTAGCCGGGGGTCGGGGACGTCGAGCAGCCCGGCCGCGGCGAACGCGGCGAGTCGCTCGGCGATCGCCTCGTCGGGGGTGTCGGCCATGGGGTTGTAGTCCTGGTGCGGCAGGTGGCCGGATTCCGCCCGGACCAGCCGTCGCAGCGTGGCGTACTCCGCCGAGCCGAGCATGTCGGTCGCGATGCGCATCGAGAACGTGACCAGTGCGTCTTCGAGACCGGCGGCCTCGGTGCGGTCGGTGAGGGTGTCGTCGAGGGTGCGCCGGACAGCGGTGACCAGTGACTGCCCGACGGAGTCGACGACCGTTCGCAGCAGGGTCTGCTTGTCGCCGAAGTAGTCGTAGACCGTCCGCTTGGACACTCCGGCCCGGGCGGCGACCGCGTCGACGCTGGACCGGTCGAAACCGTCGGTGAGGAACAGCTCGCGGGCCGCCGAAAGGATGGCGGCCCGCTTCGGCGCGGACCCCTCGCGCAGGGTCTTCGTGGGCGGCATGAGCACATCGTAACGCTTCTACACTGCACGGTGTAGTGTAGAAGCGTTGACGGAAGGGACTGTCCATGACGGGAACGAACGCACCAACCGGCTTAACCGGCTCAACCTCAACCCGCTCAACGGAAAGCCAAGCTCCCCCGGTTCGTATCGGAAGGGCCGCCGTCGGCGCCCTCGGCGCACTGGCCGTCGCCACCGGCGCCCTGGAGTCGGTGGTGACACCGACGCTCCCGCTCCTGCAACGCGAGCTCGCGATGAGCCCATCCGAAGGGGCGTTGCTCAGCGTCGCGCTCCTCGTCACCGGCGCGCTCGTCACACCGGTCGCGGGCAAGTTCGGCGACCGCTACGGCGGGAAACGGGTCCTGATCCGTCTGATGGCGGTGGTCTGCGCCGGTGGCCTGGTCTCCGCCCTGGCCACCGGCCTGCCGATGCTGCTGCTCGGTCAGGTGCTGCAAGGGGCCATGGTGGGCGCACTGCCCCTCTCGTTCATCCTCGTGCGCAAGCACCTCCCCGAGGGGGCGTCGAAGGTGGCCATCGGGGTGGTCAGCGGGCTGTTCGTGGGCGGCGGGATGGCGGGCACCCTGTCGGCCGGACCCGTGGCCGAAGGACTGTCCCGGCACTGGATGTTCGCGCTGCCGACGATCGCGGTCGTCGGGGCCACCCTGCTGGTGAACCGTCTGATGCCGAACGATCCGCCGGCCCGGCCTGACGATGCCGGGGTCGACTGGCCCGGCCTGGTCCTCCTGAGCGGGACCCTGGTCACGCTCATGCTCACCCTCGCGCTGGCGGCCGACCTCGCCTCCTCGCAGCCCCTCGTGCTCGGCGCCCTCCTCGTGATCACGGCCGCCTGCGCGATCGGATGGGCGGCGGTGGAGCGCCGCGCGGCCTCGCCGATGGTCGATCTGCGCATGCTGGCCCGGCCGGTGGTGTGGAAGTCGTGCGTGCTGACGTTCGTGCTGTGCGTCGGCACCGCGGTGCCGGTCCATCTCGTCCCGCAGCTGTTCGCGGTGCCCTCCGACGCGTACGGCTTCGGGGCCGACGCCACCCGGATCGGCTTCTTCCTGCTGCCCGGGGCCGTGGTCGCGTCGCTGGCCGGGCCGATCAGCGGGCTCGGGGCGCGGCGCTTCGGCCCGCGTGCCGTGGTCACCGCGGGGACAGTCATCATGGCCGCCGGCCTGTTCGGCCTGGCAGCCGTGCACAGCGAGGTCTGGCACCTCGTCCTCGGCAAGGCGATGATCGCGCTCGCCAACGGACTGATCGTCACGGCGATGGTGACCAGCGCCGCCACCACCGTCGACCGGGGCGACACCGGCATCGCCACCAGCCTGGTCCTGGTCACCCGCGTGATCGGTTACGCCGTGGGCGTGCAGATCAGCGGCGCGATCCTCACCGCCGGCACCCCGCCCGGGTCGGACGTCCCGGCCGAATCCGCCTTCGTCACCGGCTTCGCCCTGGCCGCCGTCGTCACAGCGCTGTCCCTCCTGGTCACCCGCACCATGAGCAAAGGAGCCGAAGAGTGATGCCCCGCATCGATCTGCCGAGCGGCAACCGAACCACACCCAGGCGCACCGCCCTGATATCCGGGGCCGGCATCGCGGGGCCTGCCCTCGCCTTCTGGCTGAACCGTTACGGCTTCGAGGTCACGGTGGTCGAGAAGGCGGACACCCTGCGCGGCGGCGGCTACCCCGTCGACGTACGCGGCACCGCACTGGAGGTCGTCCGGAGGATGGGAATCCTGCCGCGACTGCGGGACGCCCACATCGACCTGCGCCGGCTGACCTTCCTCGACGAGGACGGCGGCGAGGTGGCCTCCCTCGCCCCGCACACCGTCACCGGAGGCGTCGCGGGCCAGGACCTGGAGGTGCCGCGCGGGGAGCTGACCCGCGCTCTCCACACGGCGGTCCGCGACGACGTGGAGTTCCTGTTCGGCGACTCGATCGACACCCTCCACACCCTCGACCGGCCGGACCACGGGGTCGGCGTCACCTTCCGCCGGGGCGGCAGCCGTACGTTCGACCTGGTATTCGGCGCGGACGGCCTGCACTCGCACACCCGCCGACTGCTGTTCGGCCCCGAAGAACAGTTCCACAGTTACCTCGGTTACTGCTTCGCCGGGTTCACCATGCGCAACACCCTCGGCCTCTGCCGCGAAACCGTGCTGTGGAACGCCCCGGGCAGGGCGGCGGCCCTCTACGCGGCGGGCGACAACGCCGACGAGGTCCACGCCTTCCTAAACTTCACCCGCCCGACCCCGCCGTTCGACGCCTTCCGGAACCCGGCAGCCCAACGGGCCCTGCTCACCGAGGTCTTCGCCGAATCGGCCTGGCAGATCCCGGAGATGCTCACCACCCTGCACATCGCGGACGACCTCTTCTTCGACGTGGTCAGCCAGATCCGCATGCCCCGCTGGTCCAACGGCCGGGCCGCCCTGGTCGGCGACGCCGCGTACGCCCCCTCGCTCCTCACCGGCCAGGGCACCAGCCTCGCCCTGGTGGGCTCCTACATGCTCGCCGCTTCCCTGGCGGCCCGGGACCACACCACGGGCTTCGCCGCCTACGAACACGACACCCGCGCATTCGTCACCCTGAACCAGGACCAGGCAGGCAAGGGCGCCGCCGCCCTCTTTCCCGCCACGGCCCGCGCGTTGGAGCAGCGAAACAGGGGGCTGCGCGAGCTCAGCACAATCCCGCCACAAAAAACCGGCCGCCCGGCCCATTCGGCCCTCGCCTTGCCCGAGTTCACCGATGTGGCCTGATCCCTTTGGCCGACAGCGGAAGTCTGGCAATGGCAAACCCTGTGTTTGATTTGTCCCGTCGACGCCGGAGAGAATGTCCACTCGGCCCGAGGCGCCCGGGAACAGGGCACGGGAAACGGGGATGTGGGGAGAGTTTCGCGGTGGCGTGGGACGAGTGGGAGCAACTGAAAGCCGATGCGTCGGCGCACGGTACTGTCCACATGCAGCTGAATCGGGCCCCGTCGGAGGACAGGGCCTCAGCTGGGCCGGCCTCAGGGGATCTGAAGACGAACAAAAGGGCATGGGTGAAGGCCGGCGAGGGCGTCTTGGGTCTCAAGGACGGTGTTGGCAAGGCGTTGACGAAGCTGACCGAGGGGCAGACGGGGCTCGGTGACACCGGGGGATGCCGGAGCGCCGCGGCGCAGAAGGAGCTCTACGACTCCTGGAAGAAGTACGTCGGCGACGTGAGCGGCCGCTGTGACACGTTGGGCGGGCTGCTGCAGAAGGCAGGCCACGATCTGTCGAAGTCCGAGCAGGAAGTCAAGGCGGAGCTGGACAGGCTCGCGGTGAGGTATCGGGACACCGAGGCCGTTGGCGGCCAGGCAAAGGAGCGGTGATTCAGCTCATGAACCTGGCCACGTTGAAAGCCTTCAAGCCGTCCGAGTACGAAGAGGCCGCGGACGGATACCGGGCGACCGGTGACATGGCCTCCACGGCCAAGGACACGATCGACAACCAGATTAGCGCGGGGGTCCGCAACCAGCTGCAGGGCGAGGCAGCGAAGGCTGCTCTCGACGAGCTCAAGAAACTGTCGGCGAATTTCCACTACGCGCAGACCGAGTGCGGCCTGGTGAGCACCGCGCTGAGTGGTCTCGCATTCGACATGGCAGCGGCCAAGCGGAAGCTGGAGGCGGCTGTCGAGGACGCCCGGGCCGACGGTTGCTCGGTCAACCCCGACGGATCCGTTTCGTATCCGGCAGGCAAGAAGCCCGGTGACGAGAAGCCCGCCGACGGCGGCACGGTGACCGGGAGCGCCGGGGGCAGCCCTATGTCCGACGCGCTGGAGCGCCAGGCGGCCAACATCCACCCGAACCCGAACTACGGCAGGGCGATGGCCTATGCCAACCGGATCGCCGACGCCTTGAAGGAAGCCACGGACGCGGATGCCAAATGGGCACCGAAGCTGCGTGCGCTGAAGGCCGACGACGACTTGGTCGTCTCCAAGCGCGACTGGGCCGACACACAGTCGGACCTGGGAGGTGTCCGCGAGGCGGGCAAGGGCTACCTCGACTCCCTCCCGGAGCCGCCGAAGGACGGCAGCCCGAAGGACAACGCGTCATGGTGGAAGGGGCTCGCACTTGAGGAGCAGTCCGCTCACCTAGCTTTGAACGCTGCCGTGGTCGGAGCGTTGGACGGTCTGCCTGCTGAGACTCGTGACGAGGCCAACCGTGCAGTGCTGGCGCAAGCCAGGGCACGTGTAGAGCTGGAACTCGAAAGGATGCCGGAGCCCACGAGGTACTCTCCCAACCCCAACGGCACCTACCCGGCCGTCATCCAGAACGACAATTGGACCAAGTGGCACGAGAAATATGGTGAGCGGCACGCGGAGCTCATCAAGTCTCGTGACGGGATGAAGAGCATTCAGGAGCGCTTCGACTCGACCGGCATCAAGGGTCTTCCCGAGGCGTACCTGCTTGGGTTCAGCACGGAAGGCAACGGTCGTGCCATCGTCGCGAACGGGAACCCTGACACGGCTGATCACCAGGCGGTGTACGTACCGGGCACGACGTCGAATCTGAGTAGCATCAGTGGAGATATCAATCGGATGGCAAATGTGTGGCGTGTGGCCACCGACGAGGCTGATGGGGCATCGGTTTCCACGATTACGTGGCTCGGATATGACGCACCGCAGAGCATCGTGAAGGATTCGCCATTCAGTCATTACGCGGACGACGGTGCGCCTGCCTACAACCGCTTCCTCGACGGCCTCGACGTCTCGCATACAGCCGAGTCGGACCCGCATCGCACGGCAATCGGTCATTCGTACGGAACGACCCTCATTGGTTCCGCAGCCCGGCAGGGTGAGCTGAACGCGGATGATGTGATCCTTGCCGGCAGTCCTGGGGTCCAGGTCAGCAAGGCCGAGCAGCTGGATGTTCCGAAGGGGCACGTCTGGAACCAGGAAGCGGACTGGGACGTGGTCCCGGACATTGGTCGATTCGGTCATGGGGGGAACGACCGGGACGGCGTATGGATCATCCCAAGTGACCCCGTCTTCGGCGCCAATCAGATGACGACAGACACCAGTGGCCACAGTGACTACTGGAAAGAGAACACCCAGAGCCTCCGGAATCAGGGCCTGGTGGTCGCAGGGCACGACGACGACGTCAAGCTCGAACCGCTGCCTTCTGCATACACAAGGGCGCGATAGAGCTTCAGGCGTACGACGGGACGCCAGACCATCTGAGCACCAGCCCACGCGACTACCGACCGTATCGACCGGCCCGTGTTCCGGCCCGACCCACTGAGGCTCATCGTGAAAACCAGACTGGGCGCACAAGCGCTCACCTTGTTCATCGCTCTCACTACCCTTACCGGATGCAGCATGACTGACGCCAAGAAATCCGATGACCTACCCTTGGCAGGTACCAGCACATCGCTCGCTGCCGCTGACGAGGCAGAGAAAGTCTCCAGTGAGATTTACGATTTGATCGGCATTAGAGGCAAAGGGTCAGATACCGGCCCGGGCGTCTCGGAATGTGGCGGGAAAGATCCTGACAAGTACTTTCAAATCTTTCACCCTTGGAGCTTCACTCCAGAGTCACCCAGTCAGCTCGATGATGTGATGGAGCGGCTCAGGGAAGAACTTCCCAAGCATGGCTGGAAGATCGTTGAGTATGGGCACGACACGAGTAAGAACAAGAACATCAACCTCACAGCTGACAATGACAAGAAGAAGCACAGTGTGAATATCACCCACTATGCGAAGCGAACCCCCCCGAAGCTGAGCCTGACGGTCGTCTCCGGGTGCTATCAGACTCCGGAAGGCCAGAAGGTCCAGCGGTTCTGAGGCCATTGCGCCCTCGGGTGTGCCTGGGCGCGGCTCTACCTCCGCCCCCACGCCGCCTGGTGTGCCAACCCGGACTCTCGGCTCTACGAGGTCGGGGGCCCGTTCCGTGTGCACGTCGGGGTTCGTGGCGATCACCCGCTCGCCGCGGACCACGCCGGTGTTGCCGAGCTCGCGCATGGGGCGTTCGGCGGTGCACCGGGCCACCGGGACGCGCTGGGGGCCTCTTCAGCCACGATTTGAAGCTCAGTAGTCTGCCTCGGACGCCATTGCTACACCCGGCCACGCGAAAGCCCGCGTTGAAGCGCCTGCCTTCGCGTTGAGCTGGTCAGCTGGCAGCGATTGCTGAGTAGGTCAATACATCGGCCGGAATCTGATGAGAGAGCTTCCACTCGATCGCCATAGGGTTACTTCCCGTGTGCTTAACGTACTCCGCTGGGCCCAACAGCATCCATGGCTGGGGGCCGCCGATATCTGTCTTCTTGTATCGGCGCACGAAGAGGAGGACGTGAGTGCCCTTCTCCTTGTGGGTTTGATAGCGGATGCCGGTGGTTGAGCTCTCCGATGTCTGGTTCTGTGACTCCCAGTGAAATAGTGAGTCGTTGAGGGCGTAGTCCTTGTAGCGAGTCTCGGGTGAGAAGTCCTTCTCGTCTTTCTCTAGGGTGACGAGCAAGGCGTCGGTTTGGATGTTCTCGCACCACTTCACGCCCTCGCGGAAGTGGCCCGGCTTGAAGCCGTCCACCGCGGCCTGGCCCAGGGCGGGCAGGATCTCTTCGCGGCTGTACGAGGCGTGGACGGTCAGCGGGATGGCGGCGTGTGTGCCGAGGAGCGGCGCTGGAACATGGTCGGCGTGCTGTAGAACGTGGGCGAGTACTTGCCTCAGCTCGTCGCGGAACGCGTGCTGATGGTGGAGTGAGTCCAGCCCCGCTTGGTAGCTGGGGAAGCCACCGCCCAGCGGCCAGAGCGAGAAGAAGAGCATGCGGGCGTACCCCCGCTCCTGCTCGCTGAGTTCGTCGTAGGCGGGAGCATCATCGGCGAGCAGCTTGCTGTATACCGTAGCGCGCAGTGGGTCATCGACGTGCAGGAAGGCCGATACCCGCTTCAAGAGTGGCAACTCGCCATCAGGGCCGACGGCGTCCAGCAGCTTCGCTCGACGCAATAGGCCTGTCCACGAGTTTCCGTTGCCGCGGTATAGCTCCTTGAGTTCCCGGCCACTCTCCTTGAGGAAGTCTGCAAGGCGTGGCGTCGCGTAGGAAGCAAGTTCGCGGGCCAGCTGTGTGACATTGACTGCGATCTGTGTGCGAATGTTGTCAATGATCAGTTCCTTGGCCTTCGTCTCAAGGATGATCTGGCAGCCGGAGGGCAGCTGTGGGAAGTCCTGCTCGATGTTTTTGAGGAGTCGGTTGCGCGTCAGGTTCGTCAGAGCGCGGAACTGTTCCTCGAAGCGAAACTCCTTGCGGTGCTGACCGATGAAGTCCAAGACGGTGAGGACCGCCTTGTCCTCAGTGCGACGCAACCCGCGGCCCAACTGCTGAAGGAAGACCGTGGCGCTGGACGTGGGGCGCAACAGGAGCAGGGTGTCGACGTCTGGGATGTCGAGGCCCTCGTTGAACAGGTCGACGGAGAAGATGACTTGGAGTGCTCCGGAGCGCAGGTCGTCAAGGGCGGTCTTGCGGTCAAGTGGCGGAGTTTCGCCGGATAGTGCGACGGCCTTGAGGCCTGCCCGTCGGAAGAAGTCAGCCATGAAGTGCGCGTGCGCGACCGACACACAGAATCCCAGGGCACGCATCGAGTCAGGGTCGGCGACCTTGTCCTTCACCGCTTGTACCACGAGCCGAGCTCGTGCGTCGTTGCCTGTGAACAGATTGCTTAGCGCTGTTGAGTCGTAGGCTCCACGTTTCCACGTGACAGCGCTCATGTCCGTGTTGTCGGTGACGCCGAAATAGTGGAAGGGGCTCAGGAGCTCGTTCTCCAGCGCCTCCCAGAGCCGCATCTCCGCCGCGATTCGGCCATCGAAGAACTCGTCCTGGATGTTCAAGCCATCCATGCGTTCCGGGGTTGCGGTCAGACCCAGGAGTTCCTGAGGCTGGAAGTGGTCCATGACCTTGCGGTAGGTAGGCGATGTGCCGTGATGAAACTCGTCGATCACGATGACGTCGAAGTGATCCGGAGCGATACGGTCCAGGGCCTGCGTGGCGAGCGACTGGACACTGGCAAATACGTGGTTCCAGCGGTTAGGGATCTCGCCGCTGAACAACAGCTCACCGAAGTTTGCATCGATAAGGACGTTCTGGTAGACGCGCAAGGATTGTTCAAGGATCTCCTTGCGATGCGCTACGAAGAGTAGTCGCAGGTCGCGGCCGAGCGTCTGGCGTAGGCGCTTGTAGTCCAGAGCCGCCATGACGGTCTTCCCGGTGCCTGTAGCTGCGACCAGGAGATTTCGGTGCCGGTCGTGCACCGTGCGTTCGACTTCGAGGCGTTCGAGCATGTCCCGTTGGTGTGGGTACGGTCGAACCTCCAGACCGGAGAGGGTGATGCTCGTAGCGCCGGGGCGACCGCTGCCACCGGCACGGGACAAAGCGTCGTCCAGCCGCTGTGCGTCCTTGTCGGGGTCGTACGGCTCGAAAGAGGGCTCACTCCAGTACGCGTCGAAGGTTGCCTCGAACTTGCGGATCACCGAGGGCGTAGCGACGGAGGAAAGGCGAACGTTCCACTCAAGCCCATCCAGAAGCGCTGCCTTGGAGAGGTTGGAGCTGCCGACGTACGCCGTGTCGAAGCCGCTGGCACGGCGGAAGAGCCACGCCTTGGCATGTAGACGGGTGGAGCGGAGCTCATAGTTGACCTTGACCTCAGCGCCGAAGTCTCGTACCAGGCGGTCTAGAGCGCGTCGTTCGGTGGCGCCGATGTAGGTCGTTGTCAGCACACGGATGGGGACGCCGCGGTCGCGCGCCGATGACAGGGATTTTTCCAGGACGCGAAGACCGTGCCACTTCACGAAGGCGCACAGGAGGTCGACGCGGTCAGCTGTGGCCAGCTCGGCGCGCAGCTCGAAGCCCAGACTGGGGTCCTCGGGGGAATTCGTAATGAGCGCTGTCTCGGACAACGGCGTTGCGGGGCGTATCGCGTAAACGCCTGGTGCCTCCTGCTCCGCGACGGCGAGCAGCTGTCGCGGTCCATCAGTGATGAGATCAACCCACTCTGTCGCACCCTCGATGGTGTTGAGCGATTCCAGAATGTGATTGGCCGCAATCACCTGCTCGGCTGGGGAGAGGCCCTGGAGTACCTGCCGCACCGTGGTGCCGATGTGGCGGGAAAGCACATGGGGCGCCGATTCTTGGCCGACTGAGGCATCGATGGAGCGCCAGCCCGTTGCGTCGAGCTGCTTCATCCGTTCCGCGAGTCGATGCGTGATGAGCGACTCGTAGAGCCCAGCAACTGGTGCGTTGTCCGAAATGCCGTTGGGCATGCCTAGAGTCCCCCTCATTTGGCTGCGTACTACATGTGCAGTTGTACCAAGGAGGACCGACAGCCGGAGCGATGGTTGCCAAGAACGAGCAGGAGCCGACATCGCACATCGCGGTTGTCGGCCCCTGCCAAGGACATGTAGTCAGCGTTACCCGACCCCGTGGCAAGCCACGTACGTTTCCCCCGACCCGCACCAGCAGGCCGCAGTGCGGGACGGGGGCCAGGGGGTGGCGCGGCCTCGGGCGGCGAGGGTAGTGGCGTACTGGGGGAGGAGGCCCGGGTCGGCCGGGGACGTTGCTTCGGAGGCGGCGAACGCTTCGTAGGAGGGGACCGTGCCCGTGACGATGCCCAGGTTCGGGGTGCCCGTCGTGTGGAGGTCGCGCAGGGATGCCTCCAAGCGGGACAGGTGGGTCTCGCGGTCCACGTACTCCTCGGTCAACTCGGGGTAGGCGGCCAGTAGTTCCTGGAGTTCCTGCTCGGGCCAGTGCAGTACCGCCACCGGGAACGGGCGGGAGAGCGCCGTGCGGTAGGTGCCCAGCTCCGCGCGGAGGCGGGCGATCTCGGCCCTCAGCTCGACCGGGTCCGAGGAGCCCAGCGACCACAGGCGTTTGGGGTCGTGGAGTTCGTCCAAGGGGACCGGGGCGGTGTGCAGATCGCCCGCCAGCTCGTCCCAGGCGTCATGGTCCAGCCCCATCAGCCGGCGTACCCGGTGGCGGCCGGTCAGCAGCGACTGCGTCGCGTACGGGACTTCCTCGCCGGGAGCCAGCAGCAGGGTCAGCGCGGTCGAGAAGAAATCGTGTGCCGACTCCAGCTCGTCGTGGGCCTCCAGGGTCTCGGCGGCCACCTGCCACGGCGCCGCGTTCAGCGGGCCCGCGGTGCGGAGGCCGTCGATGATCGCGCGAGCCTCGGCCTCGTGGCCGTACTCCCAGAGGTTGGCGGCCTTCAGGGCCTTGATCAGGTGAGGCTTGTCGACGGTGGACTCGGGGGCGGCGAGGAGGTCGTCGTAGAGCGTGCTCGCGCGGGCGCGGTCACCCGCGAGTTCCAGATGGGCCGCGGCCTGGAGGATCAGCGGTTCGTGGTCCTCGGGGTACTGCGCCGCGGTGCGGAGCAGACGCTCGGCTTCGGTGATGTGGTCGGCAGGCGTGTCGGGGCGCATGGATCACACGGTACTGCCGGAGAGCCGTGGCAGGGAGAAGAGGGCGAAGGAGGAGGAGTGAGGAGAAGCGGGAGGAGGCTGGAGAGTTGTGGGGTTTGGCCCTATCGTTCGCGCCCCCGGAGGCGGAGGGAGAGGGAGAGGCTACGTCCGGCTCCGCAAGGCCGGAGAGCCTCACAAAGCGGAACAGTCCCTGCAAGCGTGGCGAAGCCCGCAGGGTTGGGGAAGCTCCACCGGGTCGGAGAAGCCCGACCAGGTCGGAGAAGCCTCGCCAGGGTGGCGCAGCCCCGCGAAGACTGAAGAAGGGTGGCGGCGATGCCGGAGCGCGGGGCGGTTCCCGCGGTGCGAGGGCACGCGCGGTACGTACTCGCCCGCGGGCTCTGGGCGTCCGCCGAGCTCGTCGTGACCCTCGGGCTCGTCCTCCTGCTCCTCGTCGCTCATCAGCTGTGGTGGACCAACCGGGAAGCGCGCGCGGACGCCGGGCGGACCGTTCAGGAACTCCAGCGGGAGTGGGACGAATCTCCTGCCGTTGACGACCGTGACGACCGTGACGGCCGTACGGGGATGGGGACCGATACGGGGGAGGAGAGTGTGGGGGGCCCTGGTCCTTCTTCCTCCGGTCGTGCGTCCGGTGCGCCCGCCGCGCCGGACGCCTCCGCCAGCCGTACCCGCCCCTCCACCCCCCGCTGGGACCAGGCCTACGCCGTACTGAGCATCCCCCGTATCGGCCTCACCGCCCCCGTAGCCGAGGGCACCAGCAAGGGCGGGGTGCTCGACCGGGGGTATGTCGGGCACTACGTCCGCACCGCACAGGCCGGGCAGGCCGGGAACTTCGCGCTCGCCGGGCACCGCAACACCCATGGTGAGCCCTTCCGGCGCATCGACGGGCTGAGGCGCGGCGACCGGATCACCGTCGAGACCCGGGACGCCGTCTACACGTACACCGTCGACAAGCGCCTCGCGCGGACCGCCCCCTCCGACAGCGGGGTCATCGCGCCCGTGCCGCGCAGCAACATCACGACCTCCGTCGGGTACAGCGAGCCCGGGTACTACCTGACGCTCACCACCTGCACCCCCGAGTTCAGCTCCCGCTACCGGCTCGTCGTCTGGGGGAAGCTCACCGCGATGAGCCCGCGATGAGCCCGCGGTGAACAACGCGCGCACGAGCAGTGCCGCTGGGCGAATCCGGTCATCGTGTACGAGGAAAGGTCGTGTATAACGAAAGATGAAGATGAACGGGACCACGGACAGGGGGTGAGCGCCATGCGGGACGCCGACGTCCTGCGGCACGCGTTCGCCCGGTTGTTCCGGCCCGCCGGACTCCTCGTCCTCCTTCTCACCGAGGTCCTCCTCGCCGAAGGCGGCAGCCTCTCCGCCGCCGTCGCGCTCGCAGCCACCGCCGCGGCCGGATCCGCGCTCCTCGCCTGCTCCGTCATCAGCGCCCGCTGCGCGCCGCCGGTGCCCCGCACCCGGGTCCGTACGGCCATCAGGGACCGGGAGCAACGCACCGCGTTCCTTCCGCAACGAGACCCCGACGCCCGCGGCCGCACCCGGCCCCGAGCACCCGGGCATGCCCTCCTGACGGCCGCCGTCGCCGCGTAGGGCTCCCGCACTTCATCCCGTAGCGCCCCGCGCCCTTCCACGCCGGTCGTCATGCCGAGTACCGAGCACCACGTACTTCTCCCGGCACGACGAGACCCCCGGAGGGCTCACCCATGTCCGCCTTCATGTCCGCCTTCGCGAGCCTGGTCGGCTCCCTCGCCGACCTGGTCCAGCCGCTGTTCCACAGCGCTTCCACCGCCGTCGCGATCATCTTGTTCACCGCCCTAGTACGGCTCGCCGTCCACCCGCTCTCGCGGGCCGCCGCCCGAGGCCAGAAGGCGCGCAGCCGTCTCCAGCCGCAGATCGCCGAACTCCGCAGGAAGCACGGGAAGAACCCCGAGCGGATGCAGAAGGCGATCATGGAACTGCACGCCGCCGAGAAGGTATCGCCGCTCTCCGGCTGCCTGCCGAGCCTGCTCCAGATGCCCGCGTTCTTCCTGCTCTACCACCTGTTCTCCAGCGGCTCCATCGGCGGCGAGCCCAACGCGCTCCTCAGCCACGACCTGCTCGGCGCGCCGCTCGGCGGGCGCTGGCACGACGCCCTAGCGCACGGCGGGGTGTTCGGTGCGCAGGGGTGGGTCTACCTGGGGCTCTTCGCGCTCGTCGCGGCCGTCGCCACGTTCAGCTACGGACGGACCAAGCGGCAGCTGGCAGCCAACCCGATGACGCCCGCCACCGGCCCCGACGGGCAGCCGATGCCGGGCCTGGACACGATGACGAAGGTGATGCCGCTGCTGTCCTTCGCGACCTTGATCACCGTGGCCGTCGTCCCGCTCGCCGCCGCCCTGTACGTCGTCACCACGACCACCTGGACCGCCTTCGAGCGGGCCTGGCTGTACCGAGACATGTCCGCGCCCGGCGGCGCCATGGCCACAGCGGCGTAAACCGGCCGGTCAGTGCTCCGGTCCAGTGTGTGAACGAGGTCTTGCGGAGTGATCGCAACTCTTGGAGGATCAGCCAAGCCCTTCGTCGGCCGCACCCCGCCGAAAGGCTTCACCTCGACCAAGAGGAGTTGGACCGTTGAAGCTGCTTCGAGTCGGTACGGCGGGCGCCGAGCGCCCCGCGCTTCTCGACCGCGACGGGACACTGCGTGATCTGTCGGGGATTGTCCCCGACATCGACGGCGAACTGCTCGCCGACGCCTCCGCGCTCGCCCGGGTACGGGCGGCCGCCGACGCGCCCGGTGTGCTGCCCGCCCTCGATCCGGCGGGGCTGCGCATCGGGCCGCCGCTGGGACGCATCGGCAAGATCGTGTGCATCGGGCTGAACTACCACGACCACGCCGCCGAGACGGGTGCGGCGATTCCGGCGGAACCGATCCTCTTCTTCAAGGCCCCCGACACCGTCGTCGGACCCGAGGACACGGTGCTCGTGCCGCGCGGCAGCCGTAAGACGGACTGGGAGGTCGAGCTGGCGGTCGTCATCGGGCGTACCGCCCGGTACCTGGGCTCCGCCGAGGAAGGGCTCGCGCACGTCGCCGGATACGCGACCGCGCACGACGTCTCGGAGCGCGAGTTCCAGATCGAGCGCGGCGGCACCTGGGACAAGGGCAAGAACTGCGAGACGTTCAACCCGCTGGGCCCCTGGCTCGTCACCGCCGACGAGGTGCCCGACCCGCAGGCCCTGCCGCTGCGCCTCTGGGTCAACGGCGAGCTGAAGCAGGACGGCACCACCGCCGACCAGATCTTCCCGGTCGGCGAGGTCGTCCGCTACCTCAGCCACTTCATGGCGCTCTACCCGGGCGACGTCATCAACACCGGTACGCCCGCCGGGGTCGCGATGGGGCAGCCCGAGCCGAAGCCGTACCTGAGGGCAGGCGATGTGGTGGAGCTGGAGGTCGAAGGGCTCGGCAGACAGCGGCAGGAGCTGAAGGGGGCGTAGGCCCTGCGGAGCCCGGAGGGCGCTGTCACCTCGCCGGTGACGGCACCCCCGGTCCCGTACCGGCTGGTCCTGTAGCCGCCGTACCTGTATCCGCCGGTCCCGTACCCGCCCTCGTACGTACGTCCTCTCACGTGCGTACGTCTCTCACGCGTAGGTCTCCCACGTGTACGTCTCTCACGCCCCCGGCGTCGCCGTGAACTGCTCCAGCGCCTCGACCACCATCGCGTGGTCCTCCGCCTGCGGCAGCCCGGACACCGTGACCGCGCCGATCACCCCCGCGCCCTCCACCGCGATCGGGAACGAACCGCCGTGCGCGGCGTACGTGTCCGGGTCCAGGCGCGAGGACTCCTCGAACGTCGTTCCCTTCGCGCGGAACCGGGTGCCGACCAGGTACGAGCTCTCGCCGTACCGCTCGACCACCTTGCGCTTGCGGTCGATCCAGGCGTCGTTGTCCGCACTCGAACCGGGCAGCGCCGCGTGGAACAGCTGCTGCGCGCCGCGCCGGATGTCGATCGCCACCGGGGCATGCCGTTCCCGGGCCAGCGCGACCAGCAGGCTGCCGAGCGCGAGCGCGTCGTCGCAGGAGAAGCGGGGGAGGGTGAGCCGGCGCTCCTGGGCGATCAGCTCGGCGATGGTGGGGGAGGAGGTGGTGCTCATGCGTGCTGCTCCTCTTCGTCGTGGTGCGGCAGAAGCGTGACCGAGGCGCCCTCGCGGGCCGAGCGGCGGGCCGCCTCCAGTACGTCCAGGGCGGCGGCCGCCTGGAGCGCGGTGACCGGGTTCCGGCCCGAGCCGCGTACGGCGGCGGCGACGGCAGCGTAGTACGCGGGGTAGTCGCCGGGGAGCGTACGGACCGGGGTGCCGCCGCCGGTCAGCGGGGACTCGCCGGAGCCGAGGCGGCCCCACAGCTCCGGCCCCTCCTCGCCCCACGGCTCACGGGCCGTCGGGCGCAGGCCCTCGCGCAGGGCGGCCTCCTGCGGGTCCAGGCCGTACTTCACATAGCCCGCCTTCGAGCCCAGCACCCGGAAGCGCGGGCCGAGCTGGGCCGTGGTGGCGCTGACGTACAGGTGCGAGCGGACCCCGTTGGCGTGGGTGATCGCGATGAACGTGTCGTCGTCCGCCGCCGCGCCCGGACGCCTCATGTCGGACTCCGCGTACACCTGGACCGCCGGGCCGAACAGCACCAGGGCCTGGTCGACGACATGGCTGCCCAGGTCGAACAGCAGACCGCCGATCTCCTCCGGGTCGCCCGACTCGCGCCAGCCGCCCTTCAGCTGCGGCCGCCAGCGCTCGAAGCGGGACTCGAAGCGCTGCACCTCGCCCAGCTCGCCGTCGGCGATCAGCGCGGCGAGGGTACGGAAGTCGTTGTCCCAGCGGCGGTTCTGGAAGACCGAGAGCAGCAGCCCTCGCTCCTCGGCCAGCGCCGCGAGCTCGCGGGCCTCGGCGCCGGTTCCGGCGATCGGCTTGTCCACGACCACCGGCAACCCGGCCTTCAGCGCGGCCGTCGCCAGCGGGACGTGCGTCTTGTTCGGGGCGGCGATCACGACGAGGTCCAGCTCGCCGGCGCGCTCCCACAGCTCGTCCGGCGAGCCGGTGAACCGCACGTCCGGATACGCGGCGCGGGCCTCGGCCCGGCGCTCCTCGTTCGACGTGACGATCGTGTCGAGAACCAGGCCGCCGGTCGCGGCGATCAGCGGGGCGTGGAAGACGGACCCGGCCAGGCCGTAGCCGATGAGGGCCACGCGGAGAGGGGCGGGGGCGTTGACAGTCATGACTTCCACTTAAGCAACGCTGTTGCCAAAGTGCAAGCGACCGGCACAATGGGACGGGTGAAGGGGAGTGGACCGTGAACACGAGCAGGGCGAAGGCCCCGGCCGGGGTGAATCTGCCGGCGCTGCGCCACCACAACGCCGCGCTGGTGCTGGACCTGCTGCGGGGGGCCGGGGCGGAGGGCATCAGCCGGCTGGAGCTGGCCGAGGGCACCGGCCTCACCCCGCAGGCCGTCAGCAAGATCACCGCCCGGCTGCGGGAGGACGGGCTCGCCGCCGGTGCGGGCCTGCGCCCCTCCACCGGCGGCAAGCCGCGCACGGTGCTGCGGCTGGTCCCCGACGCCCAGTTCGCCGTCGGGCTGCACCTGGACCGTGACGGGCTCACCGCCGTTCTGGTCGACCTCGCGGGCCGGTCGGTCGCGGTCACCAGAGCCCCCCTCGACTTCGGCGCTCCGGCGGAGAAGGTGCTCGGCGACGCCGCGGAAGCCGTACGGGACCTGCGCGCGGCCGAGCCTCACAAGCCGTTGCTGGGCGTGGGGGTCGCGGTACCCGGTCCGCTGGATCACCGGGACGGCGTGCTGCACCGGGTGACCGGGTTCCCGCGGTGGGACGGGTACCCGCTGCGCGACGCGCTGGCCGAGCGGACCGGGCTGCCGGTCGTCGTCGACAAGGACACCAACGCCGCTGCCCTCGCTCTGGCCCTCGCCCGGGGCGGGCCGAGCGGTGACTTCGCCTACCTCCACCTCGGTACGGGGCTCGGCGCGGGCCTCGTCCTGGGCGGCGAGGTGCACCGGGGCGCGCGGACGGGCGCGGGCGAGTTCGGCCACCAGACCCTCCAGCTGGACGGGCCGCTGTGCGAGTGCGGGGGGCGCGGCTGCGTCGAGGCCCTGTGCCTGGCCGCCGAGGCGCGCGGGGACCGGGGCGAGGCGGCCCGGGTCCTCGGAACGGGCGCGGCGAATCTGGTCGGCCTGCTCGACATCGACCGGGTGGTGCTGGGCGGGCGCACGGTGGCGGCCGACGAGGACGCGTACGTACGGGGCGTCCGGGCCGTGATCGAGGAGCGGGCCGCACGGGGCGGCGGGGCGGGCGCGGGGGTGAGCGTCACCGTCGCGGCTGGTGGTGACCGGCCGGTGGCGGAGGGCGCGGCGCAGCTGGTGCTCGCGCCGGTGTTCGGGCGGGTGGGGGTAGGGGCTGGGGGTTGGGGACTGGGGCAGAGGCCCGGGGGGAGGCAGGCGGCCAGCGGGGGCAGCAGGGGGTAGTGGAGGGCAGCGGGGTAGCGGGCGTAGAGGGTCGGCGAAGTGGGGCCTGGGTTTCGGGGTGGGGCCGGACTTCGAGGTGCGGTCGGGTGATCCTATTAATTGGGTCGGCATGTCGACTCTCTGGGTTCGCGCGCGCGTGGTTGCGTCGGAGGTCATCACCGGTGGCCATCGCCCCGGTCGTTCGCGAGCAGCGAAGGGTGCCTCCCTCATGCCCCCCACCTCTGTGTCCCCCACCTCCTGTGCGCGGCCGCGTGACTGCCGCGTGCTCGCCGCCCTCGGGCTGGCCGCCGGGATCGCGGTGCCCGCCGTGCTTCTGGGCGGACCGCAGGCGGCCGCCCTCTCGGCTCCGGCCACTCAGGTCTCCTTAGCCGCCGAGGCCGCGGCCCTCGACGAGCAGCCCGCCTGTGGCGCCCCGGACGCCAAGGAGTTCCCCATCGAGACCCGGATTCAGGGCGCCCCGGGCACGTACGCCTCCGGGGGCGGTTACGGCACCTGGTTCCTGGAGCTCACCAACACCACCGACGCCTCCTGCCGGGCCCTGCACCCTGTCCTCGTCCTCGCCGACCGCGACCGACGGCTGGCCGCGGAGCAGATCCAGCTGGAGTTCACCGAGCCCGGGCGTCCCGGCACCGTGCACCGCGCCGCCTGGGAGACCACCGACCACGACGAGCAGATCGGCGTCTTCGGGGGCGATAGGGCGGGCGCCGCACGCGATTCGGGCGACTCGGACAACGCGTTCCGAGGGCTCACCGTCCCCGCCGGAAAGACCGTGGCTGTACGTGTCCGGATGGCGTTCACCTCCGACACGGACCCCGGGCCGGTCACCGCCCACGCCGCTGTCGTCCAGCGCATCCACCGGGACGAGGCCAAGGGCGGCGGGCGCGAGGACGGTGACTGGGTGGGGGAGTCGAAGGAGTACCCGTTCGTGATCGTCGACGGCGCCACAGACAGCGTCCGCGAACCGGAACGCCCCGACCCCGGGCGCACCGGCGCGGGCAAGGAGACGCTCCCGGAGACCGGGGGCGGCGACGGCGGGGGCAGGGACGGGGGCAAGGAGCGCCCCGGCCTTCCACCCCGCGACGGTGCCGGCCGACCGCTCCCCGAACTCGCCCGCACCGGGCCGGCATCCCTCGCCTGGGCCGGGGCCACCGCCGGAGCCCTGCTGCTCGGCGGAACCGCCCTCCTGGCCTACGCCCGCCGCTCGCGGCGCACGGCGGGCTGACGGCCACCCGGGCCGGGCATCCGCCCGCGACCTGCACCGAACCCTCGCCCCGCGCCCGCCTCTGCTGTCCGTCCCGCGCGGCCTGAAGCGAATCCCCCGCCCGCCCCCCCCGCAGCTCACCCCGACGGCCCGGACCGAACGCCCCCCCCGTGCCCGTATGTCCGTACCCCTCCTATCCGTACCCCTCCTATCCGTACCCCCGCCCAGGTGTTCACGTACGTCTGCCACCATCGGGCCGTGGACTACCCGAACGGCCAGGCACCTGGCGCACCGATCCGCTCCGGCATCCCCGAGCACGGCCGCATCCCGAAGTACTACGCCGTCAAGGCCCGCATCGCGGTGCTGCTGGACGAGCTGGGCGAGGGCGGGTTCCTGCCCACCGAGCGGGAGCTCGCCCAGCAGCACGAGGTCTCGCGCGAGACCGTCCGCCAGGCCCTGCGCGAACTGCTCCTGGAAGGGCGGCTGCGGCGGCAGGGGCGCGGGACCGTCGTCGCCGGACCCAAGCTGGAACAGCCGCTCTCCCTCGCCAGCTACACCGAAGGAGTCCGCCGCCAGGGCAGACGGCCCGGCCGTAACCTCATCGGCCTGGAACGCTTTCCCTGCCCGGAGGCGCTCGCCGCCGAGGTCGGGGTCGGGCGGGGCGAACCGGTCTGGCACCTGGAGCGCGTGCTGCTCGCCGACGACGAGCGGGTCGGCCTGGAGAGCACGTACGTCGCCGTCGACCGCGTCCCGGACCTGGACACGCGGTTCGACCCCGACTCCTCCTTCTACGCCCACCTCCGCGAACGCCTCGGCATCGCCTTCGGCGACGCGGACGAGCGGATCGAGACGGTCCTCGCGACGCCCCGCGAGGCCCTGCTCATCGGGACCCCGCCCGCCCTGCCGATGCTCCTGATCCACCGGCTCTCCCGGGACACGGAGGGGCGGCCGCTGGAGCGGGTACGGACCCTGTTCCGGGGGGACCGCTTCTCCTTCTCCGCCCATCTGAAGGGCGAAGGGCGGGACTGAAGCGGGACGAAGGCGGGACTGAGGCGGAGTGGGGAGGCAGGGCCGGGTCGGACCGCGGCGGACCTGCGTGGCGGGGCCGAGGCGGGGCTGACGTCGGAATCCGGCGGTGATGGCCATCCCGCCTCTTGTAACTAAACGATAACGGGTCTGGTCCAAACTTGATGGGTCGTTCACCGTCCCGTCGGTGACCGGACGCACCCGGGACACCCGCCCCCAGGAGCGTGGCCGCCGTGAGAGTCATCGTCGTAGGAGCCGGCGTGGTGGGAACCATGCACGCCTGGCATGCAGTCAGTCGCGGCCACGAGGTCGTACAGATCGAGCGCGAGAGTGAGGCGCGCGGGGCATCGCTCCGCAATTTCGGACAGATATGGGTCAGTGGCCGGGCTGGTGGCGATGAGCTGGAAACCGCGCTGCGCGCACGGGAGTTGTGGGAGGAGGTCGGGCGGCGGGTGCCCGGGCTCGGCTTCCGGGCCTGTGGTTCGCTCACCCCGCTGCGGACCGCCCGCGAGGTCGCCGTCGCCGAGGCGGCGCTCGTCCGGCCGGACGCGGCGGCGCGCGGCTACAAGCTGCTCACCGCCGCCGAGGCCCGCGCGCTCAACCCGGCCCTGCGCGGCGCGTACATCGCTGCCCTGTGGTGCGAGCGGGACGCGGCGGTCGAACCACGCACCGCCCAACTCGCCCTGAAGCAGGAGCTGCTGGACTCGGGTCGCTACACCTACCTCGGCGGCCGCGAAGTGCGGGACGTCGCCGGAACCGCTTCGGTGCGCGACGACCACGGTGACGTCCACGCCGGCGACGCCGTCATCCTGGCGACCGGCGCCTGGCTCGGCGGGCTCGTCCGCGAACTCGCCGGGCCCGAACTGCCCGTGCGTCGCGTCCGCCTCCAGATGATGCAGACCGACCCGCTCGGCGAGCCCCTCACCACCTCGGTCGCCGACGCCGACAGCTTCCGCTACTACCCCGCGTACCGGAGCGAGGCGCTCGACGCCCTCAACACCGGGCAGCCGCAGGACCCCGTCGCGGCCGAACACCGCATGCAACTCCTCATGGTGCAGCGTGGCGACGGCGGGCTGACCATCGGGGACACCCACGAGTACGAGCACCCCTTCGCCTTCGACACCGTCGAGGAGCCGTACGAGCACCTCGTCCGGGTCGTCGAGTCCTTCCTCGGCCGCCCGCTGCCGCGCATCCGCCACCGCTGGGCAGGTGTCTACGCCCAGTGCGCGGACACCTCCCGAGTCGTCCACCGGCAGCAGGTGCGCGACGGGGTCTGGCTCGTGACCGGACCCGGCGGGCGTGGCATGACGTGCTCGCCCGCCATCGCCGAAACGACCGCCGACCAACTGGGCTGGTGACCTCATGACTTCAGCAACGCAAGCAACCCAAGCGACGCAAGCAACCCAAGCAACCCAAGCGGCACAGGCGGCGGCCGGTAACCGCTTCGGACTTGTCGTCCTGGACATGGCCGGGACCACCGTCGCCGACGGCGGTCTCGTCGAGCACGCCTTCTCCGCCGCAGCCCAACGCCTGGGGGTGGCACCGGAATCCGAGGAGTACGAGCGCCAACTCGCCTATGTCCGAGCCACTATGGGCGAGTCGAAGATCTCCGTCTTCCGGCACCTCTTCGGGGAGGAGGAGAGGGCTCAGTACGCCAACACCGCCTTCGAGGAGGCGTACGGGGCACTCGTCGACGGCGGCCGTATCGCCCCGCTCCCCGGCGCGCGGGAAGCCGTCGAGCGGCTCACCGCAGAGGGGCGGACCGTCGTCCTGACCACCGGGTTCGCCCGCACCACCCAGGACGCCATCCTCGCCGCCCTCGGCTGGCAGGACCTCGTCCCCCTCACCCTCTGCCCCGCCGACGCGGGCGGCCGGGGGCGCCCCTGCCCGGACATGGTCCTGGCCGCCCTCCTGCGCACCGGGGCGGTGGACGACGTCCGGCGGATCGCGGTCGCCGGGGACACCTCGTACGACATGCTCAGCGGAGTACGCTCCGGCGCCGGGCTCGTCGCGGGGGTCCTCACCGGTGCCCACGGCCGGGACCAGCTCGACCGGCACGGCGCGACCCACGTCCTCGGGTCGGTCGCCGAGCTGCCCGACCTGATCGCGCGGGCCGAGGCGTGACGGACCTCCCCACCTCCAACCCGCTCGCCACCGCCACCGTCCCCACCCCCACCGCCCCCAGCGGCATCCGCTTCGACGGCGTCACCGTCGCGTACGGCCGGACCGTCGTCCTCGACCGGCTCGACCTCACCGTCGAACCCGGCGAGGTCATGGCCCTCCTCGGACCCTCCGGCTCCGGCAAGACCACCGCCCTGCGCGCGGTCGCCGGGTTCGTCCGGCCCGCGTCCGGGCGGGTTCTCCTCGGTGGCCGGGACGTCACCGCCCTGCCCCCGCACCGGCGCGGCATCGGCATGGTCGTCCAGCAGTACGCCCTCTTCCCCCACCTCAAGGTCAAGGGCAACGTGGCCTTCGGGCTCAAAGCCCACCGCACCCCGAAGGCCGAGATCCCCGGCCGGGTCGCCGAGGCCCTGGAACTCGTCGGTATGGCCGCGTACGCCGACCGCCACCCGCGCGAACTCTCCGGCGGCCAGCAGCAGCGCGTCGCCATCGCCCGCGCTCTCGCGATCCGCCCCGGCGTCCTGCTCCTGGACGAACCGCTCTCCGCACTCGACGCCCGGCTCCGCTCCGGCATGCTCGCCGAACTTGCCCGACTTCACCGCGAGTTGCCGGACGTTTCCATCCTGTACGTCACCCATGACCAGGTCGAGGCGCTCACCCTGGCCGACCGCATCGCCGTGATGGACCGCGCCCGGCTCCAGGACTGCGGCACCCCCGAGGAGCTCTACCGCCGACCCCGTACGGAGTTCACCGCCTCGTTCGTCGGCAACGCCAACCTGCTCCCCGTCACCGTCACAGGCGACGGGAGCGTCGAGCTCAGCAGCCCCGAGAAAGGCCCCGAGCACCGCCCCGAGCACCGCCCCGAGGGCGACGATGGTCGAACCGCCCGCCGCCCCCTCGCCGTCCCCACCGACACCGCCGCCCCCGGAGCCACCGCCACCCTCTGCGTCCGGCCGCACCTCGTCGGCCTCGGCGCCGGGCCCAACGGGCTCACCGGCACAGTCACCGAGGTGCAGTGGCGCGGTTCCACCCACCGCGTCCACGCCGACATCGACGGACACCACGTCATGGCCGACCTCCGCGAACTGCGCGAGCCCCCGGCCCTCGGCGACCGTGTCACCCTGCACTTCGCGGCCGAGGACGCGGTGCTGCTGCCGGCGGGAACGACGGGGGGCAGCTCATGACCCCCACCGCCACCACCCCTGCCGCCACCGGCACAGCTTCAGCCGTCCCCCTCCCCACCGGACCCGCCCCCGCCCCCAACCCCGCCTCCGCACGTCCCCGCTCCATCCCCACCTGGGTCTGGGCCCTCCCGCCCGTCGTCGCCCTCGCGCTCGCGTTCCTCTACCCCCTGGCCCTCGTCGTCCAGCAGTCCTTCACCCCCGAAGAGGGCGGCGCCTCACTCGGCCCGTACGCCGAGGTCTTCGCCTCCGCCGTCTTCCGCGACGCGCTCGCCACCACCGTGTGGCTCGCCGTCGGCTCGACCGTGGGCTGCCTCGTCCTCGGGTTCGTCCTCGCGCTGGTGATCGCGTTCGTCCCGTTCTCCGGCGGCAGGGCGGTGGCCCGGTTCGTCGACGTCTTCCTCTCCTTCCCGTCCTTCCTGATCACGCTGGCGCTGCTGTTCATCTACGGCTCGGTCGGTATGGCCAACGGGCTGTGGACCGACGTCACCGGGGCAGCGGACGGGCCCTTCCGCTTCCTGACGACCCCCTGGGGCGTGCTGCTCGCCGAGATCACGTACTTCACGCCGTTCGTCATGCGCCCGCTGCTCGCCGCGTTCTCGCAACTCGACACCGGGCAGCTGGAGGTGGCCTCCTCGCTCGGCGCGGGACCCGTCCGGATCATCCGGCAGGTGATCCTGCCCGAGGCGCTCCCGGCGCTCGCGGCGGGCGGCAGCCTCGTCCTGGTGATGTGTCTCAACGAGTTCGGGATCGTCCTGTTCACCGGGGCCAAGGACGTCACGACGCTGCCGATGCTCGTCTACAGCAAGGCGATCCTGGAGTCGGACTACGCGGCCGCCTGCGTCGTCGCCGTCGTCAACATCGCTGTCTCCGTGGGCCTTTACAGCCTCTACCGGGTGGTGAGCCGTCGTGCTGGTGCATAGCCGGGCCGGGAAGTGGGCCACCTGGGCCGTCTTCCTCCTCCTCTTCGTCCCGCTCTTCGCGGTGCCCCTGCTCGTCATCCTCGCCGCGTCCCTCGCCACCAACTGGTCCGGCGCGTTCCCCTCCGGACCCACCGCCGCACGCTACGCCGCCGCTACCAACGGCGACTCGCTCCAGGCGCTGACCACCAGCCTGGTCACGGCCCTGGCCGCGAGCGTGCTGGCCCTCGTCCTCGGTGGCTGGGCCGCTCTCGCCGCCGCCTCTCTCCGCGAGCGCGGGAAGCGGCTCCTGGACGCGCTGTTCATCCTGCCGGTCGCCGTGCCTTCGGTGGTCGTCGGCCTCGCGGTTCTGGTGGCGTTCAGCCAGCCGCCCATCCTGCTCAACGGGACGCGCTGGATCGTGATCCTCGCCCACACCGTCCTGGTCACCGCGTTCGCCTACCAGTCGGTCGCGGCCGCCGTACGCCGCCTGGACCCGATGTACGAACAGGCAGCCGCCGGTCTCGGTGCCGGTCCCGCCCGCGTCCTGTGGCGGGTCAGGCTGCCGCTGCTGCTGCCCTCGCTCACTTCGGCCACCGGGCTCTGCTTCGCCCTGTCCATGGGGGAGTTGAGCGCCACGATGATGCTCTACCCGCCGGACTGGACCCCGCTCCCGGTGCAGATCTTCGCCGCCACCGACCGGGGCTCGCTCTTCACCGGCGCCGCGCTCGCCGTGGTCCTGATGACGACGACGCTCCTCGTGCTCGCCGCCGTCTCCCGTATCCGGACGCGCGCTTCGTACCGCTGACCCGCCCCCGTACCGCTTCCTGCCTCACCCCCCTCACCCCGCCCCTCACCCCCTCTTCACCCGGAGACATCCCATGCGCAAGCCTGCCCGCACCCTCGCCCTTCCCCTGGCCGTCCTCGCCGCTCTCACCCTCACCGCGTGCGGTGGCTCCTCCGCCGCCGATGAGAAGTCCGTCACCGTCTACAGCGCCGACGGCCTCAAGGGCGAGAACGGCAACGGCTGGTACGACAAGGTCTTCGAGGACTTCGAGAAGAAGACCGGCATCAAGGTCAAGTACGTGGAGGGCGGCTCCGGCGAGATGGTGCAGCGCGCCGCCCGCGAGAAGGCCAACACCCAGGCCGACGTCCTCGTCACCCTGCCGCCCTTCATCCAGCAGGCCGACGCCAAGGGGCTCCTCACGGCGTACGAGCCGGAGGGCGCCGACCGGGTCGACGGCGCCGACCGGGCGGCCGACGGGAAGTGGACCTCCATCGTCAACAACTACTTCGCCTTCATCCACAACAAGAAGGAGCTGAAGACGCCCCCCACCACCTGGGAGGAGCTGCTGAAGAGCTCCTACAAGGAGAAGATCCAGTACTCCACCCCCGGCGTCGCGGGCGACGGCACCGCCGTCCTCATCAAGGCCATGCACGACTTCGGCGGCCAGGAACCCGCCATGGCCTACCTCAAGAAGCTCCAGGCCAACAACGTCGGGCCCTCCGCCTCCACCGGCAAGCTCGCCCCCAAGGTCGACAAGGGGGAACTCCTCGTCGCCAACGGGGACGTACAGATGAACTTCGCGCAGTCCAAGGACATGCCCAACCTCGCCATCTGGTTCCCCGCGAAGGAGGGCGGAAAGCCCACCAGCTTCGCTCTCCCGTACGCGGCCGGGCTCGTGACGAACGCCCCGCACAGCGAGAACGGCAAGAAGCTGCTCGACTTCCTCCTCTCCGAGCAGGCGCAGCGCGACGTCAGCGCGGTCGGCGGGGGCTTCCCGGCCCGCAAGGACATCAAGGCCACCGACGCCAACGCCGTCGAACTGGCCGGGCTGATGGAGGGCGTGGAGATCTTCGAGCCCGACTGGTCGGACATCGGCACCAACCTGGACACGTACATCGACGCCTGGAAGTCGGCCACCGGAAGCTGACCGGCCACCTTTCGGCCACGGATTCCTGCGAACGTCTGTTCCCGCGATGCGAAGGTCTGGACTCGGCCCGCTTGTCTCGTCAAGGTAACAGGTCTGGTCCATAAGGCAGTTCACGTCCAGCCCCGTCCAGCCCCGACCCACCCGCCCCTCTCTCCGGAGGATCACGTGTCCCGGTCCCGACCCCTGTCCCGCCGCTCCGTGCTCGCCACCACCGCCGCAGCGGCCACCGCCGCCGCCGTCGGCCCCCTTGCCACGGCCCCCGCCGCGTACGCCGCGCCCACCCTCCCCGACGGCACCAGCAAGGACAAGGTGCTCGTCGTCGGCATCGACGGGCTGCGCCACGACGTCATCGCCGCAGCGAACGCCCCGCACCTCAAGTCGATGATGGCGAAAGGCACGTACGGCACCTCCCTGCTGTACGCCAACCCGATGGCCGCCACCTCCTCCGGCCCCGGCTGGTCGACCATCTCCACCGGAGTGTGGCCCGACAAGCACCGCGTGAAGGACAACTCCTTCGCCGGGAAGAACTACGGGCAGTACCCGGGCTTCCTCGCCCGCCTCGCCCAGGTCCGCCCCCAGCTCTCCACCTACGCGGCCGTCGACTGGAAGCCCCTGGACACCCAGGGCACCGTCACCCCGGGCGCGGACGCCAAGCTCGTGCTGGACGGTGACCGCGACGGTTACACCGGCCACGACGCCACCATCGCCGCCGAGACCGAGTCGATCCTCCGCGACCAGAACCCGGACGTCCTGTTCGTCTACTTCGGGCAGGTCGACATCGTCGGCCACAACCAGGGTGCGGCCAGCCCGCGTTACCGCGAGGCGACCGAGGTCGTGGACGGCCACCTCGGCCGCCTCCTCGCCGCGATCAGGGCCCGGCCCTCGTACGCCACCGAGCGCTGGACCGTCATCGTCGCCACCGACCACGGCCACACCGACTCCGGCGGCCACGGCGGCAGCGCGATCGAGGAGCGGCGCACCTTCGTCCTCGCCCAGGGCCCCGGCATTGCCGCCGGTGCCACGCCCGGCGACACCCGTCTCGTCGATGTCGCCGCCACCGTCTTCAAGCAGCTCGGCATAGCCCCGGACCCCTCCTGGGGACTGGACGGCAAGCCGATCCAGGAGCGCTCCACCGACCCCTTCGAGGCGCTGTACCCCTCCCTCTCCGCCCGCGTCGACGAGACCGGCATCCCGGCGGGCGTCCTCGGCTGGACGCACACCGCGCCCAGCGGCTGGTCGGTCGTCAACTCGGCGATGGGCACCGGAGGCGTCACCGAGTGGCGCGGCTGGGCTTTCGCCACCGACGAGTTCTGGAGCCGCAGCCACCGCGACCAGTCCCGTGAGCTGAACGTGCGCTCACGCGGGGTCTTCGCGGTCGCCGACTCCGACGAGTGGGACGACAAGGCGTCCTCCGGCCGGTACGACTCCACGCTCGTCACCCCGGCGTACGCGGTCGGCGGCAGGTCCACCGTGACGCTCGGCTTCACCACCCTCTACCGGCAGGAGGGCAGGCAGAGCGCCCGGGTACTCGCCTCCTGGAACGGCGGCACCCCCGTCGTGGTGAAGAGCTACACGTCCGACGTGATCTCCCAGCCCCAGTCCCTGACCCTGGACGTGCCGGCCGGGGCCGCCAACGTGAGCTTCCGGTTCCACTACACCGGCAGCAACAACTGGTACTGGGTGATCGACGGGGTCAAGGTCGCCACCGGCTAATTATGCTGGGGGTGCCGGGACGGCGTGGTCCGGGCACCCCCAGCACGCAGTGCGTACGGCAGGAGTCCCGACACATGGCAGAGCGCAAGCCGATCACATCCTGGCTCACCGACATGGACGGCGTCCTCATCCACGAGGGCACCCCCATCCCCGGTGCCGATGCCTTCATCAAGCGGCTGCGGGATTCCGGGCTGCCCTTCCTCGTCCTCACCAACAACTCCATCTACACCGCGCGCGACCTGCACGCCCGGCTCAGCCGCATGGGCCTGGACGTGCCCGTGCGGAACATCTGGACCTCCGCGCTCGCCACCGCCCAGTTCCTGGACGACCAGCGCCCCGGCGGCACCGCGTACGTCATCGGCGAGGCGGGCCTCACCACCGCCCTGCACGACATCGGGTACGTCCTGACCGACCACGCCCCCGACTACGTGGTGCTCGGCGAGACCCGTACGTACAGCTTCGAGGCCCTCACCAAGGCGATCCGGCTGATCAACGGCGGCGCCCGCTTCATCTGCACCAACCCCGACGAGACCGGCCCGTCCGCCGAGGGCCCGCTGCCCGCCACCGGTTCGGTCGCCGCCCTCATCACCAAGGCCACCGGCAAGGAGCCGTACTTCGCGGGCAAGCCCAACCCGCTGATGATGCGGACCGGGCTGAACGCCATCGGCGCGCACTCCGAGACCAGCGCCATGATCGGCGACCGGATGGACACCGACGTGCTGGCGGGCCTGGAAGCGGGGATGCAGACCTTCCTGGTCCTCACCGGGCTGACCGGTGTCGCGGACATCGACCGCTACCCGTTCCGGCCGTCCACCGTGGTCGACTCCATCGCGGACCTGGTCGATCTCATCGATCTGCCCGACCAGGCCGACCGTTCCTGACCTGAGCGAACCGCATCCGCAGTGGCCCGGGCACCGCCCGGGTCTCGCCCGAATGGGGGGCTGCGGATGCGGGGCCCGGCCGCAGGCGTGAACCTTCCTGTAGGAGGTTCACGATGCGTTCCATGCCCATCACTTTCTGTGCCGCAGCGGCGGCCGCGCTCATAGCCGTGCCCGCCCCCGTCGCGCTGGCATCCCCGGCCGCCCCGGCCGGTGACGACGACCGAGGCACCGTCTCGGTCACCCCGTCCACGATCGCCCCGGGCGGGCAGGTGGAACTGTGGGTCGACGCCTGCGGCAAGGGCCGCCGGGCCAAGGGCAACTCCGACGCCTTCGCCTCGGCCGTCCAGTTCCGCCCCGGCGACAGAAAGGGCCTCTTCGCCGAGGCCCGTATCCGGTCCGACGCCGAACCCCGCTCCTACGACGTCTGGGTGACGTGCGAGGACAGCAACGGCAAGGCGACCGGCACCCTCACCGTCATCCACCACAACCGGCCCTCGCCCGCCGCACCCGTCAAGGCGGGCGGCGGAGGCACCGCCACCCTCGCCGAACGGGCCGTCGAGTCCGAGGGGCCCGGCACCCGGCACGCGGTGACCGGTCTGGTGCTCGCCGCCGTCGCTGCCGTCGCCGTCGCCCTGCGCAGCTCGCGCCGCCGACGCGGCCCGGCCGGCCACTGACATGAGCGCCCCGGACCGCCCGGCAGGCACCGGGCGACTGCTCACGGGAGTCACCTGGGCCGTGCTGCTGCTCGGCCTGTGGCTCTGGGGCCGGGAGGCCGGCGGCGGGCTCGGCGGCCTGTCCGGGCCCACCACCGGTGACGTGGCCGCGGTCGGCCGCCCCCTCGGCACCCCGCTGCCCCCGGCCCACGACCCGCTCGACGGTGTCGCCCCCGAGCGCGTCGACGTCCCCTCCGCGGGGATCTCGGCCCCGGTGATCGCGCGCGGCCTCGACGAGGACGGGGCCATCGACCCGCCCCCGTACGGGATGCCGAAGACCGCGGGCTGGTACGGCGACGGCACCGCACCCGGCGCGAAGGGCGCGTCCCTGTTCGTCGGCCACGTCGACACCGAGACGAAACCGGCCGTCTTCTACGGGCTCAGCGCGGTGAAGCCCGGTGCGAAGATCAAGGTCACCCGGACCGACGGCAGCGTCGCGGAGTTCACCGTGGACGACGTCCAGGTCGTCACCCGCGAACGCTTCGACGCGAGGACGGCGTACGGGCCCCGAGAGGACGGCCGGGCCGAGCTGCGGCTGATCACGTGCGGAGGCACGTACGACCACCGGACCCGCTCCTACTCGGCGAACGTGGTGGTCTCGGCCTACCTCACGGGCGCGAAGGACGCCCCCGGCGGCGGGGAGCGCGTGCAGGCGGCGCACGGGGGCCGGATCTGACCCGCCGCGCCACGGAACACGCGCAAGGGAACACCTTCAACGGAACACGCACGCCGGAACACGCACGCCGGAACACGCGCAACGGAATGCGTTCCACCCGGCCCGGTCGGCCGCCTCTCGGGGCGCGCCGACCGGGCCGGTCCTCGACCGCTTGCGCCCCGGCCGCGGGAGTCGCCTGGCGCGAAACGGGAGGTCGCGTGGCCTGTCGTCACTGTAGGGGGAGCGGCCGCGAGCATCACCGGTTTTCGAACAGGATGTCCGGAACCGGTGCCTCTGCGTGACCGTTGTAAGGGTGGGAGATGAGCCCGTCGTCACGGGGCCGGGCGCCCAGCCGACCGGCCGCGTGGGCTCTCCGCCGCTGTGCCAGGATGGTGCGGACCGGCAGCCCATCGGTGAATCCAGTGAGCGACAGTGCAGGCAGTGCACCCAAGGGGGAGTGGATGTACGGCAGTTACACCGGCCGGTCCCGGACGCGCAAGCGCGTGGCGGGCCTGAGGACGACCGGTACGGCAGCGGCGGTCGGGGCGGCCCTGCTGCTGGCGGGCTGCTCCGGTGACGGGGACGGTGGTGACAGGGACG
This sequence comes from Streptomyces sp. WZ.A104, assembly GCF_002382885.1. GTDB lineage: Bacteria > Actinomycetota > Actinomycetes > Streptomycetales > Streptomycetaceae > Streptomyces. Next base: position 72,587 of record NZ_NWVL01000036.1, read on the forward strand.
CCGCGCCGACCGTCTCCCAGCAGCCCAAGGCCAAGGACCCGTACTGGGTCAACCCCGAGGGGAACGCGGCCCGCCAGGTCGCCGCGTACGAGAAGGACGGCGACGGCGAGAAGGCCGCGCTGATCCGGAAGATCGCCGAGCAGCCGGTCGGCGAGTGGATAAGTCCGGACAACGCGGAGAACCAGGTGAAGGGCGTCACCGAGGCGGCCGCCGCCGCGGACCGGGACGCCCTGCTGGTCCTCTACAACATCCCGCACCGCGACTGCGGCCAGTTCTCCAAGGGCGGCGCCGCCGACGGCCATGCGTACCGCTCCTGGCTGGACAGCGTCGCCAAGGGCATCGGGGACCGCAGCGCCACCGTGATCCTGGAGCCAGACGCCCTGCTCCACCTGGTCGACGGCTGCACGCCCCAGGAGTTCCACGAGGAGCGCTACGACCTCCTCAAGGGTGCGATCCAGCGGCTGAAGCAGCAGCCCGCCACCAAGGTCTACCTGGACGCGGGCAACGCGGGCTGGCAGTCACCCGACGCGCTCTACCAGCCGCTCCAGCGGGCCGGGATCGCCGAGGCGGACGGCTTCTCGCTCAACGTCTCCAACTTCCAGACGACGGCCGTCTCCACGGAGTTCGGCAAGAAGCTGTCGGAGAAGATCGGCAACAAGCCCTTCGTCATCGACACCAGCCGCAACGGCAACGGCCCCTACACCGGCGGCGACCCCGCCGAGAGCTGGTGCAACCCCCCGGGCCGCGCGCTCGGCGAGGCCCCGACCACCCAGACCGGCGATGACCTCGTCGACGCCTATCTGTGGATCAAGCGTCCCGGTGAGTCCGACGGCGACTGCAAGGGCGGCCCGAAGGCGGGCGACTGGTGGCCGGAGTACGCGCTGGGCCTGGTCCGCGCCACGAAGTAGCAACGCGAAGCAGCGGAAGGCCGGGCCCGGGAGACGTCACCCGGAGCGGCGGAAGGCCGCGCCCCGGGGAGACGGCCCCCGGGGCGCGGCCCGCAGCGCCGCCCACGTATGGGTGGCTACTCGGGCACCTCGACCCACATGCCCTCGGACGGCGTGCCCTCGGCGTCGGTGACGAACAGCATGTACCAGCCCGCGGGCACCAGCGCCCGGTTCTCCGGCACGGTGACAGTGATCCCGTCCGCCGACTTCTTCATCTCCAGCGCGATGGTGCGCTGGTCGGTGTCGGTGACATGGGTGACCGCCGAGGGCCGCATCAGCTTCGCCGAGGTGATCGAGGAGGCGTGCTGCGTGGTGAACAGGCCCGTACCGCCGCGCTCGATCTTCTTGGGCCCGGCCGTCAGCTCGGGCCGGGAGTCCCGGTAGAGGTAGGGCGGGGTGTAGATCTCGATGCGCTGCTCGAAGACGCCGGGCCGGGTGTTGGCCTTGTCCGAGAAGAGCGAGTCCGAACCGAAGATCATGACCCGCCCGTCCGGCAGCAGCACCGAACCCGAGTGGTAGTTCCGGCCCACCCGCGGATCGGCGACCCGCTTGTACGTGTCGCTCTTCGCGTCGTACAGCCGGGCCTGGAGCACGTCCGAGCCGCTGCGCCCCCGGTAGTCGTTGGAGCCGCCGGTCACCAGCAGCGAGTCGTCGGGGAGCAGGGAGGCGCTGGGGTAGCGGGTGCCCTCGGAGAGGGACGCGCCGTCGGTGAACCTGGGGTTCTTCTTCTGGAGGTCGACCAGCCGGGACTTCTCGCTGGACTTCTCCGACTCGCCGACCCCGCCGCCGCCGATCACCATGAACCTCTCGTCCTGGGCGGGGGGCAGCCGTACGGTCGCCGAGGTCTCCATCTGGTCCGGGTCGCTGAGCCCGGGGATCTTCTTGAACTTGTTGGTGGACAGGTCCCAGACGCCCGGGTCGCGCCCGACGTCCGCCGGGCCGTACCCGGCGTTGGAGCCGGAGTAGAAGAGCTTGCCGTCGTTGAGCAGGAAGACCGCCGGGTAGGTGGGGAACCTCCGCTCGATGCCGGTGTACTCCCACTTCTTGGTCTTCGGGTCGTAGATCTCGTCCTTGCCCGGGACGATCTGCCCGATCTCGTCCAGACCCGACAGTGCGAGGACCTTGCCGTCCTCCAGCGTCGTCAGGGTCGGATACCAGCGGGCCTCCTTCATCGGGTCGACGGTGATGTACTTCTCCGCCACCGGGTCGAACTCGAAGGCCTCGCGGATTCCCTGGAAGTCCTTCTTGTCCAGGGCCAGCTTCTGTGCGATCCCGTAGACGTTGCGGGTGTCCGAGCCGGACAGGCCCGCCACTCGGTAGTTGTCCTCGGTGCCGGTCTCGTACTTCTTGCCGGCCTTCTGCGCCTCGACGTAGATCCGGCCGAGCCCGGGGTCGTTGCGCAGGAACGCGCCGGTCTCCTTGTCGAAGACCTTGGTGGCCTTCTCGACCAGCACCGGGTCCTTGGAGACGAACGTCTTGCCGTTCTCCTTGCCGGTGAAGCGGGTGCCCGCGGGCAGGGTGATCGGCTTGTCCGGGTCCTCGTTGTGGACGATCATCAGGCCGCCGGCCTTGGTGACATCGCCCTCCAGCTTCTCGTAGCGCTTGGTGCCGCCGGCTATGAGGAGCTTGCCGTCGGGCAGCTGGGTGTGCCCGGCGCAGAACATGTCCTTGGGGGTGGGGATGTTCTTGAAGGTGTCCGTCTTCGGGTCCCACAGCACCGAGCGGAAGCTCTTCGCGTCGAAGTTCTTCTGGTTGTTGCCGGAGCCCGCGACGAGCAGCACCTTGCCGGTGTGCAGCAGCGCCGCGTGGATCGTGTTGATCCTGAACTCGGACGGGATGTCCAGGAAGGACCAGTGGCCGTTGGCCGCCTTGTACTCCTGCTGGTTGATCTTGTACTCGTGGTAGCGCTCGGTGCTGAAGCGGTACAGCCACGGCCCGTTCGCTCCCGCGAGCGCGAGAACCACCGCCGTACTGATCGCCAGGCGGCGTGTACGGCGGCTCGGACGGTACTTCATTTCTTACGTCCCCCAAGGGCGATCTGCATGGTCTGGTCGTTCCCGGGTGCCCCGGGCAGGGGCTGGGGCCGCGGCTCCGGGGCCGGTCCGCCGCTGCGGTGCGATCCTCCGCCTGCCCGGCGTTTCTTCTTCTCGGCGCGGATCGTGTACTTCCAGCCGATGATCGGCGCGGCGGTGATCAGCAGCGCGAGCGAGGCCCAGGTGACCATCGCGGGGTGGCTGTGGCCGAGGAAGAAGGAGGAGATCATCGAGGCGCCGAAGACGACGATGAAGAACAGGTGGATGCGGAACGTGCCGAAGAGGGTGTCCGGGCTGGACGAGTCGCCCTTGGGGGTCACCACGAAGGAGCTCTTGCGGCGCAGCACCGCGTCCATCAGCGAACGGGCGTAGATCGGGGCGGAGAGCGCGGACATCACCATGCCGGCGAGTCCGCCGGAGCCCTCGGGCTCGTGCGGCGAGACGTTGTGGCGGCGGTTCCAGATGTACAGCCCGATCTGGAGGGCGGAGGCGTTGCCGTACAGCATCATCCAGATCGTCGGGTCGATCTGGACACCGGAGGCGCCCATGCCGAGGAACAGCGCGCAGCTGAGAGCCGCGAGGATCCAGTTCAGGGCCGACATCGGATAGAAGATGATCATCATCGTGTAGTTGAAGAGCTTGCCGGGCGGCATTGTCCCGAAGCCCTTCCAGAACTGCCCGATGATCGTCTCGTACGTGCCCCGCGACCAGCGCAGCTGCTGGGTGAAGAAGTCCGTCCAGGCGGTCGGGCCCTCGCCGACGGCCAGCACGTCCGGGGTGTAGACCGAGCGCCACTTCTTGCCGGTGACCGGGTTGCGGTGGCGGTGGATCTCGAAGCCGGTGGCCATGTCCTCGGTGATCGAGTCGTACAGGCCGCCGATCTGCTTGAGCGCCGAGATCCGGACCGCGTTGCTGGTGCCGACGAACATGGGCGCGCCGTAGCGGTTGCCCGCGCGCTGGATCAGCGCGTGGAAGAGGAACTGCTGCGACTCGGCGGCCTTGGTGACGAAGGTGTCGTAGTTGCCGTAGACCTGCGGGCCGATGACGAAGCCGACGTCCGGGTCGCGGAAGTAGCCGAGCATCCGCTCCAGGTAGTTCGGCAGCGGGATGTGGTCGGTGTCGACCGAGGCGAAGAAGTCGTAGTCGCCGCCGTGCGCGTCCAGCCAGGCGTTGTAGTTGCCGTGCTTGGTCTTGGCGCGGTGCGGGCCCTTGGCCTGGTTCCAGTGGGCCACGCCCTTGCGGGAGAAGTGGTGCACACCGAGCCGGGCGCAGACCTCCTTGACCGCGGGGTCGTTGCCCTCGTCCAGCAGCCAGACGTGCATCAGACCGCGGTGGCGGATCTTCACGGCCGCCTCCAGGGTCTTCGTCACCATCTCCAGCGGTTCCTTGCCGGGAACGAAGGAGGTGAGGAAGGCGACCTTGGTGCCGGTCTCCGGGACCACCGGCACCGGGTCCCGGGCGACGAGGGTGGCGTGCGCGTTCGACAGGACGTTCATCGTGCGGAACAGCTCGATCAGGCCGATCGAGACCAGCATGATGATGTCGAGGACCAGCAGGAGGTCGTTGTCCAGGTTGGGGTCGCGGTCCGTCCAGTGGCTGGGCTGCATCAGCCAGGCGAAGAGGCCGAGCGAGACGAGCGGCGCCGCGCCGAGCAGGAGCGCCGCGCGCACCCGGTGCGGCTCCTGGGATATGAGCGAGCGGTACTGCACCTTGTACGGCTTGCCCGCGGGCGGCTGCGTCAGCGGCCCGGCGAGCCGGCTGTAGTGCTCGTAGTCGTAGCGCGGCAGCTCTTTCTCTTTCCGCGCACGCCGCCGCGGCGCCCCGGTCCGCAGCTGCTGCGGTATCCGGAGCTGTGTCGTCCGGGAAGCGTCGTTCTCCTGCCGGTCGCCTGGCGGCGTCGACGTCATGGGTCATCCCCCCGCACGCATGCTGGTGCGTGACTGCTCGGTCTCTTCGTGCGCGGTGGGTCCCCGTTCTTCACCGGGCACGCATACGGTGGCAAGCCACCGTTCCCACAGACATGGATCGGCAGCCTTCCGGTTGCATGATGCCCCCTCGGCGTCCGCCCTTGAGCGGGACCCCCACCCCTCGGCGCAGATAACCGGAACGTCACGCTCTGCTGCGTCAACTGTATGGATCAGCAGCCCCCTTGGGGGCGTCGGCCCCCAGACAGATTGTCCGACACTGAACGGGATCGCAAGGTTGAAACAGACTGTTTACCGGCCATACGCACGATTTGGGCACCAGTTATGGAGGGGGCGTGATGAAGTGACGATCAGCGCCCCCTTTCGCTCCGTCACTGCCTCGTGACGGTCCGATGCTCCCGCCGTTGCTGTGCGTGTGCGACTTCGGGTGTCACCGGGTATCGGACGGGGAATGATCAAGGCCCCCTCACTAAAAGTGAGGGGGCCTTGACTGTGCGTGCGCCGTCAGGGACTCGAACCCCGGACCCGCTGATTAAGAGTCAGCTGCTCTAACCAACTGAGCTAACGGCGCCTGCTGACCTGAAGAACTCTACCCGACTCCGAGGGGTGCTCCGGACCATTTACCGGACGCCACGCCCCGTCAGATGGTCGTTTTTTCTCATAAGTCCGTCAAAATGCGATACGTCGGGAGAGTTGAGAACGCTGACGCCCGTCGCGGCTGCACCCAGAGATCTTGACGAGTGACGAGTGCGGAGGGGACATCGCATGCCTGTGCCGGTCTTCGAGGAGTACGAGCCCGCCATCGACTGCACGTGCGCGGGGTGCGCCGTGCGCCGCCGCGCCGCCGCGAGGGCCCTGCCGGTGCGGTACGGCGGCCACCCGGCCGCGCACGGCGCCCGCCGAGCCCTGGTGCTGGCCACCGCCGCCGGGGTGGTCCTCTCCTGCGGGGCCGCCGGTG
>NZ_NWVL01000037.1 GCF_002382885.1 Streptomyces sp. WZ.A104
CCAAATACAACGCACGCGGACCCGCCATTGACCGCACCACCTACAAAGCCACCATCAGCATCCACATGCTCATGAGCGGGCCTTGACACCCCGGACCTCGATCTAACTGAACGGCGTTGCCACTAGAGGCCGCACGAGACCGCTCCGCCGGCGCCCGCTACCGGCTCAGCCTGGCGAACTTCCTCACCGCCAGCGGGAAGAACACCGCGATGATCACCACCGGCCAGAGCACCGCCAGGAGTTGGGCGTGCTCGGCGGCCCAGGAGCCGGTCGCACCCCCCGGGTTCCCGAACAGCTGCCGCACGGCGGTGGCCGTCGCGGACATGGGGTTCCACTCGACCACGGCGCCCAGCCAGCCGGGCATGGACGCGGGGGTGGCGAACACGTTGGAGAGGAAGCCGACCGGCCAGACCAGGATCTGGACGGCGGAGACCAGCTCGGGCCGCCCCGCCACCATGGCGAGCTGGATGCCCACCCAGAGCATCGCGAACCGCAGGAGAAGCAGCAGCCCCACCGCCCCCAGCGCGGCGGCGGCCCCGTTGTGCCAGCGCCAGCCGACCGCGCAGCCGACCCCGGCCATCACCCCGAGCGCGGCCACCGACTGGAGCATGTCCGCGGCGCTGCGGCCCACCAGCACCGCGCCCGGGACCATCGGCATCGAACGGAAGCGGTCGATGACGCCCTTGCCGAGGTCCTGGGTGACCGCGAGCATCGTGCTCTCCAGACCGAAGGCCATGGTCAGCGCGAGCATGCCGGGAACCAGGAACTCGGTGGGGTCGCCCTCCACGCCCCGGCCACCGCCCACCAGATAGGTGAACATCAGGAGCAGCATCACCGGGAAGGCCAGGTTGACGAGGACCGCGACCGGCTGCCGGGCCCAGTGCGCCAGTTCGCGGCGGGTCATCGTCCAGGAGTCGGCCAGCGCCCAGCCGAACCGGGAGCCGCCCCCCTGCCCGGGGACCACCGTCGTCGTCGCCGCGCTCATGCCGCCACCTCCGCCTTCTCCGTACGCCGCTCACTCGCGGGCTGTCCGGTCAGGGACAGGAACGCCTCGTCCAGGGTCGGGCGGCGCACCGCGATGTCCTCCGCCTCGATACCCGCCTCCTCCAGCGCCCGTACGGTCCGGGTCAGGGCCGCCATCCGGTCCGGGGCGGGCGCACCGATCAGCCGCCGGTCGTGGTCCAGCGTCAGATCCGCGCCGCCGAGCAGCGCGGCCGCCTCCACCAGCCGGGACGCGTCGCGCAGGACCACGTCGATCCGGTCGCCGCCGACGCGGGCCTTCAGCTCGTCGGGGGTGCCCTCGGCGACGGCCCGGCCACCGTCGATCAGCGAGATCCGGTCGGCCAGCTGGTCCGCCTCGTCCAGATACTGCGTGGTCAGCAGCACCGTGGTGCCGCCGCCGACCAGGGAGCGCACCGCCTCCCAGACCTCGGCCCGGCCGCGGGGGTCGAGCCCGGTCGTCGGCTCGTCCAGGAAGAGCACGTCCGGATCGGTGATCAGCGAGGCGGCCAGGTCGAGCCGCCTGCGCATCCCGCCGCTGTACTGCCTGACGGCCTTGCGGCCGGTGTCCGCGAGGCCGAACCGCTCCAGCAGTTCGTCGGCCCGGCTGCCCGCCCGGCGTGCGCCCAGGTGGTACAGCCGCCCGAACATCTCCAGGTTCTGCCGCCCGCCGAGCTGCTCATCCACCGCCGCGTGCTGCCCGAGCAGCCCGATCCTGCGGCGCACCTCGCCCGCCCGCTCGCGGACGTCGAGCCCGGCCACGGCGACCCGGCCCGCGTCGTGGCGCAGCAGCGTCGACATGATCCGTACGGCGGTGGTCTTGCCCGCCCCGTTGGGGCCGAGCACCCCGTGCACGGTACCGCCGCCGACGACCAGGTCCAGCCCGTCCAGGGCGCGCTTCCCCCCGTACCTCTTGTGCACGCCGTCCATGACGATCGCTTCGGTCACGTTCACCGCCACCCTTCCAACCCCTTGTAGTCAAACTTGACTAGCGGCTCGACGGTAAACCCCGATCCAGCATTCGTCAAACTTGATTAGTCGCGGTCTCCGGGATCGGGGACACCGGTGGCGTACGGGTTCTCCTCGCCCTCGGCCAGCACCCCGACGAACGGGTCACCCTCGCCCGCGAAGGTGTACGCACCACCCTCGATGCGCTCGATCAGGCCCCGCGTCCACTCCGCGCCGGAGTCGGCCGAGTGCACCCACAGGTTCATGATCTCGCCGATATGACCGAGGGATTCGGGGCCGTCCTCGGGGGTGTAGTACTCGGTGACCGCCTCCCGCCATTCCTTCATGCCCTCGATCCGCTCCTTGAGCAGCGCGACGGCCTCCTCGCGGGGCAGGTCGACGATGAACCCGATGGCCGCCGAGAGGACGTCGAGGTTCTGGTCGTAGGAGCGGATGGCGTTCCGCAGCAGGGTGCGGTACTCCTCCAGCCCCTGCTCCGTGACCTCGTACTCCGTGCGCGGCGGGCCGCCGGCGGTGGAGGGCGCGGTCTCGTGCGCGAGCAGCAGCCCCTGCTTCGCCATCTGCTTCAGGGCGTGGTAGATCGACCCGGGCTTGGCGTTGGACCACTCGTGCGCACCCCAGTACTCCAGGTCGTTGCGGACCTGATAGCCGTGTGCGCGGCCGTGCATGCGCACGGCGCCGAGGACCAGCAGCCGGATCGCGGACATGACACCCATCCCTTCCCGGAGTTTCCCACGGGGCCCTATTCAACTTTGACTAGGATATCCGGTGCGACCGGGGCGGCCCTCACCACGCCGTACGCGCCTGTCAGGCGCAACCTCGTACGTGCCCGTCAGGCACCAACCCCGTACTGCCCGTCAGGCACCCCCGTACGCGCCCTGAGACTGCGTTTGAGATCTGCCGTGTCCCGTTACTGGGGCGTTCGTTGAGCTCGTCGTGAGTGGTGTTGGGGGTGGGTATCCGTCGGACCTGGCGGACGAGCAATGGGTGCTGGTGGAGCCGTTGCTGCCGCCGACGCGGGTGGGGCCGAAGGGTGGTCGGCGGGAGAAGCATCCGCGGCGGCGAATCGTGGACGCGATCTTCTACGTGGTGCGGACCGGGTGTGCCTGGCGGCAGCTGCCAAAGGACTTTCCGCCCTGGCCGACGGTGTACTGGTACTTCACCTGGTGGCACGACGACGGCACCGTCGAGCGCATCCACGATGCTCTGCGCGGCCGGGTCCGTGAGGCCGACGGCCGCGACGCGGAGCCGAGCGCCGGGCTGATCGACTCGCAGTCCGTCCGCACCGCCGACACCGTGCCCGCGACGACCAGGGGCTTCGACGCGGGCAAGAGAGTCAAGGGCCGCAAGCGGTTCATCGTCACCGACACCCTCGGCCTGCTCCTGGCCGTCCACGTCGTCGCGGCGAGCATCCAGGACCGTGACGGCGCGAAGCGGCCGTTACTGTGGACCCGCCTGGATCACCCCGGCGTCAAGAAGGTGTGGGCCGACCAGGGCTTCGCCGGTCGCCTGGTCGATTGGGCCGCCCAGATCCTCGGCCGTGAGCTGGAGATCGTCCGCAAGGACCCCGGCCAGCGCGGCTTTCAGGTTCAGCCCAAGCGGTGGGCGGTGGAACGCACCTTCTCCTGGCTCACCGCCCACCGGCGCCTCACCCGCGACTACGAGACCAGCCCGGCCCACTCCGAGAGCATGATCCGCTGGGCGATGATCGGCGTCATGGTCCGTCGACTCACCCGAGGCCGGCCCGCTCAGCGACCGGGCCCACGACGCCTTCGCCTCTTGTCATGACGACAGCCCTACCGCTTCTGGGCTCTGTATCGCTTGAGGAGAGCGGTAAGCCTCGCCGGATTGGCCTCGCCGTTCAGTTCAGTAGTGAGGTCGTCGGGGCAGAGCTCGTATAGGTCGCCCCACCACCGGCGCCCTCGGTTGTCCCAGATGCGGTACCCGCCAGGCACACCTCTGGCCACATAGCGACGCCTACTCACGAAGCCCCCGCTGAGAGCAAGACCCACGCCAGTAACCCACTTCCCCTCCTCACGCTCCACTGGAAGCAGGCTACGGCAGATCTCAAACGCGGTCTCAGAACGGGAACACCGTGCGGCCGTGCTGGATCGACATCCACTTCTGCGTGGTGAACGCCTCCACCACGGCCTCGCCGTTCAGCCGCCCCACCCCGGAAGTCTTCTCGCCGCCGAACGCGACCAGCGGATCGTCCTGCACGGTGGAGTCGTTGACGTGGAACATCCCGCTGACGATCCGCTGCGCGAACCGCACCCCGCGCTCGGCGTCCCGCGTGTGGACGGCGCCGCTGAGTCCGTAGGGGCTTTCGTTGACGATCCGTACGGCCTCCTCCTCGCCGTCGAACGTCATCAGCAGGGCCACCGGGCCGAGGATCTCCTGCGTCAGCAGCGGGGAGTCCTCCGCGAGGCCGGTGAGGACGGTCGGCCCCACCACGTTGCCGACGGTCCGGCCGCGTACGAGCGCCCGCGCGCCGTCCGCGACCGCGCGGTCGACCAGGGCGCCGAGGGCGTCGGCCTGGAAGGCGTTGATGACCGGGCCGATCCGGGTCTCCGGGTCCCTCGGGTCACCGGTCTTGAGAGCGGCCACCTCGGTGGTGAACTTCTCAGTGAACTCCGCCGCCACCGACCGGTCCACCAGAATCCGGTTGGCCGCCATGCTGACCTGCCCCTGGTACAGGAAGCGGCTGAAGACGGCCGCCTGGACCGCGTAGTCGATGTCGGCGTCCGCCAGCACCACCAGGGCGCTGTTGCCGCTCAGTTCGAGGATGGTCCGCTTGAAGGCCCCGGCGGCGGTGGCGGCGATGTGCCGGCCGACCCGGTCGGAGCCGGTGAACGAGATCACCCTGGGCACGGGGTGCGCGATGAACGCGTCGCCTATCTCCGCGCTGTCGGTGATCACGACATTGAGCAGTCCGGCGGGCAGTCCGGCGTCCTCGAATATCTTCGCGATCAGTCCGCCGCCCACGACAGGCGCGTTCTGATGGGGCTTCACGACGACCGCGTTGCCGAGCGCCAGCGCGGGCGCGACCGACTTCATCGTCACCAGGAAGGGGAAGTTGAAGGCGCTGATCACGCCGACGACGCCGACGGGCAGCCGGTAGAGCCGGTTCTCCCGGCCGTCCCCCACGGCGGGCAGCAGCCTGCCCGTGGGCCGCAGCGCCTGGCGGATCGCCTCGCGCAGGAACTCCGTCGCGCCGCGCACCTCGTACGCCGCGCGCAGCCGGGTGCCGCCCAGCTCGTCGGTGATCGCCTCGGCGATCTCCTCGGCGCGCTCCTCGGTGATGCGCAGGGCGCGTTCGAGGACGGCCCGCCGCTCGTACGGGTTGGTGGCGGCCCACTCCTGCTGGGCGCGTTCGGCGGCCCGGTAGGCCCGGTCGATCTCCGCCGCGGTGGCCACGGTGACGGCGGCGAGTTTCTCACCGTTGTAGGGATTGAAATCGATGATGTCCCACGAGCCGCTACCGGTCAGCCACTCGCCGTCGATGTACTGGTGGGCCAGTTCATTGAAGAAGGACATGCAATCCCTTACTTGCAGGCGTTCGCAGACTCCTGATCTGACGTCATCGTACTGAGAAATCAGGTCAGTTGGAGTAGTCCACGCAGAAGATCCCGGCTCTCTTCCGGTGCCGGGCTGTCCTGGGCGAGGCCCGCCATGGCCTTTTCGTACTGCGCGACTTCTTCGGGCTTGTCCAGATAGAGCGCACTTGTCAGCTGCTCCAAATAGACAATGTCCGACAGATCGGATTCCGGGAAACGCAGCATCGTGAATGAGCCGCTCTCACCGGCATGACCGCCATGACTGAAGGGCATCACCTGAAGCGTGATGTTCGGCTGCTCCGACATGTCGATCAGATGCCGCAACTGAGCCCGCATGACCTCGCGGTCGCCGTACGGACGACGCAGCGCCGCCTCGTCGAGGACGGCGTGGAACGTCGGGGCGCGCTCGGAGACGAGGGCCTTCTGGCGCTCCAGACGCAGGGCCACCCTGCGGTCGATCTCGGCGGGCGAGGCCCCGCGCATGCCGCGCGAGACGACGGCGTGGGCGTACGCCTCGGTCTGCAACAGACCGTGCACGAACTGGACTTCATAGATACGGATGAGGGAGGCCGCACCCTCCAGGCCGATATACGTCTGGAACCAGCCGGGCAGCACATCTCCGTAACTGTGCCACCACCCGGCCACGTTGGCCTCACGGGCCAGGCCGAGGAGGGACTCGCGCTCCGCCTCCTCCGCGACACCGTAGAGCGTGAGCAGGTCCTCGACGTCCCTGGCCTTGAAGCTCACACGCCCCAACTCCATGCGGCTGATCTTCGATTCGGAGGCCCGGATGGAGTAGCCGGCCGCCTCACGGGTGATTCCGCGCGACTCCCGCAGCCTTCTGAGCTGAGAGCCCAGGAGGATGCGCCGCACCACCGATCCACTCGACTCGCCTGCCGACACTGGTCCGACCCTCCCCATCGCCTACCTGACACCGGCGCCCCCCGGAACCCCAGGTCCCGGATTCTGCCACCAAAACGCTTCAGCCCGTACTCATTCGATTACGGAAATGGGAAGACGTCCAGAAAGCTCCGAAACTGCCCCCGGGAAGAAATGCCCCGCAACCACCACGGTATCGGGCAGGTCCGGCGCGTGCACGTGCATCTGCCCTTGCATCTGCCCTGCGCATTCGGAACCATGGTCCCCGCGCACCTGCGTGCTCGTGTTGTGCCGCTGTACCCCCCGCAGTACCGCTACAGGCAGTGCCGCTACAGCCGCGAATCCCGGGAGTGCCTCGTATGGGGACGAATGGATCGACGATGCTCGAGCCGTTACGGCAGGGGCTTCCCCCCACCGACCCCTCAGGGGTTGCCGGATCGGCGTCCTGCGCTCTGCCCGCCCGCTACGAAGCGGTAGGCGGGGCACGGGAGTTCACCCGGTCCACCCTGGAGCGGTGGGAGCTGGGCGACCGCTTCGACGATGTCGCGCTGGTGGTGTCCGAGCTCGTCACCAACGCCCTGCGCCACGCACTGCCCGACGAGCCGCCGCGTGAGTTCCAGGACCCGCCGGTGCGGCTGCATCTGATGCGCTGGACCTCGCGGCTGGTGTGCGCGGTGCGCGATCCCAGCCGGAGGAGTCCGGTGGCGGGCGAGGCCGCGGATTCGGCCGAATCCGGACGCGGACTGTTCCTGGTGGAGTGCGTCAGCGACAGCTGGGGCTGGCACCCTTCTCCCGTGCCGGTGGGGGAACTCCCTTCCGGCCCGCTGTACGGCAAGGTCGTCTGGGCCCTTTTCCGGCTTCCGGAGATCCCGAAGACACAGGCCTGAAGACACACGCGTGGCGACCCCGGGCAGGCCGACCGCCCGGGGCCCCGCTCGTTCGACCGCCGACCGCCGCTCGGTCGCCGACTACCCTTCATCCGCCGGTCATCGTTCAGCCACCGGTCGCCAGGTGGTCGAACTCGCCGTCCTTGACGCCGAGCAGCAGCGCCTCGATCTCGGCCGGCGTATAGACGAGGGCGGGCCCGTCGGGGTGGCGGGAGTTCCGCATCGCCACATTCCCTCCGGGCAGTTTCGCGAACTCCACACAGGAACCCTGGGAGTTGCTGTGCCTGCTCTTCTGCCAGACGACTCCGCGAAGCTCTGTGGCCGCCATGCCGTTGTACACGTGGTGCACAGGACGCTCCCCGAGTTGCAAGGTGCAAGTGTCAACTAGCTCGGATCATAGCTGTGTTCATATGCCAATGCATGAGCAGATGCACGTGCACGCGGGGTGTTCCTTCGATTACAGGCTTTCCGTGTGCGCGCACCCGCCGGGAGGAGAGACGAACGGCACGTCCAATTCGCTCCCGCTTAACGGAGTTGACGGCATGACCCTTGGTAACGTGGCGCGGTCTTTCGCCCGGAAAACAGCAAGGGGGAACTCCACGTGACCAGGTTCGTACGCACCGGTACCGTCGTGGTCGCCGGTCTCGCCGCCTCACTGGCCCTGACCGCATGCGGCAGCGACGACGAGCCGGGCAAGGGCTCCGGCGCGGACCCGTCGGCGAGCGCGACGCCCGGCCCCGACGGCGGCAAGGACTCCGGGGGCGGCGGCACGGACGCCGCCGCGCTGGAGGGCACCTGGGCGGGGCTGACGGGCGGCAAGAACGTCACCGTTTCCATCGCCGCGCGCAAGGTCGCCCTCGTCGCCGACCAGTCCGTCTGCCAGGGCGAGGTGAAGGACATGGGCGGCGCACCGATGCTGGCGCTGACCTGCCCCGACGGCGGCAAGGAGCGCACGATGGGCGCGATCGACTCCGTCGACGGCACGAAGCTGGTCGTCTCCTGGGAAGGCGGCGCCAAGGACTCCCTGACCAAGGTCGACCCGGGCAAGCTGCCCACCGATCTGCCTTCGCTCCCCGAACTCCCGGACCTGCCGGAAGTGCCCGCGCCCTGACGGCCTGCTCCTTGTCTGTCTGCCCCGTGTCCGCCCGCCCCCTCGTCCGTCCTCCCCCTGAGGCCGGGCTCAGCTCTCGGCGAGGGTGCTGCTGACGCGGGTGCTGCCGCCGCGTTCGTCCAGGGCGCGGGTGAACTCCTCCAGCGCGTCCTGGAGCAGCGCCGCGCCCCGGTGCACCACCGGGTCGCCGCCGGACGGGGCGGCCTGCTCGTCCGGTACGTCCCAGTGGGCCACCGCGTCCGCGACCATCTGCCAGTCCGGCAGGCGGCGTTCGCGTACCGCCTTGGCGCCCTTCTCCGTGGCCCGGCGCAGCGCGTCGGCCAGTTCGGCCGCACCGGGCACCGGGGCCGCCGACGCCGAGGGCAGGTGGGCCTCCAGGACCATCGCGGACCGGCCCAGCTGGGCGAGCGCGTGCTGGGCGTCGGTGGCGGCGGCCCGGGAGATGCCCCGGTGGCGTACGGGTTCGTGCTGGGCGGTCGCCAGGGCCTCCTGCCAGGCAACACGGGCCTCCCGGGTGGCGACCAGGGCGTCCCGGACGTCCTCGACGTTCCGGGAGGCGGGGTCGGCGTACTGGTCGATCACCGTGGCCGCGTACCGCCCGTCCGCCACCAGCCACTCGGCCAGCCGGTTGCGCAGGCGCGGGGTCTCCCAGGCCGGATAGACGGCGTACGAGATCATCGCGAGGAGCCCGCCGACCAGCGTCAGCACGATGCGTTCGGTGACGGTCTGGGACCAGTCGTCACCGGCCATGCCGAGCAGGAAGACGACGTACGCGGCTACGCAGACCTGGCCGACCGCGTAGCCGGTGCGCATCAGCAGGTACATCAGCCCGGCGCAGACCACGGCGAGCAGGGCGGAGAGCCGGGCGTCGGGGTGGGCGGTCTGCACGACCGCGGTGGCCAGCCCGACGCCGACCAGGGTGCCGCCGAAGCGGCCCGCGGAACGGGCGTACGTCTGTGAGAACTCGGGCCGCATGACCATGACGGCGGTCATCGGCGCCCAGTAGCCGTGGCCGAGCGGCACGGCCTCGCCCACGAAGTACCCGCAGACGGCGACCACCGCGACCCGGATCGCATGGCGCATGACCGACGAGCCGTGGTGCAGCTCGCGGCGCATCGAGGTCAGCACCACGGGGATCAGCTTCACCAGGGTGGGCCGGTGCCGGGTGTCCGGGGCGAGGTCGGAGGGGATACCGCTGTCGGTGCCGGTGCCTTCCGCGATCTCCAGGACGTCGTCGAGCAGGGCCGCGAGCCGGTCGGCGGCGCGGCGGGCGGGGCCGACGAGGATCACGTCGTTGTCGGGGGTCTTCAGGACGCCCAGGTCGGTGGCGGAGAGGTGGACCGGTTCCCCGTGCCGCACGGCCCGCGCGGCGGCGTCCAGGACCGAGCCCGCCGCGCCCAGCAACTCGTTCACCCATAGCCGCTCAAGTCCGTCGCGGGGCACCCCCATCGCCGGGTCCGCGAGCGAGGCCAGCACCGGGCGCAGCCGTTCGGCGACGCCCCGGGCCCCGTGCAGTTCGGCGGGGCGGCGGCGGGCCTGGCGGGGGGTGACGGCGGCGGCGCTGCGGGCGGTCATCAGGGGCAGCGGGTCGAAGGGGGCGACCGGGTCGTGCCGCAGCCGCCGGGCGTAGTCGGCCTCGGCGGCCAGGGCGTCGGCGAGCGCGTCGCGCTGGGCGCCCCATCTGCGGACCGGGAAGAGGACGATGAGCGCTGCCTGCACGAAGCCGCCGGCGGCGATCATCCCCGCATGAGCGGCCGCGTCGACGACCGAGGTGGGCAGGGTGATCGTCACCAGCATGATCGCGACGTTGGAGGAGGCGATGATGCCGCCCGTCGGACCCGCCGCCCAGGCCAGCCCGGAGAGGAAGGTCCAGACGCCGAGCAGACAGAGGAACAGCACGACGTGCGTGCCGCTGACATAGCCGACGAACGTCGAGACGGCGAGGCTGGCTCCGGAGACCAGGGCGAGGACCGGACGCGGGCGCCAGCTGCGCTGGAAGGTGGCGATGGCCGCCTGGAACGCCCCGAACGCGGAGCTGGCGGCGATCTCCGGCCCGAACAGGAAGAGGCTGACGCCGACGACGAGGGCGAGCCCGGCCGCGCCGCGGAGGGCGACGAGGGGTTCCAGTCTCTGCCGCTCGATCTCCAGCCCCGAGCGGGCGGTCTCCTTCAGCGCCCGGAGCCAGCTCATGGGCCGAGCTTAACCGGAATAGCCGACCTTAACCGGAATAACGGACAAGGCGGACTGGGCGGACTAGGCGGACCGGGAGCAAGTCAGACCTACGTCGCGATCTCTCCGGGTCCCTGTGAGGTCCCGCTCCGGGAGCCGCCCATACGGGCTCGGTCGGCGGCATCGGTTCCGTGCGTCCAGCCGTCCGGGTCGAAGGCGCCACGCACCCGGGTGGTCGTGGTCCTCGGGAACATCCGGTCGGCGGTCTCGGTGACGGCGACGTCCCGGGCGGCGAGGACGGGCAGCAGCCCGGCACCCGCACCCTCGTCGGCGGCCGCGGTGACCCGCTCGGCGTCGGCCGCGAGCCTGCTGCCGAGCCGCTGGGCGTACGCCATCAGGAATGACTGCCGGAAGGTCTTGGTCCGCCTACGGCCTCCGGCGCGCTGGCCGGCCTCCGCCCGCGTCATCGCGGCCGTCCCCTGGACGAGCAGCGAGGTGAACAGCAGCTCGACTGCCTCCAGGTCCGGCTCGAAGCCGACGACCGTGCTGAAGCCGAGGTCGTCGTTCCACACGGCCCGGCAGCGGTTGGCGGAGGCGACGGCGTCGAGCAGGATCGCCTTGGCGCTCTCGTACGGGGGCTCCACCCCGATCCGGCAGGCGCCGGGCGTCTCGCGGCTGTGTGTACGGGCGGCGAGGAGGGCCTCGTCGATGCTGTGGCGGGCCATCAGCTCCTGCGCCTTGCCGGTCAGCGCCTCGGCCTCCTCCGGGAAGCCGGTCGCCTCCGCCTTCGCCAGCAGCGCCCGGATGCGGGTGAGCATGCGCGGCTCGTCGGCGGCGGGCGGCCGGTGGAGGTGGTGGGCGGCGGTGCCGGGCGGAGGGCCGACGGGCTCGATGGCGGGCAGCCGCAGCAGCAGCCGGTACAGCTCCAGCAGGTCGGCGGCGTACGAGAACCGGTCGGGGCGGTTGCGCGGTACGGGCTCCGGAAGCTCGGCGAGCTGCTGCCGCCAGCGGGGCGGCAGCTCCGCGTACCGGGCGGTCTCGGCGGCGATCAGCGTCCCGGCCAGCGCCGCCCGCCGTTCGTCCAGCTCGCGGCGGACGAACCGGACCAGGTCGGCGGGGTGCCAGCCCCGCTCCCAGGCCCGCCGCAGGAACTCCTCGCCGCGCCGGTGCGCAGCCGCGTCGGCGTCCGGGGCGGCGGCGAGCAGGGAGGCTCCGGTGTCCAGGGCGGCGTCGCCGTCCACGTAGAGCGCCGCCGCGCACGCCCGGTCGATGACCGAATCCGCCGATCCTGCCGACCCCGCCGACCCCGCTGATCCTGCCGATCTCATCGGACCAGGGTAGGCGGGGGGCTCACGGTGGAGGGCGGGGGCGTTGTCGATGTCGGGTGGCGGGTCGTTGTCAGTGGTGGGTGCCAGACTCGTATCCATGACCGAACGGTGGGCGCTGGGTGTGGCGGAAGGGGGCGGCGCGCTGCTCGTACCGCTGGCCCGGGACGGCACGCCCGCCGGCCCCGTCGTGGCCGAGCCCGATCTCGTCGAGGCGGTCCGCGCCCGCCCCGGGGTGGGGCGCTGGGTATGGCGGTCGACCGCCGAGGTCTACCCCCGGCTGCTCGCCGCCGGGGTCCGCGTCGAGCGGTGTTACGACATCGAGTGCGCCGAGCTGCTGCTGCTCGGGCACGCCGGACGGCTCGGCGAGCCCCGGTCCGCGGCCGCCGCGCTGGCCCGGCTGGACAGCGCCCCGGTGCCGCCGGACCCGCCCGCCCGGTCCGCCGAACCGGGCGCGCAGTCCCCCCTGTTCGAGCCGTCGTCGGGCCCCGGGGTTCCGTTCGAGGGGCTCCTCCGGGTCTACGCGGACCAGATGCGCCGCCATGACGCGGCCCTGCACCCCGACCGGATGCGGCTGCTCACCGCGTCGGAGTCGGCGGGGATGCTCGTCGCGGCCGAGATGCACCGGGCCGGGATTCCCTGGCGGGCCGACGTCCACCGGGAGGTCCTGCACGACCTGCTGGGCGAGCGGTACGCGGGCGGCGGCGAGCCCCGCAAACTGGCCGAGCTGGCCGACGAGGTGTCGGCGGCGTTCGATAACGGGGCCTCCTCCAACTCCTCAGGAGTCAGGGGAAGGGTCCGCCCCGATCTGCCCGCCGATGTGGTGAAGGCGTTCGCCCGCGCCGGGATCGCGGTGAAGTCGACCCGTCGGTGGGAGCTGGAGGAGCTGGACCACCCCGCGGTCAAGCCGCTGAT
Source organism: Streptomyces sp. WZ.A104 (assembly GCF_002382885.1). Taxonomy (GTDB): domain Bacteria; phylum Actinomycetota; class Actinomycetes; order Streptomycetales; family Streptomycetaceae; genus Streptomyces. The sequence continues at coordinate 12,812 of NZ_NWVL01000037.1, forward strand.
CCTGTACAAGAAGCTGTATCGGATCTGGACCGCGCACGGCTGGTCCTGGCTCCAGGACTGGGTACGCGAGGGCCGCTTCCGCCCGGAGTACCAACCGGGCGGCACGGTAAGCGGCCGCTGGACGACCAACGGTGGCGGGGCCCTCCAGATCCCCAAGGTCATCCGGCAGGCGGTCGTCGCCGACGAGGGGTGGCGCCTGGTCGTCGCGGACGCCGACCAGATGGAGCCACGCGTGCTGGCCGCGATCTCCCGCGACCGTGGCCTGATGGAGGTGGCCGGTCACGACGGCGATCTCTACAAGGCCCTGTCCGACCGGGCGTTCCACGGCGACCGCGAGCACGCCAAGCTGGCGCTGCTCGGGGCGATCTACGGCCAGACCTCCGGGGACGGGCTGAAGAATCTGGCCGCGCTGCGCCGCCGCTTCCCGATCGCCGTCGCGTACGTCGACGACGCGGCGCGGGCGGGCGAGGAGGGACGCGTGGTGCGGACCTGGCTGGGCAGGACCAGCCCGCCGGTCGTGGTGGCGGGCCAGGACGAGGAGGCGGGCATCCCCCAGGAGGGTCCGGAGAGCACCGGGACCGCGTCCGACGGCGGCCTGGCCCGGGCCCGGGGGCGCTTCACCCGTAACTTCGTGGTGCAGGGCAGCGCCGCCGACTGGGCGCTGCTGCTCCTGGCCGCGCTGCGCCGGTCGCTCCACGAGCAGGGGCTGCGGGCGGAGCTGGTGTTCTTCCAGCACGACGAGGTGATCGTGCACTGCCCGGCCGAGGAGACGGCCGCCGTCACCGAGGCGATCCGCGCGGCCGGTGAGCTGGCCGGGCGGACCGCCTTCGGGGAGACGCCGGTGCGTTTTCCGTTCACGACGGCGGTGGTGGAGCGGTACGCGGACGCCAAGTGACACGGTGAGGCGGGTGGAAAGCGGTGTGAGGCGGCCAGCACCGCACCGGACTTCCCGGCAGCACCGGCGGACCTCCCCGCCACCGCTGCCGGACCCCCGGCTACCGCTGCTGGAGCTTCAGCCATTCCGGGCTGGTCGCCAGGGCGACGAGCTGGTCCATGGTGAGCGCGGGCTCCGGGCGGGTGGCGGGCGTCGACTGGGCACCGGAGTTGAAGGCCGAGACAACGACCCGCATTCCGTCGGGACGCATGGTGTCGGCATTCCACCAGACGACCCCTTGGCCGCCCTTCTCACCGGGCGTCTTCGAGGTCGCGAGCAGGGTGCCGTCGGGCAGGGTGGTCGCATCCCTGTAGAGATCGTCGGCGACGTCTCTCATATCGGGCTGCACGTTGATCTGTACGAGGGTGCTGCCCTTGCCGTCGTCGACGACGACCGAGGCGAACTCGCCCCCGCCGTTCGTCTTCTCCCCCACCGAGAGGCCCTCGGGGAGCAGCTTGAGGAAGGTGGGCATCAGCAGTGTGTAGTCCAGCTCGGGCGCCGGCTCCCCGTCGTCCTCCGAACCGGGCGAGGGCGGCTGCGGTGAGCCCTCACCCGTGCGAGGACCGTCCGTGGGGGTGGTCGTCGGCTCGCCCGTGGGCGTGGGCGTGTCCGAGGGCGTGGCCGTGGGGGCGTCGGTGGGCTCGGGCGTCGGCGTATGCGAGGCGGCGTCCGTGGCCGGGGCCGCGGCCGTCGGCGTGGCCGGACCGCTGCTCGCGACGTTCGCCACGTCATCGGGCCCGCCCAGCATCCCGGCGGCGACCGCACCACCTCCCCCGACGAGAGCCAGGGCCAGCACACTGCCCGCCACCGCGGCGACGCGACGGCGGCGGAGCGCACGGCGCCCGTGCTCCAGCGCGCCGTCCACCACCGCGGTACGGCCGGTCAGGTCGAAGGCCGCGCCCGTACGACGGAGCTCCTCGCTGAGTTCGTCTTCAAAAGGCATGGGGAACCACCACTTCTCGTTCTGGGTGCACAACAGGTTTCAACGGGCTGGCAGGTCAGCCGGGGACGTTGGGTCTGGGGGGTGAGCGGGGTCAGCGGGTGGCGAACTCCGCGACGCTGCCGCCCAGATGTTCACGCAGCCGCCCGAGCGCCCGCACACAGCGGGTCCGTACGGCGGCCGGGCTGACCTGGAGCGCGGTGGCGGTCTCCTCGATGCTCCGGTCCTCCCAGTAGCGGAGCACCACGACCGCGCGGTCCTTGTGGGCCAGCTGGGAGAGCGCTCCGAGGAGCGTCATCCGCAGCGCCGGGTCGTCGGCGGCGGCCGAGGCGCTCTCGGGCACTTCGGCCAGCGGACGCTCGCTCGCGGAGCGCCTTCGCCGGTGGGTCAGAAAGGTCCGGACGAGCACGGTCTGTGCGTACGCCGCCGGGTTGTCGATCCGGCGGGCGCGACCCCACGACACGTACATCCGGCTCAGGGTCTCCTGCACCAGGTCCTCGGCGAGGTGCACATCGCCGCTGGTCAGCAAGCAGGCCGAGCGGAACAGATGGCCGGCCCGGCCGGCCGCGAACTCTTTGAACTCCTCGGCGCGCGACGACTTCATGCTCTCCCCCGTCTGTCCGTCCACTCCGCCCTTCCCTCTCTACGACGCGACGGGAACGCGGAAATGTTTCAGTCCCCGAAGAAAACCTCTTCCGAGCTTCCCGGGGGGGGCTTCTCCGACGGCATGCGAAAGCGCCCCGTTCACGCGCCGGACGGCGTGAACGGGGCGCGGGCGGTGGTGCGCGCTCGCTGTTCCCGGTCTACCCGCGTTCCCACAACGCGGGGACCTGCGGCGGTTCCCAGCCCGGCATGGCCAGGTGCGCCTGAAGACAGCGGTAGGCGACCCCGCCGTATGTGACGCGGTCTCCCGCGCGGTAGGAGGTTCCGGACTCCCAGCTGGTGCCCGGCTCGGTGGGCGGATCGGTGGGCGGATCGGTCGGTCCGGGCGTCTGGGCGACGTCCAGGACGAAGTCGAAGGTGCCCTGGCGCCCGTTCCCGACGTTGCGGACGGTCATCAGCAGCTCCGGGTCGAACAGGGCGTCGGTGTTGTTGCGCGGCTCGCCCGGGAAGTACAGCTGCGTGGTGAGGATGCGGCCCCCGGGGGCCTGGGCCTTCACATGGAGGTGCCGGGTACGGCCCGGGTAGAGGCCCGGCACGACGGTGGTGAGGCTGAAGCCCCCGTCAGGCCCGGTGAACTGGTGCCCCCGGAAGGCGTATCGGGCCATGTCGTACGACCCGTTGGTGTCGGCCTGCCAGAAGTCGAGCAGGGCTCCGGGGATGGGGCGGCAGGCCCGGCCGAAGACGTAGCCGCTCACGGTGAGCGGTACGCCGGGGGTGCCCGGGGTGACCAGGCTGGTGCGGCGCGGGGAGTTGGGCTTGAAGTACGGCCCTTCCATCTGCGGCGGTGTCGTGTCGTCGCCGTCGTCGCACTGCGGGGTGGGGGCCAGGGGCCCGTTCCCGGCGGAAGCGGCGTCCCGGGCGAGCGCGACGCCCCCTCCGGCGAGGAGGGGTGCCGCGCTCGCGACGATCGCGGCCTTCAGGAGACCTTTGCGGCTGATGGGCCGCCCTCCCGATGTCTCATCAGGCTCGCTCCACGCATGGGGGGTTGGGTTGTCCATTTGTGGGGTCATGACGGTGTCCTCGGAGTCCTCGGTGCGGGGAGGCGGAGGGGTTCGGGGAGGTGGTGGTCGGAGGTTCAGGAAGGTAACCGTGCCTGGAGACCCGGGGGATCAGACCCGCTGCCAGAGGGCGGGTACGACGGGCGGGGTCCAGCCGGGCTGGGCCGTGTGCCCCTGGAGGCAGCGGTAGGTCGCTCCGCCGTACGTCACCGTGGCCCCGGTGGCGTACGTGGTGCCGGCCGCCCAGGTGCCGCCCGGCGGGTCGGTGGGCGGGTCCGTCGGCGGCGTGGTGGGCGGGTCGGTCGGGGTTCCGCTGGTGACCAGCGTCAGCCCGTACGCCTGGAGCGCCGGGAGGAGCGGCTGGAAGTACGTCGTACCGCCGGTCCGGCAGTTGCCGGAGCCGCCGGAGGTGACGCCCTGGGCCTGGCTGCCGGAGATGTACGAGCCGCCGGAGTCGCCCGGTTCGGCGCAGACGCTGGTGCGGGTCACGCCGGAGATGGTGCCCTCCGGGTAGGTGACGCTGGTGTTGAGCTGCTGGATGGTGCCGCAGTGCCAGCCGGTGGTGGAGCCGGAGCGGCAGACGGAGGCGCCGACGACGGACGGGGTGGAGCCGGTGACGGTGACGTCGCCGCGCCCGTAGCCGTTGACCAGGGGCTTCGCCACCCAGTTGGCGTTGGTGGCGACCCAGGCGTAGTCGCGGCCGGGGAAGGTCGAGCCCTGGAAGGTGCCCTGGGCCTGCTGGTTGACGCCGTTGGTCGTGGTGCCGGCCCGGCCGCAGTGGCCGGCGGTGACGAAGCCGTTCTGGGTGCCGCGCTTGACCGAGAAGCCGACGGAGCAACGGCCGGAGGGGTTCATGTAGTACGCGTCGCCGCCCCGGATGTCCGCGAGGGCGCGGGGCTGCTCGGCGGACCGGACGACGGTGACGAGGTCCCTGCCGACCCCGGCCTCCTTCAGGAACACCCGGGCCGCCGAGTCGCTGGCGGCGTTCACGACGACCCGGTTGGCCTCGACGTCGACGTACCAGACGGGTACGTCCTTCGGCGCCTTGCGCAGCGCGGCCTTGTCGAGGGTCTCCTTGACGCCTTCGAGCCGGTCGAGGCTGTGGCCGACGACCTCGGCCCTCGCCCCGGCATCGGTGATGCGGTCGGTCTGGGAGGCGTCGGTGGTGGCGACGGTCAGAGCCGCCTCGTCGCCGCTGACCCGGGCCCCGGCGAAGCTGGCGCCGAGGGACTTCTCCAGCCCGGTGGCGACGGCGGCGGCGCGGTACTCGTTCGCTATCCGGGCCCTGGCGGCCTCCGCGTCGAGTCCGAGGTCGCGCTCCATGGCGGCCAGCAGTCCGGGGGACAGGCTGTCGGCGGAGACCGGTGGGGCGGCGGGGCCCGCGGAGCCGGCCGACGCCACTCCGGTCAGCCCGGCGAGGGCGAGTGCGCCCAGGGCCACCGTGGCGGTGCCGGCGGCGAAGGCGCGTCTGCGGAGCGTGGTTCTCTCCACGTAACTCTCCTTGGTTCAGGGGGTGTCCAGATCCGGCGGGGGTTGGTCCGGACCAGGGAATTGCCGAAACCGTAGCGGCGGCGCCGCCGGTCGCAGGAGATCCCGTTCGCCCCCCTCCCTCGGCGTTATGGGGCGCCCTCGGGGCCATGGAGGCCTCCCCGGCGCCCGGCTCCGCCCGGGCAGCGCCCCCGGGCGCCACCCCCTGAGCACCGGCCGGGGCCGGAACGCGTCTCCCCTCCCCTCCGGCGCCCGGGTAGCTTCGGCCCCATGCACACAGGGCAACTGCTGGGCTCGGGACGCACCGCCGACGTGTACGCACTCGACGGCTCCTGGGTCCTTCGCCGCTACCGCGACCACACGGACAGCACCGAGGAGCTGGCGGTGATGGCGTACGTCGGCGCCTTCGGCTTCCCGGTGCCGCGCATCGGCCTGCCCATCGAGGGGGCCCGCCCCACGGACCTGGTGCTCCAGCGGCTGTCCGGCCCCACCATGGCCGATGCCCTGCTGACCGGGACGCTCGGTGTGGCCGAGGCGGGCGCGCTGCTGGCCCGGCTGCTGCGCGAGCTCCACGCGATTCCGCCCCGGGTGTCGGCGAACCCGGAGGACCGCGTGCTCCACCTGGACCTGCATCCGGAGAACGTGATGCTGACGGGCGGGGGCGCGGTGGTGATCGACTGGTCCACCGCGGCGGAGGGCCCGCCCGGCCTGGACCGGGCGATGTCGGCGCTGACCCTGGCCCGGACCGCCCTCGACCCCGCGTTCCCGGCCGGGCCCCAGGTCCCTACGCTGCTGGCGGCCCTGCTCGCGGAGCTCGCCGACGACGGCGGCGCACCCCTCGCCGACCTGGCCCTGGCCCGCACCCGCCAACGGGCGAACCCGCACCTGACGGAGCACGAGCGGGGCTGCCTGGAGGAGGCGGTGGACCTGGTGATCGGGTGCGCTCCTGAGGGGCGGGCGTGAGCATCGGCATCGGCATCGGCATCGGCATCGGCATCGGCCGTGACAACGAGGACGAGCGTCACCCGTAGCGCTCTCCCGACCTCTGGCGATGCCCCCGTCTCTGGCGGTGCCCCCACCTTGCGCGCGGCTGCCCCCGCGCTTGACAGTCATCCCTCCTCAACACCATGATTCCATTAATTGACTAGTGGAATCGAGGCGAGGCGCGTGGCGTACACGAGCACTCCGAACGGGACTTCGGGGACCCCGGGGACTCCGGGCCATCCGGGCAACTGGGCGCTGGAGGCCCGCGGCCTGGGCAAGCGCTACCGGCGCGGCTGGGCGCTGCGCGACTGTTCCTTCCGGATTCCGACCGGACGCATCTGCGGCCTGGTCGGCCCGAACGGGGCGGGCAAGAGCACTCTGCTCGGGCTTGCGACCCGCCAGGTGCAGCCGACGGCCGGCGAACTGCGGATCTTCGGCGTACCGGTCCACGACCCGGCCGTCATGCCGAGATTCGCCTTTCTGGGCCAGGAGAAGCCGCTGTTCAAGCGGTTCACCGTGGCGGACACCCTGCGGATGGGCGCCGAGCTGAACCCCGGCTGGGACGCGGCGGCCGCCGACCGGATCGTCCGCTCGGGCAATGTCCCGCCGCACGCGAGGGTCGGCACGCTCTCCGGAGGCCAGCGCACCCGACTGGCCTTCGCGCTCGCCTTCGGCAAGCGGCCCGAGCTGTTGCTTCTGGACGAGCCGATGGCGGACCTCGACCCGCTGGCCCGCGACGAGATGACCACCCTGCTGATGGCGGAGGCCGTCGAGCGCGGGACCACGGTCGTGATGTCCTCGCACCTGCTGACCGAGCTGGAGGACATGTGCGACTACCTGCTGGTCGTCGCTGACGGCCGCATCCGGATGGCCGGTGACGCCGACGCGCTGGTCCCGGCCCACGCACTGGTCACCGGGGTGGCCCGGGACGGCGCCCTGCCGGCGGAGCTCGACCACCACACCGTGGTCGAAACCCGCCTCCAGGGACGGCAGTTCCGGGCGATGATCCGGCCGAAGGGCCCCCTTCCGGCCGACTGGGAGCGGGTCGAACCCTCCCTGGAGGAGGTTCTCCTCGCCCATCTCCGTTCCCCGGACGCGCCCTCGCTCTACACCCAGGGCGCCCGCGTCGAGGCCGAAGGGACCCAGGCCGCATGAGCAGCACCACCACTCTCACCGGGACGAAGCCCACCGGACTCGGCTCCGGGCGGCGCCTGTTGCGCGGAATGCCGTGGCTCGTCGTACGCCAGCACCGGACCGCGATGGTCTGCGTCCTCGGCCTCACCCTGCTGGGCGCGCTCTGGATCGTGTACGAGCGCCACGAGCTGATCCAGGCGCTCGACGCGGCCGGCTGGCCCGGGAAGGACGCCGGCGACCCGCTCCAGGGCGACCGGGGCTACGGCTACATCACCACCATCCTCGGCGGCCTCCCGCTGATCCTCGCCGTCTTCGTCGGCGCCCCGCTGATCGCGGGCGACCAGGAGAACGGCACCGCGCAGCTGGTCACCACCCAGTCCGTGACCCGCCGCCAGTGGCTGATCGCCAAGCTGGGGCTGGCCTACACCCTCGCCCTGGTCTCCGGTCTGGTGCTCTCGGCGCTGTTCACCTGGTGGTGGGAGCCGTACCGCTCCCTCTTCCCCAGCCAGTGGATCGACGGCACGATCTTCGACAACACGGGCCCGGTCCTGCCCGCGTTCCTGCTCTTCTTCACCGCCGCGGGCATCACCATCGGCTGCCTGGCGCGCCGGGTGCTCCCGGCGATGGTGGTCACGTTCCTCTTCACGGTCGTCGCACAGTTCGCCTGGGACGAGGTACGCGTACGCCTCGGCTCCACGCAGATGTTCACGTACCCGATGGACAGCGAACTCCCGGCCCGCTTCAGCGAGTCGTACGAGGTGGACCGCTGGGTCGGCAACGCCAACGGCGAGCTCTTCGGCTGGGGCACCTGTGCCGAGGCGACCGAGAAGGCGCAGAACGCGTGCATCGAGGAGCACGGCATCGTCAACGACGTCATCGAGTACCTCGACTACAGCCAGATGGCGGCGATGCAGTGGACCGCGGCGGGTCTGCTGCTCGCCGGAACGGCCCTGCTCACCGGGTTCACCCTGTGGCGGGTCTCGCGCCGTCCGCTGTAGGCACGACCCCGTCCCCCTGTGTCCCGTCCCCCTACGTAAAGTGTCGGCAATCGAGCGGAAGGTGAAGTCCGTGGTCGTGTTCCGCATCGACCGGCGCAGCGGAGTGGCGACGTATCTCCAGATCGTCCGCCAGGTCGAACAGGCGCTGCGCATGGGGGCGCTGGAGGAGGGCGACCGCCTGCCCACCGCCGCCCAGGTCGCCGCGACCACCAAGGTCAACCCGAACACGACTCTCAAGGCCTACCGCGAACTGGAACGCGCGGGCCTCGCCGAGGTGCGCCAGGGCGCGGGCACCTTCATCACCCGCTCCCTCGCCCAGCCCCAGTCCGGCCCCGATTCCCCCTTGCGTGCCGCCCTCGCCGACTGGATGACCCAGGCCCGTGCGGAAGGTCTCACCGGCCAGGACGTCACGGCCCTGTTCCGTTCGGCGTTCGAGACGGCCTACCCGGGGGAGGCGGCGGACTGACCGGGCGGGGCTCCGCTCCGGTACGGCCAAGGCCGCCGCCTCCCTCAGCCGCGGTTGTAGCGGTATCCGCTGCCGTGGGCGGGGCCGACGTTGTGGAGGATGCCGGACCCGTCGACGGCGAAGAACGAGGGGTCGTTGTCCTGGCACATGCCGGTGGAGCGCACCTTGTCGACGACGGCGGTACCGACATTGATGCGCTTCCCGCCGCTCGCCACGGAGGTCAGCTTCGCGGTGTACTCGCAGTGCCCCGGGCCCTGTACGTCGGCGATGAGGGTGACCGCGCTCTGTCCCGGGGACACCCTCCGGATGACCACCGTGTGGGGCTGGAGGGCGTTGTACTGCGACGCGATGGACCAGGTCCCGACGAAGTGCTGGGGCACCCGGTTGTCCGGGGCCGGGGTGCCCGGGTCGGGGGCGGGCGGCTTCGGAGCGGTGCCGGAATCCCCGCCACCGGAAGCACCGCCCCCCGTCTGCGTACCGCCCCCGCCGGAGGCCCCTGAGCTCCCGGAGCCGGAGCCGGACCCGGAGCCGGAGCCGGACGAACCGCCACCCGAGGCGGCGGAACCGCCACCGCCCGAGCCCTGCCCGCTGTCGGCGCCCCCGCCCGAGTCCTCGCCGTCGCCGTTGTCCTTGCCCTTGTCCTTCTCTTCCTCTTCGCCCTTCTCCTTGTCGCCCTTCTTGTCGTCCTTCTCGTCGTCCTCGTCGCCGGGCTCTCCGGAAGGCGAGGCCGGAGGGGCGGAGGGGGCATCACTGGCGCCGGGAGGAACGGTCGCCCCACCACCCCGGGCATCGGCGCCGCCGGGGTCCCTGTTGAGGAAGGCCATGCTGCCGCCTGCCACCAGAACGGCGACGACCGCTGCAGCCACGACCCACGTACGCCGACGCGGCCGACGGGACGGCTCCGCGGCAGCCACGATGCCGGTCGAGGGGGAGGGCGCGGAGGAGGGCGAGGAGGTGGGCGAGGGTGCGGGGGCGGGGTCGGGCCCTGCCTTCGGCTCCGAGTCTGAATCCGGCTTCGGCTTCGGTTCCGGCTTCGGTTCCGGTTCCGGCTTCGGTTCCGGCTTCGGTTCCGGCTCTGACGCCGACTCACCCTCCAGGTCCGGGGTCGGGGTCGGGGTCGGGGTCGGGGTCGACTCAGCTTTCGGCCCGGGGTCAGCCGCCGAATCCGGCCGTAAATCGACTGTGACGATGTCGGGCCGGGAGGGCACGAGGGGAGCGTCGGCGGCAGCAGCAGCCTCAGGCTTCTCCCCCGGCTCAGGCCCCTCCGCCTCGGGCCTCTCCGGCACTTCCGCATCCAGCAGCGAAGCCGCCTGCTGAGCCAGACGGGCCAGGAGCTGCGGCGGCAGCCAAGCGCCACGCAGCACCCCAGAGGAACCGGAGGAACCGGAGGCGCCCGAACCCGGCCCATCCAAGCCCTGCGACGGCACCAGGCTCTCCAGCAGCAGGTCCACATCAGGCCGTTCTGCGGGCTTCTTGATCAGGCAGCGCCCGATCAGTTCGCGCAGAGGGGCGTCCGTCACCGCCGCGAGGTCCGGAGCGCCCTCGACGATCCGGTACATCACGGCGTGCTGGTTGCTGGCGCCGTTCCCGAACGGCAGGGTCCCCGTGGCCGCGTACATCAGCACGCAGCCGAGGGCGAACACATCCGCCCCGGCCCCGGTCTCCTCACCGAGGATCTGCTCGGGCGCCATGAAGCCGGGTGAGCCGATGACCATGCCGGTGCTGGTCAGCAAGGACTCGACGGAGACCTGGAGCGCACGGGCGATGCCGAAGTCGATGACGCGGGGGCCGTCGACGGTGAGCAGGACGTTCGACGGCTTCAGGTCACGGTGGACGATCCCGGCCGCGTGAATGCCGCGCAAGGCCCTCAACAGCCCCTCGGCCAGAGCGCGCACCGACTCGGCGGGCAGCGGCCCGTGCTCGCGAACGGCCTGTTCCAGGGAGGGGCCGGGAACGTAACCGGTGGCCACCCACGGCCGCGCGGCGTCGGGGTCCGCGTCCAGTACGGGGGCCGTGTAGCGCCCACCGACCCGGCGGGCGGCCTCGATCTCCCGGCGGAAGCGCGCCCGGAACTCGCCGTTCGCGATGTGCTCCTCGTGCACCACCTTCACGGCCACGGTACGCCCGCCCCCGGACCGGGCCAGATAGACGCGCCCCATGCCCCCCGCACCGAGGCGGCCGAGCAGTGGATAGGGCCCGATCCGGGACGGATCACCCGTCACGAGCGGCTGTATGCCCTCCATGGCCGTGTACCGCTCGCTGTCCTTGCCCATGCCCATACTGACCCGATCCCCCCATGGCCGGTCCCCCCGCGGTCGTTCGCGCCCGCCCAGAATAGGAGCCCGGCGCACCGACCACGAGGCGGGCACCTCCTTCCGGCCGTCAACGGGCCTGCCCACCACCCCATTTCGCCACGTCACATGCGCCCCGCGCCCGCGTCCACGAGCAACGGCACCCGGGCGAATGCCTCTTGGTCCAAGGCCCGAACGGTGCTCTGCCGGGACTTCCGACATCCAGGTGCCCCATGCCCGCCCACATGCCTGGCCGAATGCCCGCCCGCGTACCAGCTTGCCTGCCCGGCCGCGTGATCCCGCCCTCATTCCCCACCGCCACCGCCACCGCCCCCGCCACGATGTCCGCGCATTATCCGCGCATTCACTTTCGACCGTGTGACCGGCATCTCATGAATCGCCGCCCACCGCGGCGACCTGGGGGCATGCAGAGAAGACATGGAAGATGCAGGCCATTGGCTTGTGTCCAGATCATGCGCTGTATGTAATTTCTCCGCTTGCAGGTCCCGTGCAATCAAGAACGCACATCAGCTGCAAGACGGAGAAACGCACGACCCGCCCCTTCGCGAACTGCCCGACGCCTTGGCAACGTCGAATGAATTGGCCACCACCGAAATGAACATGGATTGCCTCGGATGAGCGTCACAGAAAAGACAGCCGCGCCGCAGGGACAGGACGGCCGCGGCAGGTTCGTCCCGCTCCTCGCGCTGGGCACGTTCGCCCTGGGAGTGGATGCCTACGTGATGGCAGGGCTGCTGCCCCACGTCTCGTCGGACCTGCACGTCCCGGCGTCGGCGGCCGGGCAGATAGTCACCGTCTTCACGCTCTGCTACGCACTGGGCGGGCCCGTCTTCGCCACTCTCCTGGCCAAACGGCCGGCGAAGGTGGTGCTCGGCGTGGCCCTGGTCGTCTTCACGATCGGCAATGCCATGACCGCCCTCGCCCCCACCCTGGCGGTCCTCCTGATCGCCCGCGCGGTGGCGGGCATCGGCGCGGGCGTGTACTCCCCCATAGCCGCCGCCACGGCGGCGGGCCTCGCCACTCCGGAACGCCGTGGCCGCGCTCTCGCCACCGTCATGGGCGGGTTGAGCATCGGTACGGTCATCGGTGTCCCGGCCGGAATGCTCCTCGCCTCGCACGTGGGGTGGCGCGGCACGCTGTGGCTGATCACCGCGCTGGGCGTGGTCGCCCTCATCGGCATCGTGCGGCTGCCGAAGATCGAGGTGAGTCCGCCGCCTCCGCTGGGCCGGCGGGTGCGCGCCCTCGCCGGCGGCCGGATCGCCGGTATCGTCTGCGTCTCGCTGCTCGGCGGCATCGCCAGCCTCGGCCTGTACACCTACCTCGCCGAGTTCCTCCTCGACGCCGCCCACACCGACCGGACAGTCTGGGCCATGTGGGCCTGGGGAGCGGGAGGCATCGTCGGCAGCCTCCTCATCGGCCCCGTCGTGGACCGGACCCGCCGCCCCTTCGCCGCGGTCACCTGCATCCTGGTCCTCATCGTGGCGAGCCAACTCGTCCTGCCCGCCGCCGCGCACGCCTCCGCGGCCTGGGCCGTCGTCCCGCTGGTGATCTGGGGCGCGGCAGGCTGGGCCGTACAGGTCCCGCAGCAGCACCAGCTGATCGCCGCCCAGCCCCGACAGGCCACCGTCGCCGTCTCGCTGAACAGCTCCGCCGTCTACCTCGGCAGCGGTATCGGGTCCGCGCTCGGCGGCCTGGTGCTGGGCCTCGGCACGGCCCCGGCCTCGCTGCCGTACTGCACAGGAGCCCTCACCGTGGTCGCCCTCGTTCTGCACCTGACGGTGGTACGTGGCGCCGTCCGGCGCGGGGAAAGGGCCACCCAAGCCCCCTGACCTGGGCAAACACCCACCCCTGGCTAGCATTGCCCCCATGGATATCGGACTGCGTCATTTGCGATGCTTTCTCGCCCTGGCGGAGGAACAGCACTTCACCTGGGCCGCGGACCGTCTCGGTATCTCCCAGCCCACCCTCAGCCGCCACATCCAGCGCCTGGAGGGAGCACTGGGCCGCGCCCTGGTGGACCGCAGCACCCGCCACCCCACCCTCACCGCGGAGGGACACCGCCTTCGGGCCGACCTCCAAGTTCTCCTGCCCCAACTGGAATCAGCGCTCCGGCCCGCCGAGCCGCAGTCCTCACTGCGACTCGGCTACGCCTGGGGCTTCCCCCTCCGGCGCGGCCGCCAGGCGCAGGCCACGCTGGAGGAACGCGACCTCGTCCTCGTGCAGACCGTACGCCGGGACGACCGCACCGCCGGACTGCGCGAGGGCGCCGTCGATGCCGCCCTGCTCTGGGGGGCCGTCCACAACCCCCGCCTGGTCACCACCGAGGTCCTGCGCGAGCCGCGCATCGCGGCGGTCTCCCGGGCCTCCACCCTGGCGGTGCGCGAGCGCGTCACCTGGCGCGACCTCGGGCGCCGCTGCATCGTCGTCAACACCGTCAGCGGCACACTCACCCCCCAGGACTGGCCGGCCGACGCCACCCCCGAGATCGGCGCGGAAGTCTCCAACATCGAGGAGTACCTCCACGCCGTCGCCGGCCGCCGCGGCGTCGGCGTACTGCCGGTTTCGGTGGCCGCACAGCACCCGGACCCGGACATCCTCCACCTGCCGCTCTCGGGCGCCCCGCCAGCCGTCCTCACCTACGCCTACCCGCGCACCAACCCCCACCCCCACGCCGCCGCCTTCGGCCGCGCCCTGCAAGACCCCCGCCCCGGCCGCACCGCGCGCACAGCCGCCTCCCCCCTCCCCGCCGCCGGCCGAAGGCGGGCCGAGAACCGCGCCCGACCCCGTACATGAGCGGGCTTCGACGCGATCCCGACTGCGGACTACCGTTGTTGTAGACGGACTTGATGCCTTGGATGGTGCCGGACCAGTTGCCGTGCCGATAGTGCTTCCGGGCCGTGCCGTGTGACCCCGCCCCTACTGTCGTGCGCTTGTCGCCGCCCAGCTGCCCAGCAGCTTCAACGCGCCTTCCGCGGTGCCGCAGGGAGCGGTGAAGATGACGAGCGACTGGCCCTCGTCGCCGGGCAGGGCCAGGGTCTCGTAGGCGAGGTCGAACCGGCCGGCCACCGGGTGGTCGAAGGTCTTGGCGCCATGCGTCTTCTCCTGGACTTCCTGCTCCGCCCACCACCCCCGGAACTCAGGGCTGTGGTCACTGAGTTCCGCGACGAGGTGCCCCAGACGTGCCTGGTGCGCATGGCGGGCGGCTGAGAAGCGCAGGAACCCGACGGTCTGGCGGGCGACCTGCTCCCAATGCGGGTAGAGACTGCGGGCCGCGTTGTCCAGGAAGATGTAGCGGGCGATGTTCAAGGTGCCCGCCGGGACACCGGCGGAGCCGGGGATCAGGGCCAGGGCGAGGTCATTGGCGGCGAGTACGTCCATGTCGAGATCGAGGACGTACGCGGGCACGGCACCCACGGCATCCAGAAGCCTGCGGACCTCCGGACGCACCCGCTGCGCCTCGGGAGACAGGGACTCGCCCGCCCGGTGCTGCGGCGGGCGGGCGAGAGCGTACAGATGAGCCCGCTCCGTCGCGTCCAGGCGCAGCACACGGGCCAGCGCGTCCAGCACGGAATCCGAGGGGTTGGTCGCGCGGCCCTGCTCCAGACGCGTGTAGTAGACAGTGCTCACCCCGGCGAGTTCCGCCACCTCCTCGCGGCGCAGCCCCGGCACCCGCCGTCGGCCCAGCACAGGGACGCCCGCGACCTGAGGCGTCACGTGCGACCGCCGTGAATGGAGAAATCCCCCCAGCTCACGCGCCTGCTTCACGGCCACCCCTGGTTCGTCCTCGTCGGAGCGGGCCGGTCCTTCCCACCACCACCGACGTCAGTATGCCCTCGGCCAAAGGCGCCGTCCGGTCCCCGTCAGTACCACCCTCCACGGTCTGGAGGGTGGTACTGACGGGGTAATGGCTGGCAGGGCTTCTCCGGTCCACGGTTGAGCACAGTGCGTACCGCACAGCCGTCGCCCCTGAGGCCGACGGCTCGTTTCAGACTTTAGGAGCACCGGTCATGCGTGCAGTGGTCTTCTCCCGTTACGGCGACGAAAGCGTCCTGGAACTGACCGAGCAGCCGGTACCAGCCGCCGCGGACGGGGAGATCCTGGTCAGGGTCCGGGCGGCCGGGGTCAACCCCGTCGACTGGAAGTTCCGTGAAGGCGCGGTCGGCACGGACCGGCCCTTCCCGCTGGGGATGGGCTGGGATGTGGCAGGGACGGTCGTCACAACGACGACGGCTGACGGCCCGGCCGCTGGTGACGAGGTCTTCGGCATGCTGCCCCTGCCGTACGGCGGCGCCTACCAGGAGTACGCCGTGCTGCCTGCCTCAGCGGTGGCGCCCAAGCCTGTCAGCCTGTCGTTCGCGCAGGCCGCGGCCGTCCCCCTGGCGGCCCTGACTGCCTGGCAGTCCCTCGACACCGCGCAGGTGACCGCTGGGCAGCGGGTTCTGGTGCACGCCGGCGCGGGCGGCGTCGGCCACTTCGCCGTACAGCTCGCCAAGTACCTCGGGGCGCATGTCTCGGCCACCGCGTCGCCGCGCAACCTCGACTTCCTGCGTCGGCTCGGCGTCGACGAACCCGTGGACCGCACCTCGGACAGCCTGCACGCCATCGAACCGGTCGACGTCGTCATCGACACTGTCGGCGGCCGGACCCAGCGGGAGTCGTGGCCGCTGCTGCGTCCGGGCGGGATGCTCGTCACACTGCCGGAACCGATCGACGAGGCCTACCGCGTACCGGGGACGACAGGGCGGCGCGTCATCGTCGCCCCTGACGGCCAGGCACTGCACCACATCGGCAAGCTCATCGACACCGGAGTCGTTCACGTCGAAGTCCAGGACATTCTGCCCCTGGAGAAGGCGGCCGAGGCACAGCTGATCAGCAAGACCGGTCAGGTCCGCGGCAAGCTCGTGCTCGGCCTGTAACCGGACCCACGGCCTGGGCGGGCTGACCGGCCGGTCGTCGACGCGCCGCAAGCGGACCCCGACGGCGTACGAGACGGCGGCCGGGTTTGAACCTGCAGCGGGAAGCGCGGCCCGGCGCGGGCGGCTCCTTGTGCACCCGCCCAGGGTTCGGCAGGGCGACCAGTGAAATGCCTTCTTCCCTTACGCATCGGCGGGCGCGCGCCCTACTGTGACCCTTGCTTGCGAGTTACCTGTCAGTTAACAAGTCGTTTGATGGGCGCACCCGGGCCCGGAGGTCAACATGAGTTCCGCGCAGTCCCCTCGTGAAAGACGCCCGGCTTCCGTGGCGCACATCCTTCTCTCCAGAGTCGAGGCCACCCCCGACCGGGAGGCCTACCGCTACCCCGCGCCGGCCGACGACGGCGTTCCCGGCACCGAGCGGTGGCGCTCGCTGACATGGGCGCAGACCGCTGAGCGGGTCAGGGCGATCGCGGCCGGCCTGCTCGACCTCGGAGTCCAGTCCGAGGAGCGGGTGGCGATCTCCTCCTCCACCCGGGTGGAGTGGATCCTGGCCGACCTGGGCGTCATGTGCGCGGGCGCTGCGGCCACCGCTGTCTACCCCAGCACGAACGCCGATGAGACGGTGTACATCCTCTCCGACTCCGGCAGCCGGGCGATCTTCGTCGAGAACGCCGCCCAGCTGGCCAAGGTCGTCCCCCACGCCGACCGCCTGCCCGAGCTGGGCCACGCGATCCTCTTCGACGCCGAGGCGGACATCCCTCAGGTGGAGGGGCTCACGGTGCTGTCCCTCGCTGAGCTGGAGAGGCGGGGCACGGCGTACCTGGCGGAGCACCCCGACGCGATCGAGGAGACGGTCCGGGCCATCGAGCCGGAGCAGCTCGCCACCCTGATCTACACCTCCGGCACGACCGGCCGGCCGAAGGGCGTGCGCCTGGTCCACGACTGCTGGTCCTACCAGGCCGTGGCACAGGAGTCCTGCGGGCTGCTGCGCTCCGACGATGTGCAGTTCCTGTGGCTGCCGCTGTCCCACGTCTTCGGCAAGGCCCTGATCTCCGGTCAGATCAGGACGGGCCACGTGATGGCGGTGGACGGACGGGTCGACCGCATCATCACCAACCTGCCCGCCGTACGCCCCACCCTGATGGCGTCCGCCCCACGGATCTTCGAGAAGGTCTACAACGGCATCGCGGGAAAGGCGAGAGCCGAGGGGGGCGTGAAGTACAGGATCTTCCTCTGGGCGGCGAAGGTCGCCCGCGACTGCGCCAGGGCCGGGCAGGAGAGCATGGCGGAAACCGGAAGACGCCGCGTGCCTCTGTCACTCGCGTTGCAGCACGCCGTCGCCGACAGGCTGGTGTACGGCAGGATACGCGCGGCCTTCGGAGGCAATCTGCGCGCCAGCGTTTCGGGCAGTGCCGCGCTCGCCCCCGATATCGGCTACTTCTTCGCCGGCGCCGGCGTGCGCATCCTCGAAGGCTACGGTCTGACCGAGACCAGCGCGGGCTGCGTCGTCAACCCCTCCGAGGACAACCGGGTCGGCACGGTCGGCACGGCGCTGCCCGGCACCGAGGTCCGCATCGCCGAGGACGGCGAGATCCTGTTGCGGGGCCCTGGCATCATGCGCGGCTACCACAACCTCCCCGAGAAGACCGCGGAGGTGCTGGACGGCGACGGCTGGTTGCACACCGGCGACATCGGCAACAGGGACGAGGACGGCTTCATCCGGATCACCGACCGCAAGAAGGACCTGTTCAAGACCTCCGGCGGCAAGTACGTGGCGCCCACCGAGATCGAAGGCCGCTTCAAGGCCGTCTGCCCGTTCGTCAGCAACATCCTGGTCATCGGCGACGGCCGCAACTTCTGCAGCGCCCTGATCACCCTGGACGAGACCGTGATCATGCCGTGGGCGGCGGCCCACGGCCTCGGCGGGCGCAGCTACGCCGAGGTCGTCTCCTCACCAGAGGTCCACGAGCTGATCGGTGGCTTCGTCCAGCGGGTCAACGACGACCTGCAACGGTGGCAGACCATCAAGAAGTTCTCGGTGCTGTCGCGCGACCTCGACATCGAGCACGGTGAACTCACCCCGAGTCTCAAGGTCAAGCGGCCTGTCGTCGAGCGCGAATACGCCGAGGTCATCAAGGAGATGTACGAGGGTTCCCGCGAGGCCTGACCGCCGTCCCGTCCCGTCGTCCCGGGCCAGTCGGCAACCGGGGGTGAAGGGGGCCCTGCCTCGGCCCCCTTCACCCCCGGCCCTGTGAGCCCGGCGCCGGGTCCCGCCCGTCGGCGGGCAGGTCACCCGCCGGGGCGGAACCGGGCCAGCGGATTGCAGAGTTCGCCGACCAGTTGCAAGGCGGCGGACGGGTCGGCGAGATCGACCATCTGCCGGTTGTCGCGCAACTGGAGGCGGTTGAGGCACGACAGGGCGAAGGCAGGGGCGAACGGGTCGTAACGCACGAACCTCTCCGCGAGGTCCGGCACCGACTCCTGGTAGTCGGCCACGCAGTGGGCGACGGTGCGCCAGAACTCCCGCTCCTCCATGGCACCGGACTCGTCCAGGATCGCCGCGAGATGGCGGAAGAAGCCGTCGAAGACATCGGCGAAGATCGACAGCAGCCGCATGTCCTCGGGCACGTCGGCCCGAACGCGCTCCACCGCGGCCGGCAGCGCGGTACGGGAGTCCATGACGACGATCTCCTCGGCGATGTCCTTGAACACCGCGCGCACTACGGCGCCGTTCTCGTCGAGGACGAGGATCACGTTCTCGCCGTGCGGCATGAACGCGAGGTCGTAGGCGTAGAAGCTGTGCAGCAACGGCGTGAGGTACGCGTCGAGGTACCGGCGCAGCCACTCCTGCGCGCCGAGCCCGGACGAGGCGATCAAAGCCGCCGCCAACGACTCGCCGTCGCGGTCCTGGTGGAGGAGAGCGGCCATCGTGGCCAGGCGCTCTCCCGGGGCCAGCCCGGGCACAGGGCTCTCCCGCCACAGCCCGGCCAGCATCTTCCGGTAGGGCGAGTAGCGGTCGGTGGCGGCCTCGTACTGCGGGCTGCGATAGCCGATCGCGGCGTACTCACGGATGATCGTCAGTCCGGTGGCCGACAGCACCGGGTCCTTGGCGATCAGCTGCGCGAGCCAGTCGTTGATCGCTGGGGTCGCCTCCATGTAGGCCGCCGAGAGTCCGCGCATGAAGCCCATGTTGAGCACGGAGATGGCGGTCTTGACATAAGAACGCTCGGGGTGAGTGGCGTTGAAGAAGGTGCGCACGGACTGCTGCGGGAGGTAGAGGTCCTCGCCCTCGCCGAGGTGGACGAGGGCGCGGGTGGCCACCTCGCCCGCGAAGGCCACGCTGAGCTTGTTCGCCCACTGCCAGGGATGTACCGGGAGGAAGAGGTAGTCACCGGGCTCCAGGCCGAGGCCGGTCAGGACATCCTCGAACCGCGCTCGCTGTCCCCCGCCGAGTTCCCGCTCGACCAGCGTGTCGTAGTCGAGGCCCGCGCACGAGGTGAAGGTCGTGCGGTCACGGCGGGCAGCCAGCCACACCAGCCGTACGGGGGTGCCGGCCTCGGGCGCGTACCGGTGGAATTCCTCGCTGTCGAAACCTATCCGCCCGCTGTTGGCGACGAAGCCGGGGTGGCCCTCGGTCATGCCTGCTTCGAGCGCCTGGAAACCCCGGAGTGCGAGTGCGGCGGCGGACACGGGGGGCAGCGAGAGCTTGTAGGCCATCGAGGAGAGGGTGGCGTTCAGCTCCTCCACGTACACGGGGAGCACCTCGTCGCTCAGGCCCAGGGTCCCGCGCAGTTCGAGGACGAGGTCGACAAGGTCCGGCGGCAGGGCGAGAGGGCCCCGGTGACGGGTGAGAGTCTCCGGGTCGATGGACCAGTGATCGAGCTCCAAGCGGCGTGCGGAGAAGCGGTACTCCACCGTCCGGTCGTCGGAGCGCACTACGTACCGGCCCTCGCCCACGGCTTCGGGTACGAGCAGCCGCTCGTGCGAGAACTCGGCGAGGGCCTTGCGGACCAGGGCGATGTTGGCGGCGGCCCACAGGTCCGGGCGCAGATGCGCCGTCAGGTCGCTCGGTCCGCGAGGGCCTGGAGCGGCGGTCATTCGTTGACTCCTTCGGTCGCGGCCCGGAATCGCTCTCGGGTGCAGAAGCTCAGCAGGGCCTCCTTCTCGGGCTTGGTCAGGGTCGTCTCCGGCACGAAACCGACGGCGGTGTTGAGAGCGTGCACGGCCGTGTTGCGCACATCGGGCTCGACGACGACGCGCCGCACCCCGGGGTCCTCGAAGAGGGAGGAGACCACCGTGGTGATGACGGCACGGGTGAAACCGTGCACGGGCTCCCCGGCCGGTGCGCAGAGGAAGTGCATACCGATGTCGCCGGGCCGGTCCTCGTACAGCCCTGCCAGCTCGACCTTCGCGGGGTCGTAGCGCTCCATCAGGAAACAGGGCTCGCCGTCGAGTGTTCCCACGAAAGCGTCGTGGTGCGGATGCGCGGCGATCTCCTCGTAGGCCCGCCGTACTTCCCCGGGGTTCAGGTCACCCATCATCCAGTACGTGGCCTTCGGGTGGGTCACCCAGGCGTGCAGGAACTCGCCGTCCTCGTCCGGGACCAGGGGGTGAAGGGCGAAGACGCCCAGGGGCGTCGTGCGGGAGAACAGCACCCGCCGGTCGAGACGCGTCACGAGATGTCCCCGTCCGGCGCGCCGAACTCCTGGAAGGTGATGCTCTTCTCGATCGGATAGACATCGCGGCCGGTCAGCTCGCGGATGATCCACGAGTTGCGGTACGGGCCCATGCCCAGGTCCGGCGAGGTGACGCTGTGCGCGTGGTCCGCCCCGTTCTGGAGGAACACCTCCCGCCCGGTGACGTCCACGCTGTAGTTGCGGGCGACGTCCAGGCCGCCGTGCCCGTCCCACCGGAGCCTCTCCCGGACGGGGTCGAGAAAGGCGGGCGGGGCGTAGGAATAGCCGGTGGCCAGCACCAGGCCGTGCGTGTGCAGGGCGAAGTCCCGATCCTGCTCGACGTGGTGAAGGCCCAGGGTGTACCGGCGGCTGGTCTCGTCGTACCGGGCCGTGTCCAGGGACGTATTGGTGAGGAGCCGCGCCGGGACGGGGCCCGCGGTGCTCTTCTGGTAGAGCAGGTCGAAGACGGCGTTGATCAGTTCCGCGTCGATGCCCTTCGAGAGGCCCTTCTGCTCCCCCACCAGTCGGTAGCGGGTGTCCTCGGGGAGCGAGTGGTAGTAGTCCACGTAGTCGGGGGAGGTCATCTCCAGCGTGAGCTTGGTGTACTCCAGCGGGAAGAAGCGGGCCGAGCGGGTCACCCAGTTGAGGCGGTACCCGTGCACGTCGATGTCGGAGAGGAGGTCGTGGAAGATCTCCGCCGCGCTCTGACCGGAGCCGACGATGGTGATCGACTCCTTCTTCTGGAGCCCCGCCTTGTCCGCCATGTACGTCGAGTTGTGGATGAGGTCGCCGCCGAGGCCGCGGCAGGCCGGGGGCAGATGGGGCGGCGTCCCGGTGCCCAGCACGAGGTGGCGCCCCCGGTGACGCACCGCCTCGCCCGTGCCGACCCGCGTGGCGGTGACGACGTAGACACCTGCCGCCTCGTCGTACTCCACCCGGTCCACGCGCTGTCCGAAGCGGACGGAGGGGAGCCGGCCCGCCGCCCACCGGCAGTAGTCGTTGTACTCGGCGCGCAGCGGGTAGAAGCTCTCGCGTATGTAGAAGGGGTAGAGGCGTCCCTTGTCCTTGAGGTACTTCAGGAAGGAGAAGGGCGAGGTGGGGTCGGCGAGCGTCACCAGGTCGGCCATGAAAGGGGTCTGGAGGGTCGCGGAGTCGAGCAGCATGCCGGGATGCCAGTCGAACTGCTCACGGGCCTCCAGGAAGACGCCGTCGAGGTCCTCGACCGGGGCGCTCAGGCAGGCGAGCCCGAGGTTGTACGGACCCAGGCCGACGGCGACGAAGTCGTGCACCGCTTCGGTGTCGGGGTGGGGCATGCGGTTCTCCGGTGGTTCGGCGTGCGGATGGAACAGATGGGTGGACGAAGCCGGTGCCCGGGTCGGCTCCGCGCGTGGCGGGTGTCTCACGCGCGGAAGGCGTACATCGCCTCGACGTAGGGCACGCGACGCGGCGCGTCCGGACCGACAGTCGCCGCGACACCGCGGCCGCCATCATGCCCCGCCTGATCCGCGGCGGAGCCGGCCAGGGTCCACCGTCGCCGCACCTCCTCGCCGCAGCACAAACAAGCAGGTGGGGGGGCGCGCGAGTCGCGCGACGTTAGGGTAACCTCGCAAACCGGATTCCGGTCTCCCGGCAGGAAGCGGCCGCGCGCGGCGGACCGCCGGCCCGGCGGGCAGCTCCTCACCGGAGCCCGCGCGACCAGGGGTTTGTCCCCTCCACCTCAGGCACACCGCGCGAGGAGTTTCGGATTGACCGCCCGCATCTACCGAGACGCCTACGGCATTCCGCATCTGCGGGCGACGGACGCATTGGCCCTGGCGCGTGCCCAGGGTGCGGTCACCGCGCGGGACCGTGCCTGGCAGATCGAGGTCGAACGCCACCGCACGCTGGGCACCTCCGCGGCCTTCCTCGGCGAGGAGCACGTGCACTGGGACGCCCTCGTCCGGCGCGCGGGCCTGGCGGACACCGCGCGCAGGTGCTTCGAAAGCCTCTCGCCGGACACGAAGGCCTGGGTGGACGCCTACACCGAGGGCGTCAACTCGGCCCTGCCCGAAGCCCGGCGTCTGGCACCCGAGTTCGCCCGTACGGAGCTCGCCGCGGCGGCATGGGAGCCGTGGACGCCGCTGGCCCTGTGGCTCTCGCACCACCTGCTCTTCGCGGGCTTCCCCTCCAAGCTCTGGCGCGACCGTGTCATCGAGGTCCTGGGCGCCGATGCCGTGCGCGGTTTCGCCTCGGACGGCCCGGGCTCCTCGGGAAGCAACGGCTGGCTGCTCGGTCCGGAACGCACCACGTCCGGGTTCCCGCTGCTCGGCGGTGATCCGCACCGGTTCATCGAGGCACCGGGCGTCTACCAGCAGATACGTCTCTCCTGCCCCGAGTTCGACGTACTGGGACTCGCCGTCCCGGGTGTGCCGGGAATCGCTCACTTCGCTCACGCCGGAAGCGTCGCCTGGGCCATCACCAACTCCATGGCCGACTACCAGGACCTCTACCGCGAGCGGCTGCGGCGCACGCCCGGAGCCGGGGCCGGGGTGGAGGCCTGGGGTCCGGACGGCTGGGAACAGGCGCGGTCGGGCACCGAGACCATCGAAGTGGCGCGGCGGGAACCGGTGGTGGTGGAGACGGTGGAGACCGCGCGCGGCCCGGTCGTGATCGGTGGCGTGCCCGCACAGGAGGAGCCCGGTGACGCGGGCGATCCGGGCGCGCGGGGCAGGTGGACGGCGGTCAGCCTGCGGTGGCCCGCCCGGGTGCGCGGTTCGCTCGGCTTCGACGCCCTCCCCGCGCTCCTGCGGTCCCGGTCCGTCGCGGACGTGGACCGAGCCCTGGACCACTGGGTGGAGCCGGTGAACGTGGTGATGGCGGCCGACACGTCCGGGGGATTGCTGCACCGCGTGGCAGGGGCGGTGCCGGTCCGGGCCGCCGCCAACCGGGTACGTGTCGTCGACGCCTGGGACGAGGCCGCCGCCTGGACCGGCGCCTGGGAGCCGATGCCGCGGGCCGGGCTCGGCGAGGGACGCGCGGTGATGGCCAACGCCCGGGGCCTGGCTTCGCCTCTCGGCGTCGAGTTCGCCGCCCCGCACCGCGCCCGCCGGATAGCGGCCTTGCTCGACTCCCGTCCGCGCTGGTCGGCCGGGGAGATGGCCGCCGTGCACACGGACACCCTGCTGGCCCCGGCCTCCGTACTGCTGGAACGCCTGGTCCTCCCCCTGACCGGGCTGTCGCCCGCGGCGAACGCACTGCGCGAGGAACTCGTCTCCTGGGACCGGCGCATGGCGGCCGACTCACGGGGCGCCGCCGTCTTCGCCGCCTGGCGCGGCGCGCTCACCCGGCGGCTGACCGCCGACCCGGCCCTCGCCGGCCTCACCCCGCGCGCCGACGACCCGCCCGTCTTCCTGCCGTGGCTGTCCCCGTTGGGCCGTGTCGGCCATGCCCTGGAGGGGTTGACGGCGCCCGGAGTGCTGCCCGGCTCCGTGGACATCGCCACGCACACCAGGGAGGCGCTGGAGGAGGTGGCCGCCGCGGGCGTGGCGGCCACCTGGGGCGACACCCACCGCCTCGCTCCCTGGGAGGCGGTGCCCTCGCAGGACACCGAGTGGCCCGCCGTCCACGGGGATCACGACTGCGTCATGTCGTCCTCCAGCGTGCCCGGCCTCACCGACCTCAGCGCGCGCGCCTCCGCGGCGCGCTACGTCTGGGACCTCGCCGACCGCGACAACAGCGGGTGGGTGGTTCCGCTGGGCGCTTCGGGGCGGCCGTCCAGTCCCCATCACCACGATCAGCTCGGCCTGTGGGTGCGCGGCGAGCTCGCACCCGTCGTGACCGACTGGCAGCTGCTCACCGAGGAGGTACCCGTGACCGTCCGCGAGCGGCCCGCCCCCGACGTGCCGGCCCCCCGCCCCGGCGGAGCGGCCCCGCCCGTGCTCCACACCTGCGAAGTGCCCGGCATCGGCTCCTTCGCGGTGCGGGCCCTCGACCCCGGCGAGGACGCGGCCGTCGTCCATTCCTGGGTCGACAGCGACCGTGCCCGCTACTGGGGAATGGTCGGCCGTACCGTGGAACAGGTGCGTGAGGTGTACGCCTACGTCGACGGCCTGGAGACCCACCACGCCTACCTGCTGGAGCACCAGGGGCGTCCCGTCGGGCTGCTCCAGACCTACGAGCCGGAACACGACCCGCTGGGCGAGCACTATTCCGTCAGGCCCGGGGACGTCGGCATGCACCTGCTGTTCGCCCCCTCCGAGGGCGCGCCCCGAAAGGGCTTCGGCGGGGCGCTGCTGACGGCCATGCTCGATTTCGTCTGGGCCGACCCGGCATGTCTACGAGTCGTCGCCGAACCCGACGTACGCAACGAGAAGTCGCACCGCCGGTTGGCGCGCGGCGGTTTCACCGCCGGCCAGGAGGTCCGGCTGGAGCACAAGACGGCCCGGCTGTTCTTCCTCGCACGCGACACGGGCGCACCCCGGACGGGCTGAGCGGGACGGGGCCGACGGGCATCATCCGGCCGGCCCGGTGGTTCGTAGAATCCTCGCTCGGCCGGAGGTCACCGGCCGGCTGAACCGGAAACACAAGGAGGTCGCGCCATGCGGCGCATGACGGTCTGCCAACTCGTGGCCGGGACGGCGGCGAGCCGCCCGCAGGACGCCGCGCTGGTGGTACTGGACCGGCGCGGGAACGCGACCACGGTCTGCTGGGCGGAGCTCGACGAGCGGGCGAACCACTGCGCCGCCGTGCTGCGCTCGCACGGCGTGCGTGGCCGCGACCCGGTCATGATCGCCCTGCCCAACGGCCTCGATCACGTCGTCGCCACCCTCGGGGCCTGGAAGCTCGGTGCCACCGTGGTGCCCCTGGATCCGAGGTTGCGCGCCGAGGAGGCGGAGGCGCTGACGGCCGCCGTCCGGCCACGCGTCCTGGTGGGCGTCCCGGCGGACGCCCCGACCGACGGCCGGCTCACCCCGGCCGCGTGGGGCGACGGCCGCAGCACGCGGTCTCCCGGGCAGCCGGACGCGGAGCCGCGCAGCGCCTCGGCGACCGGGGGGACCACCGGGCGGCCGAGGATCATCCACCGGCGCCGGGGGTGGGTCTTCGACGCCGACGACCTGCCGAGCCCGCACGAACGGGCGGTCGGCCTGGACACGGGCCAGGTGCAGCTGGTGGCGGCGCCCCTTCACCACAGCGGGTTCGGCGCCCTGCACCATGGACTCGCGCTCGGCCACACCGTGGTGCTCCTGCCACGCTTCATGCCGTCCCTGGCGGTCGAGGCCGTCGAGCGGTACCGGGTCAACGTGATGCGGCTGGTGCCGACCATGATGCAGATGCTCCTCGATCCCCGGGTGGGCCTGCGTGACCGGGACCTGTCCTCGGTGACCGCCCTCCATCACGGCTCGGCCCCGTGCCCTCCCGAGGTGAAGCGGGCCTGGATCGGGATTCTCGGGGCGGAGCGGGTCTTCGAGAGCTACTCCTCGCAGGAGCAGCTCGGCTTTGTGTACATCCGTGGCGACGACTGGCTGGCCAGGCCCGGAAGCGTGGGACGGCCCGCGCCGGGGGCGATCGCCGTGGTGGGCGAGGACGACGAGCCGTGCGCACCCGGTGAGCCCGGCCGGCTGTTCTTCCGGTGCGCGGGCGAGGGCCCCGACTATCTCAGCGCGCCCGCGGAACTGCCGGTCTGGCGGGACACGTACCGCAGCGTCGGCGATCTGGGCTACCTGGACGAGGACGGCTACCTGTACGTCCTGGGCAGGGCCGGGGAGATGATCAACGTGGGCGGGGCCAACGTCTACCCGGCTGAGATCGAGGGGGTCCTGGCCTCCGCGCCCGGGGTCGCCGACTCCTGTGTCGTGCCCCGTCCGCACGCCCTGCTGGGAGAGGTGCCGCATGCGCTGGTGGTGCCCGCCGGTGCCCAGGGCCCGGACCTCGCGGTGCTCGACGCGCACTGCCGTGGCCGTCTGTCTCCCGCGAAGGTCCCGGCCTCGTACGAGGTGGTGCCGTCGCTGCCGCGCGACGAGAGCGGCAAGCTCCGCCGCAGGGACCTGCCGGTACCGTCAGCCCGCTGACACGACCTGCTGGACGATGTCCGCGATGTCCGGCTCACGCAGTGAGAGGTCCACGATGTCGGCCTGCGAGGCCACCTGGGCGATGACGGCGGAGGCGCTCGTCGTGGTGGGGAACGCGAGCCACTGGCGGGGACCCTCGACCCGGGTGACCCGGACGCCCGGCAGGGTCAGCGCCTCCACCGGGTCCTTCAGGTCGACGACAAGGGTACGGTCGGCGTTCATCCGGGAGCGCAGTCCTTCGAGGGACCCGTCGAAGCCGATGCGCCCGTCGTCCACGACGACGATGCGCCCGCACAGTCGCTCGATGTCCTCAAGGTCGTGCGTCGTCAGGATGATGGTGGTGCCCCGGCTGGTGTTCAGTTCCTCCAGGAAGCCGCGCACCGTGCTCTTGCTGACCGCGTCGAGCCCGATGGTGGGCTCGTCCAGGAAGAGGATCTCCGGGTCGTGCAGCAGCGCCGCGGTCAGTTCGCCGCGCATGCGCTGCCCGAGGGAAAGCTGACGCACCGGCGTCCGCAGGAACCCCTCCATGTCGAGCAGTTCGACGTACCGGTCGAAGTTCTCCCGGAACCGCTCGTCGGGGATGCGGTAGAGATGGTGGATGAGCCGGAAGCTGTCCTCCAGCGGAAGGTCCCACCACAGGGTGCTGCGCTGGCCGAAGACGACGCCGATACGCCGTGCCAGAGCGACCCGTTCGCGGCTGGGTACGAGACCGGCGACCTGCACCGTGCCGGACGTGGGGGTGAGGATTCCCGTCAGCATCTTGATCATCGTCGACTTGCCGGCGCCGTTGGGACCGATGTACCCCACGGTCTCGCCCTGCTCCACCCGCAGCGAGATGCCGTGCACGGCGTCCACGGTGGTGCGCTTCCCTCGCAGCATCCCACCCTTGCGAACGCTGAACGACTTACGGACGTCGGTGACTTCGATGAGGCTCATGGTCAGTTCCCAGTGGATCGGTAGCGGCGGACCCCGCCCTGCCAGGCCGCCCGGGCCAGCAGGACGAGGATCAGGGCCACGACGGGCGAGGCGAACTGCAGCGCCGGTGGCAGACCCAGCGGGTCGGGGCGGTCCAGCACGTAGAGGGCCGGATACCAGTTCACGAAACCGAGCGGCACCACCCAGGTGAGCACTCGCAGCGCCTGCTGGCCGTACACGGCCAGCGGGTACTGGGTCAGCATGTTCCCCCCGTAGGTGAACGCACTGATCACCTCGGCCACGTCGTTGATGAGGAAGAGCAGGGCCGCGCTGAGCACCCGGATGGCGCCGAAGATGACGGCCCCGGAGAGGACCATGCCGACGAGGACCAGCACCCGGGTCCCGTCCCAGTCCACCGGCACCATCGGCAGGGACACTCCGAGCACCACCAGGCCCTGGAGCAGTACCGCCACCCTGCGCGGGCTGAAGTCCTCGGCCGCCACCTGCACCAGCGTGCTCGCCGGACGGACCAGCATCGAGTCGAAGGTGCCCATACGGATGCGATATCCGAGCAGGTCCACATTGCCGACGGCGAGGTCGGCGAGTCCGAAGGCCAGGTAGGCGGTGCCGTAGAGGAACAGCACCTCCCGCAGGCCGAACCCGGCCAGGGCGTCCACCTGCGAGAAGAGGACCCCGACCATGGCCAGGTCCATCAGTGTGATCAGCGCCTGGGAGACCGTCATCAGGATCAGCGAGGCAGGGTACTGCCAGGCGGCCCTGGTCCACATGCGCACGAGCAGGCCGTAGGCCCGCAGAGCCTCAACCACCCTGCACCACCATCGAGGTCCGCACACGGTGCGTCATCAGGGCCCCGACCGCCAGGATCGCGACCGCCCACAGGGCCTGGAACCCCAGGGCGCCGAACGCCTCCGCCCCTTGATGGGTGCCGAGGAACACATCCGCCGGGACCTGGAGCATCGCCGACCACGGAAGCACGGACGCGAGGGTGCCGAACCACCCGGGCAGCATGACGAGAGGCACGACCATGCCCGAGAAGAACAGGGTGAGGAGTGTCATCAGGGTCTCCAGGCCGCGTGAGTCCATGACCCACCACACGGCCAGCGCGACGACGTAGCGAAGGGCGAAGCTGACCGCGAAGGCCAGGAGCAACGAGACGAGGAAGAGGCCCCACTGTCCCGGGCCGCCGGGGAGACGGACCTCGAAGAAGACGATGCCCGCCAGGAACGGGAAGGCGCGGAAGAGGAGTTGGAACGCCGAGCGCCCCATGTCGGTGGCGAACCACCACAGCTGGAAGTGGGCGGGGCGCAGCAGGTCGACGACGACGTCCCCGGTGCGGATGCGCTGGGGCAGGTCCATGCCGAGGCCGAACATGGAGAGCGGGGCCGCCAGCGCCTGGCACAGAAACGCGAACGTCACGGCGTCCACGGCGTCGTACCCGCCGATGTCACCCCGTGCGTCCCACACCGCGAGGAAGATGTAGGCCTTGACGAAAGCCCACACGGTGTTGGTGAAAACCCCCGCGGCTGTCGCCGCCCGATAGGTGCTGTAGCGACGGAACTCGCTTTTGGCGACTTCCAGATAGATCCGCACTCGTGTTCCGTTTCTCGCGCCGAGGCCGGCGATCGTGCCTGCTGTGAGGGTTTCAGCAGCGTGCCGCGCACAACCGCCTGATCGTTCGTGAGGCCGGAGAGGGCTGAGCCTGTCCGGCGGGCCACTCCCCGTACCCGAGGTGGCGGGACCAGGAGGCCGAAACACGACATTGATACGACATTATGACATGCAGCGATCAACGATCATCCGGGTCCGGGTCCGGCCCCGGGCTCGCCGAAACGGGGGGTACGCGGCGTGTGGTCCAGCACACTGTGCAGGCCGACGGTCGTCCAGAGCCGGTCATTGGAATAGTTGAGCGCCGCCGACCGCAGATCCCGGAAGACGCGCTCCAGGGGCACGGGCGAGTCCTGCCGGTAGCCGACGGAGAGGCCCGACAGCTGAACCAGCCGGTCCACCGCGCGGAAACTCAGCTCCGAGGCGGCCAGTTTGAGCGTGTTGAGCCGGATCTGGGTGGCTGGTCGCGACAGCGTCCCCGCCGCCGCGCGGACCGCCTCCACCTCCATCCGGGTCTGCTCCAGGTAGGCACCGACCAGTTCCAGGTCCACCCGGATCCGTCCGATCCTCTCCTGGACCAGCTCCGACCGGATGTCCACCCGGATCAGTTCGTCCCGGGCCCGCAGGCGCTTCGTCACCTCGCTGAAGGCGCCTCGCGCCGCACCGAGCCAGCAGGCGCTCCACCCGAGGTGTCCCAGGGGGATCAGACTCTCGGTGGCGACCTCGCGGAACCGGCCCGGCGGCCCGATGACACCCCACTCCGGCACGCGGCCGGTTAGACGCAGGCCCACACTGCGGGTGCCCCGCATGCCCATGGCCTTCCAGCTTCCTACCTCGTCGATGTTCAGAAGCGAACGGTCGGCGTAGACCAGGGAGCTCTCCGTGGGGGCCGCGTCGGGGGAGACACGCGCGGTGACGAGGAAGGCGTCGGCCTGGTTGCCGCCGGTCACCACCGGGGCGTCCCGGTCGAGGAGGATGCCGGTCTCGTCCTGTCGCAGCGCGGAACGCGCGGTGAGCAGGTCCCCGCCCTTGCCCCGCTCCGTGGTGACGGAGGCGAGGTACAGCTCTCCGGCCGCCACCCGGGGCAGCACCTCACGGCGCAGGCGCTCGGATCCGTACCGGACCACGGCATCCACCTGCTGGCCGTGCATCGCCCAGATCAGCGCGGTGGACAGGCAACCGGCCGCGAGCCGTCCCGCCGCGGTGGTGAACGCGCCGAGCCCGAGGCCGAGACCGCCGTACTCCCTGGGCACCAGCAGACCCATGAGGCCGAGCTCCCGCAGAGCGGCCAGGCTCTCGGAGGGAAAGACGCCGTCCCCGTCCACCCGAGCGGCATGCTCGGCCAGCACCGAGGCGGCCGTCGCCACCGCGTCCTCCCACTCCGCTTCCGGCGCCCCGGTGTTCTCGTCGCCGTTCACTCCCCGGTCCCTTCGGCCTGGCGGTCGGGCAGCGGCCGGGCCACCAGCTCCAGCCTGCTGGCGGACACGACGTCGTCCCCGTCGAGCACGACACAGCCCGGCAGGGGGCGGCTGAGGAAACCGAGCAGGCTCGCATGAAGGCCGTACGCGCCGGTGTTGGGCACCGCGAGCAGCGAGTCCACAGCAGGGGGCCTCATGACGTGACGTCTTGCGAGCACGTCCAGCGGTGTGCACAGCGGACCCACCAGTACGGTCGGCCGCTCCTCGCAGGACTGCTCCGCGTCGTCGAGCGGTTCCGCCCGCACCCCGGCCGTCATGAGACGCCCGAGCCCCGCCATGCCGCCCAGCACGTTCGTACCGGCGTCGAGCACCACGTAGACGGTGTCGTGGCTGGTCTTGACGTCGGTGACGGAGCTGAGGAGCGTGCCGCTGTCACCCGTCAGAGCCCGGCCGGACTCGAAGGCGACGGCCGGGGAACCCTCGCGCCAGCCCGGGAGCGTACGGTCGAGGACCTTCTCCAGCTCCACGCGCAGCGACGGATATCCGGCCGGGGAGCCCGGCCGGGCGTAGGGTGCGGCGAAGCCGCCGCCCAGGTCGGCGATGCCGCCGGTGAGGCCGAGTCGTTTCCGGGCCGACGCGGTCGCCTCGGCTGCGGCGGCGAACTCCGCGAGGAGTGCGGCCTCCCCCTCGATGTTGGTGCCCGCGAACAGATGGGTGCCCACGATCTCCAGGTGGTCACTCCGGGCGGCGAGCAGCTCTCCGAGCTCTCGCTGGTCCATGCCGAACTGCGAGGGCTTGCCCGTCATCCGCAGACCGGCGCCCGAGGCACCGCCCGCGTTCAGTCGCACCAGGCACCGCGCTGTCGTGCCGGCTCCGGCCGACAACCGTGCGACGCGCCGGTAGTCGGCCACCGACTCCACGGAGAACAGCCGCACGCCGGCGCCGAGGGCGGCGGTGATCTCCGCCGCCGTCTTCCCCGGACCGGTGTAGAGGAAGTCCTCGGGCGCGAACCCGGCGCGCAGCGCGACATCGAGTTCACCGGTGGAGCTGACCTCGGCGGCCAGCCCTGCCCGGGCCAGGACGGAAACGACGTGGGGGTCGGGGTTCGCCTTGAGCGAGTAGCAGAGCCGGGATTCCTCCGGCAGGGCGGCACGCAGCCGCGCCGCGGCGTCCCGCACCCGGTCGAGCCGCAGGACGTACAGCGGGGTGCCGAAGCGCGCGCCGAGGTCGAGCAGGGCTCGCCGCTCACGCGGGTCGAGCCCGGCCGGTTCCGCACCCGCCGTACCGGAAGCGGTCGCGGCGGACGGGCCCGCAGGCGGCGACGTCATGAACGGCTCCGCCCGTCCGCGTGCGAGCGCAGGGTCCTCACCGCGTCCCAGAGCGCCGAGGGCGTGCTGAACAGCTCGAAGGTCAGCATCTCCTCGGGAACCTCGATGCCGAAGTGGTCCTCGACGCCGGTGAGCAGCTCCACCGTGCCGAGCGAGTCGAGCCCGGCCGCCTGGAGGTCGAGGTCGGGCCGGATCGGCTCGGTGGGAGGAAGCAACGGCAGCAAGGGGCGCAGAAGTTCCTCCAGCTCTTCCGGGTGCGCGGTGTCTGGGGATGAGTGGGTCATCGCTTACCTCTGTGCGGTGCTTCCGGCCGGGGGCGGCCGTCGTACGGAGCGGTGGGCGGGTCGTCGCAGGGGGCGGGGCCGCCGGGGAGCGTCGCCAGCCGACCGCGGTCGGTCTTCCCGTGGCGGGTCCGGGGCAGCTCCTCCAGCCGGTACGCGCGGTCCGGGCGGCGGGCGGGATCGAGCCGTTCGGCCAGTGCCGGGGGCAGCAGTTCGGGCGCGGCCTCCCCCGTGTACCAGAGGACGAGTCCGGCGCCCGGCACGTCGGGAACCGCGGCCGCCTCCTCGACACCCGGGACCGTCAGCGCCGCCGCCTCGATCTCGGCGACGGACATGCGGACGCCCCGCCGTTTGAAGATGTCGTCCCGGCGGCCCTCCAGCCACAGCCTGCCCGCGCTGTCCATCCGGCCGTGGTCCCCGGTGTGGAGCACCGTCTCCCCGTCGGCCCCGGCCCGGAAGCGCTCGGCCGTCGGTCCGGGCGCCGCGTGGTAACCGGCCATCACGTGGGGCCCGCGCACGACGATCTCGCCGGTCGTCCCCACACGCACCGGTCTGCCCGCGTCATCGACGACGGTCACCTCGGTCCCGGGCAGGGCGGTGCCGACGGTGCCCGGGTGGCGAAGGTCGTCGTCCGGCTCGGAGACGGTGATGCGCTTGCACTCCGTCATCCCGTACATGGAGAGGATGTCGGCCCCCGGGAACGCCTCGCGCAGGCGGCGGCAGTGCTCGGCTGTGAGGTGGGCACCGGTGTTGGTGAAGCGGCGCACCGAGGTCGGGCGGGGATCACGTGTCGCCAGGCGGGCGAGAAGGGCCGCCAAGGTGGGCACGACCGGCACGACCGTGACACCGAGGTCCCTGAGAACGCGGAGCGTCTCGACCTCGGTGCGCTGCCGGGGCACGGCGAGGCACGCACCCGCGAGGGCGGCCAGGAGGATCTGGTAGAGGCCGTAGTCGAAGGAGAAGGGGAGCCGGCAGGAGATGACGTCGGTGGACCGCAGGCCGAGGCGGGCGGAGATCGCCGTCGCCGCGAACACGACGCGTTCGTGGGGGCAGAGGACGCCCTTGGGGGCGGCGGTACTGCCGGAGGTGTAGATCAGGAGGGCCGTGTCGCCGGGCCCGGGACCGGTGGGCGCCGGTTCCCGGACCCGGTCGTCGTCGGCATGTGCGGCCAGAGCCTCCCGCACGACGTCGATGCCGAGCGTCGCGGGGGCGGGTGCCCGCCCCGGGGCGTCCGAGGCGGTGACCCACAGCGTCGCGGAACAGTCGCGTCCCAGGTGTTCCAGTTGGCGGGGCGTCATTTCCGGTGCGGCGGGGACCACGACCGCGCCCAGCCGCAGGACGGCCCAGAAGAGGGCGACGAACTCCGGTCCGTTCGGAAGGACGAGGACGACCCGGTCGCCTCGACGGACCCCGCGTTCGTGCAGCAGCGACGCGAGGCGAAGGCTGTGGCGGTGCAGATCCGCGTAGCTCCACCGCGCGCGGCCGTCCGCGACCGCGGGCCGGTCGGGGTATCGGGAGACGGCGGCCCGGAGGATGCCGGTGACGAGACCCGAGGGCGGGAGTTCGACGGTTGTCGGCACGCCTGTCGTACCCGTCACCCCTGCCCTCCCCGCACCGCTGGAGCGATAATTTTACCGTACCGTACCATTGGTCCCCGGCCGGGATTGCGCGCATCCTCCCAGGTGGGACGCGCATTGTGCGCCTCCTCCTCGGCAGCGCGCCCGGGTACGGACCAAGGGCCGCAAGGCGCTCGTACGGTCGGGCAGACCGGTGTCCTCACAGCGGCGCCCGCCCCCGGCGGAGGGCGGCCCCGGGAACCCGACGCGGCTCGATCCGCGCACGAGACGGAAGGCCGGTCCATGAGCGACGGCACAGACACGGTGTACCTGTCCGGGTTCGCCCATGCGGCCGGGGAACGCGTGCCGTTGGCGGAACTGGACGACGCGACGGTCGCCGACCACGCCGAACGGCTGCGGGAGCAGGGACTGCGGCACGTACGGGTGTCCGCCTCGCCGGTACCCGAGTTGGCGACCGCGAGTGCCCGCGCGACCCTCGCGGCCGCGGGCGACGCCTCCGTCGACTCGGCCGTGCTCTGCACCGACACACCCGCCGCCGTCTCTCCCACCATGGATCTGTGGGACTTCCTGGCCGGTACCGGCCGTTCCGACCTGCCGGGGGCGATCGTGGGCGGTTCCGGCTGCGGGAACCTGGGCCCGGGACTGGCCGCCGCCCGTGATGCGGTACGTGCCGGTACGGCGTCCTCCGTCCTCCTGGTGACCGCGGACCGGGTGAGCACGGGGACCCGGTATCTCCCCAGCGGGACAACGGTCCTCAGCGACGGTGCGGCCTCCTGTCTGGTGAGCCGTGAACCGGTCGGGGACGGGCCCGCCGTCCGGCTGCGGTCCCTCTCCCTCGGTGTCCGGCTGGACACCGAGTCCTCGGCCAGGGAGCTGGCCGTCGCGCGGGCCACGACCCGGGCTGTGGGCGGGATCGTCCGCCGGGCGCTGGAACCTCTCGGGCTGGAGCGCCGGGACGTCGGCAAGATCCTCATGGGCAACTACGGGGACGCGTCACGGTCCTTCCTCGCCCTGGCCGCAGGTGTCGATCCGCGACGTGCCCACTGCCCGACCCAGGCCGACCTCGGGCACTGCTTCTCCGCGGACATCCTGGTGAACCTGGCCGAACTCGCCCGGCGCGGGGAGGCCGTCCCCGGGGAACCCGTCCTCCTGCTCGCGTCCAGTCCGCGCTCGTGGGCGGCCGCCCTCGTCGAGTACGTCCGTTGACCGGCCGCCATACGCCCGACGCACCCGACCGGTACACGTCGTCCGAAGGGAAAGCCATGGACCGGACCATCCACGCCCAGGTGCTCGACATCGTCCGGGAAGCACTGCGCCTCGACGACTTCGACCCGGCCTGGGACTTCTTCGACCTCGGCGCCGACTCACTGACAGTGGTGCGCATCGTGGAGCTGGTCCGTGACAGGTGCGGCGCGGACGTGTGGATCACCGACGCGTTCGACGCGCCCGACGTAGACGCCTTCGCGGAGCTTGCGGCCACGCGGGGCCCCGCCGCGGACGGGAACTCGGCCCCGGCCCCGGTGGACGCGCCATGAGAGTCCTCGTGACGAACGACGACGGCGTCCACTCCCCCGGCATCCGCGCGCTCGCCGCGGCCGTCGCCGCCACGGGGCACGAACCCGACGTCGTCGCGCCGCTGACGGACCGTAGCGGCGCGGGCTCCGCGATGGACCACGGCTCGGGCCGGGTGCTCTCCACCGAGACGCTCACGCTGCCCGGCCTGCCGGGGATTCCGGTCCGGGGCATCGACGGCGCACCCGCCCTCGCGGTCCTTGTGGCCCGCCTCGCTCCCCCGGGCGCCAGGCCGTGGTGCGTGGTGTCGGGGATCAACGCCGGTGCCAACGTGGGGCGTGCCGTCCTGCACTCGGGAACCGTGTGCGCCGCGCTCACCGCGGCGACGCTCGGAATGTCCGGGCTGGCGGTGAGCGTGGACTCCGCAGCCCCTGAGCACCTCGACACCGCCGCCAGAGTGGCCGGCCTGGCCACCGAATGGATCGTGGCGGCCCGCAAGCGCACCGTCCTCAACGTCAACGTGCCCGATGTGCCCTTCGAGGACCTGCGCGGCGTCCGCTGGGGGCGGCTGGCGGCCGGCGGCCGCGCACGGCTCAGCGCACACCCCGGGGAGGCGGCGGGCGAAGTCCGCCTGGAGGCCGACGCCTCCGCGGCCGTCGTGGACCCGAGGACCGATGCGGGGCTGCTCGCGGCCGGATACGTGACGGTCACCCCGCTCACCGGCATCGAGGCCGTCGAGGACGATACCGCCGCCTCGGCCCTGGACGAGTCCCTGGCACGGGCGGCGGGACTCCGCTGAGCCCGGCGCACCTCCGCGAGACGTCGCTCCGGCTGCTGTCAGAGCCGCTCGATACGGGCGCCGAGCGCACCCAGGGAGCCCACCAGATCCGGGTATCCCCGGGCGAGGTGGTGGGTGCCGGTGATCTCGGTGGTGCCCGGCACCCCGAGAGCGGCGAGGAGCAGCATCGCCGCGCTGCGCAGCTCGGGAGCGTGCACCGATCGTCCCGGCAGCCGGGGCGGGCGCAGGCCTTCCACGGTGACGGACGCCCCGTCACGCCGCACCGCGGCCCCCATCGCGGTCAGCCCCTCCACATACCCGAAGCGGGAGTTCCACACGGTCTCGCGGATGGTGGAGGCTCCCCGGGCGTGGGTGGCGAGCAGAGCCAGGAAGGGCTGGCTGTCGCTGAACACGCCGTGCGAGGCGATGGTGACGTCCGTCCCCCGCAGTTCGCGGGCCGGGTGGACCACCACATCGGTGTCCCCCTGGTCGAGGCGTACGCCGAACCGCTCCAGCACCTCCGTCTCGGGCCTGAGCGCGCGCAGCGCCGTTCCCATCTGTTCTCCGCGCACCCGGATCGGCTCCTCGCCGAGCAGGGCACCGGCACACATCCACGTCACCACCTCGATGAGGTCGGGCAGCAGTGTGTGGGTCGTGGGACGGTCCAGGGACTCCGGCCCGCGGCCCCGTACGATCAGGGAGCCTTCGCCGAAGGTCTCGATATCGGCGCCGAGGGCCCGCAGGACGTTCACCAGATCGGTCACGTCGGGCTTCGGGTACAAGTGGTGCAGCACACTGGTGCCGTGTGCGACGGCGGCACAGAGCACGGCCGTCTTGCAGGCACCGGAGTAGAGGGGGCCGGAGCGCAGGGCCCGGTCCGCGGCGTAGTCCAGCAGGTCGATCTCGCAGCCGGTCAGCCGGTCGGCCTCGATGACCACGCGCTCCTCGGTGCGGACGGTGAGACGTGCCCCGAAGCGCCGGAACACGTCCACGTACTGCTCGATGGGCCGGTGACCTCCCGGGCCGTCACCCAGGCGGCAGCCCCCGCTGTTCACCATCACCGCCGCGCCGTGGCGGGCCAGCAGCGCGGGCGCCAGGTACACCGAACCGTGGATGCTGCCCGCCGTCTCCTCGTCGATGGCGTGGCCCTGGAGGTCGCTCGCGTCCACGGTGAGGGTTCCCGGACCGCGTGTGACCCGGCCGCCCAGCCCGGACACCAGCCCGGCGAGCGCCTCGGTCTCCGCGAGGTCGGGGCAGTTGGCCACGCGCACCTCGGCCCGGGCCGCGGCCGCGGCGGCGACCACGGTGACGAGGGAGTGCTTGAAGCCCGCGGTGTCCACCGCACCGCGCAGCCGTCGACCGCCGTGGACCAGGAGGGTGTCCGACGCTCCCGCCCCCCGGGCTCGCCCCTCGGCCGGTGTTCGAGGCGCGACAGCCCTGCTCACATGCTCTCCCTGGCGGGTCGGTGTACGCGGGGTGCTCCCCACCCATAACAGGGCGATTTTACCCCAGGCATGGGCACACCAGTTCGCCTGGACAAGTAGTGTGCGCGCGTAGACACCATGGAGAGAGGACGAGACGATCACCAGTCGGCGCACCCACGATGCCCGGACCAATCTGAGCAGCAACGAGTTGACGCATCCCGATGTCGGCGCCGTCCTCGCGGACGCGCTGTCCCGCGTCGCCCCGGAGGATCTGCGCAGGTATCCCGTGTCCGGCCCCCCCATCGTCGAGGTGGGGGAGCGGCTCGGGCTCGCACCCGAGGAGTTCGTGCTGACTCCCGGCTCGGACGTGGCGCTGCGCGCCATCTGCTCGTACTACGCGGCCACCCGCGAAGGCCCCGGCACGCTGCTGCTCCAGTATCCGAACTACGACGCGTGGGAGCGTCAGGCGGCGCTCAGCGGCGTCCCGGTACAGCGTGTCGTCACCGAGCGCGGTGACCCGGCGCAGCAGGGCGAAGCGCTGTGCACCGCCGCCGAGCTGACCACGGGCGCCTTGATCGCGGTCAGCGTCCCCAACGGCCCGGCGGGCTGGGTCCTGCCGGACGAGACGCTCGACCGCCTCGCGGCCCTGGCCCGGGAGCGCGGGCACCTGCTCGTCATCGACGCCTGCTACCAGGCCTTCGACGGCCCGGTGGACGCCCTGCTGCGCAGGCGCGGCGAAGGGGTCCTCGTCGTGCAGACGCTCTCCAAGTCCCACGGGCTCGCGGGCGCACGCGTCGCCGTCACCTGCGGCGAGCCGGATCTCGTCGCCCGGCTCGCGGTCGGCGGACTGGAGGAGACCGTCTCCGGTCCCTCCCTCGCCGTAGCGCGCGCCGCCCTCGCGGACGGCGCGCGCTACGAGCCGATCTGGCGGGAGGTGCGCGAGAACAGGGAGGCGGCGGCACGGACGTTGCGCGAGTGGGGGCTCGAACCCCTGCCGTCGGGCGGCAACTTCATCACGGTCAGGGTGGGCGGCCCGGATCGTGCGGCCGCGGTCGTCGCGCGTCTCTCGGAGGAGGGCTATCGCGTGCGCGACCTGTCGGGTGTCTCCACCCTGGAGGGCTGCGTACGTTTCACCGTGGCGGGCAAGGACGTCTGCGAGGACTTCCTGACGGCCCTGCGGGCGGCGCTCGCCGCCTCGCCCGCCGAAGCCGCGGCGGGAGCGCCCTCGTGAGCCTCCTCGTCCTCAACCGCCGGCCGCTCGTGGACCGGATTCCCGGCTGGCTCGCCGACGCGGACGCGGAGCTGGTCCTCGTGACGGCGTCCTCGGCGCTGGCGGGCAGGGGCCGGGCCGAGATCACCGGCCGCTTCGCGGAGATCGTGTCCGTCGAGGACTACGACGGGCCGGAGGTCGAGCGCCACGCGCTCGACCTCGCCGGGCGCCACGCGTTCGACAGGGTGCTCAGCACCACGGAGGTGGACCTGCTGCGCGCCGCCCGGCTGCGCGAACGGCTGGGTCTTCCCGGCCAGACGACGCACAGCGCGCGGGCGTACCGCGACAAGTACCTGATGAAGAGCCTGGTCTCGGCCGCCGGGCTGGCTGTCGCGCCGATGCGGCGTGTCGGCTCCGCCGAGTCGCTGCGCCGCTTCGCCGCGGAGACCGGCTTCCCGCTGGTCGTCAAGCCGCTGGACGGCGGGGGGTCGGTGGGCGTCCGGGTGCTGGCGGACGGGGCCGCACTCGACCGCTACCTGGACACCGCCCCGTTCGGGGGCGGACCCCCGCTGCTCGCCGAGGCGTGGGTGCGGGGCGACTGCTACGTGGTCGACGGGCTCATGGCGGACGGCGAGGTGGTGCAGAGCCGGCCTCTGCGCATGGGACATTCCAATCTCTCGGTCGTCACCGAATCCCGGCACATGACGGGCTGGATGCTCCCCCGCGGCGATCATGTCGGCGAGCGCGTGCGGGAGTTCGCCGCACGGGTGGTCGCCGCTCTCCCCGGCCCCCGTGAGGTCACCGCCTTCCACGCCGAGGTGTTCCACACACCGCAGGACGAACTGGTCCTCTGCGAGATCGCCGCCAGGCCGGGCGGCAGCGGCCACGCCCCGTGCTACGAGCGGGCGAACGGCGTCAGCCTCTACGGGGCCGGCCTGCGCGGGCAGGCCGGACTCCCCCCTGACCCCCGGTCGCTCGCACCCGAGCCCGAACGGCTCACGGGATTCTGCTGGTTCACGCCCCGCAGGGGGACGTTGCGTGCGCTGCCCGAGCACTGTCCGCTGGAGGGCGCGGACCACTACGTGACGACGGCCGCACCGGGCAGCGTCCACGACGGCGCCCGCTCGGTGGCCGATCACGTGGCGCGGCTCCTGGTGTCCGCCCCGCCGGGGACGGACCTCGCACCGCGGATGAGGGCCGCCGAGGCATGGTGGGAGAGCAACTGCCGCTGGGACGACTGACGGCCCCCGGTCCGCCGGCCGCCCCCGCGCTCACCTCAGGAGGGCGCTGCGCAGGGGGGCGTGCTCCTCGCCGACGCCGGGGCGGGGCGGGGCCGCGAGGTCGATGGCCGCCAGGCAGTCGGCGCCCCGCACCCGGCCGATCTCGCCCCCGTCCCGCCAGCGCTGGGGCAGCAGAGCGCGGTCCCGCGCCAGCCACTCGTTGCTCAGCTCGTGATCAGACGCGATGTGCTCCGGGGGGACCCCCAGCCACCGCAGCAGCAGAGCGACGACCGTTCCGGTCCGGTCCTTGCCGAGCGAGCACGCCACGACGACGGGCCCGCCCACCAGTTCGGCGGCGACCGACTCGGCGGCCCGCAGGCAGGCGGGCATGGACCGCCGGTACCGGTCCGCGGCCGTCTCGCGCCGCGTACGGTCGTCCGGCAGATCCTGTACGGGGATGCGGAGCCACCGCCAGCCGCGCTCCACCAGCGCTTCCGGCGCCCCGTCCCGGTCGATCTCCCGGTCCGTGCGCAGGTCCGCGTAGACGGCGGGGCCGAGCAGCGAGACGAGCGCGTCGGCGGTGTGCGGGGCGGGCGCGACGAGGGCGGAGGAGCGCAGCAGGCGGTGCGGACGGACGGTACGGCCCCCCGCCGCCGGTGTACCGGCCAGGTCCCTGAAGTTGGCCACGTCGCCCGGGAACAGGGGCGCGTTCCTCACGACCGGCCCGTCCTGTACCCGATGGCCCCGCGGCCCGCCGCCCCGGCCACCGGCCGCCGTGACTGTCCTCATGTCCGGCCTTCTCCTTCTGTGCCGAGGTGTCCTGCGGCCTGCCCGGCGGGACCGGGGGACGTCAGGCGTACGAGTTCCGCCGGGGCGATGTCCAGGGGGACGACATCGGCGGGTACGCCACGGCGTGCGAGCCGTCGGCGTATCCGTGCCGTGCGGGTGCCCAGGAGGCCGGGCGCCGACACGACCACGGTCCGTGCGCCGGACGTCTTCTGGACCAGCTCGATGCCCCGCCACCAGTCCCGCCGCCGGAAGCGGAGCACCATGCGCAGCAGGGGCAGGAAGTCCTTGGTGGCCCTGACCCGGTGCCCGGCCTCGGCCTCCTCGCGCACGCGGCGCGGCAGGGCCTCGTACGCGCCGCCCCGGATGCGGGCGGCACGCAGCAGCACCCGGCGTACGCACACCCGTGTGGGCACGTCGAGAAGGACCACCAGATCCGCGTGCGGGGCGCGCTGCCCGAGCGTCCTGAGGTGATTGCCGTCGATGATCCACCGGTCCGCCCCGGTGAGGCCATCCAGCCGCGCGCACCACTCCTCGTGCGACGGCCGGGTCCACCCGGCACCCCAGTACTCGTCGTCGAGGTGACGCACGGGCAGACCGGTGGCCGCACCGAGCGTGCGCGCCAGGGTCGTCTTGCCGGAGCCCGGTGAGCCGAGGAGGAGGATTCTGCGCGGCGCCGGGGCCGCGCCGCCCCCGGCAAGGGGTGTGCGCCGACGGCCGGTCGCGGTGGTCATCCGTCCTCCTTGGGTCCTGTCTGGGCGGTGCGCACGGCGCCGTGCGGGGCGGTCGGCACCGGCGGGTCAGCGCCGGTCGCTCTGCCCGAAGAGGTAGCGGACATCGGAGTCCGCCAGGGCCGCGGGGTCGGTCCCGGCGGCGTCGCGGACCTGTGCGGCCGAGGAGCCTCCGATGAGTGCCACGGCGCCCTCCGCCCGCGCGAGCAGGGCGCCCAACGCGGTACGCGCGGGCGACTGCCCCAGGGCCGCGGCGACTTCCCGGACCCGCTCCAGCGTGTCGAGGCCGCTCGTGCCCCAGTACCCCACCCCCTTGCGGGTAAGGAGGGGGTGCGCACGTGGTGGCGGGGTGTCCCGGTCGTAGGAACCGCCGAGGAGCCCCCGGGCGAGCGGCGACGCGGCCAACAGCCCCACACCGTAACGCTTCGCGACCTGACCGAGGTCGTCCAGGCGTGCCCGCTCCACGAGGTTGAGCTGCGCCTGGACGGCGGTGAGGGGCGGCCCGCCCATGGCCCTGGCCAGGAGTTGCGCCTCGACGACCTGCCAGGAGCGGACGTTGCACAGGCCGTAGTAGAGGATCTTCCCCTGCCGCACCAGATCCTGGAGGGCGTCGAGGGTTTCCTCCACCGGCGTGGCCGGGTCGGGGGCGTGCACCTGATAGAGGTCGATGTACTCACACCCGAGGCGGCGCAGGCTGTTGTCCACGGCGACACGGACGCTCTTGCGTCCGGCGCCGGGCACGGGCCCCGCGTGCCGGAACTTGGTGGCGACGACGCTTTCGTCGCGGCGACCGGCCAGGGCTCTGCCGAGAACGCGCTCGCTCGCACCCCCGCCGTACGAGTCGGCGGTGTCGAAGAAGGTGATCCCGGCGTCGAAGGCCGCGTCGACGATCGCCCTGGCGTCGTCCTCGGCAAGGTCCGTGCCGAACCGCGAGCAGCCAACGCCGATGCGGGAGACGCGGAGACCCGAGGCCCCGACGGTGGTGACGGGGACATAGGAAGAGGTCATCAGGAGACGCTCGACCCGTGGCGCATCCGAAACCTGCCTCATCTGGGTGAAAAACGGCACTGTTGAGAGCCCGGCAGATGCTATTCGTACGGATTATCGACTGTCAAAACACGCCGCACGGGGCCGCTGCCCGCACCCGCGCGGAGCCGCCCCGGGTCTTCCCCATACCCTTCATCGCGATCATTCGGGGCGCCGAGAGCCTCGTCGTGCACACCGAGGAGAGCGAGAAGTATGCCTGGGACAGCAGCGCCGGATGCCGGGCTCATTCCCTTGTCCTCCCGGCAGGACTGGTGCTGGGAGTGGACCCGCTGCTACGCCCCGGACTCCTACTCGATGGAGCTGACGGAGACCGTCCACCTGCGCGGACCCCTGGACGTCGGCGCCCTCAGGGAGGCGGTCGCCGAGGTCACGTCCCTGCACGACGCTCTGCGGCTCTCGCTCGTTCCCGCCACCGCGCTGCCACTGGACGACCCGCGGCCCCTGCAACGGGTGGCCCCCGGCCATCTTCCGCTCCACGTCATCGACATGACCGGGCGTTCACCGCAGGACGCGGTCGGCGAGATCACCTCGCGCCCCTTCGACCTCTCGGGCCCGCTGGCCGTGTTCACCCTGCTGGCCTTCTCCCCCGACGAGCACGTCCTCGTCCTCGCGTTCCATCACCTGGTCTTCGACGGGGCCAGCGGCAAGCTTCTGATACGCCATCTCACCGAGGCCTACAACCGCCGTGCGGGCAACGACCGCACGCCTGCTGCGCCGGCGGAGTTCTCGTACGCCGCCTTCATCCGGCGCGAGCGGGACCCGGCCGTCCTCGCCGCGAAGGAGCACCGTACGGCCGAGCTGGTACGGGTACTTCGCGAGCACGGAGCCGCCGAACCGCTGGAGGGCGACGGAGTGGGCGAGCCGCCCCTAGCCGGGGACTACGTCCTC
The DNA here is from genome assembly GCF_002382885.1 of Streptomyces sp. WZ.A104. Lineage (GTDB taxonomy): Bacteria > Actinomycetota > Actinomycetes > Streptomycetales > Streptomycetaceae > Streptomyces. The sequence goes on from NZ_NWVL01000037.1 coordinate 56,109, forward strand.
GTGCCGATGGCCTTCGGCCCCGACGACGTCGTGAGCCTCCGGCGGGCCGCCCGGACCGCGCGCGTGACCCCGTACTCCCTGCTGCTCGCCGCCCTCACGCGCGCCGTCGGAGAGGTCTACGACAGGGAACGCCTGGTGGGCACCACGATCGCGCACGGCCGTGACGAACCTTCCAGCACCACCGCTCTCGGACTGTTCAGCGCGCCCGTGGAGATCCCCTTCGACCTCGGCGTCCGGGACCCGGCCGAGTTCCTGCGGCATGTGCACACGGGCGTGCGCGCCGCGGCGGGCACCGCCGACCTCCCGTACGGATCGAGAGTCGCCTCGGTGCTCGGCCGTGAGGGCGACGACGCCTTCTTCCGGTCCTGCCTCGCGCACGTGGAGTTCCGGCTCAACGGCATCACCGGGCTGGTCCTGGACCCGCCCGTGGAACGCGTCCCGTTCGACGGTCTCGATGCCCGGCTGCACGAGTACCCGCGCACCTTCCCCCAGTTGGCCTACGCCTCACGACAGGCGGCGCGAGGGAGCGCCCGGACGCTCTTCCTCGACCTGCGCATGGAAGAAGGCTCGCTCACCGGTGGCCTGTGGTACGAGTCCACGTATCACCACGCCGAGCGCGTGAAGGCCGCCGCCGACCGCTTCCGGCAGCTGACCGGGTGCCCCTGACCGGCCTGAGACGGGGTGCCGCGGGCTCCGGAGCCGCACCCCTCGGACGCGCGGACGCCGGGCGCCCCGCCGCGGAAGTGCGGCGGGGCGCCCGGCGTTGCGGTGGGGGCGTCAGGCCGCAGCGCCCTGCTTGCCCGTGACGTACTGCTCGATGCCGCCCAGCGTGCCGAAGTGCACCGGCCCGATCTCGACGTCGTCGACCACGATGCCGTACCTCGACTCCAGGTGCGCGACGACCGTCAGGAGCCCGAGGGAGTCCAGGACTCCGGCGTCGATGAGCGGGTAGTCGTCGGTCAGTTCCGCCGCGTCCCCCTCCCAGCCGACTTCCTTGACGATGAACTGCGCCGTCTCGCGCGCTATGTTGCCGGACAAGGGGCTCCTCCGCCTTTCTCGATCTTCTCGATCGCTTCCACGAGTGAACGGGCTCACATGCCGAGCATTCCGGCGATGATGTTGTGCTGGATGTCCGTGGTCCCGGAGTAGATCTTTCCGGCGAGCGCATCCCGCAGGTCCCGCTCCTGTGGACTGCCCGTCATGTAGCCGGACGCCCCGAAGGTTTCGAGCGCGGCCATGCCGGACTGTACGAAGGACTCACTGACGAAGAGTTTTACCATGGCCGACTCCGACGTGGTGCGTTTGCCCTGGTCCTTGAGCCAGGCCAGCCGGTACAGCAGCAGCCGGGCCGCCTCCAGGCGCACGGACATGTCGGCGATGCGGTGCGACACCGCCTGGTTGCGGCCGATCGGCTGCCCGAACCTCTGGTGCGTACGCGCGTGCTCGACGCACTCCTCGACCTGACGGCGCATGGTGCCGAGAGCCGGGGCGAGGATGAACGACCGCTCCCATTCGATGGTCGTGGTGAACACCGACATGCCGCTTCCCCGCACTCCGAGCATCGCCTCGGCGGGGACCCGGCAGCCGTCGAAGGAGACCTCGCTGAGCGGCGAGGTGCGCAGGCCCATCTTCCCGAACGGCGCCGCGACATGCACTCCGGGTGTGTCCCGCTCGACGAGAAAGGCGCACAGGCCCGACTTCGGCGGCATGCCGGGGACGGCGGCCAGGACGATGAAGAGGTCGGCGACGGGAGCGTTGGTGATGAACGTCTTCACGCCGTCGAGCACGTAGTGGCCGTCCGGCGTGGGCGTCGCCGTGGTCCGCACGGCCAGCGCGTCGGAACCGGAGGACGTCTCCGTGACGGCCTGGACGCCGATCCGCGAGCCGTCGCACAACGAGGGCAGGTAGCGCTCCTTCTGCTCCGGCGTCCCGAAGCGCAGGAGAGGAAGCACGCAGGACCACAGGTGCGCTCCCACCGAGAAGAGCAGACCGTTGTCCCGGCATCCGTACCCGAGCGCTTCGAGGACCACCACCGTGTCGAGCAGGGAGGCGCCCTGGCCGCCCAGTTCGGGTGGCACAGGAAGGCCGAGTACGCCGAACTCGGCGCAGCTGCGCCACGCTTCGGGGCTGAGGCGCTCCTCCCGCTCCCGCTCGGACAGATCGTCTCCGTCGAGTCGCTCCCGGGCGAACCGCTCGGCGGAGGCGCGCAGTTCCAGCTGCTCCGCGGTCCAGGAGAAGTCCAAGGTCGTCGCTCCGTTCGTCACACCACGCCGGGTGCGGCGTGCGGGTTCGGCGGGCAGGCAGCTACCGCCGGGCTGGGGGGGGTGCGCCCGACGGGTCACGGACGTACCGGGGCCGGTTCGGCTCGCGGGATGCGCTCAGTGACGGGCGTGGTGTACCCGTCGCCGCCGAAGACCACGTCGAGGAACTCCAGCGGATCCTGCCGCGGGTCGGCGGCAGGGTCGCCGGGGATGAAGGTGTGCCGGTTGAAACCGCTCAACTCGCGCTCCGTCATGTCCGGTCGCATCAGGTGGTACGGCGTGTAGAGCGTGGGCCTGGCCCGCGCCCCGGCTTCGTTGATCAGCTCGATGGTGTGCCGGGCGCCGTCCGGGGTGGTGCCCGGCAGCCCGACGATGACGAAGCAGTTCAGCTCGACACCGGCCTGGTGGCACCACCTGACCAGATCGTCGAAGCGCCGCCGCGCGTCGCGCTTGATCCGGGGCAGGCCGGTCTCGGCCTCCGGCTGGAAGGTCTCCACGCCGACGCTGATGCGTACGCAGCCCGATCGCCCCATCCTCGCGATCAGTTCCTCGTCGAGGTGGTGCATGGTGGTCGCGCACTTCCACTGGTACTCGCGCGGTTCGGCGGCCATCGCCTCGCACAGCTCGACGATCCACGGGCGCCGGAGTGTGAAGGTCGGCGCGTAGAAGGCCACGTACTCGAAGGGGTGTTCCTCGAAGCTCCGCCGTATGTAGTCCATGACCCGCGCCACCGGCATCCGCCGCTCGCTCAGGCCCTGCATGGCGGGCACGTCGCAGAAGTCGCAGCCGACCGGGCAGCCGCGTGCGACCGGCACCACCAGCTCGCGCCGTTGCGGGATGCCGCAGAACTTGTTCTGGTCGTTGCTGTACAGGTTCTCGTAGTGCGTGTACGGGATCTCGCGTACGTCCGGCAGCACCCACTCCTCGACCGGGAGCCTGGTGCCGGGCCTCTTCGGGGCGACCCAGCCACCCGCCGTACGCACCGCGACGCCCGCCAGGTCGGGGTCCTCGGGGCGCCCCTCGGCCATCCATTCCAGCGCCTCGGTGACCGCCGGTTCGTAGTCGCCGCCGACCGCGACGGCGTCGAGATCGAGCGACTGGAAGAAGCCGCTGTTCTGGTGGCTGAGCCGCCCGACCGTCACCAGTCCGGCGGCCGGTGCCAGGGCGCGCGCGTAGTCGGCGGCTCGCCGGACGCCCTCGACCACGTCGAAGTCGTTCACCAGGACGACCGCCTCGTAGTTGCCCTGGTAGAGGGTGTCGGCGAACTCCTTCCAGGTGTGGTTGAGCGCACCGGCGTCCAGCGCGTCCACCTCGTGGCCCGCGGCGCGCAGGTAGGCGGCAAGGGAGAAGACCGGCAAGTGGTGGCCGGCGTTGAAGTAGCTGGGGACGTGCGGTGGCCAGCAGACCAGGACCTTCACGCGGGGTGTTCCTTCCATGGGGATCGAGCGGGCGCCGGGGGCGTCGCCGGTGGACTGTGCGCTCAGCGCAGACCGTGGACGAGCAGGGACCGCCGTTCACGCTCCGCCCCGGGGGCCACCGCCGTGACCTGATGCCAGGAGTTCGGTGCCTGGCACAGGAGCGCCGAGGCGCCGAGGCACGGCACGACGCGCGCGACGGCCGGGTCGTGCTCGCCGGGGAGGATCTCCAGACAGCCGCCCCACTCCGCACGCCACCCGGGATTGAAGTACACGATGTGGCTGAACAGCTTGTCCGCCCGGTCGGTGTGCGGTCCCAGCCAGTCTCCGCCGCCGTGCCGCACCAGACGAATCTCCAGGCCGCTCGCGGGCTCCTGGCCCAGGACCCGGGCCACCTGCGTCCGGTAGTCGCCGGTCCTCAGCTCGTCGACGAGTCTGCGCCACGGCTCGGGGAGTCCGGCGTCGTCGCCGTCCTGCGGGGAGGAGTCGACGGCTCGCGAACGGTTGCGGTAGCGCTTGCCGCTCTCGCGATCGCTGGTGTCCAGGCGGACGTAACCGTCCTCGGGGAAACACGCCGCAAGCTCCTCGGCGACGCCGGGTGCGAACAGGTCGCCCGGCTCGGTGGCCAGCCAGCGGTAGGGCTCGTGGTGCGCCTCGCGGCGCGCCCAGGAAGGGCTCAGCGACGTGGTCGCGGCGGTCATCGCGCGGCTCCGGCGGGTATCGAGGTCAGGAAGTCGAGGGCGGTCGCCACGAAGGCGTCCTGCGTCGGCACCCGTTGCAGGCCGTGCATCTGCCCGGGCAGCACCCGCACGCTCAGGGACGAGCCCTCGGCGAGCATCGGCCGCAACGGCCCGCTCGCGCAGGCGGCGAAGTCCGCGTAGTAGGGGTCCTGTTCGCCGTAGACGAACAGCGTCGGGACAGCGCGGTGCCAGAGCGTCGTGACTCTGTCGAGGAAGACCGGTCCGACGTCGCCGGGCTGCGCGACGGCGCCCCGCCCGGTGTCACCGACCGGTGGGGCGAGCAGGACGGTGGCGTACAGGGAAGGGTCGGCGGCGGCCTCGTGCATCGCGGCGCGTGCGCCGTAGCAGGAGCCGACCACCGCGATCCGCCGAGCGCCCGCCGCCAGGAGCGCGTCGATCCCCGCCCGCACATCCTGTGGGCTGGGGTCGTCGAGGGCGTAGTCGCCGATCATGCCGGTGCTCTCGCCGACGCCGCGGTAGTCGAGGCGTAGCACGCGGGCCCCGCGCGCGGTCAGGGCGCGGGAGAGCCGGACGTACATGCGGTTCTTGTTCGTGTTGAGCACGTAGACCCCGCCGGAGAGCAGCAGCACGCCGGTGCCGTCGGGGGCGGGCGGTGAGGAGATCACGCCGAAGAGCGAGTGGTCCCCGGCCGGGAGGAAGAGGGGTGCCTCGTGCTCGGTGCCGGTACTTCCGAGAGCAGCCATTGCAACGTCTCCTCGATCAGGCCGATGACGGAGTCCCGCCGCTCGTCCGCCGTCCAGTCCTTGTCGTGCAGCCACCAGTTCTGCTGCGCGGGTACGGTGCCGATCTCCACGCGCACCTCGTGAGCGGCCAGCCGCGCCGCGACATCGGCCAGTGCCGCTCTCGGCTCGCCGATCTCGAACAGGCGCGCGACGCGGGGAGCGGCGGCCAGTTCCCGTTCCAGCGAGCGGGTCAGCGCGGAGTCGTAGAAAGCCGGCTCGACGGTGTAGCCCAGCAGGTCGGCGGGCAGTCCGCGTTCCAGGGACTCGCGCGGGCCGAGTGCCTCGCCGTCCAGTCGCGAGCCCGCGGCCGCGACCCGGCCGACCCGCTCGACGCGGAACAGCTCGCGGAAGTACGAGGCACCGTCGAGCGCGGCTCCCCAGGCGGCGAGCGGCGCCCCGGGACGCCGGGCCGCTGCCGCCGCCGCGACCAGCGCACCGAACTTCGCGCCGAAGTAGGCGACCGGGACCGTGCCGCACCGCTCCAGCGCCCACCGCTCAATGAGCGCGGCGTCGAGCACCATCCGGTCGAAGTCGGCAGTCCCGTCGTCGCTGTTGCCCACGCCGGTGTAGTGGAAGCGCACGGTCGCGACGCCGGCGCGGGCGAGGGCACGCCCGAGCAGGACCTCACGGCGGTAGTTGTGCTTCCACTCGGCCCCGATCGAGGAGCACACCACGACGAGGGCCGTGGGCGGCTCGCTGGGCTCGTGGAGGCAGGCGAACACGGCCTCACCCGGGGTGCCGAGGAACGCAGCCGTCTCCCGGGTGCCGTCGCCGACGCAGCGCGTCGCCTCGTTGGTCGTGGTACTCATCAGGACTTCCTGGCGGGGAGCACGGCGAAGCGGGCTCGGGCGTAGGCGAAGTCGAGGCCGCCGGTCACCGCGAACCGCGCGCTGTGCAGGTCCATGCCGCAGCCCTCGGGCACGGTGAACGCCACCTCGACATCGGTGGTGCGGGCCGGAAGGCTCTCGGCGCGCTCGTACAGGCACAGGTCGTTGGCCTTGTCGAAGATCCGGGTGTAGAGCTGGACGGCCGGCACGACGCGCCGGGTCTGCTCCGGCACCCGCAGGTGCACCCGCAGTTCGACCCGCTCCCCCACGCGGACGCGGGGGGCCTTCGCGTAGGCCGTCAGCTCCGGTGCGCCGAGCCGGCTCGCCGAGAGCGGCCCGCAGACGAGGCAGGAGTGCGCGCGGTGCCGGTCGCCGCCCGCGCCGGCGCCCCCGAAGGTCTGCACCTCGGTGGGGCTCCCGCAGCGAGAGCAGTCGGGGCCCTGTGCGGTGCCGGTCAGCCTGAGGTCGTAGTAGCCGAGGTCGAAGGGGTCCACCGAGGCCCGGGCATCCAGGAGCAGGCGCACCAGGGTCCGGTCGGTCTGGCCGAGCGAGAGCCGTACGAGCGCGACGCTGCGCAGCAGCGCCTCGCGCGAGGGCCCGGTGGGTCTCGACTGGGCCCACTTCAGGGCGTTGAGGGCGTGGCGCTCCAGGCTGTCGAGCCGACGGGTCACCCGGGCGGCCTCCTCGGCGTCCTCGGGGCGTCCGGAGAGCCAGGAGCCGAGAGCACGGCGCAGCCTGCCCGCGCGTTCGAGGCGGCGCAGCAGGCGCACGAGCCAGTCCTCGGCGGCAGCGAGGTCGTCGTCCGCCGCGGCCGGGGTCGCCGCGGGGCCGCCGGTCACCGTGATCCTGTCGGGGGCCGGTACGGGCCCGGAGTCGGTGGGGAGCGGGACGGTGCCCGGCTCGCCCGTCACCGTCAGGTGCGGATCGCCGTGCAGGACGAAGGCGTCCGGCTGTCCGAGTTCGGCGCAGACCTGGTTGAGGCGGGCCGTCAGCGCACCGAGCGGCTCACCGTGGGCGAGGCCGTCGCGCAGGGGCTCCACCACCGCGTCCGGCGCGATCAGCGGGCGGATCGGGGCGATCACCGCGCCCGCCCATCCGTCCACAAGACCGAGCGCGACCGACACGTTCGAGGGGTACAGCTCACCCGCGACGTTGAAACCGTTGCAGCAGACGAAGGCCACGACCGGCGAGGCGATCTCGTCCGCTCCCACCACCAGGCGCCCGCCGGCCCGCTTGCAGCGACGGGGCTCCCTGCCGCACCCGAGGTCCGGGTGCTCGGGGAACTCGGCGTCATCGAGCACACCGCACACCACCGCGCCGGGCAGTTTCGCGTGGCCGCCCTCGCCATGGGTGCGCAGCAGCTTGACCAGCGCCGGGCGCACCAGCTCGCGCACCAGCGTCGGCGGCGGGGCGGTGATGTTCTCGTCCGCGTGGTGCGAGGGGGCGTCGAAGCGGTCCAGGCCGCCCAGCGAAGCGCGGGGGGCGAGCAGCGCCTTGGCCACGGAGAAGGAGAGGCCCGCGGGGTCACGTCCGGTGAGCAGTCCGAGGGGGCGGCCCGCCTCGCGCGCGGCGGCGACGAGGCGCGCGAGCGCGCCGACGCGCATGGCCGCGGCGGTGCCGACGACGACGAGCGCGGGGCCCGGGCGCCGTGCCTCGCGCACGATGCCGTCGAGGCCGGTGTCCTCCAGGAGCACCGATCCGGTGGCCGAGGCGTAGAGCCGCGCCGGGGCCGACGCCTCGGCGCCCAGCGCCGCCACGACCCTGCCGGGCGCGGTGGCGGCGGGCCCGTCGTACTGCTCGTCGAGGACACGGCGCCAGAGCGCGGCCCTGCGCGCCTCGCGCGGCAGGAGGACCGGGAGCGGTCCGCCCGCCGGGCCGGCCGCCGCGGCCTCGTACACGTGCGGCTCCGCGCACCAGACGGCGCGCGAGGGTTTCTCGGTGATCACTGGTTGTCGTCCCAGAACCACACCTGGAGGAGGGTGCGCGACCGGCCGCTGCCGCGCGGGACCGGCGAGACGGAGTGCCACGCGTTGTCGGTCCGCCGCAGGACGATCGAGTTGTTCGGGACGGGAGGTATCTCGGCGTGTACGTCTTCGGCGTCGTTCGAGCCGAGCACGCGGAAGCAGCCGCCCATGTCCTTGGACCACTGGTCCGTCAGGTAGAAGAGCTGCGTCACCATCTTGTGCGGCTTGTCCACGTGCGGCTGGAAGAATGCGCCCTCGTCGAACCGCCAGAAGTGCGCCTGCATCTTGAGCTTTCGCACGTCGTGGCCGGTCAGCTCGGTCAGCCGCTCCCGGTACTCCGCCGAGGTCAGGTCCTCGGCGACGGCCGACCAGATGTCGTCAAGACCCTCGGGGCGGTGCGGCCGTTCCTCGCCGAGTTCCAGCAGCGCGCGCGTCGCGACGCTGTGCTGGTACCAGGCATCGCTGCCCCGCTTGCCGAGGGTCTCCAGGATGCGGCGCTGCGAGTGCCACTCGAAGCCCTCGGTGGGAAACCCCTCGATCAGCGGGCGGGTGTCGTGGAACGCCTCGTCGTACAGCGCATAGGGAAACGGCTCGTCGCTCATGCGGGCGGCCGATATCGCATCCATGTTGATCGCGTTGCTCATCCGGGCCCTTCCCCGATCGACAGCGAGAGAGGGCGGGTCACCAGCTCACACGCATCTGCTGCACATGGCGTTCAGCGAGGCCCTCACCGATGAGGGCGTCGACGTCCCCGTCCAGCAGGGCGTCCAGCTGACGCGGCGTAAGGTCGTAGTCGCCCGCGACCTGTCGCGGATTCAACTCCCACTGCTTCTGCAACTCCTGGTCGCTCATCAGTGCGTCCAGCAGTGCGTTGACATCAGGCTTCGACATCGCCCCTCCTCGCTGCGGTCCGGGTCAGGCTGGGCCAGCGCGCCCCCGGGGCGTCATCGTGCGCCCCGCGACACCCTATATTCCCCGCACAACCGCTCTGACCAGCGCTTCGCTTCCACGCAATCGCACCGGTGCACCCTACGGCGAAGGCGGCTCCGGCCCGTACCCGGGGTTCTCCGCGGCCTGGGTGACCCGGCTTTGAGAGGGCTCGGGCACTTTGACAGAATCCGAGAGTGCGTGCGAGCGTTGCCACCGCTCAAGCGCAGGTCAGGGCGATGACGTACCGGAAAACCGCCCGTCGGCACATGGACGAGCACCGCACTCACGGAGGACACACAGGCAATGGCTGAACTTGAGCCTGTGGTCAAGCACCTCCCCACCGACTTCCTCGTGCGCGAGTCGCTGGTCGTCCGGCTCGGGGAGCCCGCGACCGCCTCCTGGCGTTACCTGATGCTGCGCAAGTGCGGCTACACGACCATGGAGGCATCGCGGCTCGTCGCCGCGGCGCTCGGGCTGAGCAGTCGCGAGGTCACCTACGGCGGGCTGAAGGACGAGGACGCCGTCACCGAGCAGCTGATCGGCATACCCGCGAACACCGATGTGCCGTCCCTCACCGAAGAGGGCTGGACCGTTGCCGCCGAGGCCGACCGCTGGCTCACCCTGCACCCCTACGGGCACGGTCCCGAGCCGCTGGGCGTCGGAGACCTCGAAGGCAACGCCTTCCGCCTGATCGTGCGCAATCTCGACGCCGCCACGGCGGGGCAGCTGACCAGTCGGCGCAAGCTGACCGCACTGGTCCTCAACTACTACGACATCCAGCGCTTCGGCGTCCCCGGCGGCCCCCGGCGTACGCATCTGGTCGGCGCGGCGATGCTCGACGGACGCTGGGACGAGGCGCTGCGGGAGCTGGCCGGACTGGGGGCACCCGAGAGCCCCGCCGCCGAGCGGTGGGAGGGCCCGGCCGCCGAGTTCTTCACCGGCCTCGACCCGCGCACCTCCGCCTTCTATCTCGCGGCGCACTCCTCACACCTGTGGAACGCCGAACTGGCCTCGGCGGTCGAGCACGTCTGTGGTGCCGCAACGGTGCCCGTACGCGTCGAGGGCGTCCCGTTCAGCTACGCGCCGAGCCCCGAGGACGCCGCGAGGGTACTGGGCCAGAACGTCATGCTCCCGTACACCAAGTACGAGTTCACCGCTGACGGCCCGGTGACCCACGCCTCGCGGCGGGCCACCGTCGTACAGACCAGTGTGCTGGTGAGCGGCCCGGAACCGGACGAGGAGTTCCCCGGGCGTCTGCGTGCGGAACTGCGCTTCTTCCTTCCTTCCGGAAGCTACGCCACGGCCGCGATCCGTCAGATCCTCGGCTATCTCGGTGTGCCACCGGGCGAGCGCACGCGGCAGGCCGTCGCGGCGCGGCCCGCCTCCTGAGAACCTTCCGTGGTTTCCTCATGCCCGGACCGACACCCAAAGGCTCCCGATGACGGCCACCGAACCCGAAAACCGCCCCGGTGAGCACCTGCTCGACGCCTTGGCCGCCGCGCGGCTGAACAGCTCACCGTGGCCGCACGCGTATCTGGAGCAGACCCTCACCCCCTCCTTCGCCGCCGGCCTCGCCCGGAGCTTCCACGGCTTCCGCCTGGAGCGCTGCGCCGAGAACGAGCGTGAGAAGACCTACCGGTTCGGCACCAGCAGGCTCGACGCGCTACCCCCGGACGAGCTGCCCGACGCACGGTGGGCGGAACTGGTCTCCGTACTGGGTGGCCGGGAGTACCGCGACGCGCTCGCGAGACTCAGCCGCACCCCGCTCGACGGGGCGGAGTTCACGCTGAGCGTGTGGGAGTACCAGGACGGCGACTGGCTGGCGCCGCACGTGGACAAGGCGGACAAGCTCGTCACCCAGATCTTCTACCTCACCGAGGAGTGGGAGCCGGGCGACGGCGGGAGGTTGCTGATCCTCGACGAGCCGCGCGGTCCGGCGCTGGCCGCCTACGCGCCGCGCGCGGGCGCCAGTGCCGTCCTGCCGCGCTCCGAACGCTCGTGGCACGCCGTGGAGCGACCGGCGCGGGGCTCGGCACCACGCCTGTCGGTCACCGCGACCTACTGGCGGCCCGACGCCACCGGCCCCGGCGGACATGGCGCGGGGAACGCGGCGACGGGCACGGGGATGGGGATGGGGATGGAGACGGGAATGAGCATGAAAGCAACAGAGACGGAGACCGACGGTGGCTGAGCCCCACTTCTACGACGTGGCGATAGTGGGTGGCGGCCCGGCGGGCTCCACCGCCGCGTCCCTCCTGGCCAGGGCCGGTCTCTCGGTGCTGCTGCTGGAGAAGGAGGCCTTCCCGCGCGAGCACGTCGGCGAATCGCTGCTGCCTTTCTGCTACACGCTGTTCGACGAACTCGGTGTGCGGGACGAGATGGCTGCCCGCTTCGTGCGCAAGCCGGGGGTGCGCTTCGTCGACAAGGAGGGCAACGCCTCGACCACGTGGTGCTTCAGCCACGTCATCGAGGACGAGAGCTACCTCTCGTTCCAGGTGGACCGGTCCGCCTTCGACAAGATCCTGCTCGACAACGCCCGGCGCCTCGGCGCCCATGTCCTCGAACGCACACGGGTGAGCGAGGTCCGGCTCGACGACCCGAGTCGGGTCGACCTCACCGCCGTGGCCGAGGACGGGACGAAGCACACCCACTCCGCCCGGTTCCTCATCGACGCCAGTGGCCGGGACGCGCTGGTCGGCTCCCGCATGGGCTGGCGCACGCCTCGCGAGGCCCTCGACCGTACCGCCCTGTGGTCGCACTGGACCGGGGTGAAGATGACCGGTGGCCTGGAGGAGGGCAACTCCGTCATCGTGTACATCGGCAAGGAGAAGAAGGGCTGGATCTGGGTCTTCCCGCTGTCCGGGGACCGCGTCACCGCCGGTGTGGTGATGCAGAACTCGTACCTGCGCGACGCCCGCAAGCGCTACAGCGGCAGCGGTGAGGACTTCACCACCGCTCTCTACCACGACGAACTGCGCGAGTCGCCCTTCGTCGCCGGTCTCATCGACGGTGCGCAGCAGGCGATGGGAACGCTCGTCGCGGGTGACTACTCCTACGAGGTCCGCAACCACTACGGCGTGAACTACGCGATGATCGGCGACGCCCGCGGATTCATCGACCCCATCTTCTCCAGCGGGGTGTTCCTGTCGATGAAGACCGCTTCGCTGGTCAGCGAGGCGCTGCTGGCGCGCTTCGCCGAACCCGGCGAGAACCCGGCCGAACACCCGGCACTGGTGAACGCCTACGGCCTCGTCAACGGCGCGTACGACCTGGTGCACCGGATGATCCGGCTCTTCTACGACCCGCACGCCGCCAGTTGGGCCGACCTCGGCGCGGACGGCCAGGCTCACAAGGCGCACGAGAGCGCGATGGCCGCCGGTCACTACATGCTCGCCGGGGACTTCTTCGAGAACCACGCGCGGTACAGCAAGTTCTTCGACCTGCTGGAGAATCCGGGGAACTTCGAGCACTACCGCAAGTACGTCATCGAACGGGACAGCTTCCAGGAGCTGTCCTGCCACACGCCGTGGGAGATCGCCTTCGGCGGTCGGCTGGAACGCTTCGGGCCGGCCGGGGCGGCCGAGGTCGCACGCCTGGCCGCTGCCGCGCCCGGCGGCGGCCAGGACTGACACCCGGCCCGTCGCGGGTGCGGCCAAGTGGGCTTCGAGCGGGCTCAACAGCCCCTTCCTGGCTGTCATGACGAGCCACTGCGCCGCCTTTCGCACCACACCGGAGGAGCCTTGACCACCGCCCACCACCTCGCCGGGCTGCTCGACGCCGCGGCGGACCGCGCGCCGTCGGCCCTCGCGGTCGTCGACGGCGAGGTGCGGCTCGACTACGGGACTCTGGAGCGCCGGGCCAATCAGGTGGCCCGGCTGCTGAGCGCCCGGGGTGTGCGACGGGGCGAGCGGGTCGGTCTCTGCCTGGAGAAATCCGCCGACGCGCTCGTCGGTCTGTACGGCATCCTCAAAGCGGGCGCGGCGTACGTTCCCCTGGACCCTCGCGCCCCGGCCGCCCGGTCGGCGCTGATCTGCGACGACGCCGACGTCCGCACGGTGCTCACCAGCACCTCGATGAGCGCCTGGTGGCCCACGCTGCGCGACGGCGCCCCCGGGGTGGGCACCTTTCTGTGCCTGGACGCGGAACCGGCGGCAGCCGACCCGCCGCACGGGGTCGAGGTGATCGGGAAGGAAGCGCTCGCCCTGGCAGGAGCGAGTCGTCCGGAGTACCACGTCGGCGGGGACGACCTGGCCTATGTGCTGTACACCTCCGGCTCGACCGGAACCCCCAAGGGCGTGATGCTCACCCACCGCAACGCGCTGGCGTTCGTGGAGTGGGCGGTGGAGACGTACGAGCTGACCGCCGAGGACCGGCTCTCGGGGCACGCGCCCCTCCAGTTCGACCTTTCCGTCCTCGATCTCTTCGGCGCGGCCATGGCCGGTGCGGCGCTGGTGCTCGTGCCGTACCCGGCCACGGTGTTCCCCGCGCAGGCGGCGGCGCTGATCCGGCAACACCGTGTCACCGTGTGGTACTCGGTGCCGTCCGCGCTGGTGCTTCTGGCCCTGCGCGGCGGACTGGTGGTACGGGACCTGCCGAGCCTGCGCACCGTGCTCTTCGCGGGCGAGGTCTTTCCCCTCCCGCACCTGCGCCGCCTGACGGAGCTGCTGCCGCACGTCCGCTTCGCCAATCTCTTCGGCCCCACGGAGACCAACGTCTGCCTGGCCTACGACGTGCCCTCCCCGCTCCCGGAGAGCGACCGCCCGCTGCCGATCGGTCGGCCCATCAGGGGCGTACGCGTCTTCGTGGTCACCGACGACGGCCGGATCGCACGCCCGGGCGAGCAGGGCGAGCTGTGGGTGAGCGGCCCCACGGTCACGCTCGGCTACCTGGGCGACGAGGCCCGTACCCGCGCTTCGTTCGGGTACGCCCCCGAGGACGGTACGGGCGCCCCGGCCTACCGCACCGGGGACCTCGTCGTACGGGACGCCGACGGGCTGCACCACTTCGTCGGGCGTGCCGACGCGCAGCTCAAGAGCCGGGGCTACCGGATCGAGCCGGGCGAGATCGAGGCCGTGCTCGGGCGGCACCCCGCTGTCGTGGAGTGCGCGGTGGTGCCGGTGTCCCAGCCGCCGATCGGGCACCGCATCGTCGCCCATGTGAGTGCGCCGGGTGCCAGTGCCCAGGACCTCCTCGCACACTGCCGCGCGCATCTGCCCGCGTACATGGTTCCCAGTGGCGTGTCGCTCCATGACGCACTGCCCCGGACCTCGCGGGGCAAGCTCGACCGGCGTGCGCTCTCGCCGGAGCGGTGAGACCCGGTCAGCCGGGCGCGGTCGTACGGGTGTAGAGGACGAGTTTGCGCATGCGCCGATTCTCCTGGAAGCCCGCGGCGATCAGGCGGGAGTGCATGACCGGATTCGCGTAGACGATCCGCAGGGTGCGGGGGGCGGCGCGCTGCGAGGCGGTCAGCTGCTCCACGAAGGCGTCGAAGACCTCGCCCACGAAGGGGTTGAAGAGGTAGAACACCGTGGCGTCCGCGGGAATGTCCCAGGTGCGCACGTCGGTGCAGTGGATCGGGATGTCCGGCCGCCCCGCGGCGGCCAGGTTGGCCCGGCCGGCCTCCGCCATCTCCGGAGAGATCTCCACCCCGAGCACCCGGCGAAAGGGATATCTGCGCGCGGCCACCAGCAGCACACGGCCCTTGCCCGCGCCGATGTCGACGAACACGTCCTCCGGTGTCACCTCGCTCGGCGGAAGCACACGGGGGAGGCGCCAGCTCTCGGACGGCTCGTAGCGCCGCGCGTCGCCGCGGTGGTCGGGTCCGGTGAACTCCTCCGTGGTCCGCACGTGGTGCGTGCGGTCGAACCAGGCCCCGTAGATCCTCCGGCGCAGGTTGCGTCCGCGCCGCGTGAGAAGGTCGGCGCCCTTCACCTCAGGGCCGTCTGCGCTTCGCGAGGGGCGGCGACGGTGTGCCCGTTGGCGGCGACGTCCGGCGCGCTGAACTCGGCGACGGCGGTGCGGCCTATGAGGTCAAGGGCTTCGAGCGGCGCATGCGGCTGCATGAACGTTCCGGCGCGCACGTCCCGGGAGATGCGTGCCAGCGGATGCGCGGAGAGGTACGCGGCACCGCCCACGAGCGTCATGGCGTCGTGCACGATCTCCTGCGCGACCCGCGTCACATGGGTCTTGGCGGCCTGGAAGGCCACCATGAGCTCCAGGCCCTGGTCGTGCGGGACGTCTGCGGTGGCGCGGCCGGTGAGAGCCTCGTCCGTCGCCGTGAGCGCGCAGTCGAGGACGGAACGCGCCGTGGCGAGCTTGACCTCCATCTCACCGACGGCGTGTACGGTTCCGGGCGCGGCGGCGTCCCTGCCGAGCGCCCTGGAGGCATGGCGGACCGCCAGGTCCCGTGCCGCCTCGGCACAGCCCAGGTAGGCACCTTGGAGTGCGAGGTTGCTCACCGTGCGCCCGATCATCGCCGAGGGCTGCCGCACGCCCCACGGTCCGCGCGGTGACACCGCCGCGGTGGGCACGAAGACGTCCTCCAGGACGACATCGTTGCTGCCGGAGGTCCGCATGCCGAGCGCGTCCCATTCAGCGACCACGGTCAGCCCCGGGGTGTCACGCGGCACATGGGCGGACGCCATCTGGTACCCGCCGGAGGGGTCCGGAACCCGCAGCCTGAGGTAGAAGTCGGTGGCCGCGGCGGAGAGGGTGACGAAGATCTTCTTACCGTTGATCCGGTACCCGCCGGGAACGGGGGTGGCCTCGGTGCGTACGTGATCGTGGTCGGCGCCCGCCTCGGAGGTCGCCCCGCAGGCGATCAGGCTGCCGTCGGCCATCGACCGCAGCGTCGCGGCCAAGTGCTCGCGCTCCTGCGCACTTCGGCTCTCCCGCAGCCGTCGGGCGAAGTACCACTCCCGGGCCAGTTGCATGTGCAGCGCGATCGCGGTGCCGGCGTCCCCGTGGGCGAGCCGATTGACGACAACGGTCAGGTCCCGCATGAGCTCGACACCGAGCCCACCGAGTTCCTTCGGAACGCACGCTCCCAACAAGCCGCTGTCACGGGCGTCGTCCAGATTCTCCGTGGGGAAGGTCGCCTCGCGGTCGTACCGGGCGGCACGCTCGGCCAGGAACGGGGCGATGCGCTCGGCTATGACCGCCGCGCGTTCGCCCTCCGGTGTGTGTGCTGCGAGCCTCGTCGCCATGACGCCCCTCCGTGACCGCCGCCGGTCGGCAGCAGGCAAAACATATCCCTACCTGCACAATTATCACTCACAGCCCGTCACCGGAGGCCGCACCTGGACGAGCCCGGCGGCTGACCGGCCCCCGCAGGTCAGCCGCTCTGCGCGTACTCGACCGTGAGGACGCCGTGCCCGCCGCCGGAGACGAAGCGGAGCCGCAGCGACGCCCCGTCCGTCGGAACTGCCTCCTCCGCGACCGACTGCTGGGCGGTACGCGCTCCGGGCGCCACTTCGTCACCGGTCTCCGAGTGGCCGCTCTCCCAACGGGTGGAGGCCCGGATCACGGCTTCACCACCACCTGCCGCGAGGAGACCGTCCACCGCGGCCCGCCACACCGGCGCCACCGTCCCGGCCCCGGTCGCCGCCCTGCCCCGCTCGATCAGGTTCATCCGAGGACTGTCGGGAAAGGTGGCCGCGAGACAGTCCGCGCAATCCTTCGGCAGCACGTCCGCGGCGTCGAGCACCGTCCCGGGTTCCCCGGAAGGCGCTGCCACCCGCGTGAAAGCCTCCGTCACACGAGCCCGCACACGCTCGTCCATGGCACGCGACCAGGCGCGGGCAGCGGCTCCGGAGCGCAGCCGTACGACCTCGACACCCTGCGCTTCAAGCTCCGCGAGCCTGCCCGGCAGTTCCTCGACATGCCGCCGGTTGGACCGTACGGCCCACCGCAGGACCGAGTTACGGCTGAAGAGCGCACCCCAGCCCTCGCGATTTCCGCCCCACAACTCGGTACGCAGAACGATCCGCTTCAGGCTGCGGACGAACAACCGCCGCAGGATCACCGGCAACGGCGGGTTGAGCCAGACGATCAGGTCGGCGCGCGGCCACAGATCGGCGGCGACGCGGTCGATGTAGTTGCCGTCGAACAGCCAGCGCGGGCTCTCTGCCTCCGCCAGGACCTTCTTCCGGAACTCCTCGGGCGTCGCCTGCGTCCAGTTGGGCCCGTGCTGGAACCGGTCGAGCTCGCTGTGGGCGGCACCGATCAGGGCTGCGAGAGGCGCGCCGAGAGTGGACTTTCCCGCCCCGCTCGTCCCGAGCACCACCACGCGCCCGGGAACCCGCTCCGCCGGACCGTCCCCGGCCACGGCTCCGTCCCCCACCGGCACCTCGCCAGGAACACCCTCCCGGTCACGCCCGCCCATCGCCCGACTCTGTCCTTCGCCGCCATTCATCACACGCATTCCCGCCACACTAGCCCGGCCCCCGACACGACGATCCGCCCCCACCCCACACTCCGCCGCACCCCGCCCCGTCCGTTCCGGAGCGAACGCGACGGTGCCACCGAGGACCGCATGCACAGCGCGCTCGCCGTCGGCCTTCCGGATGTCGTATTCGGCGTGCGACAGCAGCCGGGATGGACCGCGTGCTGATGGCGCCGAGCCGATTCAGCTCCGGATACCAATTGCCCACCGAGGACAACCCCATGGACCGCGTGCCTTCGGTCACAACGGCCGCGGCGGCTCCCTCGGCTTCGCCGATCCGGAGCTTGGTGTCGCCTTCGGCTACGCCATGAACCACATCATCAGTGGCGCCGACGACGTGCG
This sequence comes from Streptomyces sp. WZ.A104, assembly GCF_002382885.1. Lineage (GTDB taxonomy): Bacteria > Actinomycetota > Actinomycetes > Streptomycetales > Streptomycetaceae > Streptomyces. The sequence continues at coordinate 73,774 of NZ_NWVL01000037.1, forward strand.
CGCGACGCCGCTGGTCGACGCGGTGCTCACGTCACTGACGTGATGGCGTGGCGGCGGACCCACCCCGCTCAGCCCAAGCGTGCCGACGTGGCCTCGACGGCCCCCTTCCGCGGCATCGTGGCAGACTCGTCAGCGCTGACGGGGGGACTGAGGGGGGACAACGTGGGGTCGTCGGAGCTGCTCATCGTCCTGGATCGGGAGAGTGGCACGTCCTTGCAGCAGCAGGTGTGCGATCAGGTGACGGTGCTGGTGCGGTCGGGGCAGCTGCGGCCCGGGGACGCCGTGCCCGCGTCCCGGGAGCTGGCCCTTCAGCTCGGGGTCTCGCGGACCGTGGTCACTCGGGCCTATGAACTGCTGCGGGCCCACGGCATTCTCACCGCCCGGCGCGGGTCCGGGACCCGGGTCGCCGGGCTGGCGGGCGGGGCAAAGGCCGGTGTCCGGCGGGCGGTGCCCGCGGCGCTCGCCCCGCAGCCACCGAGGTCGACGGACGAGGGCCACTCCCTGTGGCAGCCGTGGGAGCCCGCGCCCACCTACCGTCCGGGCACCGCCCTCGACTTCCGGCACGGCACGCCCGCGCTCGCCGACTTCCCCGTGACGCGCTGGCTCCAGTCGCTCCAGGAGGCGTACGGCAGGGCCGACGCCGCCGCGCTCGGCTATGGACCGGCCGAGGGCTCTCCCAGGCTGCGTACGGAGATCGCCACGCTGGTGCGGCAGAGCCGCGCCCTGGACGCGTCCGTCGGCCGGATCATGGTCACCGGCGGCGCCACCCAGGCCATGGACATCCTCGTCAGGATGCTGGTGAAGCCGGGTGACGTGGTCGTCATCGAGGACCCGAGCCACACCGTGCTGCGGCAGGTCTTCGGCTGCTCCGAGGCCACCGTGGTGCCCGTACCAGTGGACGAGCAGGGGCTGCGGGTCGGTGACATCGACGCGTGTGTACGGGCGCAGGGGCACGACCCGGCGCGGGTCAGACTGGTGTACGTGACGCCGTCGCACCAGTTTCCGACCGGTTTCATCATGTCCGAGGAGCGTCGGCGCGCCCTGCTCGATTGGGCCTACGAGCGCGGCGCGACGATCCTGGAGGACGACTACCACAACGAGTTCACCTTCACCGCCGAGCGCCTGCCCGCCCTGGCCGCCGCCCGGCACCGGGACACCGTCGTCTACGTCGGCAGTTTCAGCAAGACGCTCTTCCCCGCGCTGCGGATCGGGTACGCGATCCTCCCGCCGCACCTCGTGCAGCCCTTCCTCGGCATCAAGTGGATCACCGACCGGCTGACGCCCACCGTCGACCAGGACGCGCTCGCCCACTTCATCGCGACCGGCGCCTACACCCGCCACATCAGCCGGATGACCCGGCTGTACCGGCAGCGCAGGAGCCGCCTCATCGAGGTACTGCTCGAACACTTCGGCTCCGAGGTGCGCATCTCCGGCGAGGCGGCGGGCCTGCACATCCTGGTCACGCTCACCGGCACGCGCGGCGCGACGGAGGCCGAGATCGCCCGGCGCGCGGCCGGACGCGGGGTGCGGATCTACCCCGCGTCCGGCTACTTCGTACGGGAGTTGCCGGACGAGCCAACGTTCCTGGTCGGGTACGCGGCCCTGACCACCGCCCGCATCACCGAAGGCGTCGCGCTGTTGGCCGCCGTCGTGCGGGAGGTCAGGGACGCGTCGGCCGCGCGGATCCCGCCGGGGTGAAGCGGGGGCGGTGGAAACGGTCCCGCTGAGCGTGCGGCACGGTGCAGTCGAAGACCACCTTGGCCGTGCGGCCGTCCGCCGAGAGGGCCGGGGAGTAGGCGGTGGACTGCGTCGGGTCGAGCGGGAAGCCCTCCCTGTCCGGCAGCACCACGACATCCCGGTCCGCCTGCATCCGTGTGGTCATCGCCCACCACAGGTCCTCGTCGGACTCCAGGTCGACGTCCTCGTCGACCGAGACAACCATCTTGGCCATCCGGAAATCCTCAAGGACCGACTCCGAGGCCTTGCGCACCACTTCGTCGTCGGCCGCCGAGCGCTTGTGGAACCACTGGAGCACCACCATGAGCTGGCCGCCGCCCGCCGTGTGGCAGTGCACGGACTTCACCGGGGCGTCCCACTCCCGCAGCCGCCCCAGCACCGCCGCCTCCATCCCGAAGCCGAGCAGCACCGACTGTTCGTGACCGGGCCCCGAGACGGCTTGGAGGATGGCGCCGTCGCGTGCGGTGATCCCGGTGATTCGGACGGTCGGCAGCGCGGGGTGCGCCCGGCCCTGGTAGCCGAGGAACTCCGGGGTGGCGGCGGTCCCGCGCGGATTCTCCGGCGCCAGGTCGGGCAGGAGCTCGCCTTCAAGGACGTACTCGGCGTCCGCGACGTACTCCGCGTCCACGGTGCGGCACCGCGCGAGCTCCACCGGCGCTCCGCCCAGCGCACCCGCCACCGCGAGCTCGTCGAGCCCGGTGGGAACGAGGGAGGTCGGGCAGCAGGAGGAGAGCAGCACGGCGGGGCCGAGACCCAGGTGGATGGCGACGGGCAGCGGACAGCCCGCCCGCAGCGCCGACCGGTACGCCACCTCCAGGTCGCGCCCCGGCACCATCCAGAGGGTGAGCAGGTCGGGGCCCTGCACGCACATCCGGTGGATGGAGAGGTTGCGTACGCCGGTCTCCGGGTCGGTCGCGAGGACCGCGCCGAGGGTCAGGTACGGGCCCGCGTCCTCGTCGGTGAGGACCGGCACCGGGAGCGCGGTAAGGTCCGGCGGGAGCACGACCCGGGCGGGCTCCCTGCCCTCCCTGGCCCGGACCGGCGGCACCGGCGCGGCGACCGCGTCCAGCAGCTGGTGCGGCAGCCGCGCCGGGGTGGTGCCGAGGAGGGCGGCGGCCCGGCGGCGGGTGCCGTACAGGCCCATGAGCACGGCCCGCGCTTCGGCGCCCGCACCGCTGGGCGTGACCCGCTCGTACATGACGGCGGGGCCGGGGCCCGTGGGCGGGGGCGCCGGGGCACCCGCCCACTTCGCGTAGTGCCCGGAAACCCCGAACCTGGCCGGGACCTCCTCCCGCACCCGGACCAGCTGGCCGGGCATCAGGTCGAGTCCGGCCAGCACGGTGCGCAGGTCGGCGGGGCTGCGGCGCGTCACGCGGCACCCTCCGCCGAGGCCTGGCCCGATGCCGCGTGCCGCTCGGCGAGCCGCCGCATCTGGAGTTCGGTCAGCTCGGCGATGAGCGTGCGGTAGGCGGCCTCGGCGATGCCCGGGGGCATGCCCTCCTCCTCGGCGAGGCGGCGCACCTTGGCGATGACCTGTTCCACCCGCCCCGGCGAACGCACGGTCTCCTCGTCGCGCTTGAACTCCGTCAGCTCCCGCACCACGGCGGTGCGCCGCGCGAGCAGTCCGACGATCTGCCGGTCCAGCGCGTCGATGGACTCACGCAGCTCCTCGATGCGCGCGGCGCCCGTCGTCTCCTCGGTCATGCCGCGGGCACCTGGTCGACGACGTACACGACGGTCGGCTCGCTGTCGGAACCCTGAGAGCGGTGCCGCTCGTCGCCGGGAATCACGAAGCCCATGCCGGGACGGCAGGGCACCGACCGGTTGTCGAAGTGGATCGTGAACTCGCCCTGGAGCACATAGCCCTGGTGGTCGCGCTCGCACCAGTGCTCCTCGTTGAAGCCCGCGGGCAGTTCGAGCAGGCGTACGCGCAGGCCGCCGGTGTACGCGAGCTTCACGCGTCCCTCAGCGCCGGGCTTGTCCCACTTCTCCCAGGGAATGTCGTCGAAGTCGATCCCGACGACGGCAGGGGCGGTCGTTGCGGTCATGGGCGTATCCATCCTTAAGATTGCGGCCAGGGCAGGCCCAGCCAGTCGGGCCAGTTGAGGTGGTGGTCAGGTCAGCGAGTGGGCCCGCGCGACCCGTTCGTTGCGGTCGTCCGGCTGGAGCACCGGTTCGCCGGTCTCCGCCTGGTGCCTGCGCAGCAGCAGCGTCATGTCGATCATGCGGTCCTACCTTGTTCGTGGGTTGGACGGGCCGTCGTAAGGTCCAGAGACCCAGAGACGCCGGGTATGGCTTTCATGCGGTTGCCCTTGATGGTTCTGGCCACCTGGCCGCCCG
>NZ_NWVL01000038.1 GCF_002382885.1 Streptomyces sp. WZ.A104
GGGCTCGGCGCTGGGTGAGGACCCGGGCGTGGACGCGGCGTCGGACTGGGGGCCCGCCGCGCCCCGCGCCGGGTCGGTGGGGGCGGAGGGCGTACCGGAGGAGCAGCCGGTGAGCAACAGGGCCAGGGCGAGGAGCGGTGCGACGAGCAGGGCGGGCGGGCGGCGCGGGACGGACACGGCGGCGGGCTCCTCGGGTGACGGCGGACGGCGTGGCGGGGCGGGGCGGCACACAGTGTGAGAGGGGTGTCTCGGTGCCAGTCTTTGCCGCGCCCGGCCCGGCCGAACCCGAACCGGGGCCATCCGGCTGTACCGCGTCGCCCGCCGGTCACCGGCTCTTCCGCGCATGCAACGAAACAGCCCCCGATCGGGTGATCGGGGGCTGTTTCACGTGAAACATCCGCGGAGCGGGACGGTGCGCCCTACTTCTCCGAGGCGGGCTTCTCCGTCGCGCCCTTCGCGGCGACCGGCTTGCGCAGCTGGATGTTCAGCTCGCGCAGACGGGTCTCGTCCAGCTCGGTCGGGGCGCCCATCATCAGGTCCTGGGCGTTGCCGTTGAGCGGGAAGGCGATCGTCTCGCGGATGTTGGGCTCGTCGGCGAGCAGCATCACGATGCGGTCGACGCCCGGGGCGATGCCACCGTGCGGCGGGGCGCCGAGGCGGAACGCGCGGAGCATGCCCGCGAACTCGTGCTCGACGGTCTCCCGGTCGTAACCGGCGATCTCGAAGGCCCTGAGCATGAGCTCGGGCTCATGGTTACGGATGGCGCCCGAGGACAGCTCGATGCCGTTGCAGACGATGTCGTACTGCCAGGCCAGGATGTCCAGCGGGTCCTTCTCCTCCAGGTCGGCCAGGCCGCCCTGGGGCATCGAGAAGGGGTTGTGCGAGAAGTCGATCTTCCCGGTCTCCTCGTCCCGCTCGTACATCGGGAAGTCGACGATCCAGCAGAACCGGAAGACGCCCTCCTCGAAGTGACCGGCGCGCTTGGCGGCCTCGACCCGGACGGCCGACATGATCTTGGAGACCTCGTCGAACTCGCCCGCACCGAAGAAGACCGCGTGGCCCGGGACCAGCGAGAGGCGCTCGGTGAGCGTCTTCACATCGGTCTCGGTGAGGAACTTGGCGATGGGACCGGCCAGCGTGCCGTCCTCGCCCACCCGCACCCAGGCCAGGCCCTTGGCGCCGTGCTCGACGGCGTACTCACCGAGGCCGTCGAAGAACTTCCGGGACTGGCCCGCGGTGTCCGGGACCGGCAGCGCGCGGACGTGCTTGCCCGCGAACGCCTTGAACCCGGAGTCGGCGAAGACATCCGAGATGTCGACAAGCTCCAGCTTGGCGCGCAGGTCCGGCTTGTCGTTGCCGTACTTCAGCATCGACTCGCGGAACGGAATGCGCGGGAACGGCGAGGTGACCTCACGGCCGTTGCCGAACTCGGTGAAGAGCTCGGTCATCAGCTTCTCGATCGGCTGGAAGACGTCCTCCTGCTCGACGAAGGACATCTCGACGTCGAGCTGGTAGAACTCGCCCGGCGAACGGTCCGCACGGGCGTCCTCGTCGCGGAAGCAGGGCGCGATCTGGAAGTAGCGGTCGAAGCCCGAGATCATCAGCAGCTGCTTGAACTGCTGCGGGGCCTGCGGCAGCGCGTAGAACTTGCCGGGGTTCAGCCGGGACGGGACGACGAAGTCACGCGCGCCCTCGGGGGAGGTCGCGGTGAGGATCGGGGTCGCCATCTCGTTGAAGCCGAGGGCCACCATCTTGGAGCGGATGGAGGCGATCACGGCCGAGCGCAGCATGATGTTGCGGTGCATGCGCTCGCGGCGCAGGTCGAGGAAGCGGTACTCCAGGCGCCGCTCCTCGTTGACGCCGTCCTCGGTGTTGATCGTGAACGGCAGCGGGCCGGCCTCGCCGAGCACCTCGACCTCGGTGACCTCGATCTCGACCTCACCGGTCGGCAGCTCCGGGTTGACGTTGTCGGCGCCGCGCGCGGAGACCTTGCCGTCGATACGGACGACGGTCTCCTTGGTCAGCTTCGCCAGGGCGTCGTTGCCGGGGGTGCCGGGGCGGGCGACGAGCTGAACCAGACCGTAGTGGTCGCGCAGATCGATGAAGAGGATGCCGCCCAGGTCTCGGCGATTGTGCAGCCAGCCGCTCAGCCGGACGTCGGTGCCGACGTCAGAGGCGCGGAGCTCGCCGCAGGTGTGGGACCTGTACCGATGCATCGTCGTTCATCCAGTCTTCGCGGTTGGGGGTGGATTGAGCCTCCCCAGGCTACCGCCCAGGGCCGGGCCGCTTCATTTCCCTTTGCGCTGCCCGCCCGCCCGGCCGCCGGGGCAGGTGGCCGCCCCTCGGTGGCGTCCGCCGATCAGATCTTCCTAAAGTGGGGCAATGCGCACCGAGGAAGTCCTGGCCGCGATCGCGACGGGCCTGTGGCGCTGGGACAACGCAGCCGGCACGGTCACGCTCGACGCGGAGGCGGCCCGGCTGCTCGGCCTGCCGCCCGAGCCCGGCAGCTACCGGGAGTCGGCGGTGCGCTCCCGTTTCCATCCGGTCGACTGGAACGAGATCTACGGGGTCGTGAACCTCGCCGTCACCGAGGGCACCCTGGCCGAGGCGCGGCTGCGGATCGTCGACGAGCGCGGGCGGGTGCTGCGTACCGTGCGCAGCCGCTCCAAGCCGGTCATCCCCGACCGCGGGGGCACCGAGCACTACGTCCTCATCGGCACCCTCCAGGAGGTCGCCGAACCGCAGCCCGGCTCCTCCGATGTCTCGCACCCGCCGATCACCGGGGACTGGCGCCGCTCCCGGGAGGCGTTCCTGCTGGACGCCGGGCGGGCGCTGGCCGAGGCCCGGTCCACCGAGGAGGTGCTGCGGGTCGCCGGATCGCTGTCCATGCCCGGCTTCTCCCCGGACGGGCTCGCGGTCTTCGGGGCCGCCGGGGAGCGGCTGACCATCATCGGGCACCACGGGCACAACGTGGGGGACGAGGACCCCTTCACCGACATGCCGCTGGAGACCGATTACCCGGCCGCCGAGGTCGTCCGCACCGGCCGGGCGATCTACCTCCCGTCGCCGGAGGAGTACCGTCGCCGCTACCCCGCCACCTGGCCGCTCGCCCGGCGCTTCGGCCGGCAGTCCTGGGCCTTCCTGCCGCTGGTGTCCTCCGGCCGCACGATGGGCGCCTGGATGGCCGGGTTCAGGCATCCGGTGGGGTTCTCGCCCGACGAGCGCGCGGTGCTCTCCACGGTCGCCCGGATGCTCGCCCAGGCCCTGGCCCGCGCCGGGGTCGCCGAGACGGAGCGTGAGCTGTCACTCGGGCTCCAGCGCTCGATGATGCCGACCCTGGGACCGGACATCCCTGGTATGACGGTGGCCGCACGGTACGTGCCGACCGGCGGCGGGCTCCAGGTCGGCGGCGACTGGTACGACATGATCCCGCTGCCCAACGGACGCATCGCCCTGGTCATCGGGGACGTCCAGGGCCATGACGTCCGGGCCGCCGGACTGATGGGCCAGCTCCGCATCGCCCTGCGCGCCTACGCCTCCGAGGGGCACCGCCCGGACGCGGTGCTCTCCCGGGCCTCACGCTTCCTGTCCGGGCTCACCGACGCGTACGAGAGCGTGGAGGGCGACCAGGAGCCCCCGGCGCCGCGCTTCGCGACCTGCCTGTACGCGGAGGTGAACCCCGAGGCCGGGACCCTGGACATCGCCCGTGCGGGCCATCCGGACCCGGTGGTGATCAGCGCCGACGGCACCGCGGTGATCCGGCAGACGGCGGGCGGGCTGCCGCTCGGCATCGAGACGGACTCGGACTACCCCACCACCCGGGTGGTCCTGGAACCCGGCGAGACGATCATGCTGTGCACGGATGGCCTGATCGAGACCGGCGGACACGACATGGCCACCGGCTGGACCCGGCTGCGCCCGGTCCTGGAGGAGCCCACCGAGGATCTGGAGGGGATGGCCGACGCGCTGGTCCAGGCCGTGCACGGGCCGACCTCGCACTACACGACGGGACCGCTCGCGGACCGGCGCGAGGACGACATCGCGGTCCTGGTGCTGCGGCGCGAGATCGCCCCGGCCCGGGAGGCCCCGCCGCGCCGCAGCGTCCTGACCATCGCGCAGGCCGAACCCGAGCGGGTCTCGGTGGGGCGGCAGCTCGTACGGGAGCTGCTGCACGACTGGAGCGACCCGGAGCAGGTCGACTCGGCGGTCCTGATGGTCTCCGAGATGGCCACCAACGTGCTCGTCCACACGGACGGGGACGCGCTGATGGTGGCGGAGGTCGCCGGGGAGCGGGGGGAGCGGCGGCTGCGCGTCGAAGTGGCCGACGCCAGCGACGAGCTGCCGCACAAACGGCGGCCCGGCGAGATGGCGTCCAGCGGGCGGGGGCTGGTGCTGATGGAGATGCTGGCGGACGCGTGGGGGGTGGACCCGCGGGGGGAGGGGAAGTCGATCTGGTTCGAGCTGTACGAGTCGCACCAGCCGGGAGAGCCGGCGAAGGCCTGATTCCGGAGGCCTACGGGGCGGCGGGGCCGCTGGACGGGCCGGGTTCGCCGCCCGACGGGCCGGAAGGCGGCCCCGAGGGCGCCCCGTACCCCTTCCGCAGCTCCCCCAGCACGCCGAAGGCCGCCGCGCACAGGGGCACGGCCAGCAGCATGCCGAGCAGGCCCGCCACGCTCGCTCCCGCCGTCAGCGCGACCATGATCACGGCTGGGTGCATCTGGACCGTACGGCTCTGGATCATCGGCTGGAGCACATGCCCCTCCAGCACCTGGACCGCGAGCACCACCCCCAGGGCCCACAGGGCGATCACGAACCCCCGGTCGGCCAGTGCGACGAGCACGGCGACCGCGCCGGAGATGAAGGCCCCGAGGTACGGGATGTACGCGCCGACGAAGACCAGCGCACCGAGCCCCACCGCCCCCGGTACGTCCAGGATCAGCAGGCCCACCGTGATGCACACGGCGTCGATGAGGGCGATGAACGTCGTACCGCGCATGAAGCCCTCGACGGCCTCGAAGGCCCGGCGCCCCATGGCCTCCACCAGGTCGCCGGTGCCGCGCGGGGCCACCGAGTGGGCGAGGTTCACGGCCCGGTCCGAGTCGCGCAGGAAGAAGAAGGTCAGCAGCAGGGCCAGCACGCTGGTCGCCACGAGGGTCCCGACCAGGCTGAGACCGCTGAGCAGACCGCCCGCCGCGCTCGCCCCGAACTTCTCGACCAGGTTCTGCGCGTTGTCGGCGAGGCTGTCGACGTCCGTGACACCCGCGATGTCCAGGTGGTCGACGACCCACTGACCGGCGTCCTTCAGCGAGGCGACGATCTGGGCACCGGAGTCGACGAGGGCGGTGACGACGATGTATCCGGCCCCGCCGACCACCGCCACGAGGGCCGCGCAGGTCAGGCCCGCGGCCAGGGACCGGTTGAGCCTGCGGGCGGTGAGCCGGCGGTGGACGGGGCCGAGCAGCGCGGTCCCGAGAAGGGCGAGGAGTACCGGGGTGACCGCGGTCTTGAGGGCGACGACCAGCCAGACAGCGACGGCGGCGACGGCCACGACGAGCAGGACCACCCCGCACCAGGCTGCCGTGCGACGGGCGTCGTCGGGGAGGAGGGGCTTGGATGCGGGCACCCTCCCACCCGATCACGGGGGGCGTCGGCGGGCCCGCCGACGCCCCCCGTATGGGTGACAAGCCGTCACATGCCATGAAACAACGGAACCCTGACGGACACCCCGTCGCGGCATTCCCCGTGCGGTGGAACGACTTCACCACGCCCCGCCCGAGCACATCCGTGCACACTGGCCCGCGTCCGGTCCACCTGCGGGCCGGCCGCCGGTCAGTCCGCTGTGGGCCGCCAGCCCCGGGCCGCCCGGACCGATGCCCGGGCGCCCCAGGCGGTGAGCACGATCGCGCCGCACAGCGCTGCCAGGGTCGTCGGCGCGAGAGAGGCCAGGGATATCACCGTGGGCCGGTCGATCTGGATGGGTGCGGCGAGCCAGACCGAGGTGAATGCGCCGATCCCCACCGCCAGCAGGGAGGGCAGCAGGAGCGACCACAAGGCCGTGGTCCCGAACACCGCCCACCGCCCGGTGAGCACACCGAGGGGGGCCAGCTCACGCCCGTGCCGGACGAACTCCCCCATCGCTCCCAGCCCCGCCGCCAGGGCGACGACGAACATGCCGGCGGCCGCCAGCAGCCGGATCCAGCGTGTGGCCGCCTCCAGACCTCCGACGGCGCTGAGATAGAAACCGCCGACCGACGTGACGTTCGCCGCCGCGCCCAGATGCTCGTACGCCAGTTGCTTCAGCTGCCCGATCGGCAGATCCTCGTGCGGTGCGGCGGTGTTGACGAGTACCAGGGTCACGGAGATGTCGTCAGTCGTGCGCCAGCCCGCCGTCGCGCCGCGTTGTGCGGAGACCGAAGCGGTGTCGTACGTGCTCCATGACACCAGCTCCCGCAGCCGCGCATCGGATCCCCCGCCGGGGATGGGCACAGGGGCGGACGTGCAGGGCACGTTCAGCGCCTTGAGTACATCACACGAGCCGATCAGCCGGGCGGTGCTCGTCACGGTGTCGTCATCGGTCGCCACGCGCAGCACCGCGGTCTCCACCCCGTCGGGAAGCGACTGCTCGAAGGCGGCCAGCCGCCTCGTGGAGTCCGGATGGTCCACGGTCAGCACGCTGCTGCCGATCCTGTCCAGAGTGGTCAGGGCACGGGCGGAGTTTTCGCCGAACACCCCGCCCCACAACTGCGCCTGCGCCGCCAGTCCGATGGCCAGTGTCAGTGAGGCGACGAGGCGGACGGTGGCCTGCGGATGGGTGGCCAGGCGGCGGCCCGCGATGAGGCCCCCGCTCGATCCGACACGGCGTCCCCACCTGGCCAGCTGCCCTCCGAGTCCCCCACAGAGCATGCCCACCGCGGCTGGGAGCGTCGCGAAGACCAGGGCGGTGCCGAGGACGTAGAACGGCAGCTTCATGTCGTCGGCCATGAGCTCGGTGCCGCGCACCGTCACCAGCAGGACGGGCGCGAATGCGATCCCGGCGAACCGGTACAGCCTGCCGCGGCGTACGGTCGGCCGGGCCCCGCTCCGCTGCACGCCGTCGGCTCTCGGCTGCAGCAGCACCGCCGTCGCGAGCAGGGCGACCGGAGCGGCCAGCAGAGCGACGATCAACCCCGGTACGGCGGCAGTCGCGTCCGGGCGGTAGAGCCGGAAGTCGACGATGGGGAGAGGCACATCGGTCAGCAGTGCGGGGGCGAGGGCGAGCGCGGCCAAGAAGGTACCGGCGAGCACCGGCGCAGCGGCCTCACCGACAGTGAAACAGGCGCGCGCCCGCGCGCTGGCCCCCAGCACGGCCAGCAGGCGCGACCGCCGGTCGCGGGCCACCGCACCGACACGTACCGCCACGGTGATCAGGAGGACCACGGGCAGGAGCACCAGACCGGCCAGGGCGCCGTAGAACTGTTCCGGGGGCGGCAGATTGGCGTCCTCACCGAACGGGGACGCGTCGGCCCCGCCGAAACCCACCGCCTGGAACGACTCGGCGTCGAGATCGTCCGCACCCCCGGCGGGGCGGGCGTACGCCAGTAGCTCTGCGGGGGCCTGCAGACCCTCTGTGCCGATCAGGCCGACGGACTTCCCGTACCGGTTGCCGATGTGCTCCGCAGTGCCGGCACCGGCCTCCGCGAGCGCAGGCGAGAGAACGGCTTCCCCCGGTTCCGGCCAGCGGTTGAGGCCCGGAGGCAGCGGCGCGTCGGCCCGCAGAGGCACCAGCCAGACCACCTGGAAGGCGGTGGTTCCGACCATGTCCGTCACAGGCTGGGCTATCAGGTTCGCGTCGCGGGCCCCCGGCACCCAGTCGATGGCTCGCTCGTGGCTGCGCTGCGCACGGCCGTCGAACGAACTCTGCGCCAGCACGAGGACGCCCAGACCTACGGCGAGCAGAAAGGCAGCGACGGTCAGCAGCCAGCCGCGGATCCTGCCCGCCTCGGCCGCCCTCGCCGCGCCCCGACCGATCCGCAGCATCTGCGCCATCGCGCTCATGCCACCGCCTCGGTCAGCCGACCGCCGACGAGGCGCACGGTCCTGTCCGCGCGTGCGGCCACCGCCGCGTCGTGCGTGACGACCAGCAGTCCGCAGCCGGTCTCCTTCGGAAGACCGAAAAGCAGATCCGAGACGGATTCCCGGTTCCGCTCGTCCAGAGCGCCGGTGGGCTCGTCAGCGAGCAGAAGCGACGGCTTGTTGATCAATGCCCGTGCCACGGCGGTCCGTTGGCGCTCACCGCCGGACAGCTGGGAGGTAGCGACCGTATCGGCGGACACCCCAAGCCGCGCCAGCAGCGATGCCGCCTGCTCGAACGCCGCGGACCGGCGGGCACCGGACAGGAGAGCGGCCACCGCGACGTTCTCCACCGGAGTCAGCTCCGGCAGCAACTCGCCGAACTGGAAGATCGTGCCGATGTGAGCACGCCGGTGCCCGGCGAGCTTGCGCGGCCGCATCCTGGTGACGTCAGCGCCCGCCACCTTCACCCGCCCGGCTGTCGGCCGGTCGAGTCCCAGTAAGCACATCAGCAGCGTGCTCTTGCCGCTGCCACTCGGACCGGTCACCGCGACGGACTCTCCGCTGCGCAAGGTGAGATCCACATCATCGAGCAGCGATCTCCCCGGCACTTCCACGCAAAGCCCTTCCACTTCGAGCATGGGTTCCTCGGAGGGGGAGACATCCGCCGACGCGGCGAACCCTTGGGCCAAAAAGCTTTGAGAGTCAGTCATTTATCCTCAAAGGGTGATCTGCGCGCCGGGGTGGAGGCGCCCGAACAGCCATCTCCACCCCGGACACCGGACAGGTTCATCCGGAAAGGCTATGCGCGATCGACACGTGGCACCGACCTGCGGAGAGAGCCGGGCGGCGCGGTCGACCGCGCGACGGCCCGCGCTATCGCGACACCCAACCACTGCAGTCGTCCGGCCAGTTGTTCTTGTACTCGCACGCCTTCACCGAATAGATGCGCGCGCCGGCACCGCTCTTCACGGTGCTGGCATAGCCGTTCTTGTTCCACTTGGTACGGACCGAACCGCCTTCGCCCGACCGCTTGTACTGGCCCTTGACCTTGGCGTCGTTGTCGTGAGTCTTGACGACCGCAATGCGCTTGCGGCTGTCGATGGTCTTGGCGGTGACTTCGTCGACCGAGGCCGAGATAGCGAAAGCCGGGGCGGCCGCGGTCAGCGCCATGACGGCAACACCCGACAGAGCGACCTTCTTCATGATCTTCATGGAACCCTTCGTCTCTTCCGGAACGTTGAGGACCTCGGCTCCGTGGCACTTACACCCGCGAAGCCCTTCACCTGAGCACTCGCGCCCAGCGCGGAGCGCGGAGGCCTCGGGTGCACACCATCTTCGGCGCGGCCCGGCCGACCAGGGCATCCACTACTGGACGACGGACTTCCCTCCCCTCTGCCGAAAGAGGGGTTGACATAACGCCGCAGTCTCGCGATTGCGCCGATGCGGAGCGACCGGGTCGGTTGGCGGCGCCTTTACCACCAAGAGAACCGGCCATGGCGAAAATCCGCATCTGCTTCGTCCGGGAGGCGCACCGCGACAATGCCGCCCGCCCCCGTGCGCACAAGGCAACCCCACCCCCTTCACCGATCCTGTATGACCCGACAGAGTGCACTGTCAACAGCAAAAATCGCCATACTGAAGGGCCCGAAGGTAGTCAATGGATTCGATTCCGCACGTGCCATAGAATCGCAAAAGCTCCACGGGGGCTGACCTTCCTCACCGTGACGAAAGCTGCGAGCTACGGGGGTTCACATTTTTGTTCGCGTTGGAGTATTGGCCCCGGAGGACTTGGTCCGGGTCGGCATCCGTAATGTCCTGGAGGCGGAACACCAGTTGAGCGTCGTCGCCGACGGACACACCAATCGCGTGCTCGACGTGACAGATCGCGTGCCACTGGACGTCCTGGTGGCGAGCCCCGCTACCGAGTGCGATGCGTTGCGCTTACTCCGCACCATCAATCGGCGGCCGTTACCACCCCGCACCGTGGTCCTCGCCGACCGGGTCAGCAGACAGGGAGCCTGCGCGCTGCTCGGCGAGCGCGCGGCCGGGATACTCCGCCGCAGCACCGCACGCCATCACCTCCCCTGGGCGGTGCCTGCCGCGGCACAGGGCGGCCTCGCGCTGGAGCCCGCACTGGCGTCCTTGCTGGTCGACAGCTATCTACAGCCTCTGAGACGAGCCCAAACACAGTCAGATGCACGAACCTTGCTCGGCAGGCTCACCGTTCGTGAACGGGAAGTCCTCACCCTGCTCGCCGACGGCCACGCCGCTCCCGCGATCGCAGCCATGCTCTCCCTCGCCCCTGGCACCGTGAAGAGCTACTTGCGGAGCGTCTACGACAAGCTCGACGTGAGCAACCGGATCCAGGCCGTCCGAGTCCTCTGGTCTGCCGACGCCATCCCCTCTCCGGCTCCTGTGCCGAGCCGCGCCGTAGGGCAAACCGCTTAGTGGATAAGCCGGTTGCACGCGCCGTATGGCAGCCCGACTGCCCATGAGCAAGGGACGACAAGCCGACATGCGGCCCTGACCAGCCGCACCACACGGGACCACCCGGGGGGACACCTCACGTGCACATAGCCTTCCTGCTGCACAACGCCTATGCGACCGGCGGCACCACGCGGACGACCATGACTCTCGCCGAGACGCTCAGCAAGCACCACCGCGTGGAACTCGTGTCGGTCTTCCGGCACCGCAAGTCGCCCCGGTTCGGGCAGCCGTCCGGGGTTCCGCTGCGTGCGCTGGTGGACCGGCGCAAGAGTTCGCCGGACACTACACATCCCCTCGTTTCGCAGGCGGGGGAGGTGTTCCCCCAGGGGGACAGCCGCGCGCACCAGTACCACCGGCTCGCCGAGCAGCAGATCATCGCCTGGCTGCGGGAAACGAATGCCGACGTCATCGTGAGCACCAGGGCAGGACTCAACGTCCTGCTGGCCCGCTTCGGCCCCCGGAACGCCATCCTCGTCGGCCAGGAGCACCTGACCCATGACAGCCACCCCCACCGGCTGCGTACGGAACTCCAGCGCTGGTACGGCGGTCTCGACGCCCTCGTCACCATGACCGAAGCGGACGCGCACGACCACCGGCGCGGCCTGCGGCTGCCGCACATCCGGGTACTGGCCATCCCCAACAGCGTCCCCGAACCCGCCGTGCCACCGGCTGACGGGAACGCCAAGGTCGTCGTCGCGGCCGGCCGGCTGGCCCGCGTCAAGCGGTACGAGATGCTGGTCGACGCCTTCGCCGCGGCCGGTGCGGACTGCCCGGACTGGTCCCTGCGCATCTACGGGGACGGCGCGGAGCGCGCCCGGATCGCCGAACGGATAGCCCGTCATGGGCTGGAGGACCGGGCCTTCATGATGGGGGCGGTCACTCCGATCGAGCAGGAGTGGGTCAAGGGATCCATCGCCGCCGTGACCTCGGCCCACGAGTCGTTCGGCATGACGATCGTCGAGGCCATGCGCTGCGGCTTACCCGTGGTGAGCACCGACTGTCCGCATGGTCCCGGCGAGATCATCCGCCATGGGGTGGACGGTCTCCTCGTCCCCCGCGACAGCACCCGCGACATGGCCGAAGCGCTGCGGACGCTGATGGTGGATGCGGGACGGCGCAAGGAAATGGGCAGGGCGGCAGGGGCCGGTGCGGCGGAGCGCTTCGCACCGGAGGACATCGCCGACCGCTACGAGCGGTTGCTCCGCTCCCTGGCCGGGGAACGGTCCGGGCGGCCCGCTGCTTCGCAGCCGGCCTCACCCGGATGGCGGGGGGTCGCCGTGCTCGCTGCCACGGCCCGGATCCTCGCGCGCGGTGCAGTCCGCCGCGGGCGCCGCATGGTGCGCCACACCGCATGAAGACCCTACGCGCAGCCGTTCCGGCACACAGGATGCTCTGGATCGTGTGCGGGGCGTTCTGTCTGGTGTCGGCTGCTCCGGTGCCGCTCACGCTCCCACTGGGCTGGGACGAGATCGTCTACGCCAGTCGTTTCACCCCCTATGGCCCCGCAACCCCGTTCAGTGCGCCGCGCACCCGGGGAGTCCCCCTGCTGCTGACCGGCACGCTGATGCCCACGCTGCGCCGCTGTGGCTGGCCGTGGCCGTCGCCGCGTCGGCTCCGTACCTCCTCTTCGTCCCTTGCGCAGCGGCACGATTCCTGCCCCGGTCTACGCACTGCTGGCGCTGCCTGCTGCCCTGGGGGTTCTCGCCGTCCTCCGCCGGATCCGTGGAAGCGGTTCGCTGCCGGCGGCTGCCGCGCTCGCGTTGGTGGTGCTCGGTTACGGGGGATGCAGGCCGGGGGCGTTCACGCCCATGCGGGTATCCAGCAGCGTGCCCGGGGCGATTGGGACCGCATCGGCTCCGTACTGCGCGAGCACGGCGTGCGCCCGCCCGCCCGAGTACCTCCTGACCGGCGTGCCGGTCGGCCTTCGCAGCACCGCGGAGGCGGGTGTTCCGCCTCCGCGGTACCACGCGCGTCAGACTGACTCGGCCGGGACCGTCCCCAGTCGCCCCTTCTGGAAGTCCTCGAAGGCCTGCTTCAGCTCGGCCTGACTGTTCATCACGAAGGGGCCGTAGTGCGCCATCGGCTCCCGGATCGGGCGGCCGCCGAGGAGGACGACCTCCAGGTCCGGGGTGTGGCCGTCCTGCCGCTCCTCCGCACGGACGGTCAGCGAGCCGCCGGCGCCGAACACCGCGGTCTGGCCCATCGCGACGGGCCGGCGCTCCGCGCCCACCGTGCCGCGCCCGGCCAGGACGTAGGCGAGCCCGTTGAAGTCCTCGCGCCAGGGCAGGGTCACCTCGGCGCCCGGCCGGACGGTGGCGTGGATCATCGTGATCGGGGTGTGGGTGATGCCGGGCCCCTGGTGGCCGTCGAGCTCACCGGCGATGACCCGGAGCAGCGCGCCGCCGTCCGGGGAGGCCAGGAGCTGGACCTCACCGCCGCGGATGTCCTGGTAGCGGGGGTTCATCATCTTGTCGGCCTTGGGGAGGTTCACCCAGAGCTGGAGGCCGTGGAAGAGCCCTCCGGACATGACGAGCGACTCCGGCGGCGCCTCGATGTGCAACAGGCCCGAGCCCGCGGTCATCCACTGGGTGTCGCCGTTCTCGATGGTGCCGCCGCCACCGTTGGAATCCTGGTGGACGAAGGTCCCGTCGATCAGGTAGGTGACGGTCTCGAAGCCCCGGTGCGGGTGCCAGGGCGTGCCCTTCGGCTCGCCCGCGGCGTACTCCACCTCACCCATCTGGTCCATCATGATGAACGGGTCGAGGTGCCGGTAGTTGATCCCGGCGAACGCGCGGCGCACCGGGAAGCCCTCGCCCTCGAAGCCGCTGGGCGCGGTCGTGACGGCGAGCACGGGACGGGCCGCGGCGTCACCCGAAGCCGCCACCTTGGGCAGGGTCAGCGGGTTGTCGACGGTCACTGCGGGCATGGGAGCCACCTCCGGGCGAGTGTTCTGGAACCAATTTAGTTGAACGATGAACATCTCACAAGGCCTCGCGCATTCCCGGGCAGCGCAAAGGGCCCGCGCCACTCCTGGCACGGACCCTTGCCCGAACATCGAAACCGCAGGTCAGCGACCCGTCAGATGGGACACCCCCCTCATACGGAAGCGGGCTGCCTACCCGTACATACGACGCATCGCGAAGTCGACCATCTGCTCCACGGCCTTGGCGTCGAAGACCATCCGGTGGTCACCCTCCATGTCCAGGACGAAGCCGTAGCCCGTCGGGAGCAGGTCGATCACCT
The DNA here is from genome assembly GCF_002382885.1 of Streptomyces sp. WZ.A104. Classification (GTDB taxonomy): domain Bacteria; phylum Actinomycetota; class Actinomycetes; order Streptomycetales; family Streptomycetaceae; genus Streptomyces. Next base: position 13,783 of record NZ_NWVL01000038.1, read on the forward strand.
CGGCCCCGGTGATCACGAAGTACTTGGAGTCCTTGCCCGCGTACAGCCGCAGCTCCTTGAGCGTGGTGAACATCGGGATCACCGGCTGCTGCGTGTTGTGCAGGGCGAGGAAGCCGGGGTTGTCACCGCGCGGGCAGTAGACCTTCGACGAGGCGAAGATCTGCTGGAAGTCCTCCGCGGAGAGGGAGCCGGTGGTGAAGGCCCGTACCGCGTCGGCCAGTGAGGGCGGTGAGGGTTCGGGATACAGCGGCTGCTCCGCGTAGCCGCCGCCCATCTGGCCCATCTGACCCATCTGCTGCTGAGCACCAGGGTTCTGGTCGTAGCCGTACATGCTGCAAAGAGTAATCGGACACATCTACGGCTTGAGGGGTTGCGCCTTATTACTGACGGGTAGCATCATCGTAGAGGTCAGCTGACACACCCACGTCTCTCTGTACCGAACGCCTGCCTGTCGCCCGACCCGCATCACTCCCCGGGGCGCTGTGCGCCACTGCTATTGATTACGGAGCCTTCCCATGGGGCACTACAAGTCGAATCTCCGCGACATCGAGTTCAACCTCTTCGAGGTCCTCGGGCGCGACAAGCTGTACGGCACCGGTCCGTTCGCGGAGATGGACGTCGACACCGCGAAGAGCATCCTGGAGGAGATCGCCCGCCTCGCGGAGAACGAGCTCGCCGACTCCTTCGCCGACGCCGACCGCAATCCGCCGGTCTTCGACCCGGAGACCAAGACGGCACCGGTCCCGGCGAGCTTCCAGAAGTCGTACCAGGCCTTCATGGACTCCGAGTACTGGCGCCTGGGCCTGCCCGAGGAGATCGGCGGCACCACCTCCCCGCGCTCCCTGATCTGGGGCTACGCGGAGCTGCTGCTCGGCTCGAACCCGGCCGTGTGGATGTACTCCTCCGGCCCGGCGTTCGCCGGCATCCTCTTCGAGGAGGGCAACGAGGAGCAGAAGAAGATCGCGGAGATCGCCGTCGAGAAGCAGTGGGGCTCGACGATGGTGCTGACCGAGCCGGACGCCGGTTCGGACGTCGGTGCCGGCCGGACGAAGGCCGTGCAGCAGGAGGACGGCTCCTGGCACATCGAGGGCGTGAAGCGCTTCATCACCTCGGGCGAGCACGACATGTCCGAGAACATCATCCACTACGTGCTGGCCCGCCCCGAGGGCGCGGGACCGGGCACCAAGGGCCTCTCGCTCTTCATGGTCCCGAAGTTCCACTTCGACTGGACCACCGGCGAGCTGGGCGAGCGCAACGGTGTGTACGCGACGAACGTCGAGCACAAGATGGGCCTCAAGGCCTCCAACACCTGCGAGATGACGTTCGGCGACCAGCACCCCGCCAAGGGCTGGCTGATCGGTGACAAGCACGACGGCATCCGCCAGATGTTCCGCATCATCGAGTTCGCCCGCATGATGGTGGGCACGAAGGCCATCGCCACACTCTCCACGGGCTACCTGAACGCGCTGGAGTACGCCAAGGAGCGCGTCCAGGGTCCGGACCTGGCGAACTTCATGGACAAGACCGCGCCCAAGGTCACCATCACGCACCACCCGGACGTGCGCCGCTCCCTCATGACGCAGAAGGCGTACGCCGAGGGCATGCGCTCCCTCGTGCTCTACACGGCCTCGGTCCAGGACGCGATCCAGGAGAAGGAGGCCGCGGGCGAGGACGCCAAGGCGCTGAACGGCCTCAACGACCTCCTGCTGCCGATCGTGAAGGGCTACGGCTCCGAGAAGTCCTACGAGCAGCTCGCGCAGTCGCTCCAGACCTTCGGCGGCTCCGGCTACCTCCAGGAGTACCCGGTCGAGCAGTACATCCGGGACGCCAAGATCGACACCCTCTACGAGGGCACCACGGCCATCCAGGGCCAGGACTTCTTCTTCCGGAAGATCGTCCGCGACCAGGGCGCCTCGCTCAACACGCTCTCCGAGGAGATCAAGAAGTTCCTCGCGAGCAACCACGGCAACGAGGAGCTGGCCCCGGCGCTGGACTCGCTCGCCAAGGCGGCCGTGGACCTGGAGGCGATCGTCGGCACGATGATCACCGACCTCACCGCGACCGGCGAGGACGTCAAGAACATCTACAAGGTCGGGCTCAACACGACCCGCCTGCTGATGGCCTCCGGCGATGTCGTCGTCGGCTACCTGCTGCTCAAGGGCGCGGCAGTGGCGGCGGAGAAGCTGCCGACCGCCGCCGCCAAGGACGTCGCCTTCTACCAGGGCAAGATCGCCGCCGCGAAGTTCTTCGCCGCGAACGTCCTGCCGGGCGTCTCGACCGAGCGCGCGCTCGCCGAGTCCGTCGACAACTCCCTGATGGAGCTGGACGAGGCCGCTTTCTAGGACCTCGCACCTCATCAGTGCGTCAACCAGTGCCGCCATCCGGAATTCGTTCGGGTGGCGGCACTGTCGTATCAGCTGGGTACGCTGAGTGCACGGCCCAGAATCCCGTCCATGGGAGGAACCATGACCGCCGAGGCACTGCCCGAATCGCTGCACCGCCAGCCGGACGGCTCCAAGTGGCCGGTCCCGCCTGCGGACGGCTACACCGTGGACGATCTCTTCACGCTTGAGGACCTCCCGCCGCACACAGAGCTGATCGACGGGAGCCTGGTCTTCGTGAGTCCGCAGCGGAAGTTCCACACGCTGGCGATGTATCTGCTGGAGCAGGGGCTGCGGCAGCACGTGCCGAACGACCTGCGAGTGCGCCGAGAGATGGCCGTCGTGCTCAACAAGCGCAATGCCCCAGAGCCCGACCTCCTCGTGGTGACCGCCGAAGCGGACGGCGACCAGCGCACCACCCGCTACGAAGCCTCCGACGTCATCCTGGCCGTCGAGGTCGTCTCGCCCGACTCCGAGGACCGCGACCGGGACACCAAGCCGCACAAGTACGCGGCTGCGGGCATCCAGCACTTCTGGCTGGTCGAGATGACCGGCGAGAACGATCGCCCCATGGTCATCACCTACGAGCTCGACCCGGTCAACAAGAGCTACGTCTCCACCGGCGTCCACCACGACCGGCTCAAGCTCTCCGCCCCGTACGACATCGACATCGACCTGACCGCGATCGACGAGCTGTAGGCCACGGATCGGGCCACGGTCCTGGAGACCCACGGATCTCCCCGGTCACCGGATACCGGACCCCCAGTCCTCGCTACAGTGAGGAACATGAGTTCTCCCCTCCGGTTCGACCGTGCGCACACCGATGATCTGATGACCTTCTTGGCAGCCAGCCCGTCCCCGTACCACGCCGTCGCCAACTCCGCCGCCCGGCTGGAGGAGGCCGGGTTCCGGCAGGTCGAGGAGACCGCCGCCTGGGACGCGTCGGCGGGCGGGAAGTACGTGCTGCGCGGCGGGGCGATCGTCGCCTGGTACGTGCCGGAGGGCGCGAAGGCGCACACCCCGTTCCGGATCGCGGGGGCGCACACCGACTCCCCGAACCTGCGGGTGAAGCCGCTGCCCGACACCGGGGCGCACGGCTGGCGCCAGATCGCCGTCGAGGTCTACGGCGGCACGCTGCTCAACACCTGGCTCGACCGGGACCTGGGCCTGGCCGGGCGGATCTCACTGCGGGACGGCACCCACCGGCTGGTCAACATCGACCGGGCGCTGCTGCGGGTGCCGCAACTCGCCGTCCACCTGGACCGGTCGGCCAACACCGAGGGGCTCAAGCTCGACCGGCAGAAGCACATGCAGCCGATCTGGGGGCTCGGCGATGTGGAGGAGGGCGACCTCATCCGCTTCGTCGCCGAGGAGGCGGGCGTCGACGCCGAGGAGGTCACCGGCTGGGACCTGATGCCGCACGCCATCGAGCCGCCGTCCTACCTGGGCCGGGACCGGGAGCTGGTGGCCGGGCCCCGGATGGACAACCTCCTCTCGGTGCACGCCGCGACCGCCGCCCTGGCCGCCGTGGCCGGGCAGTCCGACGCCGAGATCCCGTACATCCCGGTGCTGGCGGCGTTCGACCACGAGGAGAACGGCTCCCAGTCCGACACCGGGGCGGAGGGGCCGCTGCTCGGATCGGTGCTGGAGCGCTCGGTGTTCGCGCGCGGCGGTACGTACGAGGACCGCGCCCGCGCCTTCGCCGGGACGGTCTGCCTCTCCTCCGACACCGGCCACGCCGTGCACCCCAACTACGCGGAGCGGCACGACCCGACGCACCACCCGGTCGCCAACGGCGGTCCGATCCTCAAGGTGAACGTCAACATGCGGTACGCCACCGACGGCAGCGGCCGCGCGGTGTTCGCCGCGGCCTGCGAGAAGGCGGGCGTGCCCTGGCAGAGCTTCGTCTCCAACAACGCGATGCCCTGCGGCACGACGATCGGTCCGATCACCGCGGCCCGGCACGGCATCCAGACCGTGGACATCGGCGTCGCGATCCTCTCCATGCACAGCGCGCGTGAGCTGTGCGGCGCGGACGACCCGTATCTGCTGGCGAACGCGCTCACGGCGTTCCTGGCGGGCTGACCCGCCGCCGCCCGACGGCCGAAAACCGGCGTCGACCAGGCATGACCGGCGCCGGGTCGCGGGCGGCCCCGATATTCTGGGGCGGATCCCCGCGCCCCCGGCGCGGGCGCACCCCCGGAAGGAAAGCCGCTCGTGGAGTTCCGGCTGCTCGGCACGGTCTCTGTCGAAACGCACGCCGGGCCGCTGCCGCTCGGGCCCGCCAAACGGCGCAGCCTGCTGGCCGCGCTTCTGATGTCGGCCAACACCCCTGTATCCATCGGCAGGCTGACGGACTCCCTCTGGGACGACGAGCCCCCACGGCATGCCCGCAGCGTCATCCAGGGGCACGTCTCCCGGCTTCGCGCGCTGCTGGCGGGCGCGGAGGCATACGGGGTCGAGCTCGTCACGCTCGACGACGCGTATGTCCTGCGGATGCCGGAAACCCTGCTGGACTCCCAGCGGTTCGAGGAGCTGCTGCTGCTGGCGCGGGAGCAACGTTCCCCCACCGACACGGTCCTGATGCTCAAGGAAGCCCTCTCCCTGTGGCAGGGCCCGGCGCTCGGCGGAGCTCTCGCCGGGCCGCCGCTGAGAGCGGCCGCGCACTCGCTGGAGGAGTCCCGGCTGACGGCACTGGAGCATCTGGCCCGTGCGTACGGGGCCTTGGGCGAGCACCACCACGCGGCGGCCCTGCTGGCGGCGGAGACGACGGCCCACCCGCTGCGGGAGTCGCTGGCCGCGGCGCTGATGCTGGCTCTGTACCGGTCCGGGCGCCAGTCGGAGGCGCTGGACCGCTTCCACCACACGCGACGGCTGCTCGCGGACGAGCTGGGCATCGACCCGGGCCAGGAACTCGCCGACGCGTACGCGCTGATCCTGCGCGGGACGCCCGAGCGCGCGGCCACGGACGCCGTGTCCGAGGTGGACGGTGGGGCCGGGACGGACGCTGTGCTGGAGGCGAACGGTGCGGCCGGGGCTGACCGTGTGCTCAGGCACGGAAGCGTCCCCGCACCCCGGCCCACGCCCGTGCTCGGGGACGAATCCACGCCCCGGTTCCCGCCCGAGCTCCCGAGCGGTCCCGCGCCCGCGCCCGGAGGCGGGGACGGGGACGGACCCCGGCTCGTGCCGGCGACCGTGCCGGTGCCCATGGGCGGCCCCGGACCCGAGGCATCCGCCCCCGCCGACCTCCTGCCCCGGGCCCCCCGCGGCTTCCACGGGCGCGGGCCCGAACTGGCCGCGCTCACCCGGGCGGCAGCGGGCGAGGGGCCCGTCTGCCTGGTCACCGGGCCCGCCGGGGTGGGCAAGACCACGCTGGCCCTCCAATGGGCGCACCGCGGCCCCGATCTCTTCCCGGACGGGCGGCTCTTCGCCGATCTGCGCGGGTTCAGCGAGGCCGGGGAGACCGGGGAAGCCGCGCACATCGACGTACTGCGGGAGTTCCTCCTCGCGCTCGGTGTCGCACCCCGCCGCGTTCCGGAGTCCGTCCCGGCGGCCGCCGCGCTCTTCCGGTCGCTGACGAACCGGCGCAGACTGCTGGTGATCCTCGACAACGCCCGCGACTCCGCCACCGTAAGGCCGCTGCTCCCAGGCGGCAGCGGCTGCGTCACGCTGGTCACCAGCCGCCATCGGCTGGAGGGGCTGATCGCGTCGGACGCCGCCCGGCCCGTCCCGGTCGACACTCTCGAACCCCGCGACGGGACGGCCCTGCTCGCCGGTGTGCTCGGCGAGGAACGGGTCCGCGCCGAACCGGTGGCGGCCCGCCGGCTCGCCGAGCTCTGCGGCGGACTGCCGCTCGCCCTGCGCGTCACCGCCGCCCGGCTGGCCGGACGCCCGCGCTGGACGCTCGCCGCGATGGCCGACGAACTGGCCGACGAACACGGCCGACTGGCCTGCCTCGACGTGGACGACACCGGGGTCGCGGCCGCCCTGCGGCTGACCGTCCAGCACCTGCCGCCCGACGCGGTCCACCAGTTCGCCCGGCTCGGTCACCACCCCGGCTCCCGCTTCGACCCGTACGCGGCCGCCGCACTGGCGGGGACGGACCCGGTCACCGCCGCCGCCGCGCTGGAGCGGCTGGCCGCGGCCCACCTCGTCGCCGAGACCGCCCCCGGGCGCTGGGTGCTGCACGACCTGGTGCGCCTGTACGCGCGCGGCCTCGACCCGGCCGCCGGGCCCGAGGCCCTGGCAGACGTCCTCGACCACTACATCGCCACCGCCCTGGCCGCCGCCGACACCGCGGAGCCCGGCGGTGAGCCCTGCTTCGTCCTGCCGGACGACTACCGCCGACCCACCTCCGTACGGGACTTCGCCGACCGTACGGCGGCGATGCGCTGGCTGGCCGCCGAACGCGACGACCTGGCGCTGGCCGCGGCCGCCGCCCGGGACGCCGGTCTCCACGACCGGGCCTGGCGGATCATCCTGCTCCAGTGGCCGCAGGTGGTGTGGCGGGTACGGGACAGCTGGGCCCCGCTGCTGGAGCTGGCGCTGGACTCGGCGCGCGCGGGCAAGGACACGTACGCCGAATCCCGGGTGCTGACCCTGCTCGGCTGGGTGCTGACGGAGGAGGGCCGGACCGCCGAGGCCGCAGCCCTGCTGGAGCGCTCGCCACTGCTCGCCCGCGAGGCCGACGACCCGCTGGGCGAGGCGACCGCGCTGATCAACCTGGCAGTCGTCCAGGCCGAACTGGGCGATCTGGACACGGCACAGGAGGGGTGCCTACGGGCTGTTGAGCTGGCCCGTACGGAGGCGGACCGGCACACCGAGATGCTCGGCCTCCAGCACCTCGCCCGGATGCGGCTCACCGCAGGCCGCCCCGAGGAGGCCCTCGTGTCCGCCCGGACGGCTCTCGACCTGGGCCCCGAGCACGAGGAGGTGGCCCGCCGGACCCTGCTGCTGGCCATCAGCGGCGAGGCTCGCCTCGCGCTCGGCGAGGAGGACGAGGGCATACGGCTGCTGGACCTGGCGGCGGAGGAGGCGGAACGCGCCGGCTACGACGAGGGGGCCGTACGGGCGCTGGAGGCGCTGCTGCGCGTGACGGCGCGGACGGACTACCGGCGACGGCACGAGCAGGCGCTCAGGCGGCTCTCCGACGAGGGGTGAGCGGCCCCCGCACCCGGGCCGGACGGGGCACGGGGGCCACGCGCCGGGGGCCGAACGAGGCGCGGCAAGGCGGAGCGCACGGCGCATGGACGCGTATGTCAGCCGAAGTACGGGACTCGTCGCACAGGGGCGTGAAGCGGACCGCACAGCACTCAGCCCCGTACGTCAGCCGGACGTCAGCGGCGCGACAGCGATACGTGAGCGGCGGCGGGCAGAGTCATTCCCGTCAGCAATCCGGGGCAGCCGTCTTGACCAGGCGTCGCCTCACCACCACTTCCGGGGGAGTCTCCGTGCGCAACCACCGCAACCGCAGCACCGTTCTGGCCGCCGCGACCACCGCCGTCCTGGCCCTCGCCCTCACCGCCTGCGGCGGGGACGGCACCGGCACCAAGTCCGCCGGTCCGGCCGGCAGTGGCTCCGTGACGGTCGCCGCACAGACCCCCGACTCCGGGAAGGCCGCGGACGACGCCGAGGAGACCGGCACGACGGGGTCCGTCGAAACGGGCACCGGCACCGAGCAGGCCGCCAGCACGGCCAGGAACTCCGGCACGGCAGGCACCACCGGCTCCACCGGCGGCACTTCCCAGGCCTCCGCCCCCCTCTGCACCGCGCAGGGCCTGAAGATCACCGCCGAGCGGCAGGACGGCCCGCCCTACACCCACCTCACGCTGACCGCGAAGAACACCTCCGGCGCCGGCTGCGAGATGAAGGAGTACCCGCACATCCACTTCCTGGACAACGCTCGCGGCATCGTCCCGCCCGTAGCCAAGAGCAGGCCGGAGGCCCCGGTGATCCTGGAGCCGGGTCAGTCCGCCTATGCCGCGGTGCGCATGTCCGAGGGCGGCCGGAAGGAGAGCACCGAGACGGTGAAGGAGTTCACGGTGACGCTGAAGGCCAACGGCGGCGGGATGGCGGTCGTGAAGTCTCCCGCCCCCGAAGGCCTCGCCGTCAACCCGCAGAAGTGGGCCACCGGTTACTGGACCACCGAGCTGCGCAACGGCGCCGACGAGTTCTGAGCCGTCAGAACCGTCGGAGCCGTCGGAGCCGTCAAGCGATCCGCCGTCAGGCAGGGCTGTCCATCCCTGCCAGGACCAGCGCCAGCCGGGCGGTGCCGTCGGCGGTGACGCGCACCGGAACGCCCCAGTCCTGCTGGTGGACATGGCAGGCCGGGTACTCGTTGGCCGGGTCGTCGTCGCAGGACGCCGCCATCGCGGAGACGTGCAGGACGCCCTCGGAGACCCCGTCCGCGAGGACCAGGTCACGCCCCAGGTCGGTGCCCGCGCCGACCCCGTCCGCCAGCAGCTCGGGCGGGGTCGCGGAGACCAGCAGCCGGGTCGAGGGCCCGTAGCGGGTGTCCAGCTTCTGTCCGGCGGGCGCCTGGAAGACCACGTCGAGACGGAGGGTTCCCGGGGCGATCTCGGTGGCCGCCCGCTGGGTGCGGTGCGCCTGTTCGGCGACCCGGACCGCCTCTTCGGGCAGGCGGAGCCGGGTCAGCCGGTGGCGGGCGGACTCGACGACGACCAGATCGCCGTCGACCAGCAACGCGTCGCTGGGCTCGCGGACATCGGTGGCGAGGGTGGTGACCTCACCTGATGCCGGGTCGTAGCGGCGCAGCGCGTGGTTGTACGTGTCGCTGATCGCGACGGACCCGTCGGGCAGCGCGGTCACGCCGAGCGGATGTTGCAGGAGCGCCTGGTCGGCGGCCCCGTCGCGGTGGCCGAAGTCGAAGAGCCCGGTGCCGACGGCCGTGTGGACGTTCCCGTCGCGGTCGACGTACCGCAGCGCGGAGGTCTCCGAGTCGGCGACCCAGAGCCGCTCGCCGTCGGCGGAGACGGCCAGCCCGGACGGCTGGGCGAACCAGGCCTCGGCGGCCGGTCCGTCGACCAGACCTTCGTTGGTGGTCCCGGCGGCGACACGCACGGTCCGGCCCTCGGGGTCGTACGTCCACAGTTGGTGCACGCCCGCCATGGCGATCCACAACCGGTCGCCGAACCAGGCGATGTCCCACGGCGAGGAGAGGTCCACCTCGCGCGCCGGACCGCTGGTCGGATTCCCCTGCCACCACTGCCGGCCCGTCCCGGCGAGGGTGCTGGTCACCCCGGTCGTGAGGTCGAGGGCCCGGATCGCGTGGTTGACGGTGTCCGCGACGGCGATGCGCCCGTCGGGGAGGGCAGCGAGCCCCTGCGGTTCGCTGAACCGGGCCTCGTCCGGGCCGCCGTCGCCGAGACCGCGCTCGCCCGTCCCGAAGTGCCGCCGTACGGTCTCGCCGTCCGCGTCCAGCTCGACCAGACGGTGCCGGGTGGTGTCGGAGACGAGGAAGCCCCCGTCGGGCAGGAGCATCGCCTTGCCCGGGAAGCGCAGATGCGTGGCGACGGGCTCGGGCGCGACGTAGGGGCCGTCGCCGCGGCGGAGCGTGCCCTTGGCGGCGTGCTCGGCCTCCAGCTCCGCAACGAGCTTCTCGATGGCGTGGGCGTGCCCCTCGCCCGCGTGCTGGGCGACGACATAGCCCTCGGGGTCGATGACGACGAGCGTCGGCCAGGCCCGTACGGCGTACTGCTTCCAGGTGGCCAGCTCGGGATCGTCGAGGACGGGATGGTGGACCTCGTAGCGCTCCACGGCGTCCACGACGGCCTGGTGCTCGGCCTCATGGACGAACTTCGGCGAGTGGACGCCGATGATCACCACGGTGTCGCGGTGCTTCTCCTCCAGCTCGCGCAGCTCGTCCAGGACGTGCAGACAGTTCACACAGCAGAACGTCCAGAAGTCGAGAATGACGATGCGCCCTCGCAGGTCAGCGAGGGTGTACTGCCGGTCGCCTGTATTCAGCCAGCCGCCCTTGCCGATGAGTTCGGGGGCGCGGACGCGTGCACGGGTTGCCATGCCACCAGTCAACACCGTGGCCGCCTGCGCGCATTCCGCCGGGCCCCGGGGGAACCTGTGTCGCATGAGACTTGTTGTGCGGGAGCGGCTGTTCGCCATCGGTGACGACTACTGGATCGAGGACACCGAGGGCCGCAAGGTGTTCCTGGTCGACGGCAAGGCGATGCGGCTGCGCGACACCTTCGAGCTCAAGGACGCCGACGGCCGGGTCCTGATCGAGCTGCGCCAGAAGCTGATCAGCCTGCGCGACACGATGCTCATCGAGCGCGGCGGCGAGGAGCTGGCCAAGGTCAAACGCAAGCGGCTGTCCCTGCTCCGCAACCACTACCGCGTGACGCTGGTGGACGGCACGGAGCTGGACGTCAGCGGCAAGATCCTGGACCGCGAGTTCGCCATCGAGTACGACGGTGAACTGCTGGCCCAGATCTCGCGCCGCTGGCTGACGATCCGGGACACGTACGGCATCGACGTCGTCCGCGACGACGCCGACGCCGCGCTGCTCATCGGGGTGGCGATGTGCGTGATCGTGCTGGCGGACAAGGAGACCGAGGGCTGACACCGTTCCCGCGCGGGGGGTCGTTGTTTCACGTGAAACAACGACCCCCCATGACACCGCGAGAAGCTCACAGGCGCGGCGGCGTCAGCCCCAGGCGGCGGTCCTTCAGGGCCGGGAACTGTTCCCGGGTCGTGTGGACCTTCGACGGGTCGAACTCGACGGTGAGGATCTCCTCGTCCGGTCCGGCTTCGGCCAGTACCTCGCCCCAGGGGTCGACGACGATGCTGTGCCCGGCCTGCGGGACGTCCGCGTGGGTGCCCGCCGTGCCGAGGGCGAGGACGTACGCCTGGTTCTCCACTGCGCGGGCCTGGGCCAGGAGTGTCCAGTGGGCGCGGCGGCGCTCGGGCCAGCCCGCCGCCACGACGAGCGTCTCGGCGCCCGCGTCGACGAGCCCGCGGAACTGTTCCGGGAAGCGGAGGTCGTAGCAGGTGGCGAGGCCCAGGGTCGTCTGCGGCAGGGTGACGGTCACCAGTTCCTCGCCCGCGCCCATCATGACCGCCTCGCCCTGGTCGAAGCCGAAGCGGTGGATCTTGCGGTACACCGCCGAGCGCTCTCCCTGGGGGGAGAAGACGAGGCTGGTGTTGTAGAGCGTGCCGTCCTCGGCGCGCTCTACGAACGAACCGGCGTGCAGCCAGACGCCCGCCTCGGCGGCCGCTTTCGCCATCACGTCGTGGGTGGGGCCCTGAAGGGGTTCGGCCTCCTCGGCGAAGGCCTGGTAGGCGAAGGCGCCGACCGGCCACAGCTCGGGGAGGACCACCAGGTCGACTCCCCGCTGGGCGGTGACCAGAGAGGCCACCCGCTCCCGGCGGGAATTGACCGATTCCTCCAGGTCTACTGCGATCTGGATGAGGGAGGCGCGCACACTACCACCGTCCTGGCATTCGAGCCGTCAACACAGGCCTACGATCGTCACACGAAAGCACTGCCGGGGTGCCTGCTCGCAGCGTAACTTAGCCACCGAACCTCCCACGCAGCCCGCCGACAGCGCCGTCAGTGCCCGCCCACCCGCCAGCACTCCTGCTCTCCAGCCCATGCACCGCAGAACCGCACGAGGGGTCCCGTGACCGTCCATCCCAGCCTCCAGAACTACGCAGACGCCGCGACCCACGCCATCGAGGCGATAGCCGAGCTGGTGGCGCCCCTCGCCGAGAGCGAGTGGAACCGCCGTACGCCCTGCCCGGGATGGTCGGTGCGCGACATCGTGTCGCACGTCATCGGCATGGAGTGCGAGATGCTCGGCGATCCCCGCCCGATCCACACCCTGCCGCGCGACCTCTACCACGTGCAGAGCGACTTCGCCCGCTACATGGAGATGCAGGTCGACGTCCGGCGTCACCACACCGCCCCGGAGATGACCTCCGAGCTGGAGTACGTCCTCATCCGCCGGGCCCGGCAGCTCCGCAACGAGTCGCGCACCCCCGAGACCATGGTCCGCGCCCCGCTCGGCGCCGAGCAGACCCTCGAAGTGGCGCTGCACATGCGGGCCTTCGACGTCTGGGTGCACGAGCAGGACTTGCGCACGACGCTCGGGCAGCCGGGCAACCTCGACTCTCCCGGCGCGCTGATCGCCCGGGACACCCTGCTCCTCGGGCTGCCGAAGGTGGTCGCCAAGAACGCGGGCGCCCCCGCCAATTCGGCGGTCGTCTTCGATGTACACGGTCCGGTGGAGTTCCTGCGGACGGTACGCGTCGACGCCGAGGGCCGCGGTTCGATAGACGGTGCGCCTTCGCTCGGCCCCGCCGCGACGCTGTCGCTCGACTGGGAGACGTACGTCCGCCTCGCCTGCGGCCGGGTCCGTCCCGCGGCCGTCGCCGACCGGATCAAGATCGAGGGCGATCAGGAGCTGGCCGCCGCGATCCTGGACAACTTCGCCGTCACGCCGTAGCCGCCCGGGGGCCGTGCCCGCGTATCGGGAGGGGCTACGCGGGCACGTGCACGGCCTCGACACGGCTGACCACATGGTGGTCGCGTTCCCGCAGCGCCGTACGTCGGCGCAGCCGCAGGATCTGGGTGACACCGAGCGCCTCCAGGACGAAGACCGAGGCGAACGCGACGCGGTAGTTGTCGCCCGTCGCGTCCAGCAGCACCCCGACGGCGAACAGCGTGGTCATCGAGGCGATGAAGCCACCCATGTTGACGATCCCCGAGGCCGTGCCCTGGCGCTCGGGCGGATTGGCCGGCCGGGCGAAGTCGAAGCCGATCATCGAGGCGGGCCCGCAGGCGCCGAGGACCAGGCACAGCACGACCAACAGCCACATCGGCGTGTGCTGGGCCGGGTAGAAGATCGCTGAGGCCCAGAGCAGGGCCGTCGTCGCCACCGTGCCCAGCGCGATCGGGGCCCGGGCCTCGTGGTGCCGGGCGACGATCTGCCCGTAGACGAGCCCCACCACCATGTTGGACAGCACGACCAGCGTGAGCAGCGTGCCCGCCGTTCCCCGGCTCAGCTCCTGCGCCTCGACGAGGAACGGCATCCCCCACAGCAGCAGGAACACCATCGCCGGGAACTGGGTGGTGAAGTGCACCCACATTCCGAGCCGCGTGCCGGGCTCCCGCCAGGCGGCGGCGATCTGCCTGCGTACGTACGAGGCGCCCGCGTGCTCGGCGGGCGGCGGCTCGTGGCCCTCGGGGTGGTCCTTGAGGAACAGCAGGAGCAGCACCAGCACCACGACGCCTGCCAGCGAGCTCCCGACGAAGGTCGTGGTCCACCCGTAGCTGTGCAGGGCCCGCGCGATGAACAGCGTCGAGACGAGGTTGCCCGCCATCCCGAACAGCGCGGCGACCTGGCCGATCAGCGGCCCGCGCCGGGCCGGGAACCAGCGGCTGCCGAGCCTCAGCACGCTGATGAACGTCATCGCGTCCCCGCAGCCGAGCAGGGCGCGGGCGGCCAGCGCCATCCCGTACGAGGGGGCGAGCGCGAAGCCCAGCTGGCCGACGGTGAACAGGACGGCCCCGATGGTGAGGACCTTCTTGGTGCCGAGCCGGTCGACCATCAGCCCGACGGGTATCTGCATGCCCGCGTAGACGAGGAGCTGGAGGATGGAGAAGGTGGAGAGCGCGGAGGCGTTGACGTCGAACCGGTCGGCGGCGTCGAGTCCGGCGACGCCCAGGCTCGTACGGAAGATGATGGCGACGAAGTAGACGGCGACGCCGATGCCCCAGACCCAGGCGGCGCGCCGCCCCCCGGGTGGATCGCCGGGCAGGGAGAGCGTGGGGGCGGCCGAACTCACCGGTCCTCACCCCGGACCAGCACCCGCACCCGGCCGACGTGGCGCCGCACGACCTGCGCGGCCCCCTCGGCGTCCCCTGCCCGGATCGCCGACAGGAGCTCGCCGTGCTCGGTGATGTTGGCCTCGATCCGGCCGGGGTGTGCCTCCATCACCGCGACGCCCATCCGCAGCTGACGGTCGCGCAGCTGGTCGTAGAGGCGCGAGAGGATCTCGTTGCCCGCGTGTCCCACGATCTCGGCGTGGAAGCACCGGTCCTTGACGGCCACGGCCGCCAGATCGCCGTCCTCCGCCAACTCCCGCTGCTCCTCCAGGAGCTGTTCGAGCCGGGCGATCAACTGCGGCGACGCGGGCACGGCCTTGCGCGCCGCGAACTCCTCGACCAGCAGCCGGGTCTCCACCACGTCCTTGATCTCCTGGGCGGAGACGGCCAGTACGAGGGCGCCCTTCTTCGGGTAGAGCTTGATCAGCCCCTCGACCTCCAGCCGCAGCAGCGCCTCCCGCACGGGCGTCCGGGACACCCCGACCGCGTCCGCGAGATCCCCCTCGGTGAGCAGCGTCCCGCCCTCGTAGCGACGGTCCAGGACCGCTTCCTTGATGTGCGTGTAGACGCGTTCGGCGGCGGGCGGGCGCTTGAGGGAGGAGGGCGTCGGCTGTACGGAGGCGGAGGTCGCGGCGAGCATGCGCACAGCATAGATACAACATGCACGCATGCGAGGGCCTCGTCCGGATTCTGGACCGGGGTACGGCCGATCGCCAGGAACCAATAGTTCACCATCTCCTGAATTCAGGATTTCCTGTACTGTCGCTCCATGCTGACTGTCGCCTCCGACATCGAGGTGCTCGCGCGGTTCGGCCGTGCGCTCGCCGACCCGATCCGCTGCCGCCTGCTGCTCGCTCTCCGCGAGGCCCCCGCGTACCCCTCCGACCTCGCCGATGCCCTGGGCATCTCGCGCACCCGGCTCTCCAACCACCTGGCCTGCCTGCGCGACTGCGGGCTGGTCGTCACCGTGCCCGACGGCCGCCGCACGCGCTACGAGCTGGCCGACGAACGCCTCGGCAGCGCACTGGACGACCTGCGCGCCGCCGTGGTGGCCGTCGAGACGGACCGCGTCACCTGCACGGACGCGGAGACCAAGGGCTGCTGCTGATGACCGCCCTGTCGCCGGGTCCCACCCCGGCCCGCCGGGACGCGCTCGCCCGCCGGATACGCCTGCTGGTAGCGGCCACCATCGTCTACAACGTGATCGAGGCGGTCGTCGCCCTCACCGCCGGAACGATCGCCTCCTCCACCGCACTGATCGGCTTCGGCCTGGACTCCGTCATCGAGGTCTCCTCGGCCGCCGCGGTCGCCTGGCAGTTCTCAGCCCGCGAGCACGCGGTCCGCGAGGCCCGGGAGCGCACCGCCCTGCGGATCATCGCCCTGTCGTTCTTCACGCTCGCCGCGTACGTCGCCGCCGACGCGGTCCGGGCACTGACGGGGAGCAGCGAAGCCGAACGCTCCCTCATCGGCATCGGCGTCGCGGCGCTGTCGCTCGCGATCATGCCGTTCCTGTCCGCCGCTCAGCGCAGGGCGGGACGCGCGCTCGGGTCCGCCTCCGCCGTCGCGGACTCGAAGCAGACCCTCCTGTGCACATACCTCTCCGCCGTTCTGCTCGTCGGCCTGGTCCTCAACGCCGCGCTCGGCTGGTCCTGGGCCGACCCCGTCGCAGCCCTCGCCATCGCCGTCATCGCGGCCAAGGAGGGCCGCGGTGCCTGGCGGGGCAAGGCCTGCTGCGCCCCTGCCACACCTCCGCCGGGAGTCAGGTCAAGCCTGCGCAAATTCACCCGTTAGGGATGCATCCATTGCGCCGCGCCAACCGTCTCACTCGCCGAGCGGCACCCTTATGTGGCCGCATATCAGGGGCATTTGGAGCGTTCAGTTGAAAATCGACATCAAGCGCATCAACCGCGTCACCGTCACGAGCACCGTGCCCCTCACCGCGGGTGCTGTGCTCGCGAGCGGCGCCTTCGCCTCGACGGCACACGCCGCCACGCCGCCGCCGGCTCCGAAGATCGTCGCCAAGGGCGGCTTCGTGATGAACGACGGCACCGGCAAGACCCTCTTCACCAAGTCCGCGGACACCCGCCGGGCCACTGGCTCCACCACCAAGATCATGACCGCTCTGGTGGTGCTCCAGCAGAAGAACGTGAACCTGAAGTCGAAGGTCACGATCCAGAAGGCCTACAGCGACTACATCGTCTCCAAGAACGCCTCCTCCGCGCGGCTGATCGTCGGCGACAAGGTCTCCGTGGGCCAGCTCCTCTACGGCCTGATGCTCCCCTCAGGCTGCGACGCCGCGTATGCCCTGGCCGACAAGTTCGGCACCGGCAAGACCCGTGCGGCCCGCGTGAAGTCCTTCATCGGCAAGATGAACGCCACGGCGAAGAGCCTCAAGCTGAAGAACACCCACTTCGACTCGTTCGACGGCATAGGGGGTGGCAAGAACTACTCGACCCCCCGCGACCTGACGAAGATCGCCAGCAAGGCGATGAAGAACTCCACCTTCCGCACCATCGTCAAGACGAAGTCGACGAAGCAGAAGGTGACCACGAAGAACGGCGGCTACCGCTACATGTCGTGGAGCAACACCAACAAGATGCTCAGCAGTTACAGCGGCGCGACCGGCGTCAAGACCGGCTCCGGCCCGACCTCCAAGTACTGCCTGGTCTTCGCGGCGACGCGCAAGGGCAAGACGGTCATCGGCACGGTGCTCACGTCGTCCTCCGAGGCGAACCGCACCGCCGACGCGAAGAAGCTCATGGACTACGGGTTCAAGAAGTAACCCGCCTCGCCCGCGCGTACGAGCGAGGGGCCCGGCCCGCACGGTGTCCGCGGCCGGGCCCCTTCGCCGTACCGCCGGGCCCCTTTCGCCGTACCTACGGCCTACGGCTGCTGCCGGTGCAGACCGGCCGTGAAGGCGCCCCACGCGGCGGGCGCGACGGTGAGGACGGGGCCGTCGGGGCGCTTGGAGTCGCGGACGGCGACGGTCGGGGGGATGTTGCGGGCCACCTCGACGCACTCGCCATTGCCACTGCTGTAGCTGGACTTGACGAACTCGAAGTGGGACACAGCTACAACTCCTTGCGAATACGCCCTATGAGAGCGATGGAATCGCGGGGAGCGAGCCCGCTTCTGGCGATGCGCCCGAATGTGACGTTGTGGCGGTCGGCATCCGTCTCACTCTCCAGCCACAGGGTAGACGACGTCGTGTCCATGTAGACCACGTCCATCGCACCGGGTTCAGCGAACGAGACAATGCTGAAAGCGCTGGTCATGCCAGGGTGCGAGCCCGCGAGAAAGGGGACAACCTGCACGGTGACATTTGGCTCGGCAGCAGCCTCTGCCAGACGGGCCAGCTGAGCCCGCATCACCTCGCGGCCGCCGACCAGTTGTCGCAGGGCTCCCTCTCCGACGATCGCCCACAGCGCGAGGGGGTTGCTGTCCGTGAGGCGCGCCTGCCGCGCGATCTTCGCTTCGACGAAGCGCTCGATCTCGTCCGGGTCGCCCCAGTCCGCGTTCCCGACTGCGAGCGCCCTGGCGTAGTCCGGGGTCTGGAGCAGCCCCGGCACGAAAGCCCCCTGCCAGGTCCGGACGCCTGTTGCGATGTCTTCGAGCGCGACGTACTCGACGAGGGAACGCAGCTCCGGGTACTGGTTCCACCAGCCCTTCGCCTTACGGCGCTCCCGGTCCACCCGGGCAACCTCCAGTAGCCGCCCGACGGACTTCGCGTCCTCCAGACCGTAGAACTCGCAGAGCGTTCGGATGTCCGGGTCCCTCATCGGAACCCACCCTCGCTCCATCTTCACGATCTTCGAGTTGGTCGCGCTGATGACCTGGGCAGCCTGCTGCTGCGTCTTGCCGGACGCATCGCGCAGACGCAGCAGCTCGCTACCAAGCCTGCGGCCCAGGACAGTTGACGACCGGTTGCCTTGCGGAGTCGCTCGATTCACCGCCTCAGTGTCCCGCTTTCCGGGACGGTACGTCGACCACCATCACTCGATGGGGACAAGTGTCCCCGTTTCACTTGCCCCCACCACTGGAGGTGGCTACTTTCAGTACTCCGCCGCTCGCACAGCGGAGTCATTCGGCGGAAGCGCACCGCCCTGCCCACCGCGGCCGGCGACAGAGCCACCGCCCACCCCACCCCCGGAGGCACGCGACCATGACCGCAGCCCAGGAGATCTCAGCCCCCGCCCCCGAGCCCGTCCTCCGTGAGGACCGCGTCGACCACACGCCCACCGCGCACAGCGTCGCCCTCAGCCGGCACCGCACCGCTCGGCTCGTCCTCCAGTGGGGTCACCCGTCGCTCGCCGGTGACGCGGCGCTCCTGGTCAGCGAGTTGGCCACCAACGCGCTGCTGCACGGGGCCATCCGGGGTCGGCTCTTCCGGGTCCACCTCGCCCTCACCGAGGTCGCCCTCCGGGTCGCCGTCAGTGATCCGCGCGGCGAGCGGCTGCCCCGCCTCCGGCAGCCCGGCGCCGACGACTGTTACGGGCGCGGGCTCCTGATCGTCGCTCAGCTCGCCGACGACTGGGGCGTCGAGCCGCGCACAGTGGGGAAGGCCGTGTTCGCCCAGCTCTCCGTACGGTGACGCCCGGAAACACCGGTGGACCCGTACGAAGAAACGTACGGGCCCACCGAGAGAACGCGTTACGCCCAGGTGATCAGGCGCTTCGGCTGCTCCAGGATCGCCGCCACATCGGCCAGCACCTTGGAGCCCAGCTCGCCGTCGACCAGACGGTGGTCGAACGACAGGGCCAGGGTGGTGACCTGACGCGGCTTCACCTTGCCCTTGTGGACCCACGGCTGGAGCTTGATCGCGCCGACCGCCAGGATCGCGGACTCGCCCGGGTTCAGGATCGGGGTGCCCGTGTCCACGCCGAAGACACCGACGTTGGTGATCGTCACCGTGCCGCCCGCCATCGCGGCCGGGGAGGTCTTGCCGTCCCGGGCCGTGCTGACCAGCTCACCCAGGGCCGCCGCGAGCTGCGGCAGCGTCTTGTCGTGCGCGTCCTTGATGTTCGGCACGATCAGGCCGCGCGGGGTGGCGGCCGCGATGCCCAGGTTGACGTAGTGCTTCTGCACGATCTCCTGGTTGGCCTCGTCCCAGGCGGCGTTGACCTCGGGGTTCCGCTTGATCGCGACGAGGAGGGCCTTGGCGATGATGAGGAGCGGGTTGACCCGCACCCCCGCCATGTCCTTGTCCTCCTTGAGCTCCGCCACGAGCTTCATCGTGCGCGTCACGTCGACCGTGACGAACTCGGTGACGTGCGGAGCGGTGAACGCGCTGCCCACCATCGCCTGGGCGACCGCCTTGCGGACGCCCTTGACCGGGATACGGGTCTCGCGGGCGGAGGCCGAGGCCACTGGGGCTTCGACTGCCGCCGTCACCGGCTCGGAGACCGGGACCGACGGTGCCGCGGCCGGAGAAGCCTCGGCAGCCGGGGCCGCCGCCGCGTGGACGTCCTCGCGGGTGATGATCCCGTCCTTGCCGGTCGGGGTCACCGTCGCCAGGTCGATACCCAGGTCCTTGGCGAGCTTCCGTACCGGCGGCTTCGCCAGCGGGCGGGCGGTCACCGCCTCCGGAGCGGGCGCCGGAGTCCCGTGCCCGTTCATCTCGGCCTGTACCGCCGCGGCGACAGCAGCCGCCTCCGGAGCGGCCGAAGCCCCCTTGCGCGGGCGGCGCTTGGTGGAGGTCTCGGCGACCCCGTAGCCGACCAGGACCGGAGTGCGGCCCTTCGGTTCCTCGGCCGGGGCGGGCTCGGTGGCGGCCGCCACCGGTTCCTGCGCGGGGGCGGGCAGCGGGGCCACGTCCTCGCTGCCCGGAGCCACATCCACCGAGATGATCACCTGGCCGACATCGACCGTCGTACCTTCGGGGAAGCGCAGCTCGTGCACCACGCCGTCGAACGGGATCGGCAGCTCGACGGCCGCCTTCGCCGTCTCGACCTCGCACACGACCTGCCCGTCGGTGACGGTGTCACCGGGCTGGACGAACCACTTGAGGATCTCGGCCTCGGTCAGTCCTTCGCCCACGTCGGGCATCTTGAACTCACGGAAACGAGCAGACGTTTCAGTCATCGTCGTCACGAACCTCTCCTCAGAACGCCAGCGAGCGGTCGACGGCGTCGAGCACCCGGTCCAGGCCTGGCAGGTACTCCTCCTCCAGCCTGGCCGGCGGGTAGGGCGCGTGGTAGCCGCCGACCCTGAGCACCGGCGCTTCGAGGTGGTAGAAGCTGCGCTCGGTGATGCGGGCGGCGATCTCCGCTCCGGAGCCGTAGAAGACGGGCGCCTCGTGGACGACCACCAGCCGGCCGGTCTTCTCGACTGACGTCTGGATGGCGTCGAAGTCGATCGGGGACATCGACCGCAGGTCCAGGACCTCGATCGACTTGCCCTCCTCCTGCGCGGCCGCGGCGGCCTCCAGGCAGACCTTCACCATCGGCCCGTACGCGACGAGCGTCAGGTCGCTGCCCTCGCGGACGGTGACGGCCTTGTGCAGCGGGCCCGGGATGGAGTCGGTGTCGACCTCGCTCTTGTCCCAGTAGCGCCGCTTGGGCTCGAAGAAGATGACCGGGTCGTCGCTCTGGACGGCCTGCTGCATCATCCAGTAGGCGTCGTTCGCGTTGGAGGGCGAGACCACCTTCAACCCGGCTACGTGCGCGAAGAGCGCCTCCGGGGACTCGCTGTGGTGCTCGACCGCGCCGATGCCACCGCCGTACGGGATACGGATGACGACCGGCAGCTTGATCGTGCCGAGCGCGCGGGCGTGCATCTTCGCGAGCTGCGTGACGATCTGGTCGTACGCGGGGAAGACGAAGCCGTCGAACTGGATCTCGACGATGGGGCGGTAGCCGCGCAGGGCCATGCCGATCGCCGTGCCGACGATGCCGGACTCGGCGAGCGGGGTGTCGATCACCCGGTCCTCGCCGAAGTCCTTCTGGAGGCCGTCGGTGATACGGAAGACGCCGCCGAGCTTGCCGACGTCCTCGCCCATGATGAGGACCTTGGGGTCGGTGTCGAGGGCGAGGCGGAGCGACTCGTTGAGCGCTTTCGCGATGGACATCTTTTCCACGGCCATGGCTACTTGCCCTCCTCGGCAGAGTCGGCGAACGATGCCTGGTAGGCGGCGAACTGGGCCCGTTCCTCGTCGACGAGGGGGTGGCCGTCGGCGTAGACATGGTCGAACAGGGCCATCGACTCGGGGTCGGGCATCCCGCGCACCTCTTCCCGTACCCGCCTGCCGAGGGCCTCGCTCTCCTCGTCCAGCGCGGCGAAGAAGGCCTCGTCGGCGAGCTTCTCCTTCTCCAGGTAGGTGCGCAGCCGCAGGATCGGGTCCTTCGCCTCCCAGGCGGCCCGCTCCTCGTCGGCCCGGTACTTCGTCGGGTCGTCGTTGGTGGTGTGCGCGCCCATGCGGTACGTGAACGCCTCGACGAGGGTCGGGCCCTCGCCGCGGCGGGCCCGCTCCAGCGCGGAGCGGGTGACGGCCAGACAGGCCAGGACGTCGTTGCCGTCGACCCGGACGCCGGGGAAGCCGTAACCCTGCGCACGCTGGTAGAGCGGCACGCGGGTCTGGCGCTCGGTGGGCTCGGAGATGGCCCACTGGTTGTTCTGGCAGAAGAAGACGACGGGCGCGTTGTAGACCGTGGCGAAGGTGAACGACTCGGCGACGTCGCCCTGGCTGGAGGCCCCGTCACCGAAATACGCGATCACGGCGGAGTCCGCGCCGTCCTTGGCGACGCCCATGGCGTAGCCGGTGGCGTGCAGCGTCTGGGAGCCGATGACGATCGTGTACAGGTGGAAGTTGTTGGTCGTCGGGTCCCAGCCGCCGTGGTTCACCCCGCGGAACATACCGAGGAGCTTGGTCGGGTCGACGTCGCGGCACCAGGCCACGCCGTGCTCGCGGTAGGTCGGGAAGACATAGTCGTCGTCGCGCAGGGCCCGGCCGCTGCCGATCTGCGCGGCCTCCTGGCCGAGCAGCGAGGCCCACAGGCCCAGCTCGCCCTGGCGCTGGAGGGTGGTGGCCTCGGCGTCGAAGCGACGGGTGAGCACCATGTCCCGGTACAGACCGCGCAGCTCGTCGGCGCTCAGGTCGATGCTGTAGTCCGGGTGCTCGACGCGCTCGCCCTCGGGCGTCAGCAGCTGTACGAGCTGCGGCTCGGAACTCTGCGGCTTCTTGGCGGCGCTGGTCCGCTTACTGGCGCGTCGCGGTTTACGCGCGGCGGCAGTGCTCTCCACGGTCACGTGCGTGCTCCTCCGTCGGTCCGGCCCCCGGGGTCTGCCGGGAACCAGTGCGGCTCGCCTGAAATCCGGACCCGTGCACGGGGTGGGTGCCGCTCGGCCGGGGATCAGGCGTGACAGGTGCCCCGGCGAGCGCCCTGTCATAGGCACGTTACCCAGTGCATCGCATAACTGCGAAACCCTATCTGACCTGCGATTTTGCTTGGATTTCCAAGTAAATCGAAAAAATCGCGAAGCTCTGCTGGTCACAGCACTGGAAACAGCCTTGCAGGCCGCCGGAACAACGGCACGTTATCCCGCGGATCAGCGCCAGGGAAGAGCGGAGGAGAAGCGAGTGTGTGAGACTGCGATCGTGCGCGAAGATGGAAAAATCACGGTATTTCTGCTCGACGATCATGAGGTCGTCCGGCGTGGCGTCCATGAGCTCCTCTCCGTCGAGGAGGACATCGAGGTGGTCGGCGAGGCGGGCACGGCCGCGGACGCGCTGGTGCGCATCCCCGCGACGCGTCCCGATGTGGCGGTGCTCGACGTGCGGCTGCCCGACGGCAGCGGGGTGGAGGTGTGCCGGGAGGTCCGCTCCCTGGACGAGAACATCAAATGCCTGATGCTCACCTCGTACGCCGATGACGAGGCGCTTTTCGACGCGATCATGGCCGGGGCCTCGGGCTATGTGCTGAAGGCGATCCGCGGCAACGAACTGCTGAATGCCGTACGGGACGTGGCGGCCGGAAAATCCCTGCTGGACCCGGTGGCCACCGCCCGGGTGCTGGAGCGGCTGCGCGACGGCAACAACGGCAAGGGCGACGACAAGCTGGCGGGCCTCACCGAACAGGAACGCAAGATCCTGGACCTGATCGGCGAGGGGCTGACCAACCGGGTCATCGGGGAGCGGCTGCACCTGGCCGAGAAGACGATCAAGAACTACGTCTCCAGCCTGCTGTCCAAGCTGGGCATGGAGCGCCGCTCGCAGGCGGCCGCGTACGTCGCGCGACTCCAGGCCGAGCGCCGCTGAGGCTCCCCAGGGGAGACGGGTCCCGTCGGACTTTGATCGCGGGGGACTTCGATCCCGCAGGGCTTTGATCGCGGGGGACTTTGATCGCGGGGGACTTTGGTCCCGGGCCGCCCGGGGCAGGCGACTCTTACGCGGTCCCTACGGGCGGGGGACAGTGGAGCCCATGCCCTTCGACTCCCACGGCTCCCCCGACGGACCCCGCGCGACCGGGACGATCGAGCGGGTCGAGCCGATCGAGCTGCTCGGCCGGGTCCCGTACGGCCGGCTCGCCACCAGCATGCGGGCCCTGCCCTTCCTGGCCGTCGCCCGGCACATCGTGAGCGACGGCCGCATCCTGCTGCGGATGCACAGCGGCTTCGGCTACCACGAGGCGTGCGACGGGAGCGTCGTGGCGTACGGCGCGGACAACTACAACCACCCGTCCTCCGGCGACGGCGGCGACCTGTGGTCGGTGCAGTTCACCGGCCCCGCCGAGATCGTGCACCCCTGCCCCGAGCAGCGGGAACTGTTCGGCGCCGCACCGCTCACCGTGAACGGGGAGCCCTTCGCACCGGCCTACCTCCGCGTGGACCCGCACTTCGTCAGCGAGCACACGCTGGACTTCGCCCACCCATGATCGCCGGACGCCCCTGGGGCCTGTCCAGGCCTTAGCGCACCCGCACCCGTGACCGCAAGTCCGCCGATCGGCCACGCAGAGTGATCTAACATCTGGTAAGTGCTGCGCTCATATGTCACCCGCCCGCCTGTTCCTCCGGTCGGCGAGGTGCTGCGCCGTTACCCGGAGGTGGGCGAACCGCTCGCCTGCGAGCCGATCACCAAGGGCCTGCTGAACCACGGGTACCGGGTCTCCACCACGCGCGGTGCGTACTTCCTCAAGCACCATCTCGACAAGAAGCACCTGGACGACACCACCGGCGAGCGCGCCGCGATCGTCCGCCAGCACCGCGCCACCCAACGCCTCCAGTCGCTCGGCGTGCCCGTCGTCCCGCCCCTGACGGACGCCCGGGGCGACACCGTCGCCGTGATCGGCGAGCGCTGCTACGCCCTGCACCCCTGGGTCGACGGTCTGCACCGGGTCGGCGCCGAGCTGACCCTCGCCCAGTCCCGACGGCTCGGCACGCTGCTGGGCACCGTCCACACCGGCCTGGAGCAGGTGATGGCACCGCGTGACGGCCCCGGGTCCGCGAGCGGCCCCGCCCGGCCGGTCCACCGCAGCCCGGACCCCGCCGACACCTTCGCGCTGATCGACGACCTGCTGGCCGCCGCGCGCGGGCAGGGCGGCCGGGACACCCCCCGCGACGCCTTCGACGAACTCGCCGTTCACCGGCTGGTGGAGCGCCGGGCCCTGCTCGAACAGCACGCCCACCGCCGCCCGCCCGCCCCGGACGGCCCCGCCACCGGGTGGGTGCACGGGGACTTCCACCCGCTGAACCTGCTCTACCGGGGCGCCGATCCCGTCGCGATCGTGGACTGGGACCGGCTGGACGTCCAGCCGCGCGCCGAGGAGGCCGTACGGGCCGCGGCGATCTTCTTCGTCCGGCCGGCCGGGGAGCTGGACCTCGCGAAAGTACGGGCGTACGCCCGCGCGTACCGGCGCGCGGCGGGGGCGGGGACCGCCGAGCTGGCCGCCGCGGTGCACCGGGTGTGGTGGGAGCGGCTCAACGACTTCTGGATACTGCGCTGGCGCTACCGCCTGGACGACCGCAGGGCCGACCCGCAGTTTCCCGCGGTGTCGGCCCTGGCGGTCTGGTGGACGCGCGCGTACGAGGAGGTCTGCGCCGCCTTCACGGAGTAGCGGTCGTGCGTGGTGAGGTGAGTGGTGGCGCGTGTGCGGACGGCTGTGAGCCCGGCGCGCGCCATCGGGGGCGCACGCCGGGCTCACAGGATGGTGCGTTGGTGCATACAGGGTGGTGCGGTGGTGCGTTACGAGGTGGCGTTGCCCGCCGACGAGGCGCCGGGCGTGGTTCCCGTACCGCCGTCGTCGCCGCCACCGGCTCCGCCGGGCTCGCCGTCGTTGCCGCCCGGGGTACCGGGATCGGCGGACGGGTCGACGGGATCACCGCTGGGCTCCCCGCTGGTGCCCTCGTTGGTGTTGCCGTCCGACGTACCGGGGTCCGGCTCCGAGGGGTCCGGGGACGGGGTGAAGGACGGCTGGCTCGGGGTCGGGTCCGGCGTCCACGGCGGCGGGTTCGGCTGCGTCTGCCCGCCGCCGGAGGTGTCCGGCTCCTCGGGCTCGTCGGACGGCTCCTCCGACGGCTCCTCAGACGGCTCCTCCTCGGACTGGCTGACCGAGGTGGACGGCGTGGTCGGCGTCTCCTTGCCACCGCTGTCCTGCGCCGCGTTGAGGGCGAAGGCGACTCCGGCGCCGATCGCGATCAGCGCGAGCACCACGAACAGCCACGTCTTGCCGCGCCCGCCGCCGGAACGCCGCTGGCCACCGTCGTAGCCACCGTCGTAGCCCCCGTCGTCCGGGTTGAACGGCGGCAGGATCGGGCCCTGCGAGGTGTCCCCGTGCATCGGGTGACCCATCGCCCGGGTGGAGCCGGTCATGCCGTGCGACGGGGTGTGGCCGCTCTCGTGCAGCGCGACGGGACCGGTGTTCCAGGTGCCCGTGTGGCCGCCCTGCACCTGGAGCATCTGGAGGCTGTACTGGACGAGGCCGCGCATCTCCTCGGCGCTCTGGAACCGGTCGTCCGGGTCCTTCGCCAGGGAGCGCATCACCATCCCGTCCAGCTCCGGCGGCACCACGTCCGAAACCTCGGACGGCGGCACCGGGATGTCCTGGACGTGCTGGTAGACCACGGAGAGCGGGGTCTCGCCGGTGAACGGGGGCCGCAGCGCGAGCAGCTCGTAGAGCAGGCAGCCGGTGGCGTACAGGTCGGAGCGGTGGTCGACGGCCTTACCGAGCGCCTGCTCGGGGGAGAGGTACTGCGGTGTGCCCATGACCATGCCGGTCTGGGTCATCGTCGACTGCGCGCCGTGCAGTGCGCGGGCGATGCCGAAGTCCATCACCTTGACCGCGCCGGAGTCCGTGATGATCACGTTCGCGGGCTTGATGTCGCGGTGCACGATGCCGTGCTGGTGCGAGTAGGCGAGGGCTTCCAGCACACCGGAGACGATGATCAGCGCCTGCTCGGGCGGCGGGGCCTCGGCGGTCAGGAGCAGATCGCGGATGGTTCGGCCCTCGACCAGCTCCATCACGATGTACGGGACGGTCTGGCCGCCCACGACGTCCTCGCCGGAGTCGTACACGGCGACGATCGCGTGGTGGTTGAGGCCCGCTACGGACTGTGCCTCACGGGTGAAACGGGCCTTGGAGACCGGGTCCTCGGCCAGGTCGGAGCGGAGCAGCTTCACCGCGACCGTCCGTCCGAGCCGGACGTCCTCCGCCGCGTAGACCTCTGCCATGCCGCCCCGGCCGAGCCGGTGGGTCATCCGGTACCGTCCGTCGCCGACGACGCCGCCGACACCCCAGGAGTCGGTGCCATCCGAGACTCCGCCGCCGTTTGCTTCGGAATCGGGTGCCATCAGTCCTCGCCGTCGTTTCTGTCCGCGCGTCCGCGGGTTCTCACGGTGCCTTGCTGCATTGCCACGTCACGCTACAGCCTCCGCCGGACACCCCGGTTCCGTCCCGGGCCGATCATCCGACCGCCCGGCGCGCCCTACACCTGAATTTGATGCGTTTCCTGTAACGCTTCCGAGACGCTTCTTGTGCTTAGGGTCACGGAACGGGCACCCGGCTTGACGTGTCAGACCCCTCGGGCAGACTTGGCGCGTAATTAGGGAACATCGCGTGCACCGCACATCGCGTGCCTGCGCGCCGCCGAGGGGGATGCAAGTCATGAGCCAGGACGGCGCACAGGGCCGCTACGCGGGCGGGGCGGTCGCGGGTGGCCGCTACCAGCTGCGCGACCTGCTCGGCGAAGGCGGGATGGCGTCCGTCTACCTGGCCTACGACTCCGCGCTCGACCGCCAGGTCGCGATCAAGACCCTGCACACCGAGCTCGGCCGCGAGCAGTCCTTCCGCGAGCGCTTCCGGCGCGAGGCGCAGGCCGTCGCCAAGCTCCAGCACACCAACATCGTCTCCGTCTTCGACACCGGCGAGGACGAGCTCGGCGGTGCGCTGATGCCGTACATCGTCATGGAGTACGTCGAGGGCCAGCCGCTCGGCTCGGTCCTGGCCTCCGACATCCAGAGTCACGGCGCGATGCCCGCCGACAAGGCGCTGAAGGTGACGGCGGACGTCCTCGCCGCGCTGGAGACCAGCCACGA
This sequence comes from Streptomyces sp. WZ.A104, assembly GCF_002382885.1. Taxonomy (GTDB): domain Bacteria; phylum Actinomycetota; class Actinomycetes; order Streptomycetales; family Streptomycetaceae; genus Streptomyces. Next base: position 41,552 of record NZ_NWVL01000038.1, read on the forward strand.
GATGGGCCTGGTCCACCGGGACATCAAGCCCGGCAACGTGATGATGACCAAGCGCGGCGTCGTGAAGGTCATGGACTTCGGCATCGCCCGGGCCATGCAGTCCGGCGTCACCTCCATGACGCAGACCGGCATGGTCGTGGGCACCCCGCAGTACCTCTCCCCCGAGCAGGCCCTCGGCCGCGGCGTCGACGCCCGGTCCGACCTGTATTCGGTGGGCATCATGCTCTTCCAGCTGCTCACCGGCCGGATCCCGTTCGACGCGGACTCGCCGCTCGCCATCGCGTACGCGCATGTGCAGGAGGAGCCGGTCGCGCCGTCCAGCATCAATCGGTCGGTCACCCCGGCGATGGACGCCCTCGTCGCCCGCGCGCTCAAGAAGAACCCGAACGAGCGCTTCCCCAGCGCCGCGGCGATGCGCGACGAGGTCGCCCGCGTGCTGAACGCCTCCGGCGGGCAGACCGGCGCCCCGATGATCGTGGCGGGCGGTGGACCCGCCAGCAGCGGCTCGGGCGTCGGCTCGGCGGTGTTCCCGCCGGTCGACCAGGCCACCCCGGCCCCCCAGAGCGTCCAGACGCCGTATCAGCCCCACCCGCCCCAGCAGCCCCACCAGTCCGGCCCGTACAACCAGCCGACCCCGGCGCCCACGCCGAGCTACGGCTACCCGCAGGCGGGCCAGGCCCAGGGCTACCCGACCCCGGGCCCGCTGGCCCACCAGACCCCGCCGCCGTACACGATCAACCCGCAGCACACGACGTCCGTCGGCGGCCCCGGCGGCGGTTCCAAGCGGAATATGCCGGTCGTCGTCGGCTCGATCGTCGTCGCGCTGCTCGCCGTCGGCGGCCTGATCACCGCGATCGCCCTCCAGGGCGGCAAGGACGACCAGGCGGGCAAGGACGGCGACCCGGGCACCAGCGAGTCGACGGACGAGGGCTACCGCCCGCCGGAGCGCAACCGCACGATGAAGGAAACGGAGTGCTCGAACGCCTCCGAGGACTCCAACGACCCGAAGAAGGTCCGCGCGCCGAGGTTCGTCTACAAGGACATCCTGTCGGCGAAGTCGTGCGCGGCCGCCGCGGGCTGGACGATCAAGGTGATCGAGGAGACGGGCAACACCTACGCCGAGGACCAGGTCGTCGGCCAGTTCCCGTCCCCGGGTGCGGCCGTCGACGAGCGCGGCGCCCACTTCGAGCTGAAGGTCTCCACGGGCAGGGCCTCCTGACCTCGGGCGGTCGGGTGTCGCGGCTCGGCGGCACTGCTCGTTTCTGATCGCCGTTCTGATCATTGTGGGGCCTTGTCTGCCTTTCGCGTAGCTCTTCATGGACCAGCGACGGCCTCGGAATTCCGGATACCGCATCCGGGATGCCGGATGGAGGGGCCCATGTGACGCTGATCTCATGGCTCCAGGACTTCCGGCCGCGTGGGCATCGAGGTGCGCGGTCTGTCTGATGGCGGCGGCCGGTGCGGCTCTGGGGCCGCTGGGCGGGCCCGCCCACGGGTCGTCGGCGGCAGCGGCGTCGGTGACGGCAGCGACGGCCGATGGTCCGTCGTCCGTGCCGGAATCGGCGGCAGGCTCGCCTTCGACAGCAGCAGCACCAGCACTGGCAGCAGCAGCGTCGGCAGCACCAGCAGCACCTGTCGCACCAGCCCTGGCAGCACCGGCAGCACCGGCAGCCGACGGTCCGTCGTTGACCGCCCCCTCCCTCCGGGCGTCGGTCCCCGCCGTGGGCGCGTCCGTCGCCCCGTCCGCCTCTGCCTCTTCCACAACGCCCCTCCCGACGGGGTCGGGGTCCCCTCCCGCGCCCCCTTCGACTCCGCCCCCGCCCTTGTCCGGCCTCCGGGGTTCCGGAGCCCCAGCGGGGCCCGAGGCCGGGCCGTCCGATGCCGTCGCCCCCTCCGCGTCCGACTCGCCCTCCACGTCCCCCTCGACTTCCCCCTCCACTTCCACTTCCACGTCCGCTTCCGCTTCTCCCGAGGTGACCGGCTCGTCCGCCCCCCTGGCCGGACGCGAGGCCGGGGCGGGGAAGGCGCGTCCCGGGCGTTCGCTGACGCCGTTGGAGCTCGCACGGGTCGAGAGCCCGATCGGGGCGGAAGAGAACGGCGAGGCCGAGCAGATCGCCGACGACGGCGCTGAGCTGCCCGTATTCACTCCGCCGCCCGACGCGTTCACCGATCCGGGACAGCGGGCCGGCCGGGCGCTGGACGCCGCGGCCGTAAGGCAGGTGCAGCAGCTCTCGCTGGGGACGGGCATCGCCCTGATCGGTCTGGGGCTCGGCTTCCTCGCATTCCGTATGCGCCGCGCGACCTGAGCGTCACCCCTCCCGGGGCTGAGGGCGGAGCCACTTGCCAGCACCGACATACTCGGTATACATACTCAGTATGTCTATCCGCCACGGGCTGCTGGCCCTGCTGGAACGGGGTCCCCGTTACGGCTCACAGCTCCGCACCGAGTTCGAGTCGCGCACCGGCTCCACCTGGCCCCTGAACGTCGGGCAGGTCTATACGACGCTCAGCCGTCTGGAGCGTGACGGCATGGTCGTCCAGGACGGTGCGGACGACGCCGGACACGACCTCTACGCGATCACCGACGAGGGCCGGACCGAGCTGCGCAGCTGGTTCGAGACCCCGGTGGACCGCACCAACCCGCCCCGCGACGAACTGGCCATCAAGCTCGCCATGGCCGTGGGAGCCCCGGGTGTCGACATCCGTGAGGTCATCCAGTCCCAGCGCCACCACACCCTCAAGGCGATGCAGGACTACACCCGGCTCAAGGCCCAGGCCCTGGCCGACGTCCCGGCCAACCGGGACGAGGTCGCCTGGCTCCTCGTCGTCGAGCAGCTGATCTTCCAGGCGGAGGCCGAGGCCCGCTGGCTCGACCACTGCGAGTCCCGACTCGTCCGGCTCGCCGAGGCCGCTGCAACCGAGCCCTCGCCCGAGCCCGGCACTGCGGCGACCCGCGGCCCGGCCCGCGCACTGGCCGAGCGGGTCCGGACCCGGCGCTGAGGCCCGCCGCCACCACCGTCACCGCCTCCACCACCGTCACCGCCTCCACCGCCCGGCGGTACCGGTCCCGGTTGCCACCAACACCGCCCGGCGCACCGGTCCGGGTCGCCGCCACCCACACCTGGCCGTGCGGTTCATGCCGCACCCTGCCGTTCACGCGTTCCTAGGGGGAACCACCCACCATGTCCTCGCCCGTCACGACACCGGCACAGTCGTCTTCCGGGACGCCCGACGGTGACCCCGTACTCGAACTGCGGGCGCTGACCCGTACCCACGGATCCGGCATCGCCGAGGTGCACGCCCTGCGCGGGATCAACCTCGCCGTGCACCCGGGTGAGCTGGTCGCCGTGATGGGGCCCTCCGGCTCCGGCAAGTCCACCCTGCTGACCCTGGCCGGTGGGCTCGACACCGCCACGAGCGGCCAGGTCGTCATCGAGGGCCAGGACATCGCCTCCCTCGGCCCCAAGGGGATGGCCGCCCTGCGCCGCCGCAGCGTCGGCTACGTCTTCCAGGACTACAACCTGATCCCCGCCCTGACCGCCGCCGAGAACATCGCGCTGCCCCGCGAACTCGACGGGGTCTCCGTGCGCAAGGCCCGCAAGGAGGCCCTCGCCGCACTGTCCGAGATGAAGCTGGAGGCGATCGCCGACCGCTTCCCCGACGAGATGTCCGGGGGCCAGCAGCAGCGCGTCGCCATCGCCCGCGCCCTCGTCGGCGACCGGCGCCTCGTGCTCGCCGACGAGCCCACCGGCGCACTCGACTCCGAGACCGGCGAGGCCGTCCTCGCCCTGCTGCGCACCCGCTGCGACCAGGGCGCGGCCGGAGTCATGGTGACCCATGAGCCCCGGTACGCGGCCTGGGCCGACCGGGTCGTGTTCCTCCGCGACGGTTCGATCGTCGACCAGACGCTGACCACCGGGCCCGACTCGCTGCTCGCCGCCAACACCGCCGAGGGCGCCAAGTGAGCGTCTTCTCCGGATGGCGCGCCGCCTTCCGCATAGCCAGGCGCGACGCCCTGCGGTCCAAGGGACGCAGCGCCCTGGTCGTCACGATGATCGCCCTGCCGGTCCTCGGTGTGACCGCCGCCGACCTGACGTACCGCAGCGCTCTGCCCACCAAGGCGGAGAAACTGACGGCGGACCTCGGCTCGGCCGACGCCCGCTTCACAGATCCGGGGATGGGCCCGGTCCGGCTGCAACAGATGCCCGACGGTTTCACGTGGCAGCCGCCCGAGGACTCCCCGGACCCGCTTCCCGGGGACGAGCGCAAGCCCGTCGACGTACCGGCGAGCTTCCCCAAGGGCTCTCGGTTCCTCACCGAGCAGTCCGCGCCAGCCTCCGTGACGACCCGTCATGGTGTCACCGACACCCAGATCACCGAACTGCGTGTCGCCGACCCGATGCTGCGTGGCCGGGTCGAACTGACCGACGGCGCGTTCCCGCAGGCCAAGGACGAGATCGCGGCGACCGACGCCTTCATCGAGGCGTCCGGCCTTTCCGTCGGCGACCGGGTCACCGTGCGCGGTCCCCAGCTGGGCTACACCATCACCGGTGCGGTGGAACTGCCCGCGGATCTGCGCGACGAGTCCCTGTTCGCCGCCCCGGGCGCGGTCATCGCCCCGTGGCAGAAGGCCGCCGACCGCGACAAGGAGATCCTGCCGCCCCAGGCGAACAGCAGGAAGTGGCTGGTCCAGGGCCCGGCCGGTGCGGGCGTGACCTGGCAGGACGTGCTTGCCGCCAACGAGAGGGGCGTCGTGGTGATGTCCCGCCAGGTCGCCCTGAACCCGCCGCCGGACTCCGAGGTCCCCATGGCCGCGGACATGTACGGCTGGGACGACGGGGGTGCGGCGATGACCGCGGCGGCCGTCACCGTGGCGGCCATGGCCATGCTGGAGATCGTGCTGCTGGCCGGTCCGGCGTTCGCCGTGGGCGCCCGCCGTTCGCGCAGGCAGCTGGGCCTGGTCGGTTCGTGCGGCGGAAGCCGGAGTCAGGTCCGGGCCGTGGTGCTCGCGGGCGGCGCGGTGCTCGGCGGGATCGGCGCCGTGGTCGGCGTGGGCGCCGGGTTCGGACTCACCGCCCTGTTCCGCCCGATGATCGAGGACTACACCGGCAACCGCTTCGGGGAACTGACCGTGCGGCCCTGGGAGATCCTCGGCATCGCCGTCCTCGGCCTGGTCACCGGCGTCCTCGCCGCGCTCGCCCCGGCGATCGTGGCCGGCCGGCAGCCCGTCCTGGAGTCCCTCACCGGGCGGCGCGGCACCCGCCGCAGCTCCCGTGTGCTGCCCGTCATCGGCGTCATCGCGCTCGGTATCGGAGTCGCCCTGGCGGTCGTCGGCGGCGTCAGCGGTGAGATCAACCTGGTCGCCGGGGGATCCGTCCTCGCGGAACTGGGCGTCCTCGGCTGCATCCCGGTGATCGTCGGCTTCCTCGGCCGGCTCGGCCGCCGACTGCCGTTGACACCCCGGATCGCCCTGCGCGACGCCGCCCGCAACCGGGGCCGTACCGCCCCCGCCGTCGCCGCCGTCATGGCGGCCGTCGCGGGCAGCATCGCCATCGCCACGTACACCAGCAGCCATGCGGCGGAGCAGGCGTACGACCACATACCCAACCTCACACCCGGCACCGCCGCGCTGATGTCCACGGGCGTCGAGGAAAAGGCCGACCTGCCCCGAATGCGGGCCGCCGTGGAGCAGAACTACCCGGTCGGCGGCGGGAAGGCCGACATCGCACGGGTCTGGGCGGGGAGCGACTGCTCGGTGTACTACGAGGAGGAGGACGGCTGCGGCACCCTCGAAATCGTCAAGCCCACCGGAAAGGGCCACTCCTGCCCGCTCCAGGGCAAGGGCGCCAAGGAACTCGCCCTGCGGCTCTCGGCCGACGAGCACAAGCGGCTGATGAACTCCCCCGCCTGCATGGACGCCGACTACACCATGGTCGCGTTCGGCACCGACGACAGCAAGATCGTCGTCGGGGACGCCGCGCTGCTCGACTCCTACGTGAAGCTCGACGACCCGGCGGCGGCCAAGGCCCTGGCCGCGGGCACACCCGTCCTGCTCAACTCGGCGTACGCGAAGAACGGCGAGATCACCCTCAAGGCCGTCCACACCTACAACGACCGCGACAAGAAGAACCGCGCGCAGCACCCCGGCGAGGCCCGCACCACCACGGACCGGCTGAAGGTGTACGTCGCGCCGGACAGTTACGCGGCGACCCCGGGCATCCGGGTGATCATGCCGCAGAAGACCGCGGACAGGCTCGGCCTGCACACCGAGGACTACGGCAGCCTCTACAAGCTCAACCGCAACCCGACGGACGCCGAGCGGCAGAAGGTCAGCGCGGCGATCGAACAAACGGGGCACAGCGCGTACGTGATGACCGCCGACGAGATGTCCCGGTCGGAGGACGACACGATCCTGCTGATCCTCGCCCTCTTCGCCGGAGTGGTGACGCTGGGCGCCGCGGCCATCACGACCGGGCTGTCCAAGGCCGACGCGGAGGCCGACCTCACCACGCTCAGCGCGGTGGGAGCGCCCCCGGGCGTACGGCGCTCCCTGTCCGGCTTCCAGTGTCTGGTCGTGGCCCTGACCGGGGTGCTGCTCGGTACGGTGGCGGGCATCGTGCCCGCGGTCGCCCTGCGGCTGACCGATCTGCGCGAAGCGCTGGCGGGCATGCGGGACAACCCGATGGAATCGGCGTACACCCCGATCGTGATGCCGTGGGAGACGATCGGGCTGCTCGCCCTGGTCGTCCCGGTGCTGGCGGGGCTGCTCGCCGCCGCCCTCACCAGCTCCCGACTGACGCTGGCCCGGCGCGCGGGCTGAACCGGCCCGGGACGCCGGGCGGTCACAGGACGCCAGGCGGTCACGGGACACCGGGCGGACACACGACGCGTTTCGGTGCCCCTGGAGACGGTGGATCATCCACTTCCGGGGGCACCACCGTGGTGTACGGCACGTGTGCGAGACAATGGCGGCATGGAAATGCCGAGGAATGACCGGTCGCAGGAGCATCCGCAGGTCCTTGTCGTGGGCCAGGACGGAATGGCTATCGGCGGCGGTGCCAGTGACGACGAGTCGCGCGAGGTCCCGGTGACAGAAATGGTGGAACAACCCGCGAAGGTCATGCGCATCGGCAGCATGATCAAGCAGCTTCTGGAAGAGGTCAGGGCGGCTCCTCTCGACGAGGCGAGCCGGGTCAGGCTCAAGGAGATCCACGCCAGTTCCGTGAAGGAGCTGGAGGACGGTCTGGCCCCCGAGCTGGTCGAGGAGTTGGAGCGGCTCTCCCTGCCGTTCACCGATGAGTCGGTACCCTCAGAGGCCGAGTTGCGGATCGCGCAGGCCCAGCTCGTGGGCTGGCTGGAAGGCCTCTTCCACGGCATCCAGACGGCGCTGTTCGCCCAGCAGATGGCGGCCCGCGCCCAGCTGGAGCAGATGCGCCGCGCGCTGCCGCCCGGGATGGGCCACGAGGACGAGGAAGGCGGCGGGGACCCGCACGGCCCGATCCGCTCGGGCCCGTATCTGTAACCCGAACCCGTATCCGCCTCTGTAGCCCCTATCAGCCCCGAAGCCCCTCGTCCGCGATCCGTAGCGGTCCGTAGCAGCGGTCCGTAGCGGTCCGAATCAGCGATCCGTATCAGCCGTAGCGACCGAGCGGGGCCCGGCACACACCTGACGGCGTGTGCCGGGCCCCGCTCTACGCGGTCGGCCCGCTCAGGTGCGAGACGCTGCCCAGGCCTTCGGCGCGGCGAGCAGCACCTTGCCGATGTGCGTGCTGGATTCGAGCACGCGGTGCGCCTCGGCGGCGTCCTCCATCGGCACCGTACGGTCCACGACGGGCCGGACCACCCCGCCGCCGATCAGCGGCCACACGTGCTCGCGTACGGCGGCCACGATGGCGGCCTTCTCGCCGAGCGGGCGGCCCCGCAGGGATGTGGCGGTGACGGCGGCCCGCTTGGTCAGCAGTGCGCCGAGGTTGAGCTCCCCCTTGACCCCGCCCTGGAGGCCGATGATCGCGAGGCGGCCGTTCACGGCGAGCGCCTGCACGTTCCGGTCCAGGTACTTGGCGCCGACGATGTCCAGGATGACGTCGGCCCCCGCCCCGGCGGTGTTCTCACGCAGTTCCTCGACGAAGTCCTGCTCGCGGTAGTTGATGAGGATGTCCGCGCCGAGCTCCGCGCAGCGGGCGAGCTTGTCCGGACTGCCCGCCGTGACGACGACCCGCGCGCCGACCGCCTTCGCCAGCTGGATGGCCATCGTGCCGATCCCGCTGGAACCGCCGTGGATCAACACCGTCTCGCCGGGCCGGAGGTGAGAAACCATGAACAAGTTCGACCAGACCGTCGCTGTCACTTCGGGCAGCGCCGCGGCCTCCACCAGACCGACGCCCTCCGGTACGGGGAGGAGCTGGCCCACCGGTACGGCGACCTTCTCCGCGTAGCCGCCGCCCGCCAGCAGCGCGCACACCTCGTCGCCGACCGCCCATCCGTTCACCCCCGGACCGAGCGCGGCGATACGGCCCGCGCATTCCAGACCGGGGTAGGGCGAGGCACCGGGCGGCGGGTTGTAGAAGCCCTGCCGCTGGAGCACGTCGGCGCGGTTCACGGCGCTGGAGACGACCTCGACGAGGACCTCGCCCTCGCCGGGTACGGGATCGGGCACCTCGGCCCACACGAGTGCCTCGGGGCCACCGGGTTCGGGGATCGTGATCGCATGCATGGCCGCGAGGCTACTCTCGCCGCGCTCGCTCCAGCGGCACCTGGCCTGCCGCGGTCCGGCAGGCAGGCAGGTCGGGCAGGTTGCTCAGGGGCGCTGATGCGGGGGCATCGGGTCGGGCGGCACCGAAGCCGAGCTGGGGCTCACCCGCACGATGGTGATGACCCGGTCCGTCAACTGCAACGGGCTGGCCGCCGGATCGTCGTAACCGATCAGCCGGTGCCCGCGCAGCACGCTGACGACCAGGTCGTCGACCTCCCGCACGCTCTTGCCCACCTCTGCCTTTATGACCGGCCGTTCGATCAGGTCGAGGCCACTGCCCTGCTGGATCAGGTCCTCCATCACGGTTCCCGCGCTCGGGCTGAGGACGGAGAGGCCCAGCAGCCGTCCGGCGGCGCTGGCACTGGTGATCACAGCGTCGGCACCGGACTGCCGGAGCAGCGGCGCGTTCTCCTCCTCACGGACGGCCGCCACGATCTTCGCCCGGCGGTTCAGCTGGCGTGCCGTCAGGGCCACCAGAACGGCGGTGTCGTCGCGCTGGGTGGCGATGATGATCTGACGTGCTTTCTGGAGCTCGGCGCGCAGCAACACATCGCTGCGGGTGGCGTCACCGAGCACCCCGGTGTAGCCCTCCGCGTTGGCGGCCTCGACCACCTTGGAAGCCGGATCGACGATGACGATCTGCTCCTTCGTCAGGCCGGTGGCGCGGAGAGTCAGAATCGCCGACCGGCCCTTCGTACCGAATCCGACGACGACGGTATGGTCACGCAAGTTGGCTCTCCAACGCTTCAGCCGGAAGTCCTCCCGGGTCCGTTCCGTGAGGACTTCGAGAGTGGTGCCGACCAGGATGATCAGGAATATCACGCGCAGCGGCGTCACGAGCACCACATTGATCAGCCGAGCCCCGTCGCTCTGCGGTGTGATGTCGCCGTACCCGGTGGTGGAGAGGGTGACCGTCGCGTAGTAGACCGCATCCAGCAGGTCGACCTTGCCGTCGGCGTTGTCGTTGTAGCCGTCACGGTCGAGCCAGACGATCAGCACGGTCGCGGCCAGCACGAGCAGCGCCATCAACAGGCGCTTGGCGACCTGCCGGGCCGGCCCGGAGACGACCCGGCGGGGGAGCATCACCCTCGTCGGCGCGACCAGTTCGTCAGCTCTCCTGGCCATCGCGTCATGGCCGGGAAGTTTCACGTGAAACACCCTTCCGTCCACGGCGTCGCCGGGGCCCATGGGAGATCCAGAATCTCCACCTCGGTGCCGGACCGTACCCCGCCCGGGGGCACGACGGCCAACCCGTCCGCCGCGGCGATCCCCCGCAGCATCGCGGGACCGTTGTAGCGGAGGGGGGCGACATGGTCCCGACCGCCCGCCCCGCCCGCGCGATGCACCACGGGGACGAGGCGGGTGTCCCGCGGATGCCCGGGCACCTCGGCGTGAACGAGAGCCCTGTACACGTCCTGGTCCGGTCGGCCCGCGATGCCCGCGAGCAGCGGCTCGGCGAGCGTCAGCAGCCCCGACACGGCCGCGAGCGGATTACCGGGCAGCCCAACCAGATAGGGCCCGTCCGGCCGTAGATACGGATGCGGCCCGTCCTGCTGTGAACACGTCCCGTCCTGCCGCGTGTACGGCTCGTCCTGCCGCGTGTACGGCCCGTCCGGCTGTCCGGATGCAGGCAATCGCGCCAGCAGCATGGGGTGGCCGGGGCGTACGGCCACCCCGTCGACCAGGAGCTCGGCCCCAAGGCCGTCGAGAACGACGTGCACATGATCGACCGGGCCGGCGGCGGTGCCGCCGGTGGTGACGATCACGTCGGCGTCGGAGGCGATGATCGCCTCCCGCAGCGCCCCGGCGTCGTCCCCGAGGCGGACGGGCCCGGAGACCTCGGCGCCCAGGGCTCGCAACCAGGGGCCGAGCATGGGCCCGAGGGCGTCGCGGATCAGCCCGTCGTGCGGCAGCCCGGCGGCAAGCAACTCGTCGCCGAGGACGAGGATGTCGACGCGTGGCCGGGGGACGACGGGCAGCGCGTCATACCCGGCGGCGGCGGCGAGCCCGAGCACGGCCGGGGTCACGACGGTCCCGGCCGGGACGAGTTGCTCGCCGGAACGGCACTCCTGGCCCCGGGGCCGGATGTCCTGGCCGGTGACGACGGGCCGCCGGGCATGCAGCAGCCCCTTGGCCTCGTCGACGTGGGCGTGCTCGCTCCGAATGACCGCCGTGGTGTCGGGCGGGACACGGGCGCCGGTGGCGATCCGTACGGCGTTTCCGTCGGACAGCGCGGAGGGCTCGCGGCGCCCGGCGAGGAGCCCCGCCCCGGACTCGTACGCCCACGGTCCCGGTCCGGCGACCGCCCAGCCGTCCATCGCCGAGGTGTCGAAGGACGGCAGGTCGGTGAGCGCACCGAGCGCCTCGGCGAGCACGTGCCCGAGCGCGCGGTCGAGCGGCAGCCGGATGACGGCACCCGGTCCTCCCCGCCCCGCCCGCGCGGCAACCGCCCGCGCCCGCTCCCAGGGGAGGGGCGGGGCGTGGGGCGTGGGGGCGGGGGATACGGGGCCGAGGGTGCCGTCGCTGGGACTGCCGTTGGAGTTGGTGTGGGGGTCGTCGGCGGTGCTGCCCCCAGTGCTTTCACTGATGCTGCCGCTGGGGCCATTGCCCAGGCCACCTCTGGAACCGCTGCCAGGACCGTCGCTCATTCCTCTGCTCGGTTCCCTGCCTAGGTCCCTGCCGGGGTCGCTACCTGGGTCCTTGCCCAGATCCTTGCTTGGATCCCTGCCCGGGTCCCTGGCCTGATCCCTGCCCGGGTCCCAACTGCCCCCGCCGACCAGGGCGAGGGCCTGCTCGACGGCCTGCTCCTCCGCAGCACGTGCGAGGTCGCTCCCGGATCCGGCGGCGGAGAAGCCTCGGCCGGACTCGGGGCCGGGCGAGTGGGGAGCGGTCATGGCGTCCCGGCCCCTTCGCCGCCCGAATCCGCTTCCGCTTCCCAGCGCAGCGCAAGGGCGGTGACCTTGCGGGCGGCGTCCGCGACCGCAGCGGCGGCCGCTTCCGGCCCCGCGTCGGCGCTCGCCCTGGCTGCCGCGTATCCGACCAGGAAGGTCGTGAGCGGGGCGGCGGGGCGGGCGACTCCGTGCGCGGCGTCACGGGCGAGGTCGAGCAGGACACCGGTGTCGACGTCGAGTTCGATTCCGAGTTCGTTCTTGACCGAGGTGATCCATTCGTCCAGCACGGCCCCATGCTCCCTGATCCGGGCCCGGGCGGCGGCGATGTCGTCCCAAGTGTCGCAGTCGAACGCGGCGTGTGGTCCGGCATCGACCCGGGCCAGATCCAGCTCCGCGGTCAGCAGCCGCAGTGGGAGCCCGGCGAGGCTGCCGTGCTCGGTGGCGATGAGTGCCAGCTCCCGGCGGAGCGGCTCGGCGCGATAGGCGGCCACGAGCGGCTGGTCGCGCCCGTCGGGGTCGGTACACAGGGCGCCTTCCCGGCCCCCCTCTCCGGCTGCGACGAGCAGCGCCTCGACCGTGCCCGCGCCCAGGAACGGCAGGTCGGCGGAGAGGACGAGGACGCGCTCGGCCGTCGTCAGCCGCAACCCCGCGCCGAGCGCCGCCAACGGGCCGCCGCCCTGAGGTACTTCCCGCGTCCAGGTGACCGGCCGGGCGGTGGGCCGCCGACCGCCGACCACGACCGTGACACCCGCCCCGGCGCAGGCCGCGAGGACCCGGTCGAGCAGCGCCCGGCCCCCCACCCGGACTGCCGGCTTGTCGGCGCCGCCGAGCCGCTTCGCGGCCCCGCCGGCGAGGACGATCACGTCATAGGCGGTCATGCGTCGAGTATGGGCGGCGCCGGTGGCCGACGCCCCCTCCGAGGTGGCTGACAAGGCCGGGTCCGGAGGGGACGTCCGCACGCCGGTCGGCTCTACACAGAGCGAAGCAGCACCGCAGGCTGCTCGACACAGTCCGCCACGTAGCGGAGGAAGCCACCCGCCGTTCCGCCGTCGCACACCCGGTGGTCGAAGGTGAGCGAAAGCTGGACGACCTGACGCACGGCCAGCTCGCCGTTGTGCACCCAGGGTTTGGGCATGATCCGGCCTACCCCTAGCATCGCCGCTTCCGGGTGGTTGATGATCGGCGTGGAACCGTCGACCCCGAACACCCCGTAGTTGTTCAGCGTGAACGTACCGCCCGTCAGCTGCGACGGGCTGAGCTTCCCGGTCCGCGCCAGCTCGGTCAGCCGGGCGATCTCCGCCCCGATCGACTCGGCGTTACGGGTGTGCGCGTCCCGGACGACCGGAACCACGAGGCCCCGTTCGGTCTGGGCCGCGAACCCGAGGTGCGCCCCGGGGAGCCGGACGATCTCCCGGGCCTCCGTGTCCACGGTGGAGTTGAGCTCCGGGAACCGGGCCAGCGCGGCCGTGCAGATCCTCGCCAGCAGGGCCAGGACCGACACCTTCGGCCCGGCGGACGGGCCCGTCGCCGCGTTCATCGCGGCCCTGACCGCCATCAGTTCGGTGGCGTCCGCGTCCACCCAGCAGGTGGCGTCCGGGATCTCGCTCCGGCTCCGCGACAGCTTGTCGGCGACCGCTCCCCGCACCCCGCGCAGCGGAATCCGCTCGGCGGCCGGGGCGGTCGATGCCCCCGCACCCGCGAGGACCGGGGAAGCGTGGGACGCGGCCGCGCTCGCGACAGCCGCCCCTGCCGCCGTACGGGTCGCGGCTCGCGCGGTCTCCTCCGCCCGGCTGATCGCGGCGTCCACGTCGGCCCGCAGGATCAGCCCGTCGGGGCCGGAGCCCGCCAGGCGTCGCAGATCGATGTCGTGCTGCCGGGCCAGTCGGCGTACGAGTGGGGAAACCACCGCCACGGGCCCCTGCCGGTCCGCCGCGTCCGGCTGACCCCGCTCGACACCGTCGACCACGGGCGCGGTCACGGCCGGAGCCGGGGCCGGAATCGAGGCCGGAGCCGGAGCCGGTACGGAGGTGGCAGAACCATGAACAGGGCCAGGAGCAGAACCATGAGCGGAGCCATGAGCGGAGCCATGAGCGGACATGCCACCGGCGGCAGAGCCCCGGGCGGACGTCAGCCCACCCGGCCGGATGCGTCGGCGCCGAGCGGCCGGTGCGCCCGTGCCGTATCCCACGAGCACGTTCCCCGACCCGTCCGAGGGCTCCGGGGCGGCGGAACCGGAAGACGGGGACGAACCGTCGGCGGCCGCCCCGCCCCCGGCGCCCGCAGGACCGGAGGAGGCCGCTCCGGGGGAGGCGGGGCCCGAGGTCTCCGACCCTTCCGGCGCTCCGACCGCGACCGTCAGCAAGGGCGCCCCGACCGGAAGTTCCGTCCCTTCCTCACCGAAGCGGGCCGTCACCACGCCTCCGTAGGGGCACGGCACCTCCACCATGGCCTTGGCCGTCTCGACCTCCACGACTGGCTGGTCGATCACGACGACGTCGCCGACCTCCACCAGCCAACGCACGATTTCCGCCTCGGTCAGACCCTCGCCGAGGTCCGGCAGCTTGAATTCGAGCACCTGGGCCATCAGCTGTCCGCCTCCCACTGCAACCGGGCCACCGCGTCGAGCACCCGGTCGACCCCCGGCAGATGGTGCCGCTCCAGCATGGGCGGCGGGTAGGGGATGTCGAACCCGGCCACCCTCAGCACCGGAGCCTCCAGGTGGTGGAAGCAGCGCTCGGTGATCCGGGCCGCGATCTCCCCACCGGGCCCGCCGAAGCCGGACGACTCATGGACGACGACCGCGCGCCCGGTGCGACGCACCGACGCGGCCACCGTCTCGTCGTCGAACGGCACCAGCGAGCGCAGGTCCACCACTTCGAGGTCCCAGCCCTCGGCGACCGCCGCTTCGGCCGCCTCCATGCAGACCGGCAGGGAGGGCCCGTACGTGATCAGCGTGGCGCTGCGCCCGGGGCGGCGGACGACGGCCCTGCCGATCGGCAGGGCCGCTGCGGGGGCCTCGGGCGACCAGTCGGACTTGGACCAGTAGAGCCGCTTCGGCTCCAGGAAGACCACCGGGTCGTCCGAGGCGATCGACGCACGCAGCAGCCCGTACGCGTCCCCGACCGTGGCCGGTGTGACGACGTGCAGGCCGGGCGTGGCCATGTAGTACGCCTCGGAGGAGTCGCTGTGGTGCTCGACACCGCCGATCCCGCCGCCATAAGGCACCCGCACGGTGATGGGGAGCGGCATGGCTCCCCCAGTGCGGTTGCGCATCTTGGCGACATGGCTGATCAGCTGCTCGAAAGCCGGGTAGGCGAAGGCGTCGAACTGCATCTCCACCACGGGACGCAGCCCGTACATCGCCATGCCGACGGCCGCGCCCAGGATGCCCGCCTCGGCGAGCGGGGTGTCGGTGCACCGCTCGTCGCCGAACTCCTTCGCCAGCCCGTCGGTGATCCGGAAGACCCCGCCGAGCGTGCCCACATCCTCACCGAGCACATGGACGGTGGGGTCCTCGGACATGGAGTCCCGCAGCGCGCGCCCGAGAGCCTGCGCCATGCTGGCCGGTTTGGCCTTCGCCGTACGTCCGTCGGCGGTCGCTGCCGCGGTGGTCATCGTCCCGCCTCCGCGCTGTGCTCGTGGTGGTCGTGCTCGGCGTCCAGCTCGGCGCGCAGGGCGGCGGACTGCTCCCGGAGCTGACTGGTCTGCTCGGCGTACACATGAGTGAAGAGATCCATCGGCTCCAGCACCGGATCGGCGTTCATCCGGTCACGCAGCGCGGCCGCCATACGCTCGGCCGCCTCCCGCGCCTGTTCGATGCCCGCGTCGTCGAGCAGTCCGCGATCGGTCAGCTCCCGCTCCAGCAGCTGCACCGGGTCATGTGCCCGCCAGGCCTCGACCTCGCTGTCGGCCCGGTAGCGCGTGGCGTCATCGGCGTTGGTGTGGGCCTCCATGCGGTAGGTGAGGGCCTCGACCAAGGTCGGGCCCTCACCCCGCCGGGCCCGGGCCACCGCCTCGCCGAGCACCTGGTGCACGGCGGCGGCGTCGTTGCCGTCGACGAGGCGGCCCGGCATCCCGTATCCGACGGCCTTGTGGGCGAGGGAGGGTGCGGCGGTCTGCTTGGCCAGCGGCACGGAGATCGCGAAGCCGTTGTTCTGTACGAGGAAGACGACCGGGGCCTTCCAGACCGCCGCGAAGTTCAGCGCCTCGTGGAAGTCGCCCTCGCTGGTGCCGCCGTCGCCGACCATGGCGAGAGCCACCACGTCGTCGCCCTTGAGCCGGGCCGCGTGCGCCAGCCCCACGGCGTGCGGAAGCTGGGTGGCGAGCGGGGTGCACAGCGGGGCGATGCGGTGCTCGCGCGGGTCATAGCCGGTGTGCCGGTCGCCGCGCAGCAGGGTCAGGGCCTCGACCGGGTCGAGGCCGCGGGCGACGGCCGCCAGGGTGTCGCGGTAGCTGGGGAAGAGCCAGTCGCGGTCCTCCAGGACCAGGGCGGCGGCGACCTCGCACGCCTCCTGGCCGGTGCTCGACGGATAGACGGCCAGGCGGCCCTGCTTGGTCAGCGCGGTGGCCTGGGCGTTGTACCGGCGGCCCCGGACCAGCTCGGCGTGGAGCCGGAGCAGCAGCTCGGGATCGACGTCGGCCACCGCGTCCGTACCGAGCACGCGGTAGGGCTCCGGGTCCGGGAGCAGCGGGGCGGGGTCGGTGATCGGCTTCCAGGCCGGGGGCGGCGTGGGCCGGTGGGCGGCCGCGCCGGGCAGCTCTTGGACCGTCATGAGAAGCACCTCCTGGCATCGAGGGGATCGAGGGGTGTCGATCGGGAGTGTCGAGAGGGAGCGGGATGGCGAGATATCGAGGAATGGGCGAGGCACGAGTGTGGCGTGTCTCACCTACCGATTGTTCGGTCGCGAGCGCATTTTGGCTACAGGCACCGCCAGCCTGTGGACAAACGGTTCTCCACAGCCTGGGATAGAGGCAAGTCGTCCACAACAGGGAGGCGCGGGCAGATGGCCGCTGAACAAATGGCCGACAGGGGTGAGGACCCCGGCCAGGCCGCACCCGGGGTGCCGCCGTCGGTTCCGTCCCCGGCTCCCTCCCCGGCCCCGCCCCCGGTTCCGCCCGCGCGGCCGCTGGACACCATCGACCGCGACATCCTGCGCATCCTCCAGACGGACGGCCGCGCCTCGATACGGTCGGTCGCCGAACGGGTCCACGTCTCGCGTGCCAACGCCTACGCCCGTATCAACCGGCTCGTCGAGGACGGCGTGATCCGCGGCTTCGGCGCCCGGGTCGACCATGAGCGGGCGGGGCAGGGCGCGTCCGCGTACATCACGCTCAAGATCGTGCAGAACTCCTGGCGCACCGTGCGCGAGCAGCTCCAGGCGCTGCCCGGGGCCACCCATATCGCTCTGGTCAGCGGCGACTTCGATGTCCTGCTGCTGGTGCACACACCGGACAACCGGGCGCTGCGCGAGCTGGTCCTCACCCGCATCCAGTCCATCCCCGAGGTGCTCTCGACGCGCACGCTGCTGGTGTTCGAGGAGACGGACCTCGACCCCCTCCCGGACCGTCCGACAGAGCTGAGCTGAGCTGCACTAGAGCTGAGCCGGGCTGAGCTCCACCGAAGCTGAGCCGGGCCGCACTGAGGCCGAGCCGAGCTGAGCCGGGCTGCACTGAAGCTGAGGCGGGCTGCACCGAACACCCCGCGCACGTCGGGGCGCTCAGCGGCCGTTGGCCCGCATCCCCTCGAAGGCCAGCTGGACCACCGTGTCGGCAAGCTGGTCCTCGCCCGGAAAACCGCCGGGCTGCGGGCGATACCACTCGACCAGCGAGTTCACCATGCCGAACAGCAGCCGGGTCGCCAGCCGTATGTCCACGTCCGCCCGGAGGTCCCCGTCGGCCACCGCGGCCTGGAGCAGCTCGGAGACCCGCTGGTCGAACTCGCGCCGCCGCTCCAGCGCCCAGCGCTCGGTCTTCGTGTTGCCGCGCACCCGCAGCAGCAGCGTGACGTAGGGCACCTCGGCCATCAGCACCTCAACCGTGCGCCGCGTGACGTACTCGACCCGCTCGATCGCGCGCCCGCGCAGCGCCCCCGGCTCGTCGAGGATCCCGAAGAGCCCGTCGAGCGCCCGGCTGACGGCTCGCCGCAGCAGCTCCTCCTTGCCCGCCACATGGTGGTAGATGGAGGATTTCGAGATGCCCGCAGCCCGGGAGAGATGCTCCATGGACGTGCCGTCGTAGCCGCGCTCGTTGAAGACTCGGACGGCGACGGTGAGCAGGGTCTCCGGGGTGTACGTGTCCCGCTTGGCCGTGGTCATGTCCGCGATCCTCCCCCATGAGTTGTCCACAGGTTTCCTGGGGCCCCTTGTCCCGACCGATCGTTCGGTTACTCTAACTCCGTCCGTACGTTCCTGCCCGGCTCGATGAGGAGTTGGTCCGCCATGGCCGCCGTGCTCACCCCCCAGCAGCTGTCCGAGACCCACCGGCCCACGCTCGACCAGGCCCTCGACGCGATCAGTACCCGCGCGTACTGGTCGCCGCACCCCGAGCACCCGAAGGCGTACGGCGAGGGCGGCGCACCGGGCAGTCTCGGGGCGGCCGAGGGCAAGGCAGCGTTCGACGCGGTGCTCAACACCCGGCTCGACCTCGCGCAGCCCGGCACCGACGGCTGGGCGGGCGGCGAGATCTCGCCGTACGGGCCGGAGCTCGGCGTCGAGTATCCGCACGCAGACCTGGATGTCCTGCTTCCCGCGATGAAGGCCGGTATGGCCGCCTGGCGGGCAGCCGGTCCGGAGGTCCGGGCCCTGGTCTGTCTGGAGATCCTGTCGCGGATCAGCGCCCGCACCCACGAGCTGGCCCACGCGGTGATGCACACCAGCGGCCAGGCCTTCATGATGGCGTTCCAGGCGGGCGGGCCGCACGCCCAGGACCGCGGTCTGGAGGCCGTGGCGTACGCCTACCGGGAGCAGGTCCGCACGCCTGAGACCGCCGACTGGGCCAAGCCACAGGGCAAGCGCGATCCGCTGAAGCTGCACAAGTCGTTCATCACCTCCGGCCGCGGCATCTCGCTGCTCATCGGCTGCAACACGTTCCCCACGTGGAACGGCTATCCCGGCCTCTTCGCCTCCCTCGCCACGGGCAACCCGGTGCTGGTCAAGCCGCACCCGCGCGCCGTGCTCCCGCTGGCCCTCACGGTGTCCATCGCCCGCGAGGTGCTGGTCGAGGCGGGCTTCGACCCGAATCTGGTCGCACTGGCCGCCGAGCGGCCCGGTGAGGGCATCGCCAAGACCCTGGCGGTCCGCCCCGAGATCCGGATCATCGACTACACCGGCTCCACCGCCTTCGGCGACTGGCTGGAGGACAACGCCCGCCAGGCCCAGGTCTACACGGAGAAGGCCGGCGTCAACACGATCGTCGTCGATTCCACCGACGACTACCGGGGCATGCTCGCCAATCTGGCGTTCTCGCTCTCCCTGTACAGCGGCCAGATGTGCACCACACCGCAGAATCTCCTGATCCCCCGGGACGGCATCGCCACGGACGACGGCACCAAGTCCTACGACGACGTGGTCACCGACATCGCGGCCGCTGTCACCGGCCTGCTCGGCGACGACGCCCGCGCCGCCGCCCTGCTCGGCGCGCTGGTCAACCCGGACGTGAAGGCCCGGGTGGAGGCGGCCGGCGAGCTGGGCGAGGTGGCTCTGGCCTCACGTACGGTCGCGAACGCCGAGTTCCCCGACGCGGTCGTGCGTACGCCGGTCGTCGTCAAGCTCGACGGGACCAAGACCGACGACAGCGCGGCCTACCTCTCGGAATGCTTCGGTCCGGTGTCCTTCGCGGTAGCGGTCGAGTCGACGTCCGCCGCCCTGGATCTGCTCCGCCGCACGATCCGTGACAAGGGCGCCATGACGGTCGGCGCGTACACCACGTCCCCCGAGGTGGAGCGCGGCATCGAGGACGTCTGCCTGGACGAGTCGGCCCAGCTCTCGCTGAACCTGACCGGAGGGGTCTACGTCAACCAGACCGCCGCCTTCTCCGACTTCCACGGCTCCGGCGGCAACCCCGCCGCGAACGCGGCCCTGTGCGACGGAGCCTTCGTCGCCAACCGCTTCCGCGTGGTGGAGGTGCGCCGCCAGGCGTAGCTAGCGGGCGTACCGGGGGTCGGGGACATCGGCGTAGCGCTGCACCCACGCGTGCATCGCGATCGCCGCCGCGGCGCCCGCGTTGATGGACCGGGTCGAGCCGAACTGGGCGATCGAGCACACCATCGTGGCGTGGTTGCGTGCCTCCTCGGTCAGACCGGGCCCCTCCTGCCCGAACAACAGGACGCACCGGCGGGGCAGCTCGGTGCGCTCCAGCGGTACGGCGCCGGGGAGGTTGTCGATCCCGATGATCGGCAGCCCCTCGGCCGCCGCCCACGCGGTCAGGTCCGCCGTGTCGGGGTGGTGGCGCACATGCTGGTAGCGGTCGGTGACCATGGCGCCGCGCCGGTTCCAGCGCCGACGACCCACGATGTGGATCTCCTTCGCCAGGAAGGCGTTGGCGGTCCGGACGACGGAACCGATATTGAAGTCGTGGCCCCAGTTCTCCACGGCCACATGGAAGTCGTGCCGACGCAGGTCGAGGTCGGCGACGATCGCCTCGCGCGTCCAGTAGCGGTACGCGTCGCCGACGTTGCGCCTGTCTCCGTGGGCCAGCAGCTCGGGGTCGTAACGCTCGTCCTCGGGCCACGGCAGCGGATGCGGCCCGACGCCGATCTCCTGTCCGTACCCGTCGTCGTACTGGAGAGGCTCCGCGGGTTCTGCGTGCGGGACGGGCTCCACGGGTTCTGCCGCGGGCCTTGGGGTTCTGCCGATCTCACTGCTCACCCGACGAGCGTATGGCCCCCACCGCCACCGTGGAGCCGGGGCTCCTCCGTACCCCCGGGGCCACCCTTGCCCGGCCCGGCCCCCCCGGCGTCCGGCGGCCCGTCCGCGGCGCCGGGCGCCCGGGGCGTTGCGGCTGCCCGGCCCGGCAGCCGGGAGAACAGCCGCTGCCTGCCGAGGGCGGCCCGTCCCCCCAGCCACACAAGGAAGGCGGTCGGCAGGAACACCGCGTCGGCAGCGATCATCGCCATAGAGAAGAACGGCAGCCCGAGCAGCAGGGCGATCCCCGCGTGCTCGCAGATCATCACGGCCAGCAGGACGTTCTTGACCCGCCGGTTGAACAGCGTGAACGGAAAGGCGACCTGGACGATGACCGTGCCATACGTCAGCACCATCACCATCAGCCCGCTGGAGGCCAGGATGTCCGACAGGGCGGGCCATGGAGTGAAGTAGTCGAGCTTGAGCGGGTAGTAGAGCGCGGTGCCGTCCTGCCAGCGCGAGCCCTGGATCTTGTACCAGCCGGCGGTCGCGTAGATCAGGCAGACCTCGGCCATGATCACGGCGAGCGTGGCGTTGTGCGCGAGGTTGGCCAGCACATCGAGCAGGGCGCGGGGCTCGCCGTGCGGCGCGTAGCGGTTCACGGCCCACCAGGCGGCGGCGGAGAGCCAGACCGTCCACAGCAGGGTGGGAAGCCACCAGGTGCCGCCGAACCCGCCCATCAGGGTGGCGATCATCAGGACGGGGCCGAGGACCGCCCACAGGACCGGCCCCGCGATGTCGCGTACGGGCGGCAGTCCCGCCGCCGCACGCTCCAGGTTCCGCGCCGCGCGCCGGGCGTCCAGCGACCAGACCCGGGCGCAGCGCGTCAGCACCAGGTAGATCGCCATGAGGTGGACGACGTTGTCGCCGCCGTCGCCCATGAAGATGCTGCGGTTCTGCACGGAGAGCACGCCGACCATGAAGAGGACGGACATGGTCCGGGTGCGCCACCCGAGAAGCAGTCCCACGGCGGACAGCAGGGTCAGGACGTACACGGCCTCGAACCAGAGCGTGCTGTCGGTCCACATGAGGACGGAGAAGGCGCCGTTGCCGTCCGTGAGCTGGCGGGCCAGATCCCAGCGCCACGGGCTGTCGGGCCCGTACAGCTCATGGCGGTGCGGCAACTCGCGCAGCAGGAAGAAGAGGTAGGTGGCCGCGAACCCGATCCGGACAACAGCGCTCTGATACGGGCCGAGGGCCGAGGCGGTGAGGCGCTGGAGCGCCCGCGCGAGGACGCCGCCGGGACGGGCGGGGTCTCCAGGCTGCTGCGGGTGAGCGGGCTGCTGCGGGTGGGTGGGCTGCTGCGGGACGGAGGGCTGCGGGATGGTCACTGGTTGTCCTCCACGTCGTGCGTCGCGCCGTCGGCGGGGAGGTCGTCCGGGGTCACGGTCCACCAGGGGAGTACGCGGTAGACGGGCTTGGTGCTGATCTTCTCGGTGCTCCACGGGGGCGGGGCGACGGAGGTGGTGGCGGAGCGGAGCTGGATGCGATCGATCGTGCCGCCGTAGTCGCGCTCGCTCAGCCGCAGCATCGCAATGCGCCGGATGTACCGCTCGGAGAGATCGCCGCGCAGGCCGTTGGGACGGTTCTCGCTGTCGTGGGAGTTGACGTAGAAGTCCCAGCCCCGGCGGAGCTCGTTCTGATGCACGTGGCTGGGGAAGAGATTGCCGCGTATCGCCTTGGCGTCCTCGTGGGTCAGGCTCATCCAACGGGTGGTACGGCGGCCGTCCGCCCCCACCACATCGGCCCGCACATGGATGGCGACGTTCTGCTGGAGCGGGTTCGGCGCGAAGAGCTTCCAGTTCTGTTCGAACTCCGGATAGACCCAGTCGTCGATCGTTTTCCCGTGCTGCTTGGTCACCGTGTTGGACGGGCTGACGTGCAGAAAAACCATGGCCACGTGGGCGCAGGCGAGGAGCCCGATCAGGGAGAGCGCCAGGGCCGCGACCACCTGGTAGGGGAAGGAGAGCCCGGCTATGCCGTGGGCGCCGTGCTTGCCGTCGGCAGAGCTCCCGTCGTGATCCGAATCCATCCCGCCCCGCTCACCGTCGATCACAGCTCAGTTATCCACAGGGTTGACACCCTACGGGCCTCCGACTCACCATTGAAGTCAAGGAACCGAACGATCGGTCGGTAGGGAGCCCGGGATGGCGGCAGTGACTGCGGACCAGACGACGCAGAGGACGTCCGGCACGGCGAATGCGGCACCTGCGGGGGCTGCGGGGAATACGGCCGACGCCGTGGACGCGGCAGACGCGGAGCGCATCGTGACGTTCGACGCGGCCGTGGCGGCCGACGAGCGGATCGAGCCGCGCGACTGGATGCCCGATGCCTACCGAGCGACGCTGGTCCGCCAGATGGCCCAGCACGCCCACTCGGAAATCATCGGCATGCAGCCCGAGGCGAACTGGATCACCCGCGCGCCCTCGCTGCGGCGGAAGGCGATCCTGATGGCCAAGGTGCAGGACGAAGCGGGCCACGGGCTCTATCTCTACAGCGCGGCCGAGACCCTGGGCACCAGCCGTGAGGAGCTGCTCGACAAGCTCCACGCAGGCCGCCAGCGCTATTCGTCGATCTTCAACTACCCGACGCTGACCTGGGCCGACGTTGGCGCGATCGGCTGGCTGGTGGACGGGGCGGCGATCACCAACCAGGTGCCGCTGTGCCGCTGCTCCTACGGCCCCTACGCCCGCGCCATGGTCCGCATCTGCAAGGAGGAGTCCTTCCACCAGCGCCAGGGTTACGAGCTGCTGCTCGCCCTCAGCCGTGGCACCGAGGCCCAGCACGCCATGGCCCAGGACGCGGTGAACCGCTGGTGGTGGCCGTCCCTGATGATGTTCGGCCCGCCCGACGACGCCTCGTCCCACTCCGAGCAGTCCATGGCCTGGAAGATCAAGCGGCACTCCAACGACGAGCTGCGTCAGCGCTTCGTGGACATCTGCGTACCGCAGGCCGAGGCGCTGGGCCTGCAGCTCCCGGACCCCGATATCCGGTGGAACGAGGAGCGCGGCCAGCACGACTTCGGCGCGATCGACTGGGCGGAGTTCCACGAGGTCCTCAAGGGCAACGGCCCCTGCAACGAACAGCGGATCACCCAGCGTCGCAGGGCCCACGAGGAGGGCGCCTGGGTCCGGGACGCGGCGGCCGCGTACGCCGCCAAGCACAGCCCGGCCACCCCGGCCACCGAATCGCCCGCACAGCCCGCACAGCAAGTGGAGGAGACGGCATGAGCAGCTCGACCGACTGGCCTCTCTGGGAGGTGTTCGTGCGCTCCCGGCGCGGGCTGTCCCACACCCACGCGGGCAGCCTGCACGCGCCCGACGCCGAGATGGCTCTGCGCAACGCCCGTGACCTCTACACCCGCCGCTCGGAAGGCGTCTCGCTCTGGGTGGTCCCCTCCACCGCGATCACCGCTTCCTCCCCCGACGAGAAGGACTCCTTCTTCGAGCCGGCCGGGGACAAGCCCTACCGCCACCCGACGTTCTACGAGATCCCGGAAGGGGTGAAGCACCTGTGAGCGCGGCTCTCGCCCTGGGCGACGACGCGCTGGTGCTCTCGCACCGGCTGGGGGAGTGGGCGGGTCACGCCCCCGTCCTGGAGGAGGAGGTGGCTCTCGCCAACATCGCCCTGGACCTGCTGGGACAGGCCCGGGTGCTACTCTCGCTCGCCGGTGACGAGGACGAGCTGGCCTACCTCCGCGAGGAGCGGGCCTTCCGCAACCTCCAGCTGGTGGAGCAGCCGAACGGGGACTTCGCCCACACCATCGCCCGGCAGCTCTACTTCTCCGTGTATCAGCATCTGCTGTACGAGCGGCTAGCGGCCGGGGACGGCGAGTTCGCCGGCCTCGCGGCCAAGGCCGTGAAGGAGGTGGCCTACCACCGCGACCACGCCGAGCAGTGGGTCCTGCGGCTCGGCGACGGTACCGAGGAGAGCCACAGCCGGATGCAAAGCGGTCTGGACGCGCTGTGGCGGTTCACCGGCGAGCTGTTCCAGCCGATCGAAGACCTCGACTCCGCCGCCACCAACGCCACCGGCAGCTCCGGCAGCTCCGGCAACACAGGTATCGACTGGCAGGAACTGCAAGGAAGTTGGCTACACGCCGTCACCGACGTCGTCGAGCGGGCCACGCTGACGCTCCCGACGGGACCGCAGTCCGGAGGCTGGGCGGCAGGCGCGGGGCGGCAGGGTCTGCACACCGAGCCGTTCGGCCGCATGCTCGCCGAAATGCAGCATCTGCACCGCAGCCACCCGGGGGCGTCATGGTGACCGACACCCTGCTGGAGGCGGAGCTGCGTGGTCTCGCGGGTTCCGTGCCCGACCCGGAGCTCCCGGTGCTGACCCTCGCGGAGCTCGGCGTCCTGCGGGACGTCACAGTGGACGGACCGGGCAAGGTGACCGTGCGGCTCACCCCGACCTACACCGGCTGCCCGGCGATCGAGGCGATGTCAGCCGATATCGAGCGGGTACTGCACGACCACGGCGTACCGGAGGTCTCCGTGGTCACGGTTCTGGCTCCGGCCTGGTCGACGGACGACATCAGCGCCGAAGGCCGCCGCAAGCTCGCCGAGTTCGGTATCGCACCGCCGCGCGCCCACAGTGCCGACGGCGGCCCCGTGCCGCTGACGCTCTCGGTGCGCTGCCCGAACTGCGGCTCCACGGAAACGGAGTTGCTCAGCCGGTTCTCCTCCACGGCGTGCAAGGCCCTGCGTCGCTGCGTCGCCTGTCGTGAACCGTTCGACCATTTCAAGGAGTTGTAGATGTTCCATCCGCTCCGGGTCAGCGCGATCGAACGGATCACTGACGATGCGGTGGCCGTGACCCTCGCCGTGCCGGCCGAGCTGCGCGAGACCTTCCGCCACACCCCCGGCCAGCATCTGAACGTGCGCTACACCGTGGACGGCGAGGAGATCCGCCGCTCGTACTCGATCTGCGCACCGGCCACCGAGCAGCCCGGCGAACCGGTACTGCGGGTGGGCATCCGCATGGTCGAGGGCGGGGCGTTCTCCACGTACGCCCTGAAGGAGCTGGCCGTCGGCGACCGGGTGGAGGCCATGCCCCCGATGGGCCGCTTCGTCCTGGAGCCGCATCCCGGCCTGTTCGCGGCGGTGGTCGGCGGAAGCGGCATCACTCCAGTGCTGTCGATGGCGGCCACCCTGCTGGACCGGGAGCCGTCCGCACGGTTCTGCCTGATCCGCAGCGACCGCACGGCGGCCTCGACGATGTTCCTGGACGAGGTGGCCGACCTCAAGGACCGCTATCCGGACCGCTTCCAGCTGGTCACCGCGCTCTCCCGGGAGGAACAGTCGGCCGGTCTCCCCTCCGGGCGGCTGGACACCGAACGGCTCACCGGTCTGCTGCCCGCGATGCTTCCGGTGGAGGAGGTGGATGGCTGGTTCCTGTGCGGTCCGCTCGGCCTCGTGCAGGGCACGGAGAAGGCGCTGCGCGCGCTAGGCGTCGACCGGTCCCGGATCCACCAGGAGATCTTCCACGTCGACGACAGCCCCTCCGACGCCACGGTGGTCAAGGTCGCCGCCCCGTCCGACTCCACGCTGACGGCGACGCTCCACGGCCGCTCGGGCAGCTGGCCTGTGAAGGATTCCGAATCCCTGCTGGAGACGGTGCTGCGGAGCCGCTCGGACGCTCCGTACGCCTGCAAGGGCGGGGTGTGCGGGACGTGCCGGGCGTTCCTGGTCGCGGGCGAGGTCCGGATGGACCGCAACTTCGCGCTGGAACCGGAGGAGACCGAGGCGGGCTTCGTGCTGGCCTGCCAGTCTCATCCGCTCACCCCGGAGGTGGAGCTGGACTTCGACCGCTGACGCCCCCGCGCACCGCCGCGCTGTTCCCTTCCCATAGAACCTGTTCTATCTTGACGACCCGTCAGGGCGTCAACGGTTAGCGGGAGGCCGGGACAGTGGACTTCACCTTCACCGAGGAACAGCAGGCAGCCGTCGAGGCGGCCAGGGCCGTCTTCTCGGGCGTCGCACCCGACCGTGTGCCCAGCCCCGCCCTGACACCGGGCGCCGTAGCGGAGGACATCGACCGGCAGCTGTGGCAGGAGCTGGCGCGTACGGACCTGCTCGGGCTCACTCTGTCGCCGCACCACGGCGGCGCGGGGCTCGGCCCGATCGCGCTCTGCCTGGTCCTGCGGGAGTCGGCCAAGGTGTTGGCCCGGGTGCCGCTGCTGGAGAGCTGCGCGGTCGCGATGACGATCCAGCGGTACGGGGAGAGCGCCCTCGCGGCGGAGCTGCTGCCCCGGGCCGCCAGGGGCGAGCTGATCCTGACCGCCGGGGCCAACGGGCGCAGCGGCCACGGCCCTGCCGAACTCGCCGTCGTCGCACGGCCGTACGGCGAGAACGAGACGCCGCCAGGAGACTCCGGCTGGGTGCTCGACGGAATGCAGTCCGCAGTTCCCTGGGCCCAGGTGGCCGACTGGATCGCCGTGCCCGCCCACACCGCCGAGGGCGGCGCGGTCCTGGCCCTCGTGCACCGCACCCGTGAGGGCGTCACCCTGGCGGAACAGGTCTCCACCAGCGGCGAACGGCTGGCCGAAGTCCGGCTCGACGCCGTGCGCATTGAGGCCCGTGAGCTGATCGACGCCCCGGGATGCTGGGACTGGCTACGGTCGCTGCTCACCACGGGCACCTGCGCGCTGGCCCTCGGGCTGGGCGAGCGGGTGCTGGAGATGACCGCCGAATACACCGGCAAGCGTGAGCAGTTCGGGTTCCCGGTCGCCACATTCCAAGCGGTGGCGGTGCAGGCCGCCGACCGGTACATCGATCTGCGGGCGATGGAGGCGACGCTCTGGCAGGCCGCCTGGCGGATCTCCACCGACGCCGGGGGTCCGTTGCCCGCTGCGGGAGACATCGCGGTGGCGAAGATCTGGGCCTCCGACGGAGTCCGTCGCGTCGTGCAGAGCGCGCAGCATCTGCACGGTGGCTTCGGTGCGGACACCGACTACCCCCTGCACCGCTTCCACGCCTGGGCGAAGCAGATCGAGCTCTCCCTCGGCCCCGCCGCGGCCCACGAAGAGGCCCTGGGGGACCTGTTGGCAGCCCACCCGCTCGGCTGACCGTTCGCCCCGGGCCCCGCAGCGCTCAGAGGACGAAGGCAGGAGTCCCGTTGTCCGTGACCATGGGGCGCCCGGCGCCGTCCCACGCCTGCATGCCGCCGTCGATGTTCACCGCGTCGATGCCCTGCTGGGTCAGGTACTGGGTGACCTGGGCCGACCGCCCGCCGACCCGGCACATCACATGCACGCGTCGGCCGTCCTCGACGGCCTCGGTCAGCTCGCCGAACCGGCCCACGAAGTCGCTCATCGGGATGTGCAGCGCACCCTCGACGTGACCGGCCGCCCACTCGTCGTTCTCGCGGACGTCCAGGACGAAGCCGTCCGACGGCACCTCCGCGGCGTTCACCGAGGGCAGCGGGGCGAAATTCATGGGTCATGCCTTCTCTCGTACGTACGCGGCAGAGTCACCCGGAACGCTACTGCACCATTTCCGCGAGCTCGGCCTCACGCCGGGACACCTCGCCCAGCAACTGCTCACCGACGTCCTCCAGCAGCTGGTCCGGATCGTCCGGGGCCATCCGGAGCATCGAGCCGATGGCGCTCTCCTCCAGCTCCTTGGCCAGCACCGTCAGCAGCTCCTTGCGCCTGCTGAGCCACTCCAGCCGGGCGTAGAGCTCCTCGCTCTCGCTCAGCGGGGCCGGCGGCTGCACGGGACCCGCCTCCCACTCCGCCACGAGCTCCTTGAGCAGCTCGACATCGCCGCGGCCGTAGGCGGCGTTCACCCGGGCGATGAACTCGTCCCGGCGCGCCCGCTCCTGCTCGTCCTGGGCGAGGTCCGGGTGCGCCTTGCGAGCCAGATCCCGGTAGAGCTTGCGGGCCTCCTCGCTCGGCCTGACCCGCTTCGGCGGCCGGACCGGCTGCTCGGTGAGCATGGCAGCGGCCTCGGGGGACAGCCCGTCGGTGTCCATCCAGTCGTGGAACAGCTCGTCGACGCCGGGCATCGGCATGACGACCGCCCGCGCCTCGCGGGCCTTGCGCTGGTCCTCGGGGTCACCGGTGCGTGCGGCCCGCGCCTCGGCGATCAAGGCGTCCAGCTCGTCGAGGCGGGCGTACATCGGGCCGAGCTTCTGATGGTGCAGCCGGGAGAAGTTCTCGACCTCCACCCGGAAGGTCTCCACCGCGATCTCGAACTCGATCAACGCCTGCTCGGCGGCCTGCACCGCCTTGGCGAGCCGCGCCTCGGGGCGCGCAGCGGCGTCCTGCGGCTCGGCGGACTGCGCGGCTGCAGCATCCGCGTCGCCCGGCGCACCCTGCGCCTCCGGCGTGGGCTGCGGCGCGTCCGGCCGGTCGTTGTCCTGCCGGTCATCATCGTTCCGGGTGGTCGGCACCCCGGCGGCTTCGTGGGTCACCCGTCCAGCGTATGGCCACGGACCGGCGGTCCGGCACACGCGGTGGGCCCGGCCCGGAGCCCACCCGCCTCGGGAAGCCGCCAGGGGCCCGTCAAGGACCGGCCAAGGACCACCTCAGGGGCCCGTCATATGCCGAATTCCGCGGCCAGCCGGCCTGCCTTGATCGCCCGCACCAGCTCGGCGTGATCCGCCTCCGTACGGTCGGCGTACGTCACAGCGAAGGCCGCCACCGCCTCGTCGAGCTCGTCGTTCTTGCCGCAGTAGCCCGCCAGCAGGCGGGGGTCGGCGCTGTGCGCGTGCGCCCGCGCGAGCAGGGCACCGGTCATCCGCCCGTAGTCGTCGACCTGGTCGGCTGCGAGCGCGGCGGGGTCCACGCTGCCCTTGCGGTTCCTGAACTGACGCACCTGGAACGGCCTGCCGTCGACGTCCGCCCAGCCGAGCAGTATGTCGCTGACGACCTGCATCCTCTTCTGCCCGAGCACCACCCGGCGGCCCTCGTGGTCCACCTGCGGAACATCGAAGCCGACCGCCGGAAGATGGGGGGCGAGCACCGACGGGCGCGCCTCCTTCACCTGGAGTACCAGAGGCTCGCTGCGGTGGTCGAGCAGCAGCACCACATACGACCGGGTGCCCACGCTGCCGGTGCCGACCACGCGGAAGGCCACGTCGTGGATCGCGTACCGGGCCAGCAGCGGCGCCCGGTCCTCGGAGACGGTGGAGAGATAGCCGCCGAGCCCGGCCGCCACTGCTGAGGCTTCGGCGTCCTGCACCCGGCGCAGCACGGGCGGGGCGTCGACGAAGCGGCGGCCGCCGTCTGGGCACTCCTCCGTCGACCGGGCCGCGAACCGGGCGCTGGTGTTGTTGCGGGCCTTCTCCGAGACCCGCTCCAGGGTGCCCGCCAGATCACGCGCGTCGGTGTGCGAGACGAGCTCCTCGTCCGCGATGGCGTTCCAGGCGTCGAGTGCGGGCAGCCGGGCCAGGAGCCGCATGGTGCGCCGGTAGGCGCCGACGGCGTCGTAGGCGCCCCGGCGGCAGGTGTCCTCGTCGGCCCCGGCCGCCCGGCCCGCGAGCACCAGGGATGTGGCGAGCCGCTTGAGGTCCCACTCCCAGGGCCCGAACACGGTCTCGTCGAAGTCGTTCAGATCGATGACCAGGCTGCCGCGAGCGTCGCCGTAGAGGCCGAAGTTGGCCGCGTGCGCGTCGCCGCAGAGCTGGGCGCCCACGCCGGTGACCGGGGTGCCCGTCAGGTCGTGGGCCATCAGCCCGGCCGCACCCCGCAGGAAGGCGAACGGGGTGGCCGCCATCCGCCCGACCCGTATCGGCGTCAGCCCGGGCACCCGGCCTCGGTTCGACTCCTCGACCGCCCGCACCGCGTCCGGCCGCCCCGGTGGCAGGGCAAGCGAGGCGTGCGCGGAACGCGGCACCCGGCCTCGGAGAGACTTGCCCGCCGCCTTCTGCGACAGCGATGCCCCGCGCCGGGCGAACCCGGGCACGACCGGAATGCGCAGATCCGCCCCTGTAGTTCGCTGTTCCGGCATCGTCGCCTCGGTTCCGCTCATGGAGCGTCGCCTCCCCCACCTCGTACGCACTCCGGCTGCCCGGCTCCCCGCCGGTCAGCGGCCCTGTCCACCAGCGACCGAGCACGACGGTACCGCCGTTCCCGCACACCCGCCCGGGCCTGTGGACAACTACGGACCGCCCCGGTCCGGTCGGCCGCCTATCGCACGCCGATCCCACGCTGATCCCACGCTGATCCCACGCTGATCCGATGACGATCCGAGCCGATCCCTATGCCGATCGAGCGCTGGCCCGGCCCTGATCCGGCCCTGATCCGTCGCAGGTCCGGCCTGATGGGTCGCGGGTCCGGCCCTGATCCGGCGCAGATCAGACGCCGACCGCCTCCTCCAGCTCTTCCTCCAGCTCCCCGTCGTAGGGCCGGGACTTCCCCCCGGAGGACCGCGACGCCGTCTCCCGTACAACGTCCCCGCCCCCGGACGGCTCCGCCCGCCTGCGAGCCTCGGCCACTCCTGCGAGGCCCAGCACCGCCAGGCCCACGAGGAACCAGAGCACGAGGACGAGCACATGGCCGCCGAACGCGTACCCGTCGAAGTAGACGTGGCTGCGGACCCCTTCGACGAAGCCCGCACCGTTCCAGAAGGCGTGCAGCGAGCCGAAGAAGCCGGGCTGGAGCTCGGGGCGGAAGATGCCGCCGGAGCTGGTGAAGTTGAGCATGACGAACAGGACCATCACGCCGAGCGTCGTCCACCGCTTGAGGAAGGTGTGCAGCCCCACCCCGATCAGCAGGATGCCCGCGGAGTAGAGCCAGGCCAGCGCCCACAGCACGGCGAGGCCGTGATCGACCAGGCCGAACAGCGGCCCCGCGAACACCGCGCCGATCAGGCTCACCACGAGCGAGGCACCCGCCACCAGCGCGGCCCTGACCCGCAGCGGCAGGGCACCGCCCGCACCACCGATCACGGCGACGGAGGCGTACGAGCCGATGCTGATCGCGACCAGCAGGAAGAAGACGCCCTGCCCGGTCGGATCACCGTCCGCGGTGGGCGCCACGTTCACCACCTTCAGGGGCGCGCCCTGCTCGGCCGCGACCCCGGTGAAGACCTTCTCCACGACGGTGGCGCTGGTGTCCGACGACGCGGTGGCCACCAGCAGTTCGGGGGCGGCGCCCGGTAGGTACGCCCCGTAGCTCTTCTGGGTCCGGAGGTGCTCCACTGCCGTGGAGCGGTCCGCCACGGTCCGCGTGTTCAGCGCGCCGTCCGCCTCGTCCTGGAGGGACTGGGCCAGCATCCGCGCGCTCGGACCGGAGCCGACGACGTCCACGCGCAGATCGTGCGGCTGCGGAGCGTGGAAGGCCCCCAGGTAGGCGAGCCCCATGCCGACGCACATCAGCAGGGGCGTGAGGAGGTGACCCAGCACATGGCGCAGCGTCCCTGCGGGGGCGCCGGGAGCGGTACGGGAGCCTGCGGGCATCTGAACGATCTCCCAATGGTTGGCTTCTACAACTATTAATTAGCTGTAGCATACATCTTTATTGTTGGAGAGACTCCCCAGCCGCACAGACAACGGAGCGGGCGCCGTCAGCAGCCGGTGCCGACCTCCGGCGCCAGGTAGGCATCCGCCCACCGCCCGAGCTCCTTCGGCACGGGCTCCATCGCGGCACCGGCCTCGGTGAGGCGGTACGCGACGCGCGACGACGGACCCTCGTCAACCTCGCGGATCACCAGACCGGCCGCACCGACTTCGGCCAGCCGGCCCGAAAGCATGCGCTCACTGATCCGCCGATCCGCTGCCCCACCTGAACGCCGACTCCGCGGCCGCGGGCACCGATGACCCGCTCCGCCGGGAACTCGCCGACGAGCTTGCCGCGGCTGACGCCGTCCTGATCGGCGCACCGATGTACAACTTCACGATCCCGTCCACCCTCAAGGCATGGCTGGACCAGGTGATCATCATGGGCCACAACGCGGGGCCGGACTCCGCCATCACCGGCACCCCGGTGACCGTCGTCGCCAGTCGCAGTGGCTCATACGCTCCGGGCACCCCCCGCGAGAGCTTCGAATTTGTCCAGAATTACCTGGAGAAGCAGCTCACGATTACCCGGAGAAGCTACTCACGGCGATGTTCTCCGTCCAGGTGTACTTCATCGTTCCGGAGCCGGCCCTCGCCCACTCGCAGTGTCGACGGCCGAGCTGATCCCGCTCACCGAGGCCTCCCGCACCAAGGCGTTCACCGACGCCCGGGAGAAGGCCAAGGCCCTCGCCTCCCGCCTCGCCGCCTCGCCGCCTGAGAACCCAACACGAAGCCCAACACGGAGCCCAACACGAACAGGGCCGCGAAGCTCCTACGAGCTCCGCGGCCCTGCCACATGATGATCATGACGAATCGGATGTTTCACGTGAAACACAGCACGCCTCACGAACGTGAGACGCAGCACGCCCTACGGGCTGATCAGGTGAGCCCTCCGGCCGCCACACCCGCGCCCTTCGCGTCGTCAGCCGCGGAAACGGCAGCCGTACGGCCGGCCTCCTGCTCCCGCAGCTCCCGCGCCTCCCGCTCCCGCTCCCGCGCCTCCTGCGCCGTCCGGGCCTCCTCCGCCTCCCGAGCCTCACGCTCCGCCTGTTCGCGCGCCTGGGCCGCCAGGTCCACCCGGCCCTCCGGCTTGATGTGGGCGATGACACCGGGGTGGGCGATCGACGGCAGGATGTGGCGCCACATCTCCGCCACCTGCTCGCGCAGGTCAGCGCGACCGGTGTCGGCCTCCGACACCAGCTGAATACCGGTGAACGAGGCGACGATGATCTTGGCCGACACCATCGGGTCGATCTGG
This sequence comes from Streptomyces sp. WZ.A104, assembly GCF_002382885.1. Lineage (GTDB taxonomy): Bacteria > Actinomycetota > Actinomycetes > Streptomycetales > Streptomycetaceae > Streptomyces. The sequence goes on from NZ_NWVL01000038.1 coordinate 74,858, forward strand.
GGAAACACCTCGCCGCGCTCCTGCCCCAGCTCCAGCATCCGGGCCGTCGCGTCGATCCAGTCACCCCACGGGTGCGGGCCGCCGAGGAAGACGCCCTCGATGGACAGCCTCGTGCCGGCACGGGCCATCGCGTTGTGGCGCAGAGCGAAGGCGAACTGCTGACCGCCGTCCACCAGGGACTGGAGGGGGGAGCCCTCCTGCGAGAACTCCACCGTCGAGGTCTGCTCGTCCATGATCGCCTGCGCGATCGCTTCCTTGGAGGCGAAGTGGAAGTACAGCGCCCCCTTGGTCACCTTGGCACGGCGGAGAATCTCCGAGATGGCGGCACGCTCGTAGCCGTAGTCGTCGAAGACACTCGCCGCGGCGTCCACGATCGACCGCCACGTCTGGACCGCGCGAGCCTGCTTCGCCATTTCCTGCCTCCGGAACGTTCTGTGCGGCTCAGCCCTGCACCGCCGAGCCGCCGTCGATCCAACCTCTGCATTCAGCGTAAGCAAGCGCGTCGTTGCACCGGCCATCGGTCTGTCCGGAAACCGCGCCCCTGCGGACGGGCCACCGACCGCGCCCCTCCCCTACCGGGCTGTCCGTACCCCGCCCGCCCGTCAAAAACACAGACGCCCCGGAACAACGAAGAACCCCCGCTCCGGATCTCCGAAGCGGGGGCCTATCGAATCAACTTCGCAGTCACGAGTGACCGCTGTTGTGCGCGAGGGGGGATTTGAACCCCCACGTCCCTAAGGACACTGGCACCTGAAGCCAGCGCGTCTGCCGTTCCGCCACTCGCGCATGAGTGGTGTTTTCAGACTCTCTCACCGTTTGGTGCGAGCGCCTGGCGACATCCGGAAGATTAGCACGCTGGACAGGGTGGATTCACATCCGTTGTTTCACCCCGCCCTCCGGACGCGGAGCGGGAACCCCGAGCCGCCGCCCCCACTCCTCCAGAGTGTGTCTCGGGTGCGGGACACTGTGAGGAGGCCACCTCTACGATCCGTGTGAGGGGTGACACTCATCCACAGGCCAGACAAGGGGAACCAGCCGATTTCCCGACGCGTGGATACGATCAGTAAGCGGTACAACGACGATGACACCGGAGGAGGTGCCCCATGGGGGTCATGAAGCGTTTCGAGCAGCGCCTCGAAGGGCTGGTCAACGGCACCTTCGCCAAGGTTTTCAAGTCCGAGGTACAGCCGGTCGAGATCGCGGGCGCCCTCCAGCGGGAGTGCGACAACAACGCGACGATCTGGAACCGCGAACGGACCGTCGTCCCCAACGACTTCATCGTCGAGCTCAGCACACCCGACTACGAGCGGCTCAGCCCGTACTCGGGCCAGCTGGGCGACGAACTGTCCGGCCTGGTGCGTGACTACGCCAAGCAGCAGCGCTACACCTTCATGGGACCGATCAAGGTCCACCTGGAGAAGGCCGACGACCTCGACACCGGCCTCTACAGGGTGCGCAGCCGCACCCTGGCGTCGAGTTCGTCACAGCTGGACCAGCCCGGTCACGGCCAGCCCCAGCGCCCCGCCCCCGGGCGGCCCGCCGCGCCGCAGGCTCCCGGCGGCTACGGCTACCCCCCGACCGCCGCTCCGCCGATGCCCCCGGCCCCGCCGCCCGGCGCCGGACGGCCCTCGGG
>NZ_NWVL01000039.1 GCF_002382885.1 Streptomyces sp. WZ.A104
GGCGGCCAGGTGGCCAGAACCATCAAGGGCAACCGCATGAAAGCCATACCCGGCGTCTCTGGGTCTCTGGACCTTACGACGGCCCGTCCAACCCACGAACAAGGTAGGACCGCATGAGCGACAACGCCGGCCGCGACGAGCAGCTGACCGTGGTGCACCTGGTCCGTCACGGCGAGGTGCACAACCCCGAGGGCGTCCTCTACGGCCGGCGCCCCGGCTACCACCTCTCCGACCTCGGCCGGAAGATGGCCGACCGGGTCTCCGAGCACCTGGAGCGGCGCGACATCACCCATGTCGTCGCCTCCCCGCTGGAGCGCGCCCAGGAGACGGCCGCCCCGGTCGCCAAGGCGCACGGCCTGGACCTGGCCACCGACGCCCGGCTGATCGAGGCCGCCAACGTCTTCGAGGGCAAGACCTTCGGCGTCGGTGACGGGGCGCTGCGCAAGCCGGAGAACTGGAAGCACCTCACCAACCCGTTCAAGCCGTCCTGGGGTGAGCCGTACGTCGAGCAGGTCGTCCGCATGATGGGTGCGCTCGACGCCGCCAAGGACGCGGCGCGCGGGCACGAGGCGGTCTGCGTCAGCCACCAGCTGCCGATCTGGATCGTCCGCTCCTTCGTGGAGCGCCGACGGCTCTGGCACGACCCGCGCAAGCGCCAGTGCACGCTGGCCTCGCTGACCAGCTTCACCTACCGGGGCGACACGATCGTCTCGGTCGGCTACTCGGAGCCCGCCCGGGACCTGGTGCCCGCGCATCTGCTGGCTGGGGCCAAGCCGGTGAAGGGGAAGCCGGGGCAGTCCAAGGCGTTCGGGGCGTAGCCCGACGCCTCCGGGGGCCGACGAGATCGGACGTCACGGGACCGGCTGCCGCGAGCTGCGGCGGCCGGTCCCGTCCTCGTTGCCGGGTGCGGCGGGAAAGCGCACCGAACGCGAAGGCAGGTCAAGTCCTGGGCTGCGGCCGCCCGCACCGGCACCCCCTCGTCGAACCGCTCGACGGCGATCCCGGCCATCGCGCCGTCACCTTCCTGTGGCGCGCCCACCGATCCCGTACGGCTTCAGCGGCTGCTGCCGGCGCTGCCGGCGCACGGCGTCGCCGACCCGCTCAACCTCCATCGCCTGCCGGTGCGCCGGCGGTCCGTCGCTCTCACCGGGATGGCGGCCCGGCGGCCGGGGGCTGGGAGCCCGGCGGCATCGTCCACCTCGACATCGGACCGCACGACGGGACCGCGTCGGCCGAACACGGCGAGGCCCTCGTATCCGTACTGCGCGCCCGGGGCACCGGGTCACCCGTGATACCCACAACGGCGGCCGCGACCACGCCTGTTGGCAGGGGTTCCTGGCCGACACGCTGGTGGAGGCCTTCCGCCAGGGGCGCCCCGCGAGGGACGGCGGTCAGGGCGCATGAGCTCCCCGGGACGGGGAAGTCGAACGGCGGGGCGACTCCCGGACATGTGCTCGGGCGGTGACCGGAACGGCACGGGCCTCCCAGCGCGTCCTTCCGCAGGAGTGGGCGCAAGGTGACGGGGCCGGACAGCGGTGACAGGGCCGGACAGCAAGGTAAAGCGTAAAGAAAGTCCTTAAATGTGCGGAACCGTCGTGTTGACCACCTCATCTAACCCTTCAGTAGTTTGTATGTCCTTGAGATAAAACGACCGCAGATGGGGACGGCATGCGCGACATCAATCGAAGGGGGCTGCTCGGAGCCGGACTCGGGGCCGCGGCCGCGATCGGACTCGCCGGCTGCGGGGCCTCGGGTTCCTCCGGAGGCGACAGGTCCGGTCAGGGCGGCGGCAAGGGGGACACGGGCACCGGAGGCAACGGGGGCGGAAACGGTTCTCCGAAGGACAGGGTCCGGCTGATCGGTGACGGCTCCACCGCCGACACCGGCAAGCAGCCGCACCAGCCCTCCGCGCCCGTTCCGCTCGAACCCGGCCAGAAGCCCCCGCAGTTCGTGATCTTTTCCTGGGACGGTGCGGGCGAGGTCGGCAACGGTCTCTTCCCGCGCTTTCTCGACCTGGCCAAGGAACACGACGCGGCCATGACCTTCTTCCTCTCCGGGATCTATCTCCTGCCCGAGTCGAAGAAATCCCTCTACCGTCCGCCGAACAATCCCCGCGGCGCTTCCGACATCGGCTATCTCACCGACGGCCACGTCAAGGACACGCTGAAGTACGTGCGTCAGGCGTGGCTCGACGGTCATGAGATCGGCACACACTTCAACGGCCATTTCTGCGGCGGTTCCGGATCGGTGGAGCGCTGGACGCCCGCCCAATGGCGCAGCGAGATCGATCAGGCTGTGTCCTTCGTCACGGAATGGCGGACCAACACCGGCTGGGAGAACGAGGACCCGCTCCCGTTCGACTACCGCAAGGAACTGGTCGGCGGCCGCACCCCCTGCCTGCTCGGCCAGGACAATCTGCTGCCGACCGCGAAGAAGCTGGGCTGGCGCTACGACGCCAGCTCGCCCGGCGGCCGCCAGACCTGGCCCGTGAAGCGCGGCGGGATCTGGGACCTCCCGCTCCAGGCGATGCCGTTCCCCGGGCACTCCTTCGAGGTGCTCTCGATGGACTACAACATCCTCGCCAATCAGTCGAAGAATTCGACGAAGGGCATGCCCTCGCGTTATCCCGGCTGGCGCACCCAGGCGACCGGGGCCTATCTCGCCGGTTTCCAGCGCGCGTACGCGTCGAATCGCGCACCGTTCTTCATCGGCAACCACTTCGAGGAGTGGAACGGCGGCATCTACATGGACGCCGTAGAAGAAGTGATCAAGAAAGTCGCGGGCAAGGAGGACGTGCGCCTCGTCTCGTTCCGGCAGTTCGTCGACTGGCTCGACGTCCAGGACCCCGCCGTGCTCGCCAAGCTCCGCACGCTGGACGTCGGACAGTCGCCCGCCGGTGGCTGGAACTCCTTCTTTAAACAAGCTTGACAAGGGGCTTTACGGGCACTGAGGGGGGCGCGGGAGATCGCCGGAACTGCCATGCGAAACTTTTCACATGAGCTTTGGCCGCGCGTCCCGACGCCGCTTCACCCTGCTCGCCGCCACCGCCGTGGCCGGTGCCCTGACGCTGTCCGCGTGCGGGGACGGCAACAGGGCCGGGGGTGGCGGCAACACCAACTTCGTCGCCGGCAGCGGGGGTATCTCCACCGTCGCCAGGAGCGAGCGGGTCGCGGCTCCGAAGCTGGCGGGCAACGGGCTGGACGGCAAGCCGCTCGACCTCGCCGACTACCGGGGCAAGGTCATCGTCCTCAACGTCTGGGGCTCCTGGTGCGGCCCCTGCCGACTTGAGGCGAAGTACTTCGCCAAGGTCTCCGAGGAGACGAAGGACCAGGGCGTCCAGTTCGTGGGGATAAACACCCGGGACGCCCAGCGGGACGCCGCGGTGAACTTCGAGAAGGACTACGGGATCACCTACCCGAGCTTCTTCGACCCGATCGGCAAGCTCATCCTCCGCTTCCCCAAGGGCACCTTGAACCCGCAGGCCATCCCGTCCACCGTGGTCATCGACCGGGACGGGAAGATCGCGGCCCGCACGCTCCAGGCGCTCGACGCTGACGAGCTGCACAAGATGATCGACCCGATCATCGCGGAGAAGTGATCAGGTGACCACGCTCGCCGCGGCCAACGAGACCGTGATGAGCGGGACCCTGCTGGTGTCCCTGCCCATCGCGCTGCTGGCCGGTCTCGTCTCCTTCTTCTCGCCCTGTGTGCTGCCGCTCGTCCCCGGCTATCTGAGTTACGTCACCGGGGTCACCGGCACCGACCTGGCCGAGGCCCGGCGCGGCCGGATCGTGACGGGCGCCACGCTCTTCGTCCTCGGCTTCACCGTCGTCTTCGTCTCGGGCGGGGCGCTGTTCGGCTTCTTCGGCCGGGAGCTCCAGATGCACGCCGAGGTGATCAACAAGGTCCTCGGCGTGCTGATGATCCTCATGGGGGTCTTCTTCATGGGCTTCCTGCCGGGCGTGACGCAGCGCGAGTTCCGCATCCACAAGCGGCCGGTGAGCGGACTGGCGGGCGCGCCGCTGCTGGGTGCCCTCTTCGGGATCGGCTGGACGCCCTGCATGGGCCCGACGTTCGCCGCCGTGAGCACGCTCGCGTTCAACGAGGGCACCGCCGGGCGCGGCGCGATACTGACCGTCGCGTACTGTCTCGGACTCGGCGTCCCGTTCGTTCTGGCCGCGGTCGCCTTCCGCAAGGCGCTCGGCGCGTTCGGCTGGGTCAAGCGCCACTACGCCTGGGTCATGCGGATCGGCGGCGGCATGATGATCGTGACCGGAATCCTGCTGCTGACCGGGGCGTGGGCCACGCTCATGCAGCAGATGCAGAGCTGGTCCAGCGGCTTCGTTGTGGGGATCTGAGTTCATGAGCAACGCGAACAGCACCGACGAGCGGGAGCGCGCGGACGAGGGGGAGCAGGGGTCCGCCCACGGCGCGGCCGGCGACCGGCTCTCCACCGCACCCCGCGAGGAGCGGCCGGAGACCGACACCGGGGCCGGTGTGCCCGCGATGGGGGTGATCGGCTGGGCCCGCTGGTTCTGGCGCCAGCTCACCTCGATGCGGGTCGCGCTGATCCTGCTCTTCCTGCTCTCCCTCGGCGCGATTCCGGGATCGCTGATCCCGCAGACCAGCGTCGACGAGGTGAAGGTGCAGGCCTTCAAGGACCAGCACGCCACGCTCACCCCGATCTACGAGAAGCTCCAGCTCTTCGACGTCTACAGCTCGGTGTGGTTCTCCGCGATCTACATCCTGCTGTTCGTCTCGCTCATCGGCTGCATCGTGCCGCGCACCGGCCAGTTCGTCGGCCAGCTGCGCAGCCGCCCGCCGGGCGCCCCGAAGCGGCTGACCCGGCTGCCCGCCTACACCACCTGGCGCACCGAGGCGGAGCCCGAGGAGGTCCGCGAGGCGGCCCTCCTGGCCCTGCGCGGGCGTCGGTTCCGCTCGCACGAGGTGGGCGACGCGGTCGCCGCCGAGAAGGGCTACCTCCGCGAGGCCGGGAACCTGGTCTTCCACCTCGCCCTGATCGTGATGCTGATCGCCTTCGCCGCGGGCCAGCTCTTCAAGTCCGAGGGCGGCAAGCTGATCGTCGAGGGCGACGGGTTCTCCAACACGCTCACCCAGTACGACGACTTCAGGTCCGGCTCGCTGTACGACTCCGACTCGCTGGCCCCGTTCAGCTTCGTGCTCGACGAGTTCGTCGGTACGTACGAGGAGAGCGGCCCCCAGCGCGGCACCCCGCGGACCTTCGAGGCCCGGGTGACGTACACCGAGGGAGCCGAGGGGCCCGAGCGCAAGGCCGTCATCAAGGTCAACGAGCCGCTCGTCGTGGACGGCACCAAGGTCTATCTGATCGCCCACGGCTACGCGCCCGTCGTCACCGTCCGGGACGCCAAGGGCGAGGTCGTCTCGCGCAGCGCCGTGCCGCTGCTGCCGATCGACAACAACATCACCTCGACCGGCGCGATCAAGGTGATGGACGGCTACCGGGACAAGACCGGCGAGAAGACCCAGCTGGGCTTCAAGGCGTTCTTCGTGCCGACCTTCGCGGGGCAGGGCAAGGGCCAGATGTTCTCGCAGTTCCCGGGCCTGCAGTTCCCGGTGCTGGCGCTCAGCGCCTACCACGGCTCCCTGGGCGTCGACTCCGGTCTCGCGCAGAACGTCTACCAGCTCGACACGTCCAAGATGAAGCAGTTCAAGGACGAGGACGGCGAACTGCTCAAGAAGATGCTGATGCCCGGCGAGAAGCTGGAACTGTCCGACGGCGCCGGATCGATCACCTTCGAGGGCGTCGAGGAGTGGGCCAGCTTCCAGATCTCGCAGCAGCCGGGCAACGGCTGGGCGCTCACCGGATCCGTCGCCGCCATCGCCGGACTCGCCGGATCGCTGTTCATCCAGCGCCGCCGGGTGTGGGTGCGGGCGGTCCGGGGCGCGGACGGCGTCACCGTCGTGGAGATGGCGGGCCTGGGCCGCAGCGAGTCCGCGCGGCTCCCCCAGGAACTGGGCGACCTCGCGGCCGCCCTGATCACGACGGCGCCGGTCGCCCAGGAGAAACCTGCCGCGCCCGACGCCACCCACGAGGCCGGGAGCCGGCCCGTACACCCTGCCGAAGCACCTGCCGAAGGGGCTGAGAAGTGAATCTCGCCGCCGCGACCAACCAGAGCCTGGCGGATATCAGCAATGTGCTGGTCTATTCGTCGATGGCCGTCTACACCCTGGCCTTCTTCGCGCACATCGCGGAGTGGGTCCTCGGCAGCCGCAGCAAGGTCGGCCGCACCGCCGCCGCACTGTCCGGCTCCGGAGCCGGTGCTTCCGCCGACGCTTCCCCCGTGAGCGCGCAGGCCGGCGGTACGGCCGTGCTGGAGCGGCCCAAGGTCGTCACCCGCGCGGTCTCCGGTGCGCGGGACGTGCCCGACGGCCCGGGGGCGGCGGGCGGTACGTTCAAGGGCGACCTGTGGGGGCGGATCGCGGTCTCGCTGACCGTGGTGGCGTTCCTCGTCGAGGCGGGCGGCGTCCTCACCCGCGCCCTCTCCGTACAGCGGGCCCCCTGGGCCAACATGTACGAGTTCTCGATCACCTTCTCCACCGTGGCGGTCGGCTCCTACCTGGTGCTGCTCGCGCTGGGGAAGAACGCCCGCTGGATCGGCCTTCCGCTGGTCACCACGGTCCTGCTGGACCTCGGCCTCGCGACGACGGTCCTCTACACCGACAGCGACCAGCTGGTACCCGCGCTGGACTCGTTCTGGCTGTGGATCCACGTCTCGACCGCCATCATCTGCGGCGCCGTCTTCTACCTCGGCGCGGTCGGCACGGTCCTCTACCTCTTCCGCGACAGCTACGAGACCAAGCTCGCATCCGGCGGCACGCCCGGGAAGTTCGCCACCTCCGTCCTGGAGCGGCTGCCGTCGGCGTCCTCGCTGGACAAGTTCGCGTACCGGATCAATGCGGCGGTCTTCCCGCTGTGGACGTTCACGATCATCGCCGGCGCGATCTGGGCGGGCGACGCCTGGGGCCGGTACTGGGGCTGGGACCCCAAGGAGGTCTGGTCCTTCATCACCTGGGTCGCCTACGCCGCTTACCTGCACGCCCGCGCCACGGCCGGGTGGAAGGGCCGCAAGGCCGCCTACCTGGCCCTCGTCGCCTTCGCCTGCTGGCTGTTCAACTACTACGGCGTGAACATCTTCGTCTCCGGCCTGCACTCCTACGCGGGGGTCTGAGGCCCGTCCCGCCGCAACGGAGAACGGCCCCCGGGAGGACGCGGGTCCTCCCGGGGGCCGTTCCGTGTCTCCGGTGCCGTACCCCGCCAGGTCAGGGCGTGGCGGGCGGGGCCGTGTCGTCGGGGCCCGTGCTGCGTTCGCGGCGGATGCGGTCCTTCTCGGCGTCGCTCTCCGCGTCCGGCCGCGGCGCCTCCGGCTGCGGAGTCTTCGGCTCGGCGGCGTCCTTCCCGCCCCCGCCGCCGTCGTCCTTGCCGCTGTCGCCCTTCGGGCTGTCACCCTTGAGCGACTTCAGGAAGTCGGGGTTGTCGTCCGGGGCCACCCACTGCGTCCGCCTGCCGCGCTGCCACGAGGAGGGCGCGCCGACCCCGGCCGCCCCGTGCCGCACCTTTCCGGCCGCGATCCAGCCGATCGAGCCGACGACCCAGAAAAGCAGGATGATGAAGACCCAGGCGATCTTCGGCAGGTGCTTCGTCTCCTCCTCGGGGGTGTTCAGGCAGTCGATGAAGGCGTAGATCATCAGAGCCATCGGCACGAGGATCATCAGGGCTCTCATGGTGCGTCCCCCAGGAAGTGGCGGTGGGGCGAGATGCGTCCCCGGTGTCGCGGCCAGGGTACCGGCTCCGCGCCGAGGATCCGGGGCCCGTCGGCGGGGAGCCCGGGCGGGGCGGCGCGGGCGGGGATGACAAACTGGACCGCATGGCTTACGACGATCTTCGCTCCCTGCTCCGGGCTCTCGAACGCGACGGTGATCTCAAGCGCATCAAGGTCGAGGTCGACCCCCACCTGGAAGTCGGTGAGATCGTCGACCGGGTCAACAAGGCCGGCGGCCCCGCCCTGTTGTTCGAGAACGTCAAGGGGTCCTCGATGCCCCTGGCCATGAACGTCTTCGGCACCGACCGGCGCCTGCTCAAGGCGCTCGGGCTGAAGTCGTACAGCGAGATCAGCGACAAGATCGGCGGGCTGCTCAAGCCGGAGCTGCCGCATGGCTTCGTCGGGGTGCGGGAGGCCTTCGGGAAGCTCGGCTCGATGGTGCACGTGCCGCCGAAGAAGGTGAAGTCCTCCGACGCGCCGGTCCAGGAAGTGGTACTGACCGGCGACGACGTCGACCTGGACCGGCTGCCCGCGCTGTTCACCTGGCCCGAGGACGGCGGATCGTTCTTCAACCTGGGCCTGACCCACACGAAGCACCCCGAGAACGGCGTACGGAACCTGGGTCTCTACCGGCTCCAGCGCCACGACAAGCGCACCATCGGGATGCACTGGCAGATCCACAAGGACAGCGCCAACCACTACCAGGTCGCCGCCCGGCGCGGCGAGCGGCTGCCCGTCGCCATCGCGTTCGGCTGCCCGCCCGCCGTGACGTACGCCTCCACCGCCCCGCTGCCCGGGGACATCGACGAATATCTCTTCGCCGGGTTCATCCAGGGCAAGCGGATCGAGATGGTCGACTGCAAGACCGTGCCGCTCCAGGTCCCCGCGCAGGCGGAGGTCGTCATCGAGGGCTGGCTGGAACCGGGCGAGATGCTCCCCGAGGGCCCGTTCGGGGACCACACCGGCTTCTACACCCCGCAGGAACCGTTCCCCGCGCTGACCATCGACTGCGTCACCATGCGCAAGCGGCCGCTGCTCCAGTCCATCGTGGTGGGCCGCCCGCCGACCGAGGACGGGCCGCTGGGCCGGGCCACGGAGCGGTTCTTCCTGCCGCTGCTGAAGATCGTCGTGCCGGACATCGTGGACTACCACCTGCCGGAGTCGGCGAGCTTCCACAACTGCGCGATCGTCTCGATCGACAAGAAGTACCCGAAGCACGCCCAGAAGGTGATGAGCGCGATCTGGGGCGCGCACATGATGTCGCTGACCAAGCTGATCGTGGTGGTGGACGCGGACTGCGACGTCCACGATCTGAACGAGGTCGCCTGGCGGGCGCTCGGCAACACCGACTACGCCCGTGACCTCACGGTCGTCGAAGGCCCGGTCGACCACCTGGACCACGCCTCGTACCAGCAGTTCTGGGGCGGCAAGGCGGGCATCGACGCCACCCGGAAGCTGCCCACGGAGGGCTACACCCGGGACGGGGGCTGGCCGGAGATGGTCGTCTCCGACCCGGAGACGGCGGCGAAGGTCGACCGCCGCTGGAAGGAGTACGGGCTGTGAGCAGCGCGGCGGAGGCGGCGGCGTCCGTACCCGGTTCCGCGCCCTCGGGCAGCAAGGTCAAGTCGTTCCTCCGGCTCGTGATGATCGAGCACTCGGTCTTCGCGCTGCCCTTCGCCTACATCGCCGCGCTGACCGCGATGTTCCGGCTGGACGGCACCATCGGCTGGGGTGTCCTGCTGCTCGTCACGCTGGCGATGGTGGGGCTGCGGACCTTCGCGATGGCCGCCAACCGGATCATCGACCGGGAGATCGACGCCCGTAACCCGCGCACCGCGGGCCGGGAGCTGGTGACCGGTGCGGTGTCGGTGAAGTCCGCGTGGACCGGGGCGCTCGTCGCGCTCGCCGTCTTCCTCGGCGCCGCCGCCCTGCTCAACCCGCTCTGCCTGGCGCTCGCGCCGCTGGCCGTCGTGCCGATGGTGGTCTACCCGTACGGCAAGCGGTTCACGAACTTCCCGCACGCGATCCTGGGCCTCGCGCAGGCCATCGGGCCGGTCGGCGCGTGGCTCGCGGTGACCGGCAGCTGGTCGTGGGACGCGGTGATCCTCGGGCTCGCCGTGGGGATCTGGATCGGCGGCTTCGACCTGATCTTCGCCTGCCAGGACGTCCAGGCCGACCGGGCCCACGGGGTGCTGTCCTTCCCGGCCCGCTTCGGCATCCCGGCCGCGCTCTGGGGTGCGCGGGTCTGTCATGTGATCACGACCGGGCTGCTGGTCTGGTTCGGGCTGGCCACGGACGCCGAGTTCTTCTACTGGACGGGCATGGTGATCGTCGCGGTGGCGTTCGTCTACGAGCACCGCGTCGTGCGGCCGCACGACCTGTCCCGGCTGAACCGTGCGTTCTTCTCGGTGAACGGCTTCATCGGCATCGCGCTCTTCGCCTGCGCGCTGCTGGACCTGCTGGTGCGCGGCCTCACCCCGTGAGGCCTCACCTGTAGGGCGTTACCCCGTGAGGCTTCTCAGACCGTGACCAGGTTGTCCCGGGGCCCGGGCGGGCGGCGGAAGAAGAAGGCCGCCGCCACTCCGCCGGCCAGGCCGAACAGGTGCCCCTGCCAGCTGACGCCCGAGTCGGTGGGCAGGACGCCCCACAGCAGGGAGCCGTAGACCACGGCGACGCCGATGCCTATGAGGACGTCCCAGGGGCGGCGGTCCACGAAGCCCCGGACCAGCAGATAGCCCAGCAGCCCGAAGACGACGCCGGACGCGCCGAGCGTCACCGTGTACGCCGGGGCGGTCAGCCAGACGCCGACGCCGCTGATCACGATGATCGTCGCGACGACGGCGGCGAACCGGCGCAGCCCGCCCAGGGCGGCTATGAAGCCGAGGACCAGCAGCGGGACGCTGTTGGAGGCGACATGCTCCCAGCCGCTGTGCAGGAAGGCGGCGGGCACCACATCGCGCAGCTCCGCGATCTCGCGGGGGCTGATGCCGTAGGTGTCCAGGGCGTGCCCGGTCATCACGTCGATGCCTTCGAGCAGCCAGAGCAGGGCCACCCAGCTCACCATCAGGATGCCTGCGGTCAGCGCGCGTGCGCCGCCGGTCGTGGCGGAACTCGTGTCGCGGCCGGTGGTCCAGTAATCGCCCATGGTCTGCCCCTGCCCCCGGGTTGCCCGTCATCCGTTGAACGTCCGGGGCCGCCGCCCGGTTCCGGGTGCGGGGCGCCGCGGTGCGCCGGATAGGCTCGCAGATGTGGAATCCGGGACATCAGTGACTCATCAACAGCGGCGGCCTTGGATTGTCGGGGTGTCCGGCGCTTCGGGGACCCCGTTCGCGGCGGCCGTGCTGCGCGGGCTTCTCGCGGCCGGCGAGAGCGTCGATCTGGTGGTGAGCCGGGCCTCGCGGCTCACCCTGCTGGACGAGACCGCCATCGCTTTCCGGGACGGGCACTGGCGCGAGGACCTCGCAACCTGGCTGGCGCGGGGCGCGGACGGGAAGCCGGACGCGTTCGCGGTGGGCGGCGCGGAGCTGGAGCGCGTACGCCACTGGCCCGCCGGGGATCTGGCGGCCGGGCCGTCCTCCGGGTCGTACCCCGCGAAGGGGATGCTCATCGTGCCGGCCTCGACGGCCTGTGTGGCCGGAGTGGCGCTCGGTCTGTCGAAGGATCTGCTCCAGCGGGCCGCGAGCGTGACGCTCAAGGAGCGCCGCCCGCTCGTCGTCGCGGTGCGCGAGACCCCGCTGAGCGGCCAGACGCTGAAGCAGATGGTGGCCCTGGACGAGGCGGGCGCGGTCGTGCTGCCCGCCTCTCCGGCGTTCTACGCGGGCGCGACGCACATCCAGGACCTGGTGGACTTCGTCGCGGGGCGGGTGCTGGACGCGGCAGGCGTGCCGCACCGGCTGTACCGCCGCTGGGAAGGAGAGCTCGGTGGCGGCTCCCGCAGCGCTCAGGACCTGTAGGTCCGGGTCGGCCGGGTCAGCGCTTCTTGGACGGGCGCGGGGCGCGGGTCTTGTCGACGCGGTGGGCGGCGGCGGGCTGGTGGGCACGCGAGCGGTTGGCCAGGTCCTGCAGCTCGCGCATCCGGGCGTAGGCCATCTCGATCGTGTACACGGTGAAGTTCACTCCTGAAGATTCGAAAGCGTTTCTTGGATGTTCTAGAAGATTTGCAGGGTCGAAGCCCTGCATGCCTTAGATTCTACACGTAAACTCGCGGTACTGCTGAACAATGGAAGGTTTCAGGCATATGGACGCGGTGGACAGGCAGCTCATCCAGGCCCTCAGGGAGAACGGCAGGGCCTCGTACGCCGAGCTGGGGCGGCTCGTGGGGCTCTCCGGCCCCAGCGTCACCGACCGCATCAATCGGCTGGAAACCGCCGGTGTCATCACCGGTTACCGCGCCACCGTCGACTCCGCCTCGCTGGGGCTCGGAGTCACCGCGCTCATCGGGATCTCGCTCTCGGACGCCGCCGACCACGAGGACGTGGCGCGCCGGCTGAAGGACCTCGCGGAGATCGAGGACTGCTGGTTCATCGCGGGCGACGACTCGTACATGCTCAAGGTGCGCATCGGAGACGTGGACGGTCTGGAGAAGACGATCCGCCGCCTGAGCGGGACGAAGGGCGTCTCCCGGACCCGTACCACGATCGTGCTCTCCACCAAGTGGGAGAACCGGGTCGGGGAACTTCCCGAGGAGTCGTAGGCGTACCGTTGGGCGGAGTCTGTTGTACGGAGATATGGGAGGCGCCCTAGTGGACGCGGGACTCAAGCGCGAGCTGGAGGAGAAGGTCCGGGCCGGCGAGCGGCTGACCCGCGAGGACGGGATCGCCCTCTACGAGTCCGACGACCTGGCGTGGCTCGGCGGGCTGGCGCACGAGGTGCGCACGCGCAAGAACGGCGACGTGGTGCACTTCAACGTCAACCGTCACCTCAACATGACCAACGTGTGCACCGCCTCGTGCGCGTACTGCTCGTTCCAGCGCAAGCCGGGCGAGAAGGACGCGTACACGATGCGCATCGAGGAGGCCGTCCGCCTCGCCAAGGCGATGGAGGGCGAGAACCTCACCGAGCTGCACATCGTCAACGGACTCCACCCCTCCCTGCCGTGGCGCTACTACCCGCGCTCGCTCAGCGCGCTGAAGGAAGCCCTGCCGAACGTCGCGCTGAAGGCGTTCACGGCGACGGAGATCCATCACTTCGAGACGATCTCCGGCCTCACCGCCTCCGAGATCCTCGACGAGCTGATCGAGGCCGGTCTCGAATCGCTGACCGGCGGCGGCGCGGAGATCTTCGACTGGGAGGTCCGCCAGCACATCGTCGACCACCGCACCCACTGGGAGGACTGGTCGCGCATCCACCGCCTCGCGCACGAGAAGGGGCTCAAGACCCCCTCGACGATGCTGTACGGGCACATCGAGGAGCCCCGGCACCGCGTCGACCACGTGCTGCGGCTGCGCGAGATGCAGGACGAGACCGGCGGCTTCCAGGTCTTCATCCCGCTGCGCTACCAGCACGACTTCGTCGACATGAAGGACGGCAAGGTCCGCAACAAGCTCCAGGCGCGGACGACGATGGCGACCGGCGCCGAGGCGCTGAAGACCTTCGCGGTCTCCCGGCTGCTGTTCGACAACGTGCCGCACGTCAAGGTGTTCTGGGTGATGCACGGTGTGCAGACCGCCCAGCTCGCCCTCCAGCACGGCGCGGACGACATGGACGGCTCGGTCGTCGAGTACAAGATCACGCACGACGCCGACGACTTCGGTACGCCGAACAAGCTCGGCCGTGAGGACCTGCTGGACCTGATCCGCGACGCCGGTTTCCGGCCGGTGGAGCGGAACACCCGGTACGAGATCCTGCGCGAGTACCCGGGCCCCGACGCGGACCGGCGCGAGTCCCCGCAGCCGATGCGGGTCTGAGGCGCACGCCCCCTGCTCGTCCCCGCAAGCCCCGGCCGCTGTCCTCGGCCGGGGCTTGTCCGCGTTCCCGAGCGCGTCCCTGTTCGCGGGGCGGAAAGGGTTGAGATGCCGATCGCGTAATGGTTAATCTTGCCCTATGGCACTTACCTTCGAGCTGGATCCCGCGTTCACGCCCGCCCTGCGCGACGGCATCACCGCCCTGTGGGCCGATGTCACCAACGCGGGCGGCGCCGTCGGCTTCGTGGCGCCCGTCACCCCCGAGGAGATCCGGCCCGATCTGCTCAAGCACCTCGCCGCCATCGAGAAGGGCCGCGTCCGGCTGCTGGTCGGCCGGGACGAGGACGGTGCCGTCGTCGCCACCGCCTTCCTCACCCTGAACGACCACCGGCTGCACCAGCACTGGCTGATGCTCTACACCGTGATGGTCCACCCCCGCCTCCAGGGCAAGGGGTACGGTCGCGACCTGATGACGGCCGCCGCCGACGCCGCGCGCTCCATCGACGGCATCGAAGCCATCCGCCTCACCTGCCGGGGCGGCACCGGGAACGACAGCTTCTACGCAGCCTGCGGCTACAAGGAGGTCGGCCGGGTTCCGGACGCGATCCGGCTCGCCCCCGGCGACGACCGCGACGACATCATCATGCTGCTCCCGCTCGGCCCGGCAGCCCCCTGAACCGAGAGAATCCGGGCCGTGCTTCACTGGACGGGCAGGACTGTGCCGAGAGAGTTGATGGGAAGAGAGGGCCAGCCGTGTCCGCTGCCAAGTCGAGCGCGATGATCCGGTACACCGCGTTGCGCCTGATGATCTTCGTAGGCTGCTTCCTCGTCGCCGGTGTCGCCGTCCACTTCGGGCTGATCCCCTCCGGGCTCGGCGGCTCCAACATGGTCTGGGTGATCCTGCTCGGGCTCATCCTCTCCGCGCCCCTGAGCTATGTGCTGCTGCGCAAGCAGCGCGACGAGCTGTCCGAGCAGATCGTCTCCACGGTCGACCGGACCAAGGCGCGCCTCGACGCCAACCGCACCCGCGAGGACGCCGTTCAGTAAGGTTCCTCACACGCGCGCGCCGCGCGTGCCGCCTTTCCGCAGGGCCCCGTGCCGGAGCAGACCGCTCCCGCACGGGGCCCTCGGCGTTTTCCGGACACTGTGCGGCGGGAAAGCGCCGCCTCGGAGCCAAAGAGAAGCTTTGAGGTTCTCAAAGTTCAAGTGTTAACGTATTCGGCATGAAGACAGCTGTGCGCCTCCGTCATGCCGCGAGCATCCCGCTCGTGGCGCGCCTGCATGTCGATCTCTGCCGCTGTATGTCCGCGGTCTGTTGCCGCGAAGTCTGATCCGGCATCATGCAGCGGCGCCGCCCCTGACGCGGGCGCCGCGACCCCGTCCCCGTTCCACCGCACGACCGTACGGGTGTCCCCGTACGTCCCGATGCGTCCTTAACTGGAGTGTGTCCGTGTCCGCGAACTCCGCGTCCGCCGCCCCCGAGGCCGAGCAGCCCACCGGCTCCGGCCCCGGTTTCCGTATACCCAAGGTCCCGTTCTGGGCCCAGATCGTCGCCGGTCTGGTCCTCGGTGTGCTGCTCGGCTGGCTGGCTCGCAGCCAGGACCTCGGCTGGCTCGTCACCACCCTCGACGAGATCGGTTCGCTCTTCGTCCAGCTGCTGAAGCTGGCGGTCGCTCCGCTCGTGTTCTTCGCGATCCTGGTGTCGATCACCAACCTCCGCAAGGTCAACAACGCCGCCCGGTTGGCGACCCGCACCCTGCTCTGGTTCATGATCACGTCGCTGATCGCGGTCGCCATCGGCCTCACGATCGGCCTGGTCACCAACCCGGGCTCCGGCACCGGCCTCACGCCGAAGGACGGCGCGCTCTCCGAGACCAAGGGCAGCTGGATCGACTTCCTGACGGGCATCGTCCCGGACAACGTGATCACGCCGTTCACCGAGCTGAACGTGCTCCAGATCGTGTTCATGGCCGCCGTCGCCGGTATCGCCGCCCTCAAGCTCGGCGAGAAGGCCAAGCCGATCCTCACCCTCAGCCAGTCGATCCTGGAGCTCCTCCAGAAGGCCCTGTGGTGGGTCATCCGCCTCGCCCCGATCGGCACCGTCGGCCTCATCGGCTACGCCATCGCCGACTACGGCTGGGACCTCATCGGCAAGTACGCGACGTTCACCGCCGACGTCTACATCGGCTGCGCCCTGGTGCTGTTCGGCGTCTACCCGCTGCTTCTGGCCACGGTCGCCAAGGTCAACCCGCTCCAGTTCTTCAAGGGCGCCTGGCCCGCGATCCAGCTCGCCTTCGTCTCCCGCTCCTCGGTCGGCACCATGCCGGTCACCCAGCGCGTCACCGAGCGCCTCGGCGTTCCGAAGGAGTACACCTCCTTCGCCGTCCCGTTCGGGGCGACCACGAAGATGGACGGCTGCGCCGCGATCTACCCGGCGCTGGCGGCGATCTTCATCGCGCAGATCTTCGACGTGCAGCTGGGCATCGGCGACTACGTGCTCATCGCCTTCGTCTCGGTGATCGGTTCGGCGGCCACCGCCGGTCTCACCGGCGCGACGGTCATGCTGACCCTCACCCTGTCCACGCTGGGCCTCCCGCTGGAGGGCGTCGGCCTGCTGATGGCCATCGACCCGATCCTGGACATGATCCGCACCGCCACCAACGTGGCCGGCCAGGCGGTCGTCCCGGTCATCGTCGCGGCCCGCGAGAAGATCCTCGACCACGACAAGTACAACTCGGCCTCGGGCTCCCCGATCGACTCCTTCGGCCAGGAGGACGACGTGCGGGACGCGGAGCAGATCGACCGGAAGGTCGCGGTCCCGGCGACCGCGTGACCCGGCACCCCTGTGGGGCAGCGCCCCCGGTCCACGTATGCACGCAGATACGCGGACCGGGGGCGTTGTCGTGTTCCGTACGGTCAGGGCTGCTGGAAGAGGACTTCGGGGTTGGCCGGGGCCGGGCCGTTCAGCAGCGGGGCCGCCCGCCCGCGCAGGGTGCGGTCGAAGAAGGCGGCCACATAGCTCCGGGTGATCGTGGTCGAGCGGGCGGCGGAGAGCGGGGCCTCCGGGTCCTCCAGGCCGAGCTGCTCACCGATCTCCGGGGTGTCCGTGAACGTGAAGTGCCCCGCGTCGCGCACCGTCAGCCACCGCTTCCAGCCGGCCAGCCGGTCCCAGCCCTCGTCCCAGGACGTGTCGTCGCCGGGCCCGTGCCCGGGGTGGGCCCCCAGCATCAGGAACGGCCGCCCGCCGAGCCCCGTGGCGGGCACCGGGTCGAAGAAGGTGCCGTCCATGTTGACCCCCGCGTCCACACGGCGGTCGGCGGCCATGGTGGACGCGGCCGCGTTGCCCCCGATGGAGTGGCCCGCCATTCCGACGCGGTGCCGGTCGATCGTCCGGGCGTACCGCCAGGACGCGTGCGGGCCGGTCAGCCGGTCCAGCAGGAACGAGAAGTCGGCGGCCCGACCGCCGGAGACGGCGGCCAGCACCTTCCGCCGGCCGGCGTCGTCGGGCTGCGCGCTCACCCGGTCGCACGCGGCACAGGTGAGGACCCGCCCGTCGGGCAGCCGCGTACCGGTCGACTCGTACGGATGGTCCGCCGTCGCCACGACGTAACCACGGCTCGCCAGATCCTCGGCGAGCCCGGTCAGGGTGGCCCGGGGCGTCCCGAACCCGGGGGAGAGCAGGACCAGCGGGAACCGCCCCGGGGCGGGCCGGGCGGCGGTACGGGCATGGGTGCGGGTGGCGCTGACGAGGGCGGGCGGCACGACGTCCTCCAGCCCGCGCTGCGCGAGCATGAGCCGTGCCTCCTCCTCCGCCATGTACGGGGCCGGGGCGCCGCCGCTGCCGGGCCGGGCCGGGTAGTGCAGCGACACCAGCAGCTGCCGCGCCCCCGCCGAGGGCACCCAGGGGTCGGGCCGCGTGTGGTCGGTGAGGAACAGGGTGTCGCGGCCGGTGGCGTACGGGCCCGTGGGGCGGGGGAGCGCGAGGGCGGAGGGGGTGCGGTCGCCGGGGGCAGGGGCTGAGGCGGAGGCCGCAGGAGAGGCTGCCGCCGTGGCCGGTCCGGTCGCGGAGGCGGGTGCGGCCGCGCCCAGCAGCGCGGCCAGTGCCGTCAGCACGGCCGCTGTGGCCACCGCGGCCGGTCGTCGG
The DNA here is from genome assembly GCF_002382885.1 of Streptomyces sp. WZ.A104. Classification (GTDB taxonomy): domain Bacteria; phylum Actinomycetota; class Actinomycetes; order Streptomycetales; family Streptomycetaceae; genus Streptomyces. The sequence goes on from NZ_NWVL01000039.1 coordinate 17,850, forward strand.
TTGCGGAGGAAGATCGTCATGTCCGCAACGCTAGGTGGGCGTCCGGGGCGTGCGCATCGGACGCCGGGTGGACCGGTGTCGGACCACGGGAGGACCCAGCAGGCTTCCCCCTCGCCCCCGGCCGACGCCAACCGGCCATCCGATCCGCACCCGATCGCTCCGTACGGCGTCGGGCCCGGCAGCGCCGTACTCTTGCCGGGGAGCAGGACCGGGGAAGCAGGGCCATGGGGTGGGGAGGAAGTCGGACGTGGGTGCTGTGAAGAGCAAACGGATGCCGCGCGCGGTGCGCGAGCAGCAGATGATGGACGCCGCGGTGCAGACCTTCGGGCAGCGCGGCTACCGGGCTGCCTCGATGGACGAGATCGCGGAGCTGGCGGGCGTCTCCAAGCCGTTGGTCTACCTGTACCTGAACTCGAAGGAAGAGCTGTTCTCCGCGTGCATCAGGCGCGAGGCGAAGTCGCTGGTGGAGGCGGTACGGGCGGGCGTGGAGCCGGGGCTGCCAGCCGACCGCCAACTGTGGTCGGGGCTGCGGGCGTTCTTCACCCACACCGCCGAGAACCCGGACGGCTGGGCGGTGCTGCACCGCCAGGCGCGGTCGCACGGTGAGCCGTTCGTCAGCGAGGTCGTCGTGATGCGGGACGAGATCGTTGCGTTCGTGACGGGCCTGATCGGTGCCGCCGCCCGTGAGGCGCACAGTGACCCCGCCCTCGCGGACCGGGATGTGGCGGGGCTGGCGCAGGCCCTGGTGGGGGCCGCGGAGTCGCTGGCGGGCTGGGCCAACGACACCCCGGGCGTCTCGGCGAAGGAGGCGGCGGCGACGCTGATGAACTTCGCCTGGGCAGGCCTGGAGAACCTGATGCACGCCCGCCCCTGGCAGCCCCCGACGGCCTAAGGGCTGTCCCGGCTCAGCGTCCCCGCCAGGTGGACGCGCCCACCGTCCGCACCCCGCAGCGCGAAGGCGGCGCCGGAGGGGGCGGCCGCGTACGTCACGGTGGCGGGCAGCAGGACGGGCGCCCTGAACTCGGCCCGTACGGAACGGATTCCGGCCGGGTTCTCGGCCTCGGCCAGGCAGCGGGCCACCGTCCACATGCCGTGCGCGATGGCCCGGGGGAAGCCGAACAGACGGGCGGTCAGCGGGTACAGGTGGATCGGGTTGCGGTCGCCGGAGACCGCTCCGTAGCGCCGCCCGAGATCACCGGGCAGCCGCCATTCGGCGACGGCGGGCAGATCGCCCGCGGCCGGGGCGGAGCGCTCCGAAGCCGTGGTGTCCGTCGTCCCGTGCCGCGACAGATACCCGCTGCGGGACTCCCACGCCAGCTCTGCGCCCACCCGCGCCTCGGTCACCATCGTGACCTCGGTGCCTCGCCGGTGAGGTGTCAACCCATCTGCGTACACGGCCAGTTCGAGCGACTCGGTGGGCTGCACGGCCCGGTGCGGCGCGATCTCGATCCAGGTGTGGACGAGCCCGACGACGGGCAGCGGGAAGGACCTGCCTGTCATCAGCCGCATGGCGAGCGGGAAGGCCAGCACATGCGGGTACGTGAGCGGCACAGGGCCGGACTCGGCGAAGCCGCACATCCTGCTGTAGGCGGCGAGGGGGCCGGGGGCGAGGGGCGCGGCCGGGCGGGTGAGGCGGTCGGCGGGCAGGGTGGCGCCCGGCTGCCCGGCGCGTTTGAACGGCGAGGTGACGGCCCCGCGCACCAGTGAGGCGTTGAGCGAGGTCATCGGTCTCACGCCCCCAGCAGGCTCTGGCCGCAGACGCGCAGCACTTGGCCGTTGACCGCGCCGGAGCCGGGCTGGGCGAACCAGGCGACGGCTTCGGCGACGTCGACCGGAAGGCCGCCCTGGGAGAGGGAGTTCATCCGGCGGCCCGCCTCGCGGATGAGCAACGGGACGGCGGCGGTCATCCTCGTCTCGATGAAGCCGGGGGCCACCGCGTTGACCGTGACGCCGTGCTCGGCGGCGGCGCGCGGCCCGAGCGAGCGGACGAGACCGATGATCCCGGCCTTGGCGGCCGCGTAGTTGGTCTGGCCGTAGTTGCCCGCGATGCCCGCGATGGAGGCGGTGGCGACGATGCGGCCGCCCCGGTTCAGGGCGCCCGAGGTCAGGAGCTCGTCGGTGGTGCGCAGGACGCTGCCGAGGTTGACCTCGATGACCTGGGCCCACCGGTCGGCCGGCATGTTGGCGAGGCGGCGGTCGCGGGTGATGCCCGCGTTGTGGACGAGGACGTCGAGCCCGTTTGGTGCGGCGGCGGTGATACGGGCGGCGGCGTCGGGCGCGGTGATGTCCAGCGGCAGCGCGGTGGCCCCGAGGCGGTCGGCGGTGCGTACGAGGTCGTCCTGGGCCTGGGGGACGTCCAGCACGACGACGTGCGCCCCGTCGCGGGCCAGCACGGAGGCGACGGACGCGCCGATGCCCCGGGCGGCCCCGGTGACCAGGGCGGTCCGGCCGGTGAGGGGAGCGGCCGGGTCGGGGGTGGGGCCGGGGGTGGCGGCGGTCAGCTCGATCACCTGGCCGCTCACGTACGCGGACCGGGGGGAGAGGAGGAAGCGGAGGGTGGACTCGGCGGCGGACACGAGGGCTTCGGGGGTCCCGTCGGCCGCCAGCCGCAGGAGCTGCGCGGTGGTGCCGCGTCCGGCCTCCTTGCCCAGAGACCGGACGAAACCCTCCAACGCCTGCTGGGCAGCGGCCTGATGGTGGTCCTCGGAGGACGGCCGGCTGCCGAGGACGACGATCCGGCCACCGGGAGCCTGCGACCGTACGACGGGGTGGAGGGCGGCGTGCACCTGGGCCAGGTCCGCGACGGCGCCGACCCCGGTGGCGTCCAGGACGATCCCGCCGGGCCGGGCCGCCTGCGGGTCGACGGTCAGCCCGGTCGCGGCCAGCGCCTTCGCCAGTTCGTCCGTGATCGACGAGGACCCGGCGGTCAGATGCAGCAGCGGCCCGTCCAGCCGGGGCGTCTCCAGGCTCCAGCGGCGCAGCGGTGCGGGCTGCGGCAGGCCGAGCCGACGGGTGAGGAAGCGGCCGGGTGCTGTGCCGGTGAGGTGCAGATAGCGATCGGCCATTGTCCTGACTCCCAGTGGGTCGTAGATTTACTCCTGAGTAAGGTTACTGAAGAGTCAGGAGCTGGTCGAGATGAACTTCCCTGGACTGTCCGGGACGAGGCCGACCGGGGCGAGCTGGTCACGGTGATGACGCCTCTCCCGCAGCCGCGCCGCGTGGCGGTGATCGGCGGCAGCCGCACCCCGTTCGCGCGCTCGGACGGCCCGTACGCGACCGCCTCCAACCAGGACCTGCTGACGGCCGCGCTCGACGGCCTGGTGGAGCGGTACGGGCTGGCCGGGGCCCGGATCGGGGCGTTCGTGGCGGGCGCGGTCCTCAAGCACAGCCGGGACTTCAACCTGGCGCGGGAGACCGTCCTCGGCTCCGCGCTCGACCCCCGCACCCCCGCGTACGACATCCAGCAGGCCTGCGGCACGGGCCTCCAGGCGGTGATCGCCGCCGCCAATACGATCGCGCTCGGGGCCGCCGACTCGGCGATCGCGGGCGGCTCCGACACGACCAGCGACGCACCCCTGGGCGTCAACGACGAACTGCGCCGCATCCTGCTGGCCGCGCGCCGCGCGAAGTCGACCGGCGCCCGCCTCAAGGCCCTGGCCGCCGTACGCCCGCGCCACCTCCTCCCCGACATCCCGCGCAACGCCGAACCGCGCACCGGACTGTCGATGGGCGAGCACGCGGCGCTCACCGCGCGCCGCTGGGCGGTGAGCCGGGAGGACCAGGACCTGCTGGCCGCCACGAGCCACCAGCGCCTGGCGGCGGCGTACGAGCGGGGCTTCCTGGACGACCTGGTGGTCCCGTACCGGGGCCTGGAACGCGACCAGAACCTGCGCCCGGGATCAACGGTCGAGAAACTGGCAAGCCTGAAGCCGGTGTTCGGGGTGTCCGTCCCCAACCCCACCATGACGGCGGGCAATTCGACCCCCCTGACAGACGGGGCGGCGACCGTCCTGCTGGCCACCGAGGACTGGGCCCGGGAACGGGGCCTGGAGCCGCTGGCGTACCTCTCCCTGTACGAGACGGCGGCGGTGGACTACGTGGACGGCGAGGACGGGCTCCTCATGGCCCCGGCGTACGCGGTGCCGCGCCTGCTGGAGCGGGCCGGGCTGACGATGGAGGACTTCGACCTGGTCGAGGTCCACGAGGCGTTCGCCTCCCAGGTGCTGGCCACCCTCGCCGCCTGGGAGAAGCAGGGCCTGACCCCGGTGGACCGCACCCGCCTGAACGCGGCCGGTTCCTCCCTGGCCACCGGTCACCCCTTCGCCGCGACGGGCGCCAGGATCGTGGCGACGCTGGCGAAACTCCTGGCGGAACGGGACGGCCCGGGACGGGGCCTGATCTCGATCTGCGCGGCGGGCGGGCAGGGGGTGACGGCGATCCTGGAACGCCCGTGATCCGCGTCCTTCTTCCGCCTCTTCCGCCTCTTCCGCTTCTACTGCCGGACGGACGACCCGGCGAACCGACCCGCCCGACCCCCCGAACCGAGGAGCCGCACGTGTCAACGCCACCTTCATCCGCCGCAACCGCCCCTGATGTATCGCCGCCCGTCCTGGTCGAACCGACGAAGAGGCGCGGCCCCGACGGCAGGGTCCAGGAGGTCTCCGTACCGAAGTTCGCACCGGCCGTGGAGCGCGGCTCGCTGGCCGAGATCCCGTTCGACAACGCCCGGGAGGCCCCGTCGGACCCGGTCCTCAGCCGCAAGGACGACGAGGGCGTCTGGCGGGACGTGACGGCGGCCGAGTTCGCGGCCGAGGTGCTGGCGGTCGCGAAGGGCCTGATGGCGGAGGGGCTGCGGGCGGGCGAGCGGGTGGCGATCATGGCCCGGACGGCGTACGAGTGGACGCTCCTCGACTTCGCGTCCTGGGCGGCGGGCCTGGTGACGGTCCCCATCTACCCCACCTCCTCCGCCTTCCAGACCCGCTGGATACTCCAGAACTCGGGCGCGGTGGCGTGCGCGGTGGAGACGACGGAACAGGGCCGCCTGATCAGCCAGGAACGCAAGCAGCTGGGCGATCTGGCGCACCTGTGGCAGTTCGACACGGGGGCGATCGGCCACCTGAAGTCCCGGGGCAAGGACATCCCGGACGAGGCGGTCACGGCCCGCAGGACGGCCCTGGCACCGGAGACCCCGGCCACCCTCATCTACACCTCGGGCACGACGGGCCGCCCGAAGGGCTGTGTCATCACGCACGGCAACTTCTTCGCCGAGGTCGACAACGCGATCGAACTCCTGCACCCGGTCTTCAAGTCGGTATCGAAGGACCCCGCCTCCACGCTCCTCTTCCTCCCCCTCTCGCACGTGTTCGGCCGGATGGTGGCGATCGGCTGCATGAGGGCGAGGGTCCGCCTCGGCCACGCCCCCTCGATCCGGACGGAAGACCTCCTGGCGGACCTCGCGGGCTTCCGCCCGACGTTCCTCCTCGCCATCCCGTACGTACTGGAGAAGGTCTACAACACGGGGAGAGCGACGGCGGAGAAGATGGGCCGGGCGTCGTCGTTCGACCGTGCGGCCCGCATCGCCCGGCGCTACGGCGAGGCGGTCGAGGCCGCCGAACACGGCACGGGCCCGGGGCCGGGCTTCGGCCTGCGCGCCGCCCGCGCCCTGTATGACCCGCTGGTCTACCGCCGCATCCGGGCGGCACTTGGCGGCAAGGTCCGGTACGTGATCTGCGGCGGCTCCCCGCTGGGCCGGCGGCTGGCCGCGTTCTACGAGGGCGCGGGCATCGGCGTCTTCGAGGGGTACGGCCTCACGGAGACCACCGCCGCCCACACGGTCACCCCACCCCTCAAGCCCCGCCTGGGTACGGTGGGCTGGCCGCTGCCCGGCACCTCGGTACGCATCGCGGACGACGGCGAGGTGCTCCTGAAGGGCGGCCAGGTGTTCCGGGGCTACTGGGACGCGGAACGGTCGGAGGTGACCCCAGCGCTCCTGGACGACGCCTGGTTCCCCACGGGCGACCTGGGCGCCCTGGACGAGGACGGCTACCTCACGATCACGGGCCGCAAGAAGGACATCATCATCACGTCGGGCGGCAAGAACGTCACCCCGGCACCCCTGGAGGACTGGCTGCGCGCCCACCCCCTGGTGGGCCAGTGCATGGTGGTCGGCGACAACCGCTCGTTCATCACCGCCCTGATCACCCTGGAGCCGGACGGCCTCCACCACTGGCGCCAGATGACGAAGAAGCAGGACGTCCCGATGCGCGACCTGATCCACGACGAGGACCTGCGCACGTCGCTGCAACGCGCGGTGGACGAGGCCAACCGCCTGGTCTCGCGGGCGGAGTCGATCCGCAAGTTCGCGGTCCTGCCCGTGGACTTCACGGAGGAGAGCGGCCACTTGACGCCGTCGCTGAAGCTGAAACGGGACGCCATCGCGCGGGACTTCTCGGGGGAGATCGAGGAGTTGTACCGGAGGTGAGGGGGGAGGGGGCTGCCCTGGTGGCGAGTGCCCCCGTCACTGGTCCTCGGGCAGCAACCGGAACGCCTTGTGCCCGGTGAGGGGCCGGACCATACGGAAGTGGCGGTCCGACGTGAAGACGGCCTCGGTCCGGTACGCGGCGGCCAGGGCAACGTTCATCGCGTCTGTCAGCCCGATGCGCTTGCCGCCGTCCGCGTCCACGTAGCCCTCCGCGACGGCGATCGCCGCACTCAGGTGTGCGCCGACGGAGGGCACCTCGAAGCGGCGGGTGACCACGTTGCGTTCAATGAACCGCGCTGCTGCCAGAGCCTTGCCGGACCCTGCCCTGGTGGTGATCAGGTCCTCGTCGGTGAGGTGGGGGCAGGCCGAGGTCGGGGAGGTCCATGGTGCCCATCGGGTCGGTGGGGTAGGGGGATGCCGTCCTCGGTGATGGGTACGACGCGTGCGACGGCGGTGCCGTTCTTGGTGACGGTGATGGTCTCGCCGCGTGCTGCCGCGGCGAGGGTCTGTGAGGATCTCCGGTTGAACTCGCGGGCCGTGGTCTCCATGTAGTGCATGGTGCTACATGGAGGGTCGGGTGCCGGCGGTCCGCGTCTCCGCGTACGGCCTTCCCCGCTGGGGCGACGACGAGGCCCGCGACGACATCGGCGTGGTGATTCCGGACTGCTGACCGAACTACGGCAGCGAGCGGGTGAGCCAGAAGACGTCGCCGTTCTCTTCTGTGGAGACGCGATCCCGCTCGAACCCGAGCTTCTCCAGGACGCGGAGCGACGGGGTGTTCCAGGTGCCGACGGTCGACCACAGCCGCTTCCGGCCGGTCGCGATGGCCGCATCGAGCACCGCTGCGGCCGCCTCGGTGGCGTAGCCGCGCCCGTGCGCGTGCCGGAACAGCTCGTAGGCGATTTCCGGCTCCTCCAGGGTGGAGCGGCCGATGATCAGCCCGCAGTAGCCGATGAAGTCGCCTTCGTCGCGGCGTTGGACGGGCAGCAGGGCGATCCCGGTGGAAACGGTCGCGGCGAGCAGCTTCGCGATGTCCGTCCGGGTCTCCTCGACCGTGGGTGTTCCCTTGCCGCGTTCGGAGAGGAGGGCGGCGAACTCGGCCGCGTCGGAATCGGCCCACGGCCGCAGTAGCAGCCGCTCGGTTTCCAGGTGGAACGGCATCGTGCTGTACGTGGGTACGGGCATGGGTCCCACCCTGTCACCGGCTCACGCCAAGGGGTGGCGCGGGGCGCGGCGGGAGCGCCGGTGCCGGGGGTGTCTGGCAATCCCGCGTGGATCAGCGGGAGGCGAGCCGCTCCATCAGGGCGGCGCTGCGGGCCAGCACCTCCCGCTCCTCGCCGGTGAGCTCGTCCTCGATGGCCTGGGCGAGCCAGCCGGCCCGGCGCCCGCGTTCCGCTTCGAGCGCGGTCCGTCCGGCGGGGGAGAGGTCGACCAGGGTCTTGCGGCCGTCCGTGGGGTGCGCCCGGCGGACCACCAGGCCCTGGTCCACGAGCAGCCCGACCGCACGGGCCATGGACTGGGGCCGTACGCGCTGGTCCGCCGCGAGGTCGCTGGTGGTCATGGCCCCGTCGCGGTCGAGGGTGCCGAGCACGGAGACCTGGCCGTGCGGGATCCGGTCCTCGTGCTTCACGCGCCGCGTGAGCTTGCCCATCGCGATGCGCAGTTCCGCGGCGACGGCGGCGGGTTCCGGGTTGGGCATAGGGCACTTTAACCGGTGATGCCCGACGGGGCCGCCCGCCGTCTGTGCACAGCAAAACTGAACAGCGGAACTGAACAGCATTGCTGTAGAGTCGTTGATGTCGCGGTACGCGCCAGCGTTGTCGCAGCAGGGTCGCGGCGCGCCTCAACGTGAAGGGCCTCCCATGGTTTCCCGGGCAGTCGAGTCCACCGCCATTCAGTCCCCCACCGCCGTTCAGTCAGTGACGGCCACTCAGTCCGTGACCGCCATCCGGTCCGTCACCGCCCGCCGAGTCCTCGACAGCCGGGGCAATCCCACGGTCGAGGCCGACGTCCTCCTCGCCGACGGGTCCCTGGGCCGGGCCGCCGTCCCCTCCGGTGCCTCGACCGGCGCACGCGAGGCCGTGGAACTGCGCGACGAGGACCCCGCCCGCTGGCATGGCAAGGGCGTCGACCGCGCGGTGGCCCACGTCAACGGTGAGATCGCGGCAGCGGTCGTGGGGCGCGACGCCGACGATCAGGCGGGCCTGGATGCCGCGCTCGTCGCGCTCGACGGCACCGCGGACAAGTCCCGCCTGGGCGCCAACGCGCTCCTCGGCGTCTCCCTCGCCACCGCCAAGGCCGCCGCGGCCGCCCACCGCCAGCCCCTCTACCGCTACCTCGGCGGTGTCGACGCCCGCCTGCTCCCGCTGCCGATGATGAACATCGTCAACGGCGGCGCCCACGCCGACAACCCGCTGGACTTCCAGGAGTTCATGATCGCCCCGGTGGGCGCGGAGAGCTTCGCGGAAGCCGTCCGCATGGGTTCCGAGGTCTTCCACACCCTCCGCCGCGACCTGCTGTCCGCCGGGCACTCCACGGGCGTCGGCGACGAGGGCGGCTTCGCGCCCGCGCTGCGTACGGCCGAGGAAGCGCTCGACTTCGTCATGGCGGCCATCGACCGCACCGGATACCGGCCCGGCACGGACATCGGCCTGGTGATGGACCCCGCCTCGTCGGAGTTCTTCCGGGACGGTACGTACGTCTACGAGGGTGAGGGCGTGCGCCGCACCCCCTCCGAGCACGCCGCGTACCTGACCAAGCTCATCGACACGTACCCGGTCGTCTCCATCGAGGACCCCATGGCCGAGGACGACCTCGACGGCTGGCGGGAGCTCACCGCCCTCGTCGGTGGCCGCTGCCAGCTCACCGGCGACGACGTCTTCTGCACCGATGAGGCTCTGCTGCGCGAGGGCATCCGCACCGGCGTCGGTAACTCCGTCCTGGTCAAGGTCAACCAGATCGGCACCCTGACCGAAGCCCTCGACACGGTCGCCACCGCGCACCGGGCGGGCTGGACCGCCGTCATGTCGCACCGCTCAGGGGAGACGGAGGACACGACCATCGCGGACCTGGCGGTCGCGACAGGCTGCGGCCAGATCAAGACCGGATCGCTGTCCCGCTCCGACCGTACGGCCAAGTACAACCAACTTATTAGGATCGAGGAGGAGTTGGGCGCGTCGGCACGCTATGCGGGCGGAGCGGTGCTGCGCCGCTCCCGCTCCTGACGGCGCTCGGTGCCCTAGGGGCCGTAAAGCCCTAGCGGCCCCTGGTGCGGTGGCGGCACGTTCCGGTGAATACGCGGCCGAGCTGGTCGTCCAGGGCGGCGAGGACGGCTGATTCCGGGGTGCCGTCGGGGTCGATGTGCGTGTGCAGGGCGAGCCCTTCGGTGAACGCGACGATCCGCAGGGCCTGTTCGGCGGCATCGACGCCCTCGGCGACCTCGCCGCACGCCGTGCCGTAGCCGATGGCCCGGGCGACGCGTGAGCGGACTCCCGCGAGGGTCTCCGCCCGGCCCTGGAGGCCGACCCGGTACGCCTCGCGGATTTCCCGCAGGGCGCGGGCGGCCGCCGTAGCCCGGAGAGGCGGTTCGCGAGCTCCAGCAGGTCGCGTGCGGCGGACCGGGGCGGTCGGCGCGGGTCCTCGCCTGCCGTGCGACGCTGGTGAACGTTCCGTCGACACGGGGACCTTGGGGCAGCCGCCTACCTCGTGCTGCTGACTGCCGACGGCAGCAGCGGCCCGGTTGCCGCCGACCTGCGCCGGCGCCAGTACGCGTACGTCAGGATGCCGAGCATCGGGCCCCATGGGACCAGAGGGGCGTAGGACGCGTAGAAGTAGACGGTCTCCCAGCCGCCGGCCTTGCTCGGGAAGTCGGCCGGCAGCGGATCGCCGTTGGTCTTGGACTGGGTGACCGTGGTGACGGTCGCGGTGATCGTGAAGACCAGGGTCAGGATCGTCGCTCCGATCGTGGCCGGGACGACCGCGGCGGCTGTCGGTACCCGCCGCCCGCGCAGCCCCGGCACCCAGCCTGGGAACACCACGCCCCAGCGGGCGATCAGCCCGACGGCTGTGAAGGCGAGGACCTCGGATACGAGGGTGAGGAAGACGACGTAGCCGTTCATCGCCCAGTCCTCGATCGCCCCACCACGCTTGTCCTCGGCGAACAGCACACCGCGGCCCGGTCAACCTGGTGGGCATCCCGATCGGGCACGGGGGATTCAGGACGCTTCGGGCCCCTGGAGGATCTGGAGGTAGTTGCCCACCGGGTCCACGATCGTCGAGAAGAACCAGCCCCCGCCGACCTCCTCGACCGGGCGCACCCAGGTCACCCCGAGGGTGTTGAGGTGCTTCTCGGCCGCCCGGATGTCCCGCACGGTGAGGTTGACCAGCTGCCGGCCCGGTTCGGCGGCCTTCTCCGCGACGTCGTCCCGCTGGTCGAAGCCGATGACCGCCCCGGGGCCGACCAGCAGCATGTGCTCCACCCAGCGGGCGCCCAGCGGCTCCAGAGCGGCGCGGTACCAGGCGATCAGGGCGTTGGTGTCCGTGGTTCCGATGATGACCCCGAGACCGGTGATTCCGTCCTGACGGGTGGCGTCGGTGCTGGTCCGGGTGACGTTCTCTGCCGTCATGGTGGGCTCCTTCGGTCGTGTGAAGCGTCCTGCCAGGTCATGACCCTCCTCCGGCCGGAAAGTCATCGGTGTCCGCCAGGAACTCCCGCGTGAATCCCTCCGCGCCCAGTGCCGCCCGCACCGCCGCCCCCACCCGGTCCACATCCCCCCGCTCGGCCTCGGGCAGCGGGGCCCCCGCTGCCGCGCGGGCCCTGTGTGCCGCACCCAGCAGGCGGGCCGCCCGGACTGGGTCGCCCGCCAGGGCGTGGGCCCCCGCCAGTCCCTCCTGAGCCAGGGCGACCGCCCGGGGGTCGCCGCTCTCCCGGGCGACGGCGAACCCCTGGTGGTGCAGGGACAGGGCTGCCTCCGCGTCGCCCCGCTGCTCGGCGAGGAAACCGAGCTCGGCCAGGAGCAGGGCCGGGCCGGGGTCGAAGGAGACCGCGCGGTGCCAGGCCAGAGTCTTGTGGAGCAGCTTCTCGGCGAGATCGGCGTCGCCCGTGCGCCGGGCCCCGAGCGCGAGCCCGATCTCGGCGTGCACCTCGCCTGCCGCGTAACCGTGCTCGGCGGACAGCGCGACCGCCCGCCCGTGCAGCGCGGCGGCCTCCGCGAAGTCCCCGGTCAGCAGGGCGACCCGGCCGAGCCCGGTGAGGCGGTCGGCGGCGTCCGGCCACAGGTCCAGGTGCTGGGCCCTCGCCAGTCCGCTGCGGTGCAGCTCCTCGGCCCGGTCGTAGTCACCGGTGATCGAGGCCAGGGCGGCGAGGACGTACCCGCTCTGCAACTGGCCCCACCCGTCACCCAGTTCACGGAACGTCGCGTGGGACTCCGCCGCGTCCCGCCGCGCTCCTGCCAGGTCGCCCCGGAACAGCGCCGCCGTGGAGCGTGTGACCAGCCCCGCCGCCGCGCCCCAGGCGTCGCCCGCCGCCCTGGCACCCGTCAGGGCCCGGTTCACCAACGCCTCGCTCCGGGGCAGGTCCTCGCCCGTCGAGAGCGCCGCGTGCGCCAGAAACCAGGTCGCGCGGGCCAGTTGGGGGGAAGCTGAGGGCCAGGCTCCCAGAGTGGGGCTGCTGCCTGGGCGGGGGGTGCCGCCCAGGCCGGGGGTGCCCTCGGGTCCAGGGACGCCGTTCAGGCCAGGAGTGCCGCGCTCCCCCGCCAGCACCGCGAAGCCCTCCTGCCAGAGAGCCGCTCGGGCTCCCGGATCAGCCCCCGCGTCGCCCGGCGCGACCGGGCCGCCCAGCGCCGCTCCGAGCGCCCTCCGCGCCTCGCTCCAGCGGCCCCGCAGGAACCAGTACCAGGTTGCCGCGAGCGCCAGCCGCAGCGCGCCCTCGGTGTCCCCGCGCCCCACCGAACGTGCGAGTGCCGCGCGGAGGTTGGCGCTCTCCTGGTCAAGCCGTTCCAGCCACGCCCGCTGTCCGGGGCCGTGCAGCTCCTGCGCGGCCCGCTCCAACAGGGCGGTGCAGTAAGCGTGATGGAGCTTCTCGTGGCCGGTCACCTCGCCCGCCTCCGCCAGGCGCTCCCGCGCATAGGCGGCCACCGACTCCGGCAGCCGGTAGCGGGGGTCGCCGGAGGGCCCGTCCGTCACCGTCAGCAGCGAGCGGTCCACCAGACGGATCAGCGGTTCCATGGCGTCGAGGTCCGCACCGCACACCGCTTCGGCCGCCTCCAGCGTGCAGCCGTCGGCGAAGACGGCCAGCCTGCGCAGGACCGTACGCTCCTGCTCGTCCAGCAGCTCCCAGCTCCAGTCGATCACCGCCCGCAGCGTGCGGTGGCGGCCCGGGACGTCCCGGCGGCCGCCCGCCAGCAGCCGGAACCGGTCGTCCAGCCGCGTGGCCAGCCCCCGTACGCCCAGGGCGCGCACCCGGGTGGCGGCCAGTTCCAGGGCCAGCGGCAGCCGGTCGAGGCGGCGGCAGATCTCCGCGACCGCCGACGCGTTCTCCCCGGCGGCCGTGAACCCGGGCGCGGAGGCCGCCGCGCGCCGGGCGAACAGCGACTCCGCGTCGGTCTGCGACAGCGGCGGCACCACCCACACCGACTCGGCTGCCAGCCCCAGCGGCTCCCTGCTGGTCGCGAGGATGCGCAGCCCCGGGGCCGCCGCCAGTATGCGGCGTACGGTGCCGGCGGCGGCGTCCACCACGTGCTCGCAGTTGTCCAGCAGGAGCAGCGAACGGCGGGAACGCAGCGCGTCCTCCAGGCTCGCCCCCGCGTCCTCCCGCAGGCCGAGCGCTGCGGCGATCTGCTCCTCCACCTCTCCGGCCGCCGCCAGCGGAACCATCCGTACGCCGTCGGGTGAGGCCCCGGCCATGCGGCGGCCCACCTCCTCGGCCAGCCGGGTCTTGCCGACCCCGCCCGGGCCGGTCAGCGTCACCAGCCTTTCGCGTCCCAGGAGTTCGGTCAGTGCGGTCACCGCATCCGCGCGGCCGATCAGTTCGGTGAGCGGCTCGGGCAGGGGCGCCGGGTGGCGCGGAGCGGGCTGCGGCTGCTGAGCCGGCGCCAGCGAGACATCGTGCCGGAGCACCGACCGGTGCAGGGCAACCAGTTCGGGCCCAGGGTCCACCCCCAGCTCCTCGGTCAGCAGGTCGCGCAACTCGGTGTAAGCGGCCAGCGCCTCGGACTGCCGACCCGCCCCGTACAGCGCCCGGATGTGCGCGGCGCGCAGGCGCTCCCGCAGCGGGTGGGCGGCGGTCAGCTCACCCAGCTCATCCGCAACAACGCCGTGTTCGCCCAGGGACATGCGCGCCTCGGCCAGCGCCTCCACGGCGGTGAGACGTTGCTCCTCCAGCCGGTCCGCCGCCACGCGCACCGCCTCCCCGTCTCCCGCGTCCGCGAAGGCGTCCCCTTGCCACAGCGCCAGCGCCTCCGTCAGCAGCTCCGCCTTCGCCCGGGGCTCCCCGGTGGCATACGCCCGCGCTGTCCGCTCGGTGAACCCCAGGGCGTCCACCTCGGCCGCCCCCGCCCGGAGCAGATAGCCCGGCGGCCGGGACTCCACCAGGGCCTCGGCGCCCGGCTCGGCCTCGGCCAGCGCCCTGCGCAGCCGGGACACCTTCGTCTGGAGCGCCCCGGCCGGGTTGCGGGGCAACAGGTCTCCCCACAGGGCGTCCACCAGCCGGTCAGCCGGCACCGCCCGACCGGCGTCGAGGAGGAGAACCGACAGCAGGGCCCGCACCTTCGCCTCGGGGACGGCCACCGGGGCCCCGGTCGACGTGGTCACGGTGAGCGGGCCCAGTACGGAGAAACGCATGGCTGAAAGGTAGCCCGAGCCGGGAGGCCCTCTCCCGGCCGCGGACGGGCCGACAGCCGATCGACAGCGGACCGACAGCGCCGGTCGGCACGGTGAGGTCATCCAGCAGGCGCCGGACGTCAGGCAGCGGACATCGGACGCCAGGGACCTGACGCCCGGCACCAGACCAACGCGAGAGCGGAGAAGCAGATGACTCAGCAGCGGACAGCACCGGAAGCGACGGCACCGCAGGGGGCGGCAGTGGGACGCGAGCCCGGTGAGGACGCCGGCACCGCCACCGTCTCCGTCATCGGCCTCGGGCAGCTGGGCACCCGCCTCGCCCAGGCCTTTCTCGCCGCCGGGCACCCGACGACCGTGTGGAACCGCACCCCCGCGAAGGCCGACGCGCTCGTCGCCCAGGGCGCGGCCCGCGCCAATGGTCTGGAGGCCGCGGTGGCCGCGAGTCCGCTGGTCGTCGTGTGCCTGCCGGACTACGCGACCGTACGCGGCCTGGTCGAGCCGGTGGCCGGGGCGCTGCGCGGCCGGGTGCTGGTGAACCTCACCTCCGGCACGCCCCAGGACGCGACGAAGACCGCACACTGGGCGGCCGGACACGGCATCGGCTACCTCGACGGGGCGGCCATGAGCGGCACCCGGCTCGTCGGACGCCCGGACGCGCTGTTCGTCTTCGGTGGTCCGGCCGGGGTCTTCGCGGCGCACCGGGAGGTGCTGGCCGCCCTCGGCAACTCCGTCCACGTGGGCGACGATCCCGCGCAGGCCCCGGTCTACGACACGGCTCTCTTCGGCGCGGCCTGGGGCGCCCTGGCCGGGTTCTACCACTCAATCGCCCTCGCCGGGGCCGCAGGCGCCGACCTCCGTACGTACGCGGAGGTCGTGACCGGCCACATGGGCTTCGTGACCTCGTTGATGGCCGACCACGCCCGCCAGATCGAGGAGGGCCGCTACCCGTCGGACGACGGCACGGTGGAGGTGCACCGGGCCGCCATGGACCACCTCGTCCACACCAGCCGCGCGGGCGGGGTCGGCACCGAGGTGCCGGAACTGTTCGGGGCCCTGCTGGCGGGGGCGGAGGGTGCCGGGCACGGCGGAAGCGGCATCGCGAGCGTCGTCGAAGCGATGCGGGCCGGTGCGGACACGGCGACGACTACCCCGGCCGCGGCCGCGGCCCCGGCCCCGAACGCGAAGGGCCGGCGCCATGTCTGACGGCACTGAGCGGCGCACCGCTGCCCCGCACGTCACCGTCGTCGGGCTCGGCCGGATGGGCGTGGCCATCGCTGCCGCCCTCCTCGACGCCGGGTATGCCGTGACTGTGTGGAACCGCTCCCCGGGAAAGGACGACGCGCTCGTGGAGCGGGGCGCGGTCCGGTCCACCAGCCTGGCCCGGGCGGTGGCGGCCGGGCCGCTGGTCCTCGCCGCGCTCGTCGACAGCGCGTCCGTACGGGAGGCGTTCGGGCCGGTCGGCGAGGCGCTCCGCGGCCGGACCCTCGTCAACCTGGCCAACAGCAGCCCGGACCAGGCCCGGGAGCTGGCCGACTGGGCCGCCGGGCACGGCATCGACTACCTCGACGGCGCCATGATGGCACTCCCCGAGACCGTCGGCACCGACGATGCGTTCTTCCTCTACAGCGGCTGCGAGCGCGCGTTCACCACGTATGGCGGGGAGTTGGAGGTGATGGCGTCGGCCCACTACTTCGGGGCCGACCCCGGAGCCGCCGAGGTCCACGATCTCGCCGTCCTCTCCACCGGATACGCGGCGCTCACCGGATTCCTGCACGCCCTCGCGCTGCTGGAGCCGTCGGGCACGGACCCTGAGGCGTTCGCCCCGCTCGCCGCCCGCTGGCTGCGCGGCATGGCCGCGTTCCTGCCGGAGCTGGCCCGGGAGGCGGGGACGCGTTCGTACGGGGACGGTGTCTCCACCGTCGACCTGAACCGGGCCGCCGTCCACAGCCTTCTGCGCCTGGGCGCCGACCACGGCGTGGCCGGTGACGTCCACGAGCCGCTGCGGGCGCTGCTGGACCGGCGGGCCGCCGAGGGGCACGGCGGCGACAGCTTCTCCAGCGTGCTGGAGCTGATGCGGCCCGCACCTCTTGTCTGATGGTCTGTCAGGTATGACGATGGCGGCCGTCGCCCAGGGCGTGACCGCCCCGGGCCGGAGGGGAAGGAGGCTGCCGTGCCGATACCGCTGCCGTCGTCCGACGGGCCGCTGTCGTACGGAATGCAGCTGCCGGTCCAGTCGCAGAGTGCCATCTACGCGGAACCCTGGGAGGCGGCGGCGACCCCCGCCGACCTCGCCCGGATCGCCGGCGCCGCCGATCGCGGCGGCTTCGCCTACATCGCGAGCTGCGACCATGTCGCCATCCCGCGACGGCTCGCCGAGGGGATGGGCACCGTCTGGTACGACCCGGTCGCCACGCTCTCGTTCCTCGCCGGGGTCACCAGGCGCGTACTGCTGATGAGCCATGTCGCCGTCGTCGGACTGCGCCACCCGCTGGTCACCGCCAAGCAGTACGCCACCCTCGACCACCTCAGTGGCGGGCGGCTGATCCTCGGGGTCGGGGCCGGGCACGTGCGGGAGGAGTTCGAGGTGGTCGGGGCGGACTTCGACGGGCGCGGCGGTGTCCTCGACGAGACGATCGACGCGCTGCGGGCCGCGCTCGGGCCCGAGGAGTACCCGGAGTTCTCGGGCGAGCGGTTCTCGTTCGGCGGGCTCGGGCAGCTGCCCCGGCCCGCGCAGGAGCGGGTGCCCCTCTGGGTGGGCGGCTCCTCGCCCGCCGCCGTGCGCCGCGCCGCCGTACGGGGGGACGGGTGGCTCCCGCAGGGTGACCCCCGCGACCGGCTGCCCGCGCAGATCGCCCGGGTGCACGCCCTGCGGGGGGAGGCGGGCGTCGACGCCCCGATCGTCATCGGTGCGATCACCGAACCGCTGTACGTCGGTGAGCCCGGGTGGCCGGTGGGGCGGCGGACGCTCGCCGGGAGGCCGGAGGAGCTGGCCGCGTCGCTTCGGGAGTACGCGGCGATCGGCGTGCATCAGATCCAGGTGCGCTTCCGCAGTCGGAGCGTGGACGAACTGACCGATCAGATGGCGGCGTTCGATGCGGACGTGGCCCCGCATCTCAACACGTAGGGGAGAGCGTCATGGGCAAGCTGGACGGGAGGGTCGTCCTCGTCACCGGGGCGGCGCGCGGACAGGGCGAGCAGGAGGCGCGGCTCTTCGCGGCCGAGGGTGCGCGGGTCGTCGTCGCCGATGTGCTGGTCGAGCAAGGGGAGGCGCTGGCGAAGGAGTTGGGGGAGGAGTTCGGTGGGGGTGCGGCCCGGTTCGTACGGCTGGACGTCGGGCGCGAGGAGGACTGGGTCGCCGCCGTCGCCGTGGCCAAGGACGCCTTCGGGAAGATCGACGGGCTCGTCAACAACGCGGGCATCCTGCGCTTCAACGAGCTGGTCAACACCCCCCTGGCGGAGTTCGAGCAGGTGGTGCGGGTCAACCTCACGGGCGCGTTCCTCGGGATGCGGGCCGTCGCTCCGGAGATCGAGGCCGCGGGCGGCGGGACGATCGTCAACACCTCCTCGTACACCGGTCTGACCGGGATGCCCCTGGTCGGCGCGTACGCCGCGACCAAGCACGCGGTGCTGGGGCTCACCAGGGTCGCCGCCATGGAACTGGCGGGAAAGGGGGTCCGGGTCAACGCCGTCTGCCCGGGTGCCGTCGACACCGCCATGAGCAACCCGGCCCTGCTGGACCCGGGCGCCGACCTGACGACGTCGAGCGCCGCCCTGGACGCGTATTACCGCAAGCTCGTCCCGATGGGCCGGATCGGGCGGCCCGAGGAGGTCGCCGCGCTGGTGCTGTTCCTGACTTCCGAGGACTCCTCGTACATCACCGGACAGCCGTTCGTCGTCGACGGCGGGTGGCTGGCCGGCGTCAGTCCCTTCTGAAGCCCCTTGCCTGACGCGGCGTCAGGTATTGACGGGTCGCGGCGGCGGTGGAACAGTCGGTCGCATCGCAATCTGACGATGCGTCAGAAACTGTCGGGGAGACCTGGGCAGGAAAACTTGAGGACGGTGAACCTCCGTGGAATTCGGGCTCTTTGTTCAGGGGTACGTGCCCGCCGCGCGTGCCAGGGTGGACCCCGAGGCAGAGCACAAGGCGCTGATCGAGGAGACCGAGTACGTCATTCAGGCGGACAAGTCCGGCTTCAAGTACGCCTGGGCCTCCGAACACCACTTCCTGGAGGAGTACTCGCACCTCTCGGCCAACGACGTGTACCTCGGCTACCTCGCGCACGCCACCGACCGCATCCACCTCGGATCGGGCATCTTCAACCCGCTCGCCCCCGTCAATCACCCGGTGAAGGTGGCCGAGAAGGTCGCCATGCTCGACCATCTCTCCGAGGGGCGCTTCGAGTTCGGCACCGGGCGCGGGGCGGGCAGCCACGAGATCCTCGGGTTCATGCCGGGCATCACCGACATGAACCACACGAAGGAGCTGTGGGAGGAGACGATCGCCGAGTTCCCCAAGATGTGGCTCCAGGACGAGTACTCCGGCTTCCAGGGCAAGCACTGGTCGCTCCCGCCGCGCAAGATCCTGCCGAAGCCGTACGGGGCCGCTCACCCGGCCATGTGGTACGCGGCCGGGTCGCCGTCCTCGTACGCCATGGCGGGGAAGAAGGGGCTCGGGGTGCTGGGGTTCAGCGTGCAGAAGGTCTCCGACATGGAATGGGTCGTCGAGTCCTACAAGAACGCGGTCAAGGACGCGGAGCCGGTGGGGGCGTTCGTCAACGACAACGTGATGGTCACCTCCACCGCGATCTGCGCCGAGACGCACGCCAAGGCGGTGGAGATCGCGGTGGGCGGCGGGCTCAACTACCTCCAGTCGCTGCTGTTCCGCTACCACGACACCTTCCCCCGGCCGGAGGGCATCCCGGAGTGGCCCGCGCTGCTGCCGGAGTACACCGAGGAGATCGTCGAGCTGCTCATCGCGGAGGAGCTGATGATCTGCGGCGACCCGGACGAGGTGCTGAAGCAGTGCCGTCGGTGGGACCGGGCGGGGGCGGACCAGCTGAGCTTCGGGCTGCCGATCGGGATCAGTCCCGAGGACACGATGAACACGATCAAGCTGATCGGGGAGCACGTGATCCCGAAGATCGACACGGACCCGGTGCATCGGACCTCGCGGTTCCGTGACTCGGCGGGCTGACCTTCCCGGGCCCCGCCCCGGACCCCGCGCCTGGATCGCCGGAGGGGCGAGAACTCGGGGCTCCGCCCCGGGCCCCGCGCCTCGAACCCGGCGGGGCCCGGTTCGCTGAGCCCTCACCCATGGCCGGGCGGCGTCTTCCCGGATCGTCGCCCTGATGAGCCGGGGTACGTACCGCGGCCGAAAGCGTGCGTACCCCGGCTGTCCCAACCGAACCGAAGAAGGGACACCGTCATGCTCGACCACCTCATTCGCCACGCGACCGTCGTGGACGGCACCGGCGGTCCCGCCCGCACCGCCGACGTCGGAATCCGCGGGGGCAGGATCGCGGTCATCGCCGAGCCGGGGGCGATCTCCGAGGAGGCCGTCACCAGCGAGGACGCCGACGGGCTCGTCCTCGCGCCCGGGTTCGTCGACCCGCACACGCACTACGACGCCCAGCTCTTCTGGGACCCCTATGCCACCCCCTCCATGAACCACGGCGTCACCACCGTCGCCGCAGGGAACTGCGGGTTCACCCTCGCGCCGCTGAACCCCGACCGGCCCGGGGACGCCGACTACACCCGCCGGATGATGTCCCGGGTCGAAGGCATGGCGCTCGCGGCCCTGGAGGAAGGCGTCGACTGGACCTGGTCCACCTTCCGCGAATACCTCGACGCCCTCGAAGGGCGCATCGCCGTCAACGCCGGGTTCATGGTCGGCCACTGCGCCCTGCGCCGGTACGTCATGGGGCCGGACGCGGTCGGTGGCCGGCCGACCCCCGCGCAGCTGGACGCCATGCTCGCCCTGTTCCACGACGCGATGGACGCCGGGGCCTGGGGTCTGTCGACCACCCAGTCCGCCACGCACTCCGACGGCGACGGCGAGCCCGTCGCCTCCCGGCACGCCCGGCCCGAGGAGCTGCTCGCCCTGTCCCGAGCGGTCGGGGAGCACGAGGGGACCCAGCTGGAGGCGATCGTCGCCGGGTGCCTGGACCAGTTCTCGGACGAGGAGATCGACCTCTTCGTCGACATGACGGCCGCCGCCGGGCGCCCGCTCAACTGGAACGTCCTCACCATCGACGCCGCCGTCCCCGAACGCGTACCGCGCCAGCTGATCCCCAGCGAACGCGCCCGCCGCGCGGGCGGCCGGATCGTCGCGCTGACCATGCCGATCCTCACGCCGATGAACATGTCGCTCGGTACGTTCTGCGCCCTCAACCTCATCCCCGGCTGGGGCGAGATCCTCGCCCTCCCCGTGCCCGAGCGGATCGAACGCCTCCGGGACCCCGCCACCCGCGCCGAGATGCTGCGCCGCGCCGACAGCAAGGAGGCCGGGGTCTTCCGGCGGCTCGCGAACTTCGGCCGGTACGTCATCGGGGACACCTACAGCGCCGCCAACGAAGGCCTCAGCGGACGTGTCGTCAACGACATCGCGGCCGAACGCGGACAGGACCCCTTCCACTGCCTGGTCGAGATCTGCGCCGCCGACGACCTGCGTACGGTCCTGTGGCCGATGCCCACCGACAACGACCCGGACTCCTGGGCGCTGCGGCAGCGCACCTGGGAGCACGAGGACGTCATGCTCGGCGGGTCCGACGCGGGCGCGCACCTGGACCGCATGTGCGGGGCCCCGTACACCACCCGCTTCCTCGGCGACTGCCTGCGCGGGCGCAGGCTGGTCCCGCTGACGGCCGCCGTCAAGATGCTCACCGACGACCCGGCCCGGCTCTTCGGGCTGCGCGAACGCGGCCGGATCGAGGAGGGCTTCCACGCCGACCTCGTCCTCTTCGACCCCGAGCGGATCGACGCCGGACCCGCAACGCTCGTCCACGACCTGCCCGGGGACAGCCCGCGCCTGGACTCCAAGGCCATCGGGATCGTCTCCGTACGCGTCAACGGCATCGAGACCCTGCGCGACGACAAGGTCACGGGGGCGGTGCCGGGGACGGTGCTGCGCTCGGGCCGCGACACCCGGACGGTGAGCACGGCGTGAGCCCCGAACCACAGCGGCTGTTCATCGGCGGTGGGTGGACCGAGCCCGCCGACGGCCACTACGAAGTGATCGACCCCGCCACCGAGGAGGTCGTCGGCCTCGCCCCCGAGGCGAGCCGCGCCCAGGTGCACGAGGCAGCCGCGGCCGCCAAGGAAGCCTTCGGCCCCTGGTCGCGGACCCGCCCCGAGGAGCGCGCCGCGATCCTGGACCGGGCGGCGGACATCATCCAGCGCGACTTCCCCGCCCACGCCGACCTCGCCCGCGCGGAGAGCGGAGCGACCGCCTCCACCGCTCGGGGCATGCAGGTCGCGGTGGGCGCCGCCCGCTTCCGCCGGTACGCACGCGGCGCCCTGGAGCCCGTCGAGGAGGCCATCGCACCGCAGATCAACGAGGCCGGGCCGATGGGGCGGGCCGGGGTCTTCGGGGCGCTGGCCGTCCGCCAGCCGGTCGGCGTGGTCACCTGCATCACCTCGTACAACAACCCCTGGGCCAACCCGGCGGGCAAGGTCGCGCCCGCACTCGCGATGGGCAACACGGTCGTCGTGAAGCCCGCCCCGCAGGACCCGCTCTCCGTCTACCGGATGGCGGCCGCCCTCGCGGAGGCAGGTGTTCCGCCGGGTGTGGTGAACGTCGTCACCGGGTCGGGCGCGGAGGCGGGGGAGGCAGCCGTCGACTCCCCGGACGTCGACATGGTCAGCTTCACCGGCTCCACGGCCGTCGGGCAGCGCATCGCGGAGGTGTGCGGGCGGGGTATGAAGCGGCAACTGATGGAGCTGGGCGGCAAGGGGGCGGCGCTCGTCCTCGAAGACGCTGATCTCAGCTCCGCGGTCGCGGGGATCGGGACGACCTTCTCGTTCTACAGCGGACAGATCTGTACGGCTCCGACCCGCGTCCTGGTCCACCGGTCCCGCCAGGACGAGCTGATCGCCGGGCTGGCCGCGTACGCGGGGCGCCTGACCGTCGGGCACCCCGCCGACCGGGCCACCGTGGTCGGCCCGGTCATCTCCGCCGCCCACCGCGACGGCGTCGAGGCGTATGTGGAGCTGGGCCGCAAGGAGGGGGCGCGGGTCGTCACGGGAGGCGCCCGCCCCGCCCACCTGGACCGGGGCTTCTACGTGGCCCCCACCCTGCTGGCCGACTGCACCAACGACATGCGGGTCGTCCGGGAGGAGATCTTCGGCCCGGTCGTCGTGGTCGTCCCCTTCGACGAGGACGAGGAGGGCGTCGCGCTCGCCAACGACAGCGACTACGGCCTCATCGACTACGTCTGGTCCGGCGATGCGGCCCGCGCCTTCCGCCTCGCCCGGCGACTGCGCGCGGGCGGGGTGGGTGTCAACACGGTCGGGCGGAACATGGAGGCCCCGTTCGGCGGGTTCAAGAAGAGCGGGGTGGGACGGGACGTGGGCTCGTACGCGCTGCACGCCTACAGCGAGACGCAGGCGATCGTCTGGCCGGGCTGAGGCGGCTTCCCGGAACCCGTCGCGGAGGGCGCGGGAAAATTTTGAATCGCCACAAAACGGACAGTGCTGCGATTACCGTACGTCGTCACGTCCGGCCGGGCGTCATGCATTGCAAGGTTTCATGTGGATGTGACCTTGAATTGATGAGGCGTTCATGGGTTGTTGGCCGGTGTACCTAAGGGTGAGACGTTGGAGTCTCACGCTCCGGATGTGGATATCGCAGCGCATAGCGTCCTTCTCATGACTCAGCTGGACGCGCGGCCACAGGCCGGAGACACGGTACGGGGAAGTGCCCCGGCCGACGGCGGTGTACGCGGAAAGGGGCTCGGCGGGAACTCCGTCGGCCTCATGGGCAGCGCCGTCATCGGCGTCTCCACCGTCGCCCCCGTCTACTGCCTGACCTCCACCCTCGGCTCCACCGCCGGAGAGGTCGGCGTGCAGATGCCCGCCGTCTTCCTGGCCGGGTTCCTGCCGATGCTGCTGGTGGCCTTCGCCTACCGCGAGCTGAACCGGGCGATGCCGGACTGCGGTACCTCCTTCACCTGGACGGTGAAGGCGTTCGGCCCGCGCGTCGGCTGGATGTGCGGCTGGGGCCTGGTCATCGCGACGATCATCGTCCTGTCCAACCTGGCGGGCGTCGCCACCTCGTTCTTCTGGCTGCTGGCGGGTGAGGTCACGGGCAGCCCCTCGGTCGCCGCCCTGGACGACAGCAAGCTGGTCCACATCGGTACCTGCCTCGTCCTCGTCGCCGTCGCCACCGCCATCAGCTACCGGGGGATGACCGCCACCAAGGGCATCCAGTACACCCTGGTCGGGCTGCAACTCGCCGTGCTCGCGCTGTTCGTGGCGATGGCCCTGAGCAAGGCGGGCAGCGGCGGCGCGGACTTCGCCACCTCGCTCGACTTCTCCTGGTCCTGGCTGAACCCGTTCGCCGTCCAGTCCTTCGCGGCCTTCACGGCCGGTCTCTCCCTCTCCATCTTCATGTTCTGGGGCTGGGACGCCTGCCTGACCGCCAACGAGGAGACCACCGGCAGCGAGAAGACCCCCGGCCGCGCCGCGCTCGTCGCCATGATCGTCCTGGTCGGCGCCTACCTGGCCACCGCCGTCGCCGCCCAGATGGCCGTCGGCTCCGGCACCACCGGGCTCGGCCTCGCCAACCCGGAGACCGGCGAGAACGTCTTCGCCGCCCTCGCCGGACCGGTCATGGGCTCCGGGCTCGGTGTGCTGCTCTTCGTCGCCGTCCTCGCCTCGGCCGCCGCCAGCCTCCAGACCACGTTCATCCCGGTGGCCCGCACGGTCCTCGCGATGTCGACGTACGAGGCGATGCCCGCCTCGTACGCGAAGGTCCACCCCCGCTTCAGGACTCCCGGCCGGGCGACGGTCGTGGCGGGCATCGGGACCGGTGTCTTCTACACCGTGATGACGCTGGTCAGCGAGCATGTGCTGATCGACACCATCTACGCGCTCGGCCTCATGATCTGCTTCTACTACGCGCTGACCGCCTTCGCCTGCGCCTGGTACTTCCGCGCCGAACTGACCCGCTCCGGCCGCGACCTGGTCTTCAAGGGCCTCTTCCCGGTCGTCGGCGGCATCCTGCTCGCGGCCGTCTTCGCCAAGACCCTCTACGACATGTGGGACCCGGCGTACGGCTCCGGCTCCTCGGTGTTCGGCGTCGGCTCGGTCTTCGTCATCGGGGTGGGGCTGCTGCTCCTGGGCGTGGTGCTGATGGCCGCGATGGAGCGCCGCAGCCCGGCGTTCTTCCGGGGCCAGGTGCTGACGAAGGAGACCCCGGCCCTGGTGGTCCAGGACTGAGTCCTCCGGCGCGGCGGTCAGCCGCCGACTACGGGCGCCAGTAACCCAGCGCGTTCACCCGGTCCTTGGGCAGGCCCAGCTCCTTGCGGAGGTACGCCGACAGGGTCCGGGTGGTCGACGTGTCGCAGGCGACCCAGACGTACGCGTCCGAGTGGTCCTCGCCCAGCAGTCCCGGCAGCGCGGCCTTCACCTCGGAGACCAGATGCGCGCCCGCCTCGCGGCGCTCCACGTGGTGCAGGGTGTGGTGGGCCTCGTCGAGGCGGAACGGCAGTTTCCGGTCGTCCTCGTCCGAGGTCTCGAACCAGATGGTCGCCGGGGTGTCCGGGACCGCGTCCAGCAGCGAGTTGATCGCGGGCAGCGCGGCCGGGTCGCCGATCACGAAGAGCCGGGAGGGCGCCGGGTCGGGCAGGGCGAAGCCGGTGCCCTGGAGCGTCGCGTCGATCGTGTCGCCGGGCTGGGTGGCCCGCGCCCAGTCGCAGGCGGGGCCCTCGTGGAGGGCGAATTCGAGGCTGAAGGTCCCGGCCTCGGGGTCCGGGTCGACCAGGGTGTAGGCGCGCTGGTGCGGCTTGCCGGCCTCCTCGAACCAGAGCCGCACCCACATCGTCGGATGCGCGCCGCCGGTCGCCGCGAGCAGCCCGCCGTCGCTCATGTGCACCCGGCGGAAGCGGTCGGTGACCTGCTCCGCGCCGGTCACCGTGAACGTGAAATCACGCCCCCGGAGCAGTTTGAGAACGACGCCTTCCCAGCCATGTCCCACGGTGTCTCCTGCCTCGCCCTGGCGCCCCGGCCCACTGCCAAAGAGTCGCTTTAGGTTAGGCTAACCTAAATCTTTAGGGCTGGGGAGTGGCTGAAAACCACCGGAGCAGGGGATGGGCAGAGCGATGACCGCTGGCACCGGCAGCGAGAGACCCGACGCCGGACCGGACCGGGGCGCCGGTGGCCGCTTCGAGGTGTTGCGGGACGACTGGGGGATACCCCACCTGCGGGCCGCCGACGTCCTCGGCCTGGCCCGCGCCCAGGGGCACAACGCGGCCCTGGACCGGGCCTGGCAGCTGGAGACCGAGCGCCACCGGGTGCTCGGCACGACCGCCGCGTACCTCGGTGCGGAGGCCGTCGACTGGGACCGGTTCGTCCGGCGGGCCCGGCTCGCCGACACCGCCCGCCGCTGCTACGAGGGGCTCGCGCCCGAGACCGCCGCCTGGGTGGGCGCGTACGTCGACGGAGTCAACGAGGGCCTCGCCGAAGGGGCCGCCCTGGCCCCCGAGTTCGCCGCGGCCTCGCTCGTCCCCGGCCGCTGGGAGCCCTGGACCCCGCTCGGCGTCTGGCTCTCCACGCACATCCTGTTCGCGGGGTTCCCCACCAAACTCTGGCGCGAAGAGGTCGCCCGCCGACTCGGCGAGGACCACATGACCCTCTTCGCCACCGACGGCCCCGGCACCGCGGGCAGCAACGGCTGGCTCCTCACCGGCGACCGCACCACCACCGGCGCCCCCCTCATCGCGGGCGACCCGCACCGCTTCATCGAGGCCCCCGGCGTCTACCAGCAGATCCGGCTCGCCTGCCCCGAGTTCGACGTCGTCGGCCTCGCGGTCCCGGGCATCCCCGGCATCGCCCACTTCGGACACACGGGGGGCGTCGCCTGGGCGATCACCAACGCCATGGCGGACTACCAGGACCTGTACCGGGAGCGGTTGCGCCGCACCCCGGACGGTGGGGTCGAGGCACTGGGCCCGGACGGCTGGTACCGGGTCCACGCCCACACCGAGACCGTGGAGGTCGCCGGGGGAGAGCCGGAGACGGTCGAGATCGTGGAGACGGACCGGGGGCCGGTGATCATCGGGGACGTGCACGACGCTCCGAGCCCCGACGCGCCCGTCATCAGCCTCCGCCACCCGCCCCGCGTCACCGGCGACCTCGGCTTCGACGTGCTGCCCGCGCTGCTCCGGGCCCGTACGGTCGCCGACCTCGACGCCGCCCTCGACCGCTGGGTCGAGCCGGTCAACGTGGTCCTGGCCGCCGACACCGCCGGGGACACCCTGCACCGGACCGCCGGACACGTCCCGGCGCGCCCGTACGCCAACCGGCTGCGGGTCGTTCCGGCCGAGGACCCGGCGTACGCCTGGCGCGGGGGCGAGACCGTCCCCCTGCCCCGCACCGAGGTCGACCCCGCCACCGGGATCGCCGTGATGGCCAACGAACGTGGCCTCGCCGCCCCGCTGGGCGTGGAGTTCGCGCCCCCGCACCGGGCCCGCCGGATACGGGAGCTGCTCGACGCGGACACGGACCGCTCGCCCGCCGACATGGCCGCCGTCCACACCGACACCCGCCTCGCCTCGGCCCGCCCGCTGCTGTCCCTGCTCGCCGGGGCCCCGGCCCTGGGCCCCGCCGCCGAACGCCTCCGGGACCGGCTGCTGCGCTGGGACCGCCACATGGACGCGGACAGCACCGAAGCGACCCTCTACGCGCGGCTGCGCACGGACGTCGTCCACCGCCTGGCCGCCCACCCAGCCCTGAAGGCCCTCACGGCCGCGGACGATCCGTGGCGCTCGACCGCCTACCCGCCGCTCTTCCGCCCCTGGCTCGCCACCGTCCCCCGGATCGGCTACGCCCTGGAGACCCTGCTGACCGTGGGGTTCCTGCCGTACGAGGACCGGCTGGCGGTGGTCGCGGCCTCGGCCGAGGCGGTCGCGGCGGCGGCCGAGGAGACCCCGCCCGGCCCGTGGGGCGAGCTGCACCGGCTGTCCCCCTGGCAGGCGCTCCCGGACGCGGTCCCCGACGAGGCCGCCCGGCCGGGGCTCGCGGGCGACCACGACTGCGTGCTGTCCACCTCCAGCGTGCCCGGCGTCACCGACCTGTTCGCCCGGGGCCCGGCCGCCCGTTACGTCTGGGACCTGGCCCGCCGCGAGGACAGCAGGTGGGTGGTGCCCTTCGGTGCGTCCGGCGTCCCCGGGTCCGCGCACCACCGCGACCAGACACCCCTGTGGGCGCGGGGCGACCTCGCCCCGGTCGTCACCGACTGGAACCTGCTGCACCGCACGACACACCCCGCGACGCCCCGCCCCGAGGGCGCCGAGAACGACGAGGACAAGGCCCCCATGACCGTCACCGAACCCACCGCGCCCGCCCTCCGCCCGGCCGTGCACGAGCAGAAGGTCGAGGGCTTCGGCACCGTCCGCCTGGTCCCGGTCGACCCGGCGGCCGACGCCGGCCTGCTGCACGGCTGGGTCACCGAGGAGCGCGCCCGGTTCTGGGGCATGGCCGACCACACCCGTGAACAGGTCCAGGAGATCTACGAGTTCGTCGACTCACTCCCCACCCACCACGCCTACCTGGCGCTGCGCGACGGCGTCCCGGCCGCGCTCTTCCAGACGTACGAGCCGGACGCCGACCCGGTGGGCGAGTGCTACGACGTCCAGCCCGGGGACTTCGGTATCCACCTGCTGATCGCGCCCGCCGAGGGCGAGGGCGCGGTGAAGGGGTACACCGACGCCCTGCTCACCGCGTTCATCGGTTACGTCTTCAGCGACCCGGCCCACCTGCGGGTCGTCGTCGAGCCGGACGCCCGCAACGAGAAGGCGCTCGCCCGGATGGTCCGGGTCGGCTTCGAGCTGGGCCCGGAGATCCAGAAGCCGGAGAAGACGGCCCGGCTGGCGTTCCTGAGCCGGGCGGCGCTGGGCCTGGCCTGAGGGCCGTGGCCCTGCCGTGCGGCGCTCAGGGGCCGTTCGGGCCGGGCCGTCGGCGAATGCCATGATGGGGAGGAGCGGGAGGCTTTCCGCCCGCGTACACAGGACGATGCAGACACCTCACGACAAGGGAAGCGCCATGGCCACCGGAACCACCGAAAGCCCTGCCACCCTCTACGCGCCCGTCTCGCTCGGCCTGGGCGTCGTCGCGGTGGTCCTCTCCTTCTTCCTCGCCGTCTTCGCGCTCCTGGCCGGCGCCCTCGCGGTCACCTTCGGCGTCCTCGGTCTGGTCAGCAGGGTCCCGGTCAACCGGACCCAGTGCTACATCGGCCTCGCCGCCGGTGCCGTCGGTGTGCTCCTCCCGCTCTTCTTCCTCTTCGCCTACACCGGCGGCCTCTGAGCCATTGCCCCTTGAGGCATTGCCCCTAAGGGCAATGCCTCAAGGGGCAATTGAACCCTTCTGTCCCCCTTCCTAAGGTCGATGGCAGGTGCCTGACACCAGGGCGCCCGATGCCATGGCCTCGGCCGTGGTGTCGACGGGGATGAAGGGAAACACATGCAGTTCTCGCGTTTCGCCAAGGTGACCGCGCTGTCAGTGACCCCGCTCGCGCTCGTCGCGGGCGGCTTCCAGGCGACCGCTCTCGCCTCGGGCTCCGCCTCCGGACCGGCCTCCGCCTCCGCGGTCTCCTCCGACGGGTCCGGTCCGGCGTTCGCCGTGTCGCAGCTGTCCGCCACGTCGTACGGCGGACTGAAGGACGTCACCGGCTTCGCCGCGGACAGCGCCCAGGGCAAGGCGCTCGACGCGCAGGGCCTCGGCGTCGCGCGGGCCGCCTCCGGCGAGACCGCCGTCGTCGACACCTCGTCGGCGGACGAAGGCATAACCGCCGCGGCCGGCCAGGGCTTCGTGGAGCTGTCCTGGAAGGCTTACGCCGAGAACGCCCAGTACGTCGTCACCCGCGACGGCAAGGAGATCGCCCGGCCGGGCGCGGGCGTGCAGTCCTTCCGGGACACCGCCGTCAAGCCGGGCGCCCAGTACGACTACCAGGTCATTCCGCTCCTCCCCGAGGGCGGTCACTCCGGCGCCAGGACCTGGGGCATGAACGTCTCCGTCCCGGCCACCGGCTCCCTCGCCGGGCTGCGCGGTCAGGCGGTCCGGCAGGCCGAGGCGGCGGCCGCGGCGAAGACCACCACGCTGAGCTGGGTCGCGTTCCTGCCGTTCAAGAAGGTGGACGCTCCCGCGGCCGGCTGCGACTACAAGAAGGGCTTCCAGTACGGCGGTGACGGCCGCTCCAAGTTCGACTGGAAGTCGGACAAGTACCGCGCGGCCCTGCACGCCACCGTCACCTGGAGCAACAAGAAGGTGGTGGGCAACAAGTCGGTCAAGCCTACCCACGTCTACAAGAAGTCGACCGGCAAGAAGGTCGCCACGAAGACGGCCACGGACAAGCACATGACCGCCAAGAAGCTGGGGTCGGGCAAGAACTCCGTGGACATCCGGTTCGTCATGCACGCCGCGAACCCGTTCTGCAAGGGGCTGGGCGGGGTCAAGGGGGCCATCAGCGGCGCGGCCACCATCAACATGACCAAGAGCGGCAACTGGACCATCCGCTCGGGCAAGCACCGCCTGATGCCCAACCACCACATCTACATCTACAACGGCGGCAAGGTCACCAACGTCTACACCCGCAAGTACGTCGGCCTGCCTTGCCTGATCGGATCGGTCCTGTGCCAGGAGGCGGACCTGACGGGCCGCTACGGCAAGTTCTGATCTCCTGAACGGAAGAAGGCGAGCCCTCTGTAGCCGCACGCGCGGCTACAGAGGGCTCGTCCCGTCCCGGTTCAGCTCGCCGCCCGCCCGGAAAAGCCGCCGGGCGACGACGTGACCGCGCCCGGCGGCCATCCGGAACCAAGGTTCCGCCGCCGCCAGACCCTCGCGGTCCTGGACCAGCCGGCCCAGCTCCCACATCGACTCCACGTCCCCGGCCTTCACCGCCTGCCGCAGCATCCGCTCGGCGGCGTCCGGCCGCCCCTGGCTCCGCGCGTCCAGGGCGAGCGTGCGCAGCCCCCGAACGGCACGGGCGTCCCCGGCGGCAGCGGCGACGGCCAGTTGCCGGGGGTCCGGC
The DNA here is from genome assembly GCF_002382885.1 of Streptomyces sp. WZ.A104. Classification (GTDB taxonomy): domain Bacteria; phylum Actinomycetota; class Actinomycetes; order Streptomycetales; family Streptomycetaceae; genus Streptomyces. The sequence continues at coordinate 48,413 of NZ_NWVL01000039.1, forward strand.
GGGCGGCGGTAGCGCTGGGCGATCAGCAGCAGGATCCCGGCCGCCCACATGATCCAGCTCAGCCCGATCAGCGTGCTGCTGCCCAGGAACACACCGGTCAGGCTCAGCGCACCGCCTGCGGGCAGCAGGAAGAACCCCAGTCCCATTCCCATCCCACGTCCTCTCCCGCAGTCCTGCCCGCTCCCAGGCTATGGCCAGGGCTGACATGGTCTCGGAATTCTCGGGCCTACGGCATATCTTGGCCCCCGTGCAGACGACGGAGGTGTTCCCGATGCGGATCTCCACGACGATCTTCCTCACCGACGAGACGGTGACACCGGTCAGACTCGCCCGCGAGCTGGAGCAGCGGGGGTTCGCCGGGCTGTACCTGCCCGAGCACACCCACATCCCGGTGAGCCGGAGCACGCCGTATCCGGCGGGCGGTGATCTGCCCCGCGAGTACGGCCGCACCCTGGACCCCTTCGTCGCCCTCGGCCAGGCCGCCGCGGTCACCGAACGCCTCGCGCTGGGCACCAGCATCACGCTGATCGCCCAGCACGACCCGATCGGCCTGGCCAAGCAGGCGGCCACCCTGGACCACCTCTCCGGCGGCCGGTTCACCCTCGGCATCGGCTACGGCTGGAACGTGGAGGAGGCCGTCGACCACGGGGTGCGGTGGTCGACCCGCCGGGACCTGGGCCGGGACCGGATGGCGCTGATGCGGGCCCTGTGGGCGGACGAGCCAACGGCGTACGACGGCGAGTTCGGGTCCGTACAGGCGAGCGAGGCGCACCCCAAGCCGGTCCAGCGGCCGCGCGGCCCGGTCAACGGCCCGCGCACCCTGATCGGCGGCGGAGCGGGCCCGAAGCTGTTCGCGCACATCGCGGAGTACGCGGACGGCTGGCTGCCCATCGGCGGCCGGGGCCTCACCGAGTCCCTCCCGAAGCTGCGGGCGGTCTGGGAGGAGGCCGGGCGCGACCCGAAGGGCCTCCAGGTGGTGCCGCACGCGGTCCTGCCGAGCCCGGGGAAGCTCGCCCACTACGCGGATCTGGGCATCGAGGAGGTCGTGCTCCAGCTGCCCCCGGCCGACGAGCCGGAGGTGCTGCGGGCGCTGGACGCCTACGCCGCGTACCTGTAGGCCCGCGGGGGGCGGGTGCAACCGGGCACGGCCGCAGGGCATCCTTACTCTCCGGGGATCGCGAACGCGGGCCCGGTCCGCGGACGCGTACGAGCGCGTCAGTGCGCGTCCCGCGCTGGACCTGGTGCCCGCCCGAGTGGGGAGTGGAATGAACAGGCCGTTGCGGCACATAGCCATCTTCTGCGGGCTGCTGGTGCTGGCCCTGCTGCTGCGGGCGAACTGGCTCCAGCACGTGGACCGCGAGGAGCTGGCCCAGCACGAGAGGAACGCCCGGGTGCGGTTCGAGCGGTTCGCCTCCCCGCGCGGCGACATCATCGTCGGCGGCAAGGCGATCACCGGCTCGAAGGAGACCGGGAGCACGGACTACCAGTTCCGGCGGACCTTCAAGGACGGGCCGATGTACGCGCCCGTCACCGGCTACGCCTCCCAGGCCCAGGGCACCTCGCTGCTGGAGCGGACGTACGACAGCATCCTCAGCGGCCAGGACGACCGCTTCGCCTTCCGGCACGCCAAGGACGTCCTGATGGGGCAGCCCCGGCGCGGCGGCGACGTGATCACCACGATCGACGCGAAGGCGCAGAAGGCCGCCTACAAGGGGCTGACGGACCTGGGAGCCCGGGGCGCGGTCGTCGCCCTGGACCCGCGTACGGGCAAGGTCCTGTCCCTGGTCTCCACGCCCTCCTACGACCCCGGGGTGTTCGCCGGGATCTCGTTCAAGGAGAGCGACCGCTTCAAGGCGCTCCTCGACGACAAGAGCAAGCCGCTGGCCAACCGCCCGCTGCGCGAGACCTTCCCGCCCGGCTCCACCTTCAAGATCCTCACCGCGGCGGCCGCGCTGGAGCACGGCGTGGTCACGGACGTGGACGCCCGGACGGACGCGGTGTCGCCGTATCCGCTGCCGCTCTCCACGAACAGGATCGGCAGCGAGGCGGGGGACGCGGTCTGCGACAAGGCGTCCATGAAGACCGCCATGCAGTACTCCTGCAACAACGTCTTCCTCGACGCGGCCGCCGAGCTGGGCGAGGACCGGATGCGCGAGACCGCGGAGAAGTTCGGGTTCAACGAGGACGTCTACTCGGACGAGTTCGGCGACATGCTCGCCACGAAGAGCCTCTACCCCGAGAAGCTCGACAAGCCCGGTACGGCGCTCACCGGCATGGGCCAGGGCAGCCTGACGAGCACCCCGATGCAGATGGCGATGGTGACGGCGGCCCTCGCCAACGACGGCAAGCTGATGCAGCCCTACATCGTGGAGGAGCTGCGCGGCCCGGACCTCTCCACGCTGGAGAAGAACGAGCCGAAGGAGATGAGCCAGGCCGTCTCGGCGGAGACGGCGAAGAAGGTCCAGGAAATGATGGAGCACACGGCGAAGGAGGGCAGCGCCCAGCGCGCCCTGATCGACGGTGTGACGGTCGGCGGCAAGACGGGCACCGCCCAGCGCGGTGTGAACGTCCGCGACAAGGTCCCGTACGGCTGGTTCGTCAGCTACGGCAAGAAGGACGACGGCCGCTCGGTCGCGGTCGCGGTGTTCATCGACCCGACGGACATGGACATCTCCCGCTCCGACATCTCCGGTGGCCGCCTCGGCGCCCCGATCGCGAAGAGCGTGATGCAGGCGGTGCTGGGGGACTGAGGGCTGCCCCGTCATCCCTGGCGGGCGGACGACGACAGCTACGCCAGGGCCTTCGTTCGGATCACGCCGGGCTCGGGGGGCCGGCCGGTCCCTACCGGACCGACCGCAGCGCCCCCCGCCGCACCACCTTCGGCTTCTCGTCCGACACCGCGTCGGGCGGCGCCTTCGGCCCGACCGAGTCCGTCAGCCCCACCAGCTCCGTCAGCGCGCCGATGCGGAAGTCCGCCGTCTCCACCACGTCCGGGTGGTCCGCCCACCAGTGCCCGTACGGCCCGCGCCGCAGATGGGCCGTTCGCAGGCCCGCCGCGGCGGCGGGAAACAGGTCCTCGGCCGGGTGGTCGCCCACGTACAGCGTCGCCTCCGGGGCCGCACCCGCCAACTCCGTCACCCGCCCGAAGAACGCCGGGTCCGGCTTCCGCACGCCCCACTCGGCCGAGGTGACCACCAGGTCGGCGGGCAGGTCCAGCGCCCGCAGCAGCTCTCCGGCGCGGGCCGTGCCGTTCCCCGCCACCACCACGCGGACGCCCGCGGCCCGCAGTTCGCCCAGTGCGGGCCGCACGTCCTGATAGAGGTCCGACTCGTCGAGGTGCTCACCGCGTCCGGCGGCCACGCGGGCGGAGCAGGCCTCGTCGACGTCCATGCCGGGCCGCAGGACGAGCAGCGCGTCCGTGGCGTCGCGGCCCTGGGCGACGGCCGCGCCCACCAGCGCACTGAGCGTGTGCGGCGGTACGCCGAGCCAGTTGGCCCAGGACGCCCAGTGCCGGTCGTCGCGTACGAGGGTTTCGCCGATGTCGAGGACGATCGTTTCCATCACCGTTCCGACATTAGGCGTGAGGACACCGTCGGCGGGCTCTCATCCGGGTGAGTCGGCCCGCACGAGTGACCACGGTCATGTCGCGGGCGGCGAATCCCGGGCCGAGGCCCTGGTCCGGCGCGTGCACCTCGCTCGTATGCTCGGTTCATGACCGATGCTCAGAGCGGACGCCCGACCTCCAACGCCATGCGGCGCGCGCTCAGACGAGCCCGCGACGGTGTCGCCCTCGACGTGACCGAGGCCGCCGTGCTGCTCCAGGCGCGCGGCGACGATCTGACGGACCTCGCGGCGTCCGCCGCCCGGGTACGGAACGCGGGCCTGGAAGCCGCGGGCCGGCCGGGCGTGATCACGTACTCGCGCAAGGTCTTCATCCCGCTCACCCGTCTCTGCCGTGACCGGTGCCACTACTGCACCTTCGTCACCGTCCCGGGCAAGCTCCGCCGGGCGGGCCACGGGATGTTCCTCTCGCCCGACGAGGTGCTGAAGATCGCCCGCGAGGGCGCGGCGATGGGTTGCAAGGAAGCCCTGTTCACGCTCGGGGACCGCCCGGAGGACCGCTGGCCGGAGGCGCGGGAGTGGCTGGAGGCGGAGGGGTACGACGACACCCTCGCGTACGTACGTGCCATGGCGATCCGGGTCCTGGAGGAGACGGGCCTGCTGCCCCACCTCAACCCGGGCGTGATGACCTGGACCGACCTCCAGCGCCTCAAGCCGGTCGCCCCCTCCATGGGGATGATGCTGGAGACCACGGCGACCCGCCTGTGGTCCGAGCCGGGCGGCCCGCACCACGGTTCCCCGGACAAGGAACCGGCCGTACGGCTGCGCGTGCTGGAGGACGCGGGCCGCTCCAACGTCCCCTTCACGACCGGCATCCTGATCGGGATCGGCGAGTCTTACGAGGAGCGCGCCGACTCCCTCTTCGAGCTGCGCAGGACGGCCCGCGCCTACCACGGCATCCAGGAAGTCATCGTGCAGAACTTCCGCGCCAAGCCGGACACGGCGATGCGCAAGATGCCCGACGCGGAGCTGGAGGAGCTGGCCGCGGCCATCGCGGTAGCCCGGCACATCCTCGGCCCGTCCGCCCGCATCCAGGCCCCGCCGAACCTGGTGGACGCGGAGTACGCGCTGCTCATCGGCGCGGGCATCGACGACTGGGGCGGGGTCTCACCCCTCACGCCCGACCACGTGAACCCCGAGCGCCCCTGGCCCCACATCGAGGAACTGGCGGACCGGACAGCCGAGTCGGGCTTCACGCTCCGCGAACGCCTCACCATCTACCCCGAGTTCATCCAGCGCGGGGAGCCCTGGCTCGACCCCCGCCTCCTCCCGCACGTCCGCGCCCTGGCCGACCCGGAGACGGGCCTCGCCCGCGAGGACGCGATCCCCGCCGGCCTGCCCTGGCAGGAACCGGACGAGGGCTTCACCTCCACCGGCCGCACCGACCTGCACGCCACCATCGACACCGAGGGCCGCACCGGCGACCGCCGCGACGACTTCGACGAGGTCTACGGGGACTGGGAGGCGCTCCGCGAGGCGGCGGCCCCCGGCATGGTCCCGTCCCGCATCGACGCCGACGTACGCCAGGCGCTGAGCCAGGCCGCCGACGACCCGACGAAACTCACCGACGACCAGGCCCTCGCCCTCCTCCACGCGGACGGCCCGGCGCTGGACGAGCTGTGCCGGATCGCGGACGCGCTGCGCCGGGACGTGGTCGGCGAGGACGTCACGTACATCGTCACGCGGAACATCAACTTCACCAACGTCTGCTACACCGGCTGCCGCTTCTGCGCCTTCGCCCAGCGCCGTACGGACGCCGACGCGTACACGCTCTCGCTCGACCAGGTCGCGGACCGGGCTGCGCAGGCGTGGGACGTGGGCGCGGTCGAGGTCTGCATGCAGGGCGGCATCCACCCGGACCTGCCCGGGACGGCTTACTTCGACATCGCGCGAGCGGTGAAGGAGCGGACCCCCGGCATGCACGTGCACGCGTTCTCCCCCATGGAGGTCGTCAACGGGGCGACCCGCACCGGCCTGTCGATCCGCGACTGGCTGACGGCCGCCAAGGAGGCCGGGCTCGACTCGATCCCCGGTACGGCGGCGGAGATCCTGGACGACGAGGTCCGCTGGGTCCTCACCAAGGGCAAACTGCCCACGGCCACCTGGCTGGAGGTCATCAGGACCGCTCACGAGGTGGGTCTGCGCTCGTCCTCGACGATGATGTACGGCCATGTCGACCAGCCTCGCCACTGGCTGGGCCACTTCCGTACGCTGTCCCGACTCCAGCAGGAGACAGGCGGGTTGACGGAGTTCGTCACCCTCCCCTTCATCCATACCAACGCCCCTGTCTACCTGGCGGGCATCGCCCGCCCCGGCCCGACCGACCGCGACAATCGCGCGGTCACCGCGATGGCCCGGCTCCTCCTCCACCCCCACATCACCAACATCCAGACGAGCTGGGTGAAGCTCGGCGCGGAGGGCGCGGCGGAAATGCTCCGCTCGGGCGCGAACGACCTGGGCGGCACGCTGATGGAGGAGACGATCTCCCGTATGGCCGGGTCGAGTTACGGCTCGTACCGCTCCATCGAGGACCTCACCGCCATCGCCGAACTGGCGGGCCGCCCGGCCCGCCCGCGCACGACCCTGTACGGGGAGGTCCCGGCGGAACGGGTGGCGGCGGCGACGGCCTCGGACGGCCAGCTGCCGGAGCTACTGCCGGTGGTGCCGAGCTGACGGCGGGGGAGAGGGAGGCGGGGTTGTTCCCGGCCCCGTATCCGCTCACCCGTATCCGCTCACCCGTATCCGTTCAGCAGCCCATGGCGGCGAGACCGGTCGGCAGGTATGACCTGACGAACCGTTCGAGGTCGTCGCTGTGGTCGTTCTCGGTATTCGGGAGATCGAGGTCGAGGACGTAGTTCTTTCCGGACTTCGGGCAAGGAGCCATCACCACGGACCGGGTCCGGGACACCACGGCATTGTCGCTGGCGTCCGAGGCCCTGAGCTGATCAAAACTCCCGAGCTTCCCGTTCTTCGCGTACTCCAGCACATCGAACTTCCGTTGACCGGAACGCTCGGTGAAGACGACCTCCATGTCGTCGTCGACGTAGATCTCGCACGAGAACGGTTCGTCCGACGCCGACGGCTTGTCCCGCAGCTCGTCGCCGCTGGGCAAGAGCTCCGCGAGCCGGTCCCTTTCCATGTCCCGGCCACAGGCCTTGGCCGGGACGGTGTACTCCTGCGGACCGCCGCACGCCGCGATGCCTGCCAGGAGAAGGGCAGCGAGGGAGAAGTGAGCGGTTGTGGTACGCAGCCTCCCGGTCATGACGATCCCACCGTGCCGTTCGCGCTCTTGTTTCCGTTGAGGGCAGCGAGAGAGATGTCCATCTGGCGCAAGTACTCGTCACCCTTGGCCGACAGCTCGTGGTCCGGATTGATGCGGCTCCACTCCTCGCCGAGGGCGGCGAGGTAAGCCTGCCGACTCTGGAAGTTCTCGCTTCGGGTCTCCCTCATGCGGAGCATGCATATCGGCGATGATCGCCTGATTCACCCCTTCCATGAGCATGCCGTAGGCGTCCTGGTCCCTGGACACCTGCTTGGACACCTCAAGGAGGTCCTTGTAATCGAGCGGGCTCCTTCCCGAATCCAGCGAGCTGGCCGACTGGTGCACATTGTCGCCGTAGTTGGCGAGTAGGGCGGCCATGTCGTCCCGGAGTTCGGGCGGGAAGTCGTTCTTCTTGTCGGCCAGCAGGTCCAGGGACTTGTCCAGGACTTCGCGCTGCTCGGGCGTGTGGTCGTAACCGGTGACCACGGCGGGTACGTCGGGGTTCAGGCCGGTGCCTGCGGCCAGCAGCGCCTCGATCGACGCGGTGAACGTGCTGGGGCGGGCGTGGTCGCTGTCGACGCCGAACTTCTGACGCAATTCGTATGCGGTGTTGCCCATTTTGCCCAGCTGGTCGTCGTGGACGACCAGGTCACCGTCGGCCGCTGTGCCACCTCCGCCGGGCGGCGCCCCGTTGAGCTGCGTGGGGGCCGAGACTCGCTGCGCCGCTTCGTTCTTGAGCTTCTCCCACTCGTCCCATGCCATGAACTGAACCGTCCCCGTAAGCGGTCGACCACGAGCCCCTTTACCCTGCACGGTAGCAACCTGCTTGCCATGTGAACCTGTCGGATGCGGCTCACGCGATTCAGCCACACCGATGACCGCGCTCGCCCGCGGTCGGTGCGGCATTGCTCGGCATAACGTTGGGGCGTGATGGAACCCACGCCCCCGTACCTGGACAGAATCCGGCAGTCGTACGATGCCGTCGCCGCCGACTACGCCCGCTCCGTCAAGGATCCCGCCGAGCTGGACCCGCTGTCGCGCGCCGTGCTGGGCGCGTTCGCCGAGCTCGTACGGTCGGCGGGCCTCGGGCGGGCACCTGTTGCTGGTCACCCGGGTCGACGACGAGGGGCACCACCGTCTCACGCACGGCTACGGCGGCCCTCCCGCCTCCTTCGACAGCTACCGGATGCCCGCGGACCGGGTCGCGGAACTGCTGGAGGGAGCGGGGTTCGTGGTTACGGGGCGGACGCTGCAACCACCCGAGGAAGGCGCGAAGCGGCCGGTCGCCGGCTTCCTGGCTCGCAGACCGGAAACCGCCGCCCCGCAGGAGTGATCCGCCGCGCCCGCGCTGTATCGCGGGGGTGTGCCCCCTCCTCCCAGGGCCCCCGGGGCCGTTACGGGCGGCAGCCTTCTGCCTGCATGGCGACGGGCAGTTGGGAGCGCAGGAACTCTTCCAGGATGCGACGGCGTTCCGCAGTGTCCTTCGGGTTCTCCACGCCGTCGATGACCAGCACGTACTGACTCTTCTCTCCCTTGTACGTACACGCCTGGACCGCCATCGCCGCGTGGTCCGCGATGGTGGCACCGTCGCCGACGTCGGCGGGTTTCGGGTTCCCCAAACGTCGCATGGTCCGTTCGTTGACTTCCAACGGCTTGATGAACGGCTCGACGACGTCACCTCGCAGGCCCACCACTTCCTGCCCGTCGATCTCGAACTCGCAACGGGGTTGCTTGGGTTCGGAGAAGGTGTCCTTGGTCTTCAGCTCTTTGCCGCTGGGGAGCAGTTGGCCGATCAGGTCGGGGTCGACCTTCGTGCCGCAGGCTTCGGACACCTTGAACGCGTCAGGTTCGCCGCAGCCCACGGCCCCGACGAGTAGCGCGGTGAGCAGTGCGGCGTGGCACGCCGGTCGCGAGACGATCCTTCTCATCGACTTCATCCCCCTTCGCCCGCCAGCCCGCCGGCGCGGTCGTTGCCGTCGTATGCAGCGCTGCCGATCTCTCTGGTTATGGTGTAACGGGAGTTGGAATGGCCAGGGTTTGCTTTTCCCCACTCGTCGGCCAGCGCCTGCAACTGCTGCTCCCTCCCCTTGAAGACCTCTCGGTTGTCCTGGACCTGGAGGGCGTCGATCCGCTCCTGCTCCTGCGTCTGCCACTGGTAGGCGGCCGCGTCGATACCGCGCTGAGCGATGTCGCCCACTCCCGGAACGAAGTTCGCGATGCTGCCGAACCCGTGGTATATCCACTTGGCGTCCCACGAGGGATCGTCCTTGTCGGTCACCAGAGCCTGGTAGCGGGCCTGTTCCAGGAACCCAACGGTGGCGCCTGCCCGCTGCAGGGTCTCTTTGGGATCCTTCGGGTTGTCCTCGTGGATGTCCCTGACGATCTCCCGGTTCAAGCCCTCGTTGAGCATGCCGTAGGCGTTCTGGTCGCGGGAGATCTGCTTGGAGACCTCCAGCAGCTGGTCCCGGTCCAGCAGCTTCGGGTCCTCGGGGTCGTCAGCCAGCGCACTGGCGGAGTGGTGAACAGTGTCGCCGTGGTTCGTCAGAACGATCGCCATGTCGTCCCGCAGCTCGGAGGGGAAGTCGTCACCCCGCTCCGCGAGGTACTTCAGGGAGCTGTCGAGCACCTGCCGGTGCTCTCCGGTGTGCTCGACCGGCCGAGCGGAGCGGTCGTCCGGGTCGACTCCGGTCGCCGCCGCGACGAGGGCGTCACCGGTCGCTTCGTAGATTGCCTTCGGGCCCTTGTAGTCGCTTGCCGACTCCCCATACCCCATGGAGTCCGGCACCACGTCGTTGAAGGGCTCGCGGTCCTTGAGGACGTACTGGGCGTTGTCCTCGGGGTCGGTCGAGCTGAAGAAGTCCCTAGCCGCGTCGGGGTTGTGGGCCAGCGCCTTCATGAACCCGGTCATCGGGTCCGTACCCGCGTCGTTGTTCTCCCCGTAGTGGAGCTGGTCGATCTTCGCGTACGACGGAAGCTTGTCCCAGGGCAGCGCGTCCTCCCGGCGCTTGCCGCCGGGGCCCGGGTCCTTGACGTCCCCGGTGTTCTCCTTCTCGTACTTGACGAGCGCGTTGCCGTAGTCGTTGAGGAACTCGCCCTCGTACTTCCCGTGGCGCATGAGGTTGCTCATGGCCTGGAAGCCGTGGACGCGGGTCTGGCTTCCGCCCTGGCCGCTGCCGACGTTCTCTCCGCCGAGCGCGACCACCCGGTCCTTCCAGGACTCCATGCCCTCGCTGTTGGAGTGGGAGGCGGTGGCCAGCGTGGTACCCAGCTGCTTCTCCAGCGTGCCGAGCAGCCGCATGCGCTCCTCGCGCGCGTCCTGCGTGCCCGTGCCGCCGCCGTCCCGGTTTTCCCAGCTGCCCAGGTCCACCGCTCCGGCGAAGAACTCCAGTGTCCTCTCCGGGCCGAGGCCGAGGGCCACGCGCTCGGCGAAGACGGGGTCGTTGGGGTGGGCTTTCATCAGGGCGTTGAAGCGGGCCAGCTGCTCGTTGGTGATCTGGCTGGGATCCTTCTTACCCAGGGCGATGAGTTCGTCGGAGTCCTGGATGCTCTTCTGCGCCGAGTCGAAGCTGTTGAACCCGTTCGACTCGAACCCGTGCTTGTCCTTCGCGTGGAAACGCAGCGCCGTGGCGGCCGTGCTGTCGGTCTCGCCGGCCGCGGTCAGGATGGTGCTGATCTCCTTGGCCACCGCGTCGATCTCCGCCTGGGTCGGCGGTTCGATCTTCGCGTTACCGGCCGCCTGCGGTGAGGGGACGGCGCCGATGACCATGCCCTTGTCGTTCACGTAGATGTTCTTCTTGGCCGCGCGGCCCACCGCGTCGGCCAAGTCGCTCTTGTGCTTCGTCAGTTTGCTGTACGCGCCGCTCAGGATCGTGTGCACGCTCCGAGCGACGGTGACGACGTCATCGAACTCCCGCGCTGTGACCGTGACGAAGTCCTTGGTCACGGTCGCGTTCTGCCCCTTCCAGTCGGCCGCCTTGGCCTTGCTGCCCAGGTCCGCCGCGCTGACCTCGCCATTGCCGCCGTCGGCGACCTTGACCAGCTTGTCGACCATCGCCTGCCAGTCCGCGACCGCCGCCTGGAGCTTTCCCAGCCGCAGGTCGTTGAGCTCTTGGAAGGTGACCATGATGTGTGCCCCCGTTGCCCGACGTGCCGATTACTTGTAGTAGTCGTTGATGCGCGACACGGACAGCTCGTCCCCGCCGATCGTGTGCAGGTCCGTCGCGATCTTGACCGCGTCCTTCGCGTGCTCGGCGCGGGTGTAGTCGAGATGGTTGGAGATGTGCGCGCACGCCTCCTTGAGCGTTCCCGCCTTCGTGTTCCAGGCGTCATGGAGTTCGGTGAGGGCGGAACCCATGTCGAACCCGTCGTTGAACAGCTGGATGGACGCGTCGAAGGTGTTCTGCCGCGCGTGGTCGGACGCGGAGGAGAAGTGCTGCCGCAGGTCGTAGGCCGCGTTCCCCAGCGCGCCGAGGACGTTGTCGTGGACAACCAGGTCTCCGTCGCCGCCACCGCGTGCGGGGGCGACCTCGTTCAACCGCATGGCCGCGTCCTGCTGCGCCCTCGCCTTCGCCTGCTCCCACTCGTCCCAAGCCATAGGTCCTCCGTGACGCCGTACGTCGATCTCTTCTTCCGCGATGGGGCCGCCTGTTCCCTCACGTTATCTTCGCTTCTTGATCGTTTGCCGGGAGGGCGGCGGCCGGGTGCCGACGGGCAGGTAGGAGGCGGTTTTCCGTTTCTCTCTGTCATGACCCGGGCAACTCTTGCGGGGGTCGCCCCCGTCGCCACGTGCTGAGTGGGCCGGATGAGTCAGGAGACAGAAGACATGCGAACTCCATCGATACCGCCGAAGCCACCCATGAACCGCAGTGCCGCACCCGCCGGTGCGAGCGTTCCACTTCCCATCCGCAACGGGTTCGCCGCCCGCGTCGGCACGGCTCTTGCCGGCACTGCCCGCACCGCCGCCGTCCTCGCCGCCGCAGGCCTCCTCGTGCTGGGCACCGCCTCCGCCGCCCACGCCGGCCCGCCGCAGAACCTCCCCCAGAACGCCGGGGGTTACGAGCAGTCCTTCTCGCCCGCCTTCGACTACGACGGGGACGGCTGCTACGCCACGCCCGCCATCGGTCCCGATGGCACCCTCGCGACGGGGCTGAAGACGACCGGCGCGGTCAACGGCAGCTGCCGGGACCAGTGGGACCTGGACAACTCTCAGACGTACGCCCGCTCGAAGTGCAACAACGGCTGGTGCGCCATCGTCTACGCGAGCTACTTCGAGAAGGACCAGGCCGTCCACGGCAGCGGGCTCGGCGGGCACCGGCACGACTTCGAGCATGTGATCTCCTGGGTCAACCAGGGCTCCAACCAAGTGGATTACGTCTCGACGACGCAGCACAGCACCGTCAAGACCTACCCGCGCTCGCAGGTGCGTTTCGACGGCTCGCACCCCAAGGTCGTCTACCACAAGGACGGTTGGAGCACGCACTTCTTCCGCCTCGCCAACGGCAACGACGAGCCGCCGGAGAACCACTACGGCAACTGGCGCTATCCCCCGGTCGTCGACTGGAACGGCTTCCCCAGCACGGAGTTGCGCGAAAGGCTCATGAACGCCGACTTCGGTGCCGCGACCATCAAGGTCACCGACAAGGACGACCGCTTCCGCAACCTCCTCAACAACTCCCGGCCCGCCGGAATCCCCTTCGACCCCTGGGCCTGACAGGTGGTGGCGCCGACGGCGACGTGCGAGGCCGCCCTCGGCGAGTGGTGACGCGGGGGCCCGCGCCCCCGCCCGGTGAGGACGGACGCGCGGGCCCTGCGGCGTACGGGGGCGGGGGCAGGCGACGGGGCTCCCGCGGCAGGGGAGGGCGACTGCCGGAGGGTGAGGGGCGCTGACAGACTGGGGGCATGCCCGCGACCACGCCCCGTCGTCCGTCCCTCCAGCAGATCATCGAGGAACAGCGCCGTGCCGCGTTCGTCGGCCGGGAGGCCGAACTCAACCTGTATCGGGGGAACTTCGCGATACCGCCGGAGGACCCCCGGCACCGGTTCGTCTTTCATGTGCGGGGCAATGCGGGGGTCGGCAAGACCTCGCTGGTGCGGGAATGGCGGCGGTTGGCGGGGGAGTTCGGGGCGTTGGTCGCGTCCGTGGACGAGGGGGCCGACTCCGTGCCGGAGGTACTGGCCGCCGTCGCCGCGCAGTTCGCCGAGCAGGGGCACCCGCTCAAGGCGCTCGACCGGCTGCTCGCCAGGTACCGGCGCACGCTCCACGACGCGGCGAGCCGACTGGCCGCGGACGGGGGCGACCCCTCGCCCGGGGCGCTGGCCGCCGCGCAGGCGGGGCTGATCGCGGCCGGGGCGATCCCCGTGGTGGGCGCGCTCGCCGGGGGCATCGATCCGGCGGTCGTGGCCCGGGGCGCGGGCGGGCTGCGGGCGGTTTTCGGGGGGCGGGCCCGGCAGCAGGAGGAGGCGCGGCTGCTGGCGGAACCGGTACGGGTCCTCACCCCGGTGTTCGTCGCCGAGCTGGACCGGGTCGCGGACACCGTGCCGTGGATCGCCCTGTTCCTGGACACCTACGAGCGCACCGCGCCCCTGCTGGACCGGTGGCTGGCGGACCTGCTGACGGCGGGGCGGTACGGGGAGCTGCCCGCGAACCTCGTGCTGACCCTGGCCGGACAGCGCCGCCTGGACCCCGTGCGCTGGGGCGACCGGGCCCGCCTGGTCGCCGACGTGCCGCTCGGGCCCTTCACGGAGGCGGAGTCACGCCGACTCCTCACCGGACGCGGGGTGGTGGAGGAGCCCGTCGTACGGGAGGTGCTGCGGCTCTCCGGAGGGCTGCCGGTCCTGGTGTCGACGCTCGCCGCGAACCCCGGCGCGGCGGGCGAGGCGAACGCCACCGCCGTCGAACGCTTCCTGGCGGGCGAGAGCGACCCGGTCCGCCGGGCGGCCGCTCTCGCGTGCGCCCTGCCCCGGCGGTTCGACGAGGACCTGGTGGCCGTCGCCGCCCCGGACTCCCCGCCCGGGCTCTACGACTGGCTGCACGAGCTGCCGTTCGTCGTCGCCCCGCACTCGGGCCGCTCCCGCTACCACGGGGTCGTACGGGCCCCGATGCTGCGGCTCCGGCGTACCGGCTCCCCGCGGCGGTGGAAGGAGACGCACGACCGGCTGGCCGACGCCTTCGCCGCCCGCCGGGACGCCGCCGCCGAGGGGGCCGACCCGGAACGGCTCTGGGCCGAGGAGCCGTGGCGCCGGGCAGCCCTGGAGGCGCTGTACCACCGGCTGTGCGCCCGTCCACGCACCGCCCTGCCCGAGGCCTGGCGCGCCGGGATCGCGGTCTGTGCCCAGCAGCCCTCGGCCGCCCGCCACTGGGCCAGGACCCTCGTGGACGCGGGCGAGGACGCCGACAGCGCCCTCCTGCGGGACTGGGGGCGCGACCTGCTCGCCGCCGTCACCGACCACGGGCCCCGCCCCACCGCCGCCCTCGGCCTCCTCCTCACCCGCGCCGAGCTGACCGACAAGGACCGGGCCGCCGCCCTCGTGGCGCGGGCCTGGGACCGCCTCCGGGCCGGGGAGCCCGCCGCCGCCCTGTCCGACCACGGGCGGGCCGTCGCGGTGGACCCGCGTTGCGAACGGGCTTACCAGGGGCGGGCGGTGGTGCTGCGGGCGCTCGGCCGCTACGAGGACGCGCTCGCCGACCTGGACCGGGCCGAGGAGATCGCGCCCGCCTGGGCCTGGGCGGTGCGCGAGCGGGGTGAGACGTACCGGCGGATGGGGCGCCTGGAGGAGGCCCTGACCGTCCTGGACCGGGCTCATGCCCTGGACCCGTCGGACGCCCTGCCGCTCGGCAGCCGGGGCCTGGTCCGCCACCGCCTCGGCCGCCACGAGGAGGCGCTGGGCGACTTCGACCGGGCGATCGCCCTGTGGCCGGAGTACGCGTGGGCGCTGGCGCGGCGGGCCCGGGTCCGTGCCGCGCTGGGCGACCCGGTGGGCGCCCTCGCCGACCTGGACCGGACCGAGGAGCTGACCCCCGGCCTCGCCGGGACCGAGGGGGAGCGGGGCGAGGTGTACCGGGCGACGGGACGGTACGAGGAGGCCGTCGGCTGCTACGGGCGGGCGCTGGCCCTGGACCCGGAGTACGCCTGGGCGCACGGCAGCAGGGCCCTGGCGCTGGAGGCCCTGGGGCGGGTCCCGGAGGCGCTGGCGGACCTGGACCGGGCGCTGGAGCTGGACCCGGACTACGCGTGGGCGCGGGTGCAGCGGGAACGGCTGGGTCGCGAGCCCTCTGACGCTCACCGAGATCCATCACGTCGCGACGGTCCGGGCAGGCCGCCGGGCGGCTGATCACGTTCTTCGCTCGATCACGGAGCGGGCCAGGGAGATGCGGCTCGTCCTCGCGCCTCCGACCGCGGAACTCCTGGACGCCGCACTCGCCGTGCGGGCCCGGTACGCGACGCCGAACCTCGATCTGGTGGACGCGGTCGATGTCGCGCCGGCGGCCGAATACGACACGGACGCCGTGCTGACCCGGGACATCCGGGACTTCCGGGCCCTGCGGCCGCTCGCGGGCCGGTACACGCACTTGCGGATCGTGCCCGACGATCTTTGATCGGCCACCGTCCCCACGGGCAGAAGACGACCTGCGGGACACCGGCCAAAAGCGACCTGCGGGACGTGCGTCGACATACCCGTACGTACTCCGGCCGCCCCCTCTGCCGCCCGTTCCCGTTCGATTACAGTGCTTGCGCGGTCGCCCGCAGGGGCCCGTGCAGGCTTGTACGCGGTGTCCGGGGACACGCGGCGTCGGGAGGGGGCGGGGTGAGCACAGGGACCACGGCTGTCTGGGGCCGGGCCGAGCAGCAGGACTTCCGCAGCCGGGTCCGCGGGGCCCTGCTCGGCGGGGCCGTCGGGGACGCGCTCGGGGCCGGGGTCAGCGGGCTCGGGCTGGAGGAGATCCGGGCGGCCCACGGGGTCGAGGGGGTCACCGACTACGTCGTCGCGCACGGCAGACGCGGGGCCGTCACCGCGCTCACCCAGCTCACCCTGTTCACCGTCGACGGTCTGATCCGCGCCCAGGTCCGCCGCGACACCGGTGCCTGGCACCCGCCCACCGATGTGCACCGGGCCCACCTGCGCTGGGCCGCCACCCAGCACGACTGGGGGCCCGACGAGCGCCGCGAGGACAACGGCTGGCTGGCCGCCGAGGAGTGGCTCTACGCCCGCCGCGGCCCCGCCCGGGAAGCCCTGACCGGCTTCGGCGACACCGTGATGGGGACTCTGGACCAGCCCAAGAACCCCACCGCCCGGGACGCGGGCGCGCTCACCCGGTCCGCACCTTTCGGGCTGCTCGTGGGCTGGGAGCCGGGCCTCGTGCTCCAGCTGGCCGTCGAGTGCGCCGCCCAGTCCCACGGCCACCCCGCAGCCCAACTGGCCGCCGGAGCCTTCGCCGTACTCGTGCACGGGCTGGCCCGCGGGGAGACCCTGGACGGTTCCGTGCAGAACGCCCTGGCCCTGCTCGTCGAACGCCCCGGACACGAACCGGTCGCCGAGGCGTTGCAGAAGGCCCTCGGCTCGGTGCGGCAGGGCATTCCGGGCCCGGCCCTGATCGAGGCGCTGGGCGCGAGCGACGCCGCCGAGGAGGTCCTCGCCGTCGCCGTGTACTGCGCGCTGGTCAGCGAGGACATCCGGCACGGGCTGCGGCTCGCCGTGAACCACAGCGGCCCCTCCCGCGCCACCGCCTCCGCCTGCGGGGCGCTGCTCGGCGCGCTGCACGGGGAGACCGCACTGCCGCCGGCCTGGCTCGTGGAGCTGGAGGGGCGCTCCACCGTCCTCGAACTGGCCGACGACTTCGCGATGGAGATGACCCAGGGGCCGGCCCTGCACGGCCCGTCCGCCGCCGCCCCGGGCTGGCTGGCCCGCTACCCGCGCGGGTAGCGGTGCCTCGACGGCTTGATCCGAGGCATCCAGTCCAGGAGCCCGCTACCCGCGCGGGCAGCGGTGCCCAGGAGCCGGACTCAGAACGTCATCGCATCAGTTCGCCCGCGTTGACCAGCAGCGACTGGCCCGTGATCGCCCGTGCCCGGTCGGAGGCCAGGAAGGCGACGGCCTCCGCCACATCCCCGTCCGTGGCCAGCTCCGGCAGCGCCATCCGCTCGGTGAGCCGGGCCCGCACCTCCGCCTCCGGCACGCCCTCGGTGTGCGCCGTGAACCGGACGTACGCCTGCACCGGCGGCCCCCACATCCAGCCCGGCAGCACCGTGTTGACCCGGATGCGGTCCGGGCCCAGCTCCCGTGCCAGGGAGTACATCGCCGAGGTGAGCGCCCCCTTGGACGCGGCGTACGCCGCCTGCCGCACCTGGGAGGGGGCGGCCACCGCGGACTGCGTACCGATCACCACCACCGAGCCGCCCCGCTCCTTGAGGGCGGGCAGACAGGCCCGGGTCATCCGCAGCGTACCGAGCAGGTTCACGTCGATGACCGACTGCCAGGTGGCGAAGTCCGCGTCCTGGAGTCCCCCGAAGCAGCTGTCCCAGGCGGCGACATGCACCACCGCGTCGATCCCGCCGAACCGCTCGACCGCCAGCGCCGCCAGCGCCTCGCACTGAGCCTCGTCCGTGATGTCGGTGGGGAGGTGGGCGGTGTGCAGGCCCCCGGGGTCGATCTCCGCCGCGCTCTTCGCCAGGTTCGCCGCCGTGCGCGCCCCGAGCACCGCGCGCCCTCCGTCCCGTACGACGGTCTCCGCGACCCGGTGCCCGAGCCCCGGCCCGACACCCGAGACGATGACCGTCTTCCCCGTGAGCAACATCGGCGCCTCCCGGCCCTGGCAGTCCATCTGACGAACCGTCAGAGTAGGGGGACGCGGGATCTGGCGGAAGGGGAAGGGAGACATGGTGGGCGACGACGCGACACGCAGCGAGAGGTATGCCGAGCTGGCCGCGGTGGGGCCGTACGGGGTGCGCCCAGGGCACGCCCTGATCACCATGGTCGAACCGCACCCGGGCCATGAGTACGCGTACAACCGCTGGTACGAGGACGACCACTACTACGCGGGCGCGACGGCGATGCCGTGGATGTTCGCCGGGCGCCGCTGGGTGGCCACCAGGGACCTCCAGGACCTGCGCTATCCGGAGAAGTCGGCCGTCGCCCAGCCCGTCGGCACGGGGTGCTATCTGTCGACGTACTGGGTGACAGAGGGGCGCTACGGCGACCACATGAAGTGGACCGTCGCCATCAACAAGCGGCTCAACCGGGACGGCCGGGTCTACCGGGACCGGACCCATGTCTTCACGGCCTTCCAGGACCACGAGGCCACCGTCTACCGCGACGGTGCCGCTGGGCCCCGGGACTTCCACGCGCTGGATCACCCGTACGCGGGGCTCGTGCTCCAGGTCGTCGACGCCGAAGGGCCGGAGCGGCGGGCGGAGTTGCTGGAGTGGCTGCGTTCGCGCCATCTTCCGAAGCGGCTGAAGGGCTCACCCGCGGCCATGGTCACGGTCTTCCGGCCGACCCCGCTGCCCGGCGACCGGATGACGTACGTGAAGCAGGTCGAGGGGGTCGACACCCGGCTGACGCTGCTGTGGTTCCTCCAGGAGGATCCGCGAAGCTGCTGGCAGGAGCACTTCACCGGTCTGGACGCGGCGGTCGGGGAGACGGGGCTGGGGCGGGTGGAGCTGGTCGCGCCGTTCGTTCCCACCGTGCCGGGGACCGACCGGTACGTCGACCGGCTGAGGTGAGGGGTGGGAGGTGAGGGGTGAGAGGTGGGGGCGATGCGGGAGGCCCCTCGTCCGAGCCGGCTCCGAGCCGGCTCGGAGCTCGCTCCGCGGCGAGCCCCTCGGCTCGTGCCGAGCCCCCTCGGCCAGGACGGCGACCGGTCGAGAGGGCCCTGTCAGGTGGTGCGTGGTGACCGGTCAACCGCCGGTCGTGCCTGGTCGGTCGGGGTCAGACGTCGGCCCGGTACGCCGCGACGTCACGCACGAACGCGTTCCACGCACCGGGGACGAAGGTGAGCGAGGGCCCCTCGGGAGCCTTCGAGTCGCGGACGGCGATGGACAGAGCGACGGGGGACTTGACCTCGACGCACGCGCCGTTGCCCCCGGAGTACGACGACTTCGTCCACGCGTCCGTAGCACCCTGAAGAATTGCCATGTTCACTCCGGTTCAGAGAGTTGGGTGAGTCGCACCAACCTGATTCCGATTGGCGTGATTGACGCTACTCGCCAAGCCTGTTCCATGAGATGGCCGTTCACTCGACCGGGTGATCTTCTTCGGTGGAATCTTCCGTAGTGAGCTGGCGGCGGTGTACCGTGCCGCCGCCACTCACTCGATGGGCCGACGGCAGGTGCCGAGCCCTGAAAACGGTCAGCTTGTGATCGGTCAGCTCGTGTACGACTTGGCGATCTTGCTGATGAACTCCCGCGTCTGTTCCACGTTCAGAGCCTGGGCCCGCAGGTGTTCGTACATCACGCTGTAGCGCTGCACGTCGTGCGCCTTCTCCAGGTAGAGATCGCTCGTGACGCCCTCGATGTACACCACGCTGGAGTCGGCCGCGTCCGGGAACTCCAGGATCGCGTACTGCCCGTTGATCCCCGGGTGAGCTCCCATGTCGAACGGCAGCACCTGCACGGTCACATGCGGCAGATGCGACTGCTCGACGAGGTGCTCCAGCTGGTCGATCATCACCTGGTTGTCACCGACCCGACGGCGCAGGGCCGACTCGTCGATCACCGCCCACAGCCGCAGCGGATTCTCCGGCGCGTTCACCCGGTCCTGGCGCCGGGAGCGTACGTTGACCCGCTTCTCGATGTCCGTCGGCGGGGCCTCGGGGAGCGCGCCGCTGATCAGCGCCTCGGCGTACGCCCGGGTCTGGAGCAGGCCCGGCACCATCTGGGGCTCGTACACCCGCAGCGACTCCGCGTCCGTCTCCAGGCCGATGTAGACGCTGTACGGGATGTCGCCGAAGGCGTGCCACCAGCCCTGCTGGCGCGAGTCCTTGGCCATCTGCATGAGCGAGTCGACGATGCGGTGGTCCTCGACCTCGTACACCCCGCAGAGGTCGCGCACATCGCGCTGGCTGATCGAGCGGCGGCCGTTCTCCAGGCGGCTGATCTTCGACTGCGAGACCAGCAGTCGTTCCGCCACTTCCTCGGCCGTCATGCCTTTGAGTTCGCGCAGGCGGCGCAGTTCCTGGCCCAGCCTGCGTCGCCTGACTGTGGGATTGACGTTGGACGGCACGGAAAGTGCACCTCCGGCTATGTAGCTGTGCGTATCTACTGCTCAGCAGATTGCCACCCCTTGCCCTGGCCGCGCTGGGAAACGGCCACACGCGGACTGCGGGGGGCGTACGCACCGGCGCGCGGGAGGGCGCGCAAGCGCACGGGGCAGCCGGTGATGGTGAATACCGGCTGCCCCGTGCGTGGTGCGGCTCCCGGACCGGGTCCTGTGACGACGGTACGGCGGTGTGCTGTTGTCGCGTACTGCTGTTCTGTGCTCGGGTCCGGACGGTCAGCTTGCGGCGGTGTGCGCCATGCTGCCGCGACGGGCCTGTGCTTGCGGCTGCAACGGGAGACCCGCTGACTGCTGCGTACGGCGTGGCTGGACGGCCACCCCGTTCTGGACGTCCATCACGGCGTGCGCCACGAGTCCGCCCATCGGGTCGTGCCTGATCAGGTCCCGGAGCCGGGAGCGCGATGAACGCCCCTCGTTCCCGGGGTACAGGTGCTTGCCGAGTCCGACCGCGTGGGCCAGTGCGGCGAGCGCGGCGGTCCGCGGGTCCGGCGGTACGCCGGTGCGGATCGCGCTGTCCAGCCGGGCCCTGATGTCCCGGCTGATTGCCGTGTCCGTCGCCTGGTAGCGAGTCGTCGGCAGTACGCCGCACATCTGGCCCGCCACGGCATGGACCATGCCGCACCGCTCCAGATGCGCGAGATAGATCTGGCGCAGCCCCAGCCGGGGTCCGCCGATCCAGTGGACGGCCCGAACCGGGCTGCCGCGACGGCGCAGCAGTTCCAGTGCGGAGTCCAGAGTCGGATCTCCTGTCGGCCGTGGCATCACCACGGCGATACGATCCCCGTCAGGGGCTATCCGTCCTGCCAGAGCCAGCTCCACTAGCTGTGCCCCGGCCAGGCCGAGGTCGAGCGACTGCGGCTGCGCTGTGGTACCCGTGGTCGGGTCCAGAGCGAGCAGCAGAAGCTCCTCCGGAATTGTTCTGCGGCTCCTGCCCATCCATGCCTCCCCGCGTGGATGTCTGACAGGGTGACCCCTCTCACATTCATCTGTCGAGAGCGCCTGACTGCTTTGTACGGGAACCAGTAGCTATGTCGTTCCCGTCTAGCAGCTCGGCCAGGGGTTCACACAGGACACTGGTAGATGGTTCGGACTGCGCGGGGTGGCCCCGCAGGGTATGAGGAGGCATCGGTGGCGGGCGAGTCCCCCGACAAAACGGAGCAGCAGAAGTCGTCGGGGACGGCTGCGGAGGAACGCGACCCGCGCTTCGCCGTGTTCCGTGACCCCGGAGCCGACGGGGGCGCGGAAGCGGATGCCGGCGTGGGTGGGGCTTCCGGTGTGACGTCCGATACGGCGACCGCGGTCTTCCGCCCCCGGCTTCCTGAGGGCGCCGCCGTGAGCGAGCCCGCGGCGAAGCCCGAGCCGCAGGCGGCCGTCACGGCCTCCGGGGAGGCTGCCGAGCCTCCGGAGGGCCCGGAGGGCCGGGAGGCCGCCGGGAGTGAGCCTGAGAGCGGTTCCGAGGCGGAGGCCGAGCCCGGGGATGTGCGGCTGCGCGCCGCGGTGGCCGCGTGGGTCGATGCCGCTGCGGAGGACGAGCCTGCGGCGGACGCGGACGCGGATGCGGATGCGGGTACGGGTACGGGTGCTGAGGGGGGTAAGAAGCCCGAGGCCAAGCCCGCCGCCGAGGCGGAGCCCAAGGACGCGCCGAAGCGGAAGGCTGAGGACGAATCCACGGGTGACGCAGCCCCCGACACCGGCTCCGACCTGCGAGGAATCGATCAGCCCACTGCCGTCTTCAAGGCGGCCAAGGCGGCTGATCGCATCGACCAGGCGACGACCGCGCTGAAGCTCCCGCCGAGCGAAAGCAAGGCTGACGGCAAGCCCGCGGACGGCAAGCCCGCAGACGACGAGCCTGCCGGTGACAAGCCCGCGGACGACAAGCCCGAGAGCGCCGCCGAGCGCACGAGCACCTTCGTGCCGCTGCGCTCCGACGACGTACGTTCCGCTTCCGCGCCCCGCAAGCCGGAGCCCGAGGCATCCGGGACGTCCGAGGCGACCGGGACGTCCGAGGCGTCCACCATGTCCGGGGCATCAGGTACGTCCGGGGCCTCCGCGACCTCCGGCGCGTCCGCCAGTGCCCCCGGGGCGGGCCCGTCGACCTCCGGCGCGTCCGCCGCGCCGTCCTGGGCCACGGCCGAGCGGACCCGGCAGCAGCCGTTGCCGCCGAAGCCGCCGCTCGACCTGCTCGCCGAGCTGACGAACACCCCGCCGCCCCCGGAGACCCCGGTCCGCAACGCGGTCCGCCGGGTCAAGATCTGGACCCCGCTGGCCCTCCTCCTGCTGATCGTCTTTGCGATCGTGCAGGTGATGCGCCCGATGCCGGAGCCCGAGCTGAAGCTGACGGCGAAGCCGACGTACACCTTCGAGGGCGGCGCCACGGAGCTGTCCTGGCCGGGCCAGGGGCAGTCGGCCGTGATGGTGGACGGCGTGGGATCGCTCGGTTCCGAGGGGGCGCAGAAGTCGGCCCCGATCGCCAGCGTCGCGAAGGTCATGACCGCCTATGTGATCCTCAAGGAGCACCCGCTCAAGGGCGACGAGGAGGGCGAGACGATCACCGTCGACCAGCAGGCGGAGGACGAGTCCAAGCGCCCCGACGAGTCGACGGCCCCACTGACCAAGGGGCAGCAACTCACCCAGCGGCAGCTGCTCCAGCTGCTGATGATCCCCTCGGGGAACAACGCGGCACGGTTGCTCGCCCGTTGGGACGCCGGTTCCGAGGACGCGTTCATCGACAAGATGAACGACGCGGCCAAGGAGCTCGGGATGACCGGGTCGACGTACACCGACCCGAGCGGACTGGAGAAGACCACCGTTTCCACCGCCGGCGACCAGCTGAAACTGGCGCAGGCGGTCATGCGCAACGACGTCTTCCGTGAGGTCGTGGACATGCCGCAGGTCGAGATCGAGGGCATAGACGGCAAGATCTACAACAACAACACGCTCCTGCTGGAGCCGGGCGTGAGCGGCATCAAGACCGGGTCGTCCACCCCGGCGGGCGGCAACCTGCTCTGGTCGGCGAACACCGTGGTCGACGGCAAGACGCTGTGGATCTACGGAGCGGTCATGGGCCAGCAGGCCGGTACGGGACGGCTCTACGACAGCCTGACGCTGTCCCTGACCAACAGCCTGAAGCTGATCAAGAGCGCGCAGGAGGCCCCCACCTCCGCCACGGTGGTGAAGAAGGGTGACGTCGTCGGGTACGTGGACAACGGCTACGGCGGACAGACCCCGGTGGTCGCCACCAAGAACCTGAAGGCGGTCGGCTGGTCCGGGCTGAAGGTCGAGCTGAAGGTCACCGGCAACGGCAAGGGCATCGACCACGATGCGAAGGCCGGGAGCGAGGTCGGCATGGTGACCGTCGGTACGGGCACCGGAAAGGTCACGGCGCCGGTGGCGCTCCGCAGCGACCTGCCCGAGCCGGCCTTCGGCGACAAGCTGACCAGGATCGGCTGAAACCCTCGGGTGGGAAACCCCCGGGTGGGGAGGGGTGAGCGGCGCCCGGTCGGCGGCGTTCGCCCCTCCGCTCCTATGACAGGGATACGTGTCGGAGGTACGTGTTAGCGTCCCCGGACAACTCAAGGACGCCGGGACGCGTCTTTGGTGAGGTACGGGGCCGGCGGAGACGGGGAGAGCCGTAGTGACCACCGCGGAGCCGAGACCCGGCCGTGAGGCGGGCGACACCACTGGATACGGCACCACCGGTGCCGGGGTCGGTGACAGTGCCGGGTCCGGTACCAGTGCCGGGGACGAGGCCGCCCCGCACGTCCGCGTGCCGTCCCCCCGTGCCCCGGAGCCCCCGGGGCCCCGGGAATCCTCACCCGGCGGGCATGCCGGGCCTGCCGAATCCCCGGCGGAACCCGACGCCCCCGCCGTACCCGTAACCCCCGGTCGGTTGCCGTCCGGCCGGGTGCGGCGGCTGCTGCGGCACCCTGTCACCGTCGCGACGGCGTTGGCCGCCGTCGCGCACCTCCTCTGGTTCTTCTTCTTCGCCAACACCGGCGGCGACATCGCGGCGCAGGACGCCTGGGCCGAGTTCGTCGGACGGCACCCCGGAACCGCGTACAACCTCGCCTGGTACGGGGGCATGCACCCCGTCTCGTACAGCGTGGTCTCGCCCTACGTGATGTCCCTGCTCGGCGTCCGTACGACGATGATGATCGTCGGTACGGTCTCCTCCGCGCTGACCGCGCTGATCCTGGTCCGGGTCCCGGCGGTCCGCAATCCGCTGGTCTGCTCGCTCGCCGGGGTCTTCGCCTTCCTGTGCAACGCGCTGTCGGGCCGGGTGACGTTCGGACTCGGCATGATGTTCGCGGTCGGCGCGGTGGCGGCGGTGTTCTGCTGGCCGTACCGGTGGCGCTACAAGCGGTGGGCCAAGGCCGCCGTCGCCGCCCCGCTCGCCGGACTCGCGACGGCGTCCAGCCCTGTCGCCGGGCTGTTCCTCGGGGTCGTGGCGGCGGCGCTGTTCCTGCACAAACGGCGCCCGGGGGCGTACGCGATCGGGCTCGCCCCGGTCGCCGTGGTCGGGCTGTCCGCCTGGCTGTTCCCGTTCTCCGGTACGCAGCCGATGTCGCTCGGGACGGTTTCGCTGCCGTTGCTCTTCGCGGTCCTCGTCTTCGTCCTCGTACCGCGCGACTGGAGCACGGTCCGCACCGCCGCCGCCGTCTACGGGCTCGGCACGGTGCTCACGTACTTCATCGACTCGCAGATCGGGTCGAACATCACCCGCATGGCGATGCTGTTCGCCGGGGTGGCGCTGCTCGCCGCCCTGCCGTACGCGGTGCCGCGCAGCCGCCGCTGGTACGCCCTGGTCCTGGCGTTCGCCGGGCTCAACTTCTGGATCGGTTTCAAGAGCGTCGACGACATCGTCCGTACCGCCCCCGCCGCGTCCTGGAACCGCGAACTGGCCCCGCTGGTCAACCAGCTCCAGCAGGTGAAGGCCGAGCGCGGCCGGGTCGAGGTCGTGCCCGCGAGCAGCCACCGCGAGGCCTCGGCGCTCGCCCCGTACGTCAACCTGGCGCGCGGCTGGAACCGCCAGGCGGACATGAAGCGCAACCCGCTCTTCTACGACGACACCCTGGACCCGGTGAACTACCGGGAGTGGCTGGACCGGTGGGCCGTGCACTACGTGGTGCTGCCCAAGGACCGGCCGGACGGCACGGGGGCCGTTCAGGAAGCGGAGCTGATCGAGCGGGGGCAGCCCTACCTGCGCCAGATCTGGGGCGACGCGAACTGGAAGCTCTTCCGGGTCCTGGACCCGGTGCCGCTCGCGGACCCGCCCGCGACGGTGGAGCGGGCGGGCGCGGGCGAGCTGACGATCACCGTGAAGTCGGCGGGCCGGGTGCTGATCCGTATCCCGTACACGCGCTGGCTCGCCCTCGTCGACGAGGACGGCAAGAGTGTGGAGCGCCCGCAGGAGACCGAGGAGTCGAAGGAACGGTCGCAGGCGGACGAGACCGCGCCGAAGACGTATCTCAACACCCACGGCTGCCTGAACAAGGTCGAGGAAGGCCCCTACGGCGACGAGTGGACGGAACTGCTCGCGCCGCGGCCGGGCGTGTACCGGCTGGCGGCCCCGTACCAGCTCCAGCCGGGCACACCCTGCCCGGAAGAGCTGAGCTGACTGAGCGTCAGCCTGCGTGTGTAGGGGGCATCGTGCGAGAGCCCTCCCTCCGCGGGCGGCAGCCTGGCAAGGTGTCCTGCCATGAAGGCGACAAGGTGCCCGTACTGCGGCGGTGGACAGCGGGGCGCGTTGCCCGGAATGGTCTGTCCCGACTGCGGAGTGGGAGCGCCCCGGTCGGCGGCCGCGGAGGGCTCCTGGATCGCCACGGAGACCCTGGCCGGCCGCATCTCCACCCTGCCCCGGCGGCGCAAGGCCCTGCTGGCGGCGGGGATCGTGGTGGCCGCCGGGGGGCTGGTCGCCGGCGCTACCCTGCTGGCGCCCTGGGCCGCGCGGGGCGGTGGCGGCGACAGCGACAGCCGTACGGACGCGGCGGGCCGGGCGGGCGCGCTGCCCGACCGGGTCGGCGGCG
>NZ_NWVL01000004.1 GCF_002382885.1 Streptomyces sp. WZ.A104
TGGACCGTGGACGCGTCATACAGGTCACTGGAGTACTCGACGGCACCGGTGATCCCCAGCGGCTCACCCTGACCACCACGCCGCTCCGCCAAGCTGAAGAACAGATCGAACTTCGCCGTACCCGTCCTGCCCAGCTCGACGCCCGCTTGCAGTCCGGGGAGTTCGAACTCGCTCTCGGGGGCGTTCTGGAGGGCGAGCATGACCTGGAAGAGGGGGTGGTGGGCCAGGGTACGGGTGGGGTTGAGGTGCTCCACGAGGTACTCGAAGGGGACGTCCTGATGGGCGTAGGCGGCCAGGGAGGTCTCGCGGACACGGCTGATGAGCTCGGTGAAGGTGGGGTTGCCCGCGGTCTCGGTGCGCAGGACGAGGGTGTTGACGAAGAAGCCCACGAGGTGGTCGAGGTTCTGGTCGGTGCGGCCCGCGATGGGACTGCCGAGGGGAATGTCCTCCCCTGCCCCGAGGCGGGTGAGGAGAGCGGCGAGTCCTGCCTGGAGGACCATGAAGAGGCTGGCGCCGTTCGACCGTGAGAGGTCGGCGAGGCGTTGGTGGAGTCCGGGGTCGATGTCGACGGTGAGGTAGTCGCCCCGGTAGGTCATGACGGCCGGGCGCGGGCGGTCCGTGGGCAGGGTGAGCTGGTCGGGCAGATCGGCGAGGGCACGCGTCCAGTAGCTGATCTGAGTGGCGAAGAGGCTGTCGGGGTCGTTCTGGTCTCCGAGGAGTTCGTTCTGCCACAAGGTGTAGTCGGCGTACTGCACCGGAAGCTCGGGCCATTCCGGCGCCCGGCCCTGCGTACGTGCCGCGTACGCCTGCGTCAGCTCCCGTGACAGCGGACCCATCGACCAGCCGTCACCGGCGATGTGGTGTACCACGACCAGAAGCGCGTGCTCCCGTGCCGACAGTGTGAACAGCTCGGCCCGCAGCGGAGGTTCGGCCGTGAGGTCGAAGGCGTACCGGGCTCCCGCCTCCAGCGCGGCGGGGAGTTCGGTGACGGTCGTCGGGGTGAGGTTCAGGCGCGGCACGGCCTCCTCAGGGGCCAGCACCTGCTGGCAGGGCACGCCCTCGGTCTCCGGGAACACCGTCCGCAGACTCTCGTGACGGGCCACCACGTCACCGAGGGCGGCTCGCAGCGCGCCGTGGTCCAGCTCGCCGGTCAGCCGTATGACGAGCGGGATGTTGTAGGTGGCGCTCGGCCCCTCCATCCGGGTCAGGAACCAGAGCCGCCGCTGGGCCGAGGAGAGGGGGACGACCGGCGGTCGGCGGCGCCGCGTGAGCGCGAGGCGCCCGGGTCCGGCGGTGTCGAGGCGGGTGGCCACCGCGGCCGGGGTCGGGCCCTCGAACAGCAGGCGCAGTTCGAGCTCGACCCCGAAGGCGGCCCGGATCAGCGCGATCAGACGCGTGGCCAGCAAGGAGTGGCCGCCCAGCTCGAAGAAGTGGTCGTCGACCCCGACCCGCGGCAGCCCGAGGACCTGCGCGAACAGATCGCACACGATCTGTTCCTGCGGCGTACGCGCCTCCCGCCCCGCGGCCGACACCGAGAAGTCCGGCTCCGGGAGCGCCGCACGGTCCAGCTTGCCGTTGGCCGTCAGCGGCATGCGGTCCAGCAGGACGACGGCGGCCGGAACCATGTACTCGGGCAACCTGTCCCGCGCGAACACCCGCAGGTCCTCGGCCCCGGGTACGTCCCTCGCGACCACGTAGGCGACGAGGCGGTCGTCACCGGACTGTTCCTGGCGGACCACCACCACCGTCGCCTCGGCGACGCCCGGGTGGTCGGTCAGCACGGCCTCGATCTCGCCCGGCTCGATACGGAACCCGCGGATCTTGACCTGGTGGTCGGCACGGCCGACGAACTCCAGCTCCCCGTCCGGGTTCCGGCGCACCAGGTCACCGGTACGGTACATCCGCGCGCCGGGCTCGGGAGCGTAGGGGTCGGCCACGAAACGCTCGGAGGTCAGACCCGGTCGGCCCAGATAGCCGCGAGCCACGCCGCCCCCCGAGACGTACAACTCCCCCACCACGCCGGGCGGCACCAGCTGGAGTCCGCCGTCGAGCACATAGGCACGCAGATCCGGGATGCTTGTACCGATCACGCCGTTCGCGTCGGCGGTGGCCCGGTCACGGTCCAGCGGCTGGTACGTCACATGCACCGTGGTCTCGGTGATGCCGTACATGTTGACCAGGAGCGGCGCGTCATCGGGATGCCGCTCGTACCAGTCGGCCAGGCGGGACGGTTGCAGCGCCTCGCCGCCGAACACCACAGTCCGCAGGCCGAGCCTGTGAGGCGGCCGGGAGGCCTCTGCCCGGGCGTCCGCGTCGGCCTGCGCCAGCTGGTAGAAGGCCGAAGGGGTTTGGTTGAGGACGGTGACGCCTTCTTCGGCCAGCAGGTCCAGGAAGGCACGCGGTGTCCGGCTGACCTCGTAGGGCACCACGACCAGCCGTCCGCCGTGCAGCAGCGCTCCCCACAGCTCCCAGACGGAGAAGTCGAAGGCGTAGCTGTGGAAGAGCGTCCAGACGTCGTCCGGGCCGAAGTCGAACCACTTGCGGGTGTTCACGAACAGCCGCACCACGTTCCGGTGGGTGTTGAGGACGCCTTTGGGTTGTCCGGTGGAGCCCGAGGTGTAGATGACGTAGGCGGGGTGATCGGGTGCGAGGGCGGGGGCGGGGTTGCGCGTGACGTCGGTGGTGGCGTCCTGGGCGTCCTGGGCGTCCAGGAGGATGACCGAAGTGCCTTGCACCGCCGGAATGTTGGCCTGTGCCGCCGTGGTCGTGAGGAGAAGGCCCGGGCGGGCGTCGGTGACCATGTGGGCCAGACGGGCCGGCGGGTATTCGGGGTCCAGGGGAAGATAGGCCGCGCCCGCTTTCAGTGTCGCCAGGATCGCCACGACCAGGTCGGCGGAGCGGGGCAGGGCCAGCGCGACGACCTGTTCGGGACCCATGCCCCGGGCCACCAGCCGGTGGGCCAGCCGGTTCGCCCGCTCATTCAGGTCCCGGTACGTCAAGGCCAGATCGCCGCAGGTCACAGCCGCCGCGTCGGGAGTCCTGCGGACCTGCGCCTCGAACAGCCCCGTCAGCGTCGCCTCCGTCTTCGGAGGGACATCGTCGGGTACGGCCAGGACGGCGGCCCGTTCCTCCTCGGTGAGCAGGTCGATCCGGCCGATCGGCAGGGAAGGCTCCGCCGCCGTGACGGCGCGCAGGAGGGCGAGCAGGCGCTCCTGATGCGCGGCCAGTTCGTGATCCGCGAGGATTTCGGGGTGGGCGTTGAGGTCGAGGGTCAGTCCGGTGCCGTCGCGTCGGTCCCACACCGCGAGCGTGAAGTCGCCCACCAGGCCCGAGGAGAGGTTGTGCGCGGTGGTCGGCAGACCGGCGAAGGTCACCGCGTAGTCGAAGGACATGATGTTGATCACCGGCGCGTACCAGGTCCCCGCGTGGCCGGGCAGATCGAGGTCGCGCTGGAGGTCCTCGGCGCGGTAGCACTGGTGGCTGCCCAGTTCGCGTACCCGCTCGCCCACCTGGTCGAGGAGTTCGCGCAGCGTCATGCCGGGCCGGAGCGAGAGTCTGAGCGGCAGGATATTGGCGGCCGTGCCGGGCGTGCGGCGCTGGACCTGGCTCAGGCGTGCCGTCACCGGCAGGCCGAGCACCACGGTCGGCGCGCCGGTCATCCGATGCAGATAGACGGCTGTGGCGGCGATGACCAGGTACGACCAGGGGACCCGTGCCCGGCGGGCCGCCTCGCGCAGCTCCGTCAGCCCGTCGGGGTCCAGGCCCGCGGTGTGCCGAAGGTAGCGGTCGGGGGTGGTGGACGGGCGGTCGACGATCCCTGTCGGCTCGGGGCGGTCGGCGAACCGTTCCGTCCAGTACACCCGGTCTTCGGTGAACCGTTCCGATCCGCGGTACGCCTGTTCGGCGGCGAGCATCTCGGGCAGGGAGCCGAACGGGCTCGGTGCCACCGGGCGGCCCTCGACGAGCGCGGTGTAGACGTCCGCGACCCGGCGGGTGATGAGCAGCGATCCGAAGGCGTCCATCACGGCGTGGTGGTAGCCCTGATACCAGTAGAAGCGGTCGGCGTCCAGGCGCAGGAGCGCGTACTCGAACAGCCGGTCCTCGGCCAGGTCCATCGGCCGGGCGACCGCGGCGTCCAGCCAGTGGCGGGCGGCCCGTTCGGGGTCCGGCTCCGCACGGAGATCGACCAGAGAGGGTGACCAGTCGCCGAGCTCGCGGACGACCTGACGGACCTCGCCGCGTTCCTCGACGAAACCGACATGCAGGGCCTCCGCCTCAGCGACGACCAGCAGCAGCGCCTGCTCGAACAGGGCCGGGTCCACCTGCCCATGGATCTCCAGAAATTCACCCACCCGGAAAACTCGATTCGCTTCCCCGAGCCGCTGCTCGGCGATCCATATCTCGCGTTGCGCAGCCGCGAGGGGCAGCTTGGTGCCGACGCTGACGGACAAGTCTCCACCTCCGAAAATTCCCCGCACGGACGGCCGGAGAGACAGGAATGAAAAGCTCGTAACGGCCCGGAGAACTCTTCGTAAATCCGACCGGGTAACAGGAGAACGGCGTCCGCCGGACCATCTGGGCGACAGGTTTCGCCGTGCGCATGGGAATCGGGCACAACGGCCCGGGAAACAATCAATGGGCAACCTAACCCGGGATCCTCGAAGGGTCAAGGAATCCATTCGGGATATGCCACGCACATGTCCCGCCGGCGGGACAGGAGATCGACCGGCGAGCGGTGGGAGCGCGCACGGCCACGACAGTCGGCGGCGCCCGGCCACCGGCCGAAGCGGACCAAAGCCCCTGGACTCTTTAGCCGGACTCTTTATACGGGCGGGCCCTCACTGATCATGGAGTGCTTGCCCGACGTTTCACGGTGGTGCTAGTTTCACCCTCGCTAAATGCCGGATCGAACGTTTCGCTGACCTCCTTTTACAAAAGGAAGCGTGCATGGCAAACACATGGTGGGGAAGCCATCTGCTGAGCTCGGGCGCGGATGACGAGCTGTGGGCCGTCTCCAGCGCCCCGGTAACTCGGGGGCAGTTACGCACGTCGGTCACTGATCTCGGTGAACGCTTTCGGGAGCAGGGCATTACCGAAGGCAGCTCGGTTCTTCTGCGGATGAAACCGAGTTTCACCTATCTGCACGTGCTGTTGGCCCTGTGGAGCCGTGGCGCACAGGTGGTTCTGGTCGACTTCCGGCTGAAGCCGGCCGAATACGAGCCGCTGAGCGACCTGGTGCGTCCGCAGTACCTCGTCGCCGCGACCGGGGCCGGCGGTCCGGTGGCCGGATTCCGGCAGGAGTCAGGCTTCTCCGTCCAACGACTGCCGAACGGCCGGCCGGCCGTCGACGGCGTCCGCCTGGTGCAGTTCAGCTCGGGCTCGACGGGCCGGCCCAAGGTGATCGGCCGACCGGCCGACTCCGTACTGGCCGAGATCGACCGGCACAGTGCAGTGCCCGGAATCCCCGGCAAGGGGGAGCGGGTGATGCTGCTGAACTCGGTCATGCACAACATGGGCCTGGTCAGCGGTGTGCTGCATGCTCTAGCGGCCGGGGCGACCCTGATCGTCCCACCGACGCTCCGCCCGGCCGAAGTGGTACGCATGATGGCGCGAACCGAGACGTCCGCCGTCTACGGAACCCCCGTTCACTACGACCTGCTGTCCCGGGTCGATAGCCGGCCGGAGCTTCCCGCGCTGCGGCTCGCGGTGTCCGGCGGTGAACGGGTGCCGCAGGAAACCCATGACCGGTTCCGCACACACTTCGGCCTGCCGATCAGTCCGGTCTACGGTGTGACCGAGTTCGGGCTGATCGCGGGCGACCTGTCCGGTGCGTCCGTGCCTCCTCAGCTGGGGCCCCCGGTACCGGGGGCCGAGGTGAAGGTGGTCGACGAGGAACTCTTCGTCCGGATGAAGCGGTCGCCGTATCTGTACGGCGGGCACACCGACCGTTTCGCGGACGGTTGGCTGCGGACCTACGACCGGGTACGCCAGGACCCGGCGACCGGGGTTCTCACCATGCTCGGCCGGGCCGACTCCCTGGCCGTCGTGGGCGGGCTCAAGGTCGACCTCGCGGAGGTGGAGACCGTCCTGCTGGATCACCCTCGGGTGACCGAGACGGTGGTGACCCATGGGGAGGTCATCGAGGCGTTCGTGGGGACCGACCAGGAACTCGCCTCGGACGAACTCGTCGCCTGGTGCCGTGAGCGGCTGAGCCCGGCAAAGAATCCCAAGCGGTTCTTCGTCGCGAAGCGGCTGCCGAGGAACTCCATGGGAAAGCTGGTCCGCGACCGTGCGCTGATGCACGAGCACGTCGAGTCGGAATTGCCATCACAGACACAGGGGGACCGGTGATCTCGAAAAACGACATCAGAACGATTCTGTCCGAGAGCGCGGGACTTGGACCGCCCGAGGAACTACCGGACGATGCCGAGCTGGCCATCGACTCGTTCACGCTGGTCGTCCTCCAGCACGGACTGGAGGATCGGCACGGTGTCGTCATCGACCCGCAGTTCGAGGACATGGCGCTGTTCACGTCCATCAACGGCATCCACAAGTACGTGATGACGCTTCTGGAAGAGAAATGACGAACCCGTCCCCCCGCCTCGACCGTTTACGCAGGGAGCAATGATGAGCAACCCCTTCGAGAGCCCCGACGGCACCTTCCACGTTCTCGTCAACGACGAGGGCCAGCACTCGCTGTGGCCTGCGTTCGCCGAGGTGCCCGCGGGCTGGACGGTCGTGCTCGCCGAGACCGACCGCCCGACCTGCCTCGCCTACGTCGAGGAGCACTGGACCGACATGCGCCCGCTGAGCCTCGTACGCCGATAGGAGAACGTGATGGACGACGCCGCATTCTCACAACTGCTGCTGGGCGAAGAGGATCTGGAGGAGTCGTTCTACGGCGAGGAGCCGAGCGCCGCTTACGATCCCGTCTTCGTCTCCGGCGACGCCTCGGGGCGGACCATCGTCGACCTGACGAACATGCTCACGCATGGCACGCACCCCGAGACGACACATCACGCCTCCGCACTGTTCACGAACATCGTGGGCTCGGTGGTCTTCCATCACGTCGCGCAGTTCGGCGACGGGGCCTGCCGACAGGTGTACCAGGAACTCCTCGACGCGGTCCGCGACTGCTCGCACTACCGGATGGGGCTGAACGACGGCGTGCAGCTCGACATCACGAAGGTGGCTGTGGAGCCGATCGAGCTGGGGGACGGCGGCTTCCTGGTGCGCTGGCTGTCCACCGTCGACCACTTCCGTATCGAGACCGCGTGGGTGATCGTGCCGACGGACGGCATCCTCAGCTTCATCAACACCCGCATTCCGGAGGCGTCCGAGATCCATCGGCTCGCCCGTATCGCCATCGATCGCGTCGTCGACCTGACGGGTACGTCATGACGCCCAAGGCATCCGTCGTCGACTTCGAGTCCGCGCTGGAGTCGGTCGACTCGTGGCTGACGGAGTACATATCGGCGAGCCATCCGGAGATCGGCCGCACGGGACCGATCTGTCCGTTCGTGTCACCTTCCCGCAGGAACCGGACGTTGGAGGTTCGTCTACGGCTGGTCGGGCACGCGCCGAGCCTCGAACTGGTCGAGGAGATCGCACGCAGCAGTCTGCGAGAGTACGAGCTGACGACCTGGCAGGGCCGCAATCCCATGCTCCAGGCCATGGTGATCGTCCTCCCCGACCTCCGTAGCGAGGACACCGGACTGCTCGACCTGGCCCAGGCGCACGTGAAGGACGACTTCGTGGCGCAGGGACTCATGATCGGCCAGTTCCACGAGAACTGCGATGTGACGGCGGCGCGCAACCCCCGCTTCGTGGTGAGCCGGGCACCGGTGCCGGTCCTCGCGATCCGCGCCATCGCCCTCCACGACGTCTTCTTCCTGTCCGAACGGCCGCACTGGTTCCAGAAGTACCGGGAGAAGTTCGGCAAGTTCTACGGACCGGATTCCACCCTGATGGATCCGCTTCTGGTGGAGCGCTACCGGGAGAGCGAGCAGGCTTACGGCAAGGCGTCATAACGATCTTCTGCTACCGACCGGAAAACGACCTGCCCATGTCGATGCCGATGTCGAAGCGAACGCCGGACGAAGTGGTGGCGCGTTCGGCGCTCGTCACACGAGGGCGCGGATCGCCTCGATGGTCCGGTCGACGCTGAGGGTCCCGTCCGCGCAGTCGCGCAGCAGGGCCGTCACCCGTTCGTCCTGGTATTCCCGCAGAGGCGCGGGTGGGTCCTCGGGCGCTGCGGCTCGGGCGATGTCGTCGCGGGTCAGGAGGTAGTCCGCCAGGGCGGCGCAGGAACGGTGCTGGAAGATGACGTCCGGCTTGATCGGAACGCCGAGGACCGTCCCGACCCGGCGGGCCAGGCGCACGTAGATGATGGAGTTCAGGCCGAGCTGCCGGAACGACGCGTCCTCGTCGAATCCCAGCGCCTCGTCGCCGATCTCCGGCCGGAGGACCTCGCGCTTGATGCGCTCGACCAGGTCTCGGCGTGGGTCGGACGCGGGCTCTTGCACGGTGGTGATCCGGTCGATGAGCGAGGTGAGCACTTTCGATTCGCCCAGTTCCGTGAAAACCGACACGCCGGCGTCCCTCAGATACCGGATGCAGTCGGTCCATCGGACGGGGTTGGCGATCTGCTCGGCGAGCAATTCGCGGACTTCCTGCGCATCGGGACCGAACGGCCGGCCGGTCACGTTGGAGATGACCGGTGTCCGCAGTTCGCCCAGGTCGACCGAGGCCAGCAGGTCGCGGAAGCGCGCGGCGGCCGGGGCCATCGCCGGCGAGTGGAAAGGTCCGCTGACTCGGACCGGGACGAAGCCTCGCACACCCTCCACCTCCTCGAAGGCCGACTTGATCCGCGCCAGTTCCTCGTGGCTGCCGGAGAGCACGAACTGCTCGGGCGCGTTGTAGTTGGCGATGACGACGCCGGTGGCATCGTGCTGCTTCAGGGTCTGCTCGACGATCTGTTCGCAGACACCGACGACTGCGGCCATCGCACCGCCGCTGACCTGGCTCATCAGTTCCGCACGGCGTTGCACCAGCGTCAGGCCGGTTTCGAAGTCGAAGGCACCGGCCGCGAACAGTGCGCTGTACTCGCCGAGGCTGTGGCCCGCGAAGAAGTCCGCGGGTGGCAGGTCCTCCTGCGCCGCTGACCAGTGCAGCGCGTTGACGACGTAGATCGCGGGCTGCGCGTACGCGGTCTCGGACAGCCGTCGTTCCGGGTTTTCCAGACAGAGCTCTTCGATCGAGTATCCGAGCACCCGGTCGGCGCGGCAGCGGAGGTCGGGGAACCTTCCGAACAGGCTTCGTCCCATCCCCTTCTTCTGGATGCCCTGTCCCGGGAACACGTGAGCGCGCATCAGATCCGCCCGCCCCCGAGGTGGAATCCGGTCGGCTGCGTCGGCCACGCGGGAAGCTCGATGATCCGGACCACGGCGCACGTCCAGGTGAAGCCGGCGCCGACGCCGAGCAGCATGCAGAGGTCGCCGACGTCTACGGCACGCTCCTGCACGAGGTGGTCGAGTCCGGCGATCTGGTCGCCCGCGCCGAGGTGGCCGACCGTGCGGCCCCAGGACCAGGTCGTGAGATCGAGGTCGATATCGAGTGCGGCGAGGACCTCGCGCTGCAGCACGATGCGTCCGAAGTGCGGAACGACGAACCGGGCGACATCACCCAGACGTACGTCCGCGTCGTGCAGGGCTCGACTGACGCAGTCGCTGAGGCCTGCCCGGAACCGGCGGGTGAACTCGTCGAGCTCCACGTCGCCCAGGTACTGCAGTTTGCGCAGACGCAGGTCGATGGGGAGCGTGGGGTCGTGGTGAGGCGTAAAGGGCGCGTCCCCGCGATGCAGGCGCTCAAGGGTGGGATCCGACACCGTGGAGGTGCTCAGCACCTGTGCGAACCCGGACCTCTTGCTGAGCACCATCGCCGACGCGCCGTCGCCGGGGACGATGCCGATGTCGCTGTTCCAGCGGTCGATCGCCGGCGGACCGACCTTGTCGGCGGTGGTCACCAGCGCCGCCACGTCGTCGGTGGCCTGAAGGGAGCGCGCCGCGATGTCCAACGCGGTCATGCAGCCGTTGGAAGCGTTCTTGACCTCGAAGGCGAGCGCCGAATGGTCCCCGAGTACTTCGCGGTGGATGTAGGAAGCCGTCGGGTAGAGCTCAAGGCCTTGGAAGTACACGCAGGCGTGCAACAGCAGCGCGATGTCCTCGGCCCGGTGACCCGACCTTTCCAGGGCGTCCCTGGCAGCGGCCACCGCCATCTCGGGCGGAGCTTCGTCCGTGGCCTCGCAGACCGACTGGAGCTGCGTGTCCTCGGCGTCCTGTGCGTCGAACCGGCCGTCGGCGACCGCCTGTTCGACCTTGGTCGCCGGGGGCAGGTAGGTTGCGGTACCCGCGATGAACAGGGCCTCTGTCTTCACTTCTCGTTCCCTCTCAGGGTGGTGGCGTCGCGGAGCAGGAGCCCGGCGATGGCCTCGGCGGTCGGATAGTCGAACACCAGTGTGGCGGGCAGTGTGGTGTTCAGCCGCTTGGCGAGGCGCTTGCGCAACTGGACCATGGTGAGCGAGTCGATCCCGAGGGAACGCAGTGCTCTGTCGGCCGGCACGCTGTCGGGTCCGGGCAGGCCGAGCACGTCGGCGACTTCGCCGCGGACGAGGTCCAGCAGCAGAGCCGGACGTTCGGCTTCGGAGGCGTCCGCCATCCGCGTATCGAGCGACTCCGCGGTCCCGGAAACTCCGGCTCGGCGCCCTTCAGTTGTGCGCCGCAGCATGTCGCGCAGCAAGGGAGGCGCTTCCGCGTCGCCGAGCGCGTGTCGCAACGATGCCAGTTCCAGGCGCACGGGCATCAGCTGGGACTCGGGCCGCGCGAGTGCGATATCCAGGGCGTTCAGCCCCTCGGCCAAGGTCAGGGCGCCGATCCCCTGACGCCGCAGGCGTCCCAGCTCGGCCTTGCCGAGGTGGGCGGTCATGCCCACTCCGGCCTGCTCCCAGAGCCCGAAAGCGAGGCTGAGTCCCGCCAGACCCCGCTTGCGCCGGTTGGCCGCCAGTGCGTCCAGCGTCGCGTTCGCCGCGGCGTACCCGCCCTGTCCTGCGGTGCCCAGCGTTCCGGCCGCCGAGGAGAAGAGTACGAACGCCGCCAGGTCCAGCCGCTCGGTCAACTCGTCCAGCAGGCGCGCGCCCTGGACCTTGGGTGCCATCACCCGGTGCAGCCGCTCCGCGGTGAAGCCGTCCACCAGTCCGTCGTCGAGCACGCCGGCGAGGTGGAACACGGCCGTGAGGGGATGGCTCGGGTGGATCCCTTCCAGTACCGCGGCCACCGCGGTCCGGTCCGCGACGTCACCCGCGACCAGGTCCACTCGCTCGGCGCCCGCGGCTTCGAGCTCCCGCACGAACGAGCCGGCTTCGGGGACGTTGCCACCGCGCCGCGACAGCAGCACGAGCCGCCGCGCTCCGTGCGCGCGGACCAGGTGTGCGGCGAGCGCACTGCCGAGCTCGCCGAGACCGCCGGTGATCAGCACCGTGCCGTCCGGGTCGAGGGCGCGCGGCAAGGCCAGCACGGTCCTGTGCACGGCGTTCTGCCGCGCGTGGCGCAGGGCATACGGCGCGTCGCGTACGTCGAAGGCAGTGAACGCCCCCTTGCCCTGCCCCGAATCGGGGGCGGACGGATCAGCGGCCGCCTGTGCGAAGGTGAGGTTCGCGGGCATCGGCCTGAGGGCGGCACCGTCCACGCGGATCCGATGGCCGAGCGCGCCTGCCGCACTGCCCATGACCCGGTCACCCGCGTGTACGGAGGTGACGCCGCTGCCGACCTCCATGGCGATCCCCGCGAACTCCAGGACCTTTGCGTGCCCCGGGCTCATCCCGGCGGCGCGCACCTCGACGCGGACTTCCCACGGCGCGACCGGCTCCGGCGGCCCCTCGTCGTGCGTGGCGGCGATGACGTCCAGCTGATCGTCCTCCCGCTGATTCAGGTGCCAGCCGCCTTCGTCCGGCAGGACGAGCGCGTCGACCTCCTCGACCGTCGGCCTTGCCCGTGGCACGTGGGCGCTCTCGCCGCGCAGCACGCACTCCGGCTCGCCGCCGGTCCCGATCACGCGGGCCAGGAGCCGGAAGTCCGGGGCACCGGGATCGAGGTCGATCAGGCGCAGGACGCGCTCAGGTTGTTCCGTGCGGGCCGTGCGCACCATGCCCCACACTGCGGCATGGGCCCAGTTTCCTACCTGATCGTCCGGGCTCGATGACACTGCGTCACGGGTGATCCAGACGAGCTCCGCGCCCTGGAGCCGGGCATCGCCGAGGCACACCTGAAGCGTCCGCAGGGCTTCGGCGGCGCTCCGTTCCGGATCGTGCCACTGAGCGGACGCGCAGTCGGGCAGCGTGAACAGCAGTCGCCGAGGCGTGTCCGCGCGGTCATCGAGCCGCTTCACGAGGGCGTCCAGGTCGGGTACGGCGTCGGCGCCGAGCCCCGCGCCCACCTCTGCGTCGCCGACCACGAGGGTGCCCGCAGGGTCGGGGATCTCGGCCACGGGGTGTAGGCGTTCGAAGCCGACGCGGTAGAGGTGCTCTGCGAACGGGTGCCCGCGACGCCTGCCGCGCTGGAACTTCAGTCTGCCGATCCGGGCCACCAGGTGGCCTGCCGGGTCGGCCAGCCATACGGTGGCCGGCGCGAGGTCCTCGTCTCCGCCGGATTCGAACGACACGCGCACGGTCAGCTCTCTGCCCGCGGCACGGAACAGCTCGACGTCCGACCAGATGAACGGGACGAGCGGCCCAGGAGCCGCACCCGCCTCCATCAGACCGGCGACGACGACCTGCAGTGCCGCGTCGAACAGCGACGGATGCAGGCCGTGGTCGGCCGGATCCAGCGCGTCCGGGAGGGATACCCGCGCGTAGTAGACGCCGTCGCGGCAGGCGAGTTCGCGCAGTCCTCGGAAGGCCGGGCCGTAGTCGAGCCCGTTCGCGAGGGCGCGTCCGTAGAAGGCTTCGATGTCGAGCGCCCGGGCATCGGGCACCGGCCAGTGGTCGAGGTCCGGCGGCATCGTGGAGCCGCCGCACTCGCGGGTCACGCACTCTCCGGTCACGTGCTGCTGCCAGATCAGCGGGGCATCCGTGTCCTCGGGTTGGCTGTGGAACGCGAAGGGGCGTCGTCCGTGCGCGTCCGGATCGCCGACGGTGGCCTGGATCCGCAGCGCGCGGCCGGGAAGCAGGACGACCGGCTCCAGCAGCGTCAGGTCTGCCACGGCGTCGGCACCCGCGGCCCGGGCGGCGGACAGCGCGGCGTCGGCCAAGCCCGCACCCGGCACGTAGACCTGCCCGCCGACGACGTGATCGGCCAGCCACGGGCCATCGTCGAGCGACAGCCGGCCGGTGAACAGGTGACCGCCGCTGCCGGCGAGAGTCGTGATCGCGTCGAACCACGGGTGGCCGTCCGCAGACTGACTCGCCGTCACCGCACCGGGCCCGGCCGGAAGCTCGCCGAGCCAGAAGCGTTGACGTTGGAACGCGTACGTCGGAACGTCGACCTTGCCGGCGCCACGGGACCCGAGGACTCGCTCCCAGTCCAGAGGGAAGCCCTGCTCGAACAACGTGGCGGCCGCTCTCCAGAGCTGGTCCACGCCGCCCGAGGCACCTTCGGAGGGTGGGCCGACCTCGACGAACGCTCCGAAGCCCTCGCCGCGCAGCCGCTCCAGCGCGCGGTCGAGCCCCGTGGGCTCCGGCTCCGGCAGGTCGCGGAACCAGTAGTCGCCGCCGAGTTCCGTGCCCGGCACGACCTCGCCCGTCAGGCGCGAACGGAAGGGGATGGAAGTACGGGCGGGGACAATCCCTGAAATCGCACCGCCGACCGCGTCCCCCGAGCGCGCGCGAGCCCGAAGGGCGATGACGCGGGCGCCGTCCTCCAAGCTCAACGCCCCGCTCACCACGGCGGCGGCGACCTCGCCCTGTGCGTCGCCCACCGCCGCCGCCGGCTCCACACCCCAGCTGCGCCACAGCGCCGCACGTCCGAGATGTGTCGCGAACAGCGTGCACGGCACCACATCCGGACTGTTCCGGACCTCCTCACCGCGCAACACCTTCAGCACGGACCAGCCGGTCAACGGCGAGAGGACCGCGTCGCACTCCGCCACGGTGTCACGGAAGACCGCGCTCTGCTCCAGCAGTTGACTGTTCATCGCTGGCGGCTGCGCGTCCTGGCCACCGAATACGAAGGCGATCTCCCCGGGCGCCGTGCCGGAGCCGGGCTCGACCGCCCGCAGGGCTTCGGCGGCGTCCATGGCGTTGCCCGCGAAGACCACGGCGCGCGCGTCGAAGTGCGTCCGGCCGACGGCGGAGGTGTAGGCGATGTCTCGCATCGACGCGGCGGGCCGCGCGTCGAGCCACTCGGCCCAGTGCCGGGCCTGCGCACGCAGGGCGGCCACGTCGGTGCCTGAGATCACCAACGGGCGGACGAGATCGTCGCCAGGCCGGTCCTCGGCCACGGTCTCCGGTGCTTCTTCGATGATGACGTGCGTGTTCGTCCCACTGATACCGAATGAGCTGATGCCGGCGCGACGCACCCGCCGTGTCCGCGGCCACCGCCTCGGCTGCCGCAGGAGCTCCAGTTCGCCGCCGGTCCAGTCGATCCGGGTGTTCGGCCTTTCCGCGTGGAGCGTGCGCGGCAGCCACTCGTGCTGAAGCGCCATCACCATCTTGATGACGCCGATGACGCCGGAGGCCGCCTGAGCGTGGCCGATGTTGGACTTGGCCGATCCCAGGTGCAAGGGTCGCACCCGGCCCGAGAACACCGCGGCGAGGGCTCCGGCCTCGATGGGATCGCCGAGCACGGTGCCCGTGGCGTGCGCTTCGACGGCGTCGATGTCTGCCGGGGCCAGTCCCCCGTCGGCCAAGGCACTGCGCAGCACGCGCTGCTGCGCGAGTCCGTTCGGCGCGGTGAGCCCCTGGCTGCGGCCGTCCTGGTTCATGGCGGTGCCCCGCACGAGGGCCAGCACACGGTCACCGTCGCGCCTCGCGTCCGAAAGCCGCTTGAGCACCAGGACGCCGCAGCCTTCCGCCCAGCTCGTCCCGTCGGCGTCCTCGGCGAAGCTCTTGCAGCGGCCGTCGGCCGCGAGCCCATTGAGGCGGCTGAACTCGACGAAGATCTGCGGGGTGCTCATCACGGTCACTCCGCCGGCGAACGCCAGGTCGCATTCGCCGCTGCGCAGCGCCTCGCACGCCAGGCGCAAGGCCACGAGC
The DNA here is from genome assembly GCF_002382885.1 of Streptomyces sp. WZ.A104. Taxonomy (GTDB): domain Bacteria; phylum Actinomycetota; class Actinomycetes; order Streptomycetales; family Streptomycetaceae; genus Streptomyces. The sequence goes on from NZ_NWVL01000004.1 coordinate 15,245, forward strand.
GACGAGCTGCACGCGGTGTCGATGGTGAGCGCAGGACCGGACAGGCCCAGGGTGTAGGCCACACGGCCGGAGATCAGGCTCGACCCGTTGCCGGTGATCTTGTAGCCGTCGCTGCTCCCGACGTCCCAGCGCCGGGCGACGTCGTAGTCCGAACTCATCGCGCCGAGGTAGACGCCTGTGTTGCTGCCTTCGAGGGACGCGGTGCGCAGATTGGCGCGCTCAAGTGCCTCCCATACGACTTCCAGAACGAGCCGCTGCTGCGGGTCCAGGGACAGCGCCTCACGCGGGCTGAGCCCGAAGAACGCCGCGTCGAAGTCCTCGACGTCGCGTACGAAGCCGCCCTTGCGCTCGAAGCGCCTGCCGGTGGCGGCGCGCTCCGCCTCCTCGATCGTGCCGAGATCCCACCCGTCCCAGCGCTGTGGGAACGGGGAGGAGGCTTCGCGGCCGTCGACGAGCAGTTCCCAGAACGCTTCGGGCGTATCGATTGCGTCCGGAAGCCGGCAGGCCATGGACACGATCACGACGGGGTCGTCATCGTCGGGCCGCGTGGGCACCGCGGCGACGGCGGGCGGGACTTCCGGGGCCTCGTCCCGCGCACCGGCGTGCGTCAGCAGCAGTGCCGCGATTGCTTGCGGTGTGGGGTAATCGAAGGCGAGCACTGTGGGCAGCGAGACCCGTGTGCGTGCGCTGAGCCGGTTTCGCAGCTCGACCACCATGAGGGAGTCGAACCCCTGTTCGCGCAGCGTCATGTCGGGGCGCACGCCTTCGGCGGGCCGGCCGAGCAGGGCCGCGGCCTCCTCCGTGACGAGTGCGACCATTGATCCCAGACGCTCGGGTTCGGGCAGTGCCATCACATCCTCGCGCCACGAAGCACTGCTGACGACCGGGATCGCGTCGTCGTGTTCGTCCAGCCAGTAGCTGCGGCGCTGATACGCGTACGTCGGAAGGTCCGCCCTGCGTGTGTCCGAGGTCGTGAACACACGCTCCCATGGGATCGGGACCCCTTGGACGTGCAGCTCTGCCAGCGCCCGCAGCGCCTGTTCGATCCCGCCGTGATCGCGGCGCAAGCTCCCCACCACGACGGCCGCCCCGTCGGCTTCGGTTCCCTGTGCCAGGGCTATCTGGAGCACCGGATGCGGACTCACCTCGACGAAGATCCCGAACCCGTCCGCTCGCAGGCGCTCCAGCGCGCGATCGAAGCGCACCGGCTCGCGCAGGTTGCGGCACCAGTAGTCCGCGTCGAGCTCCGGACCGGCTGCCCGCTCCCCCGTCACGCTCGAATAGAAGGCGATCCCCGCATCCGCGGTGGCAAGGCCCGTGAGCTGCTCGCGCAGCGCGGGCAGCAGCGAATCCATGTGCGGGCTGTGCGATGCGTAGTCCACGTCCACGCGCTGGCAGTACGCGCCGGTGGCCTCCATCCGCGCGAGGAAGCGGTCCACCGCCTCGGCGTCTCCGGCCACGACGGTCGATCGCGCGGTGTTCACCACCGCGACGGACAGCGCCTCGCCGAAGACCGCCAGCTCCTCGATGACTTCACCCACCGGGCGCTCCACGAGCCCCATCGCCCCGTCCGGCGCATGATCGTGCACGGCCCGGGCGCGCAACGCCACGATGCGAGCGCCGTCCGCCAGGCTCAACGCCCCGCTGACGACCGCCGCGGCCACCTCACCCTGACTGTGGCCGACGACCGCCGCGGGCTCGACGCCCCAGGCGCGCCACATCGCGGCGAGACCGACATACATCGCGAACAGCGCCGGCTGCACCACGTCCGTCCGCGTGAAGGGCGGCGCGAGTCCGTCCTGCCCGCGCACGACTGCGGCGACCGAGAACCCGGTGTGCGGGGCGAGGGCCTCGTCGCAGGCCGTCACGGCCTCGCGGAACGCCTCGCTCTGCTCCCACAGCGACCGGCCCATCCCCCACCACTGGGCGCCCTGGCCGGGGAAGACGAACGCGACGCGGCCGCGACCGGCAGCCGCGCCCGTCACTACCGCGTCGTGGCTCTCCTCCGCGGCGAGCGCCCGCAGACCGGCCACCGCCTGGTCCGTCGTGCCGGCGATCACCACGCCGCGCGTGGGGTGTTGCGTGCGGGTCGTCGCCAGCGAGTAGGCGACGTCGGACAGCCTCGTCCCGGGCGACTGCCCGAGGTGGCTCGCCAGCCGCGCGGCGTTACGCGCGAGCGAGTGCGGGCTCGTGCCGGACACCGCCAGGCAGACCGGACCGCCCGCATCCGGTGAGGCCTGTACCGGCGTGCCCTCGGGCGCCTCGCCGAGGGCGATGTGCGCGTTGGTGCCGCCGTATCCGAAGCTGCTCACCCCCGCGAACCGCGGCCCGGTCGGCCACGCAGCCGCCTCGGTGACCACTTCCAGACGTTCGGCGGAGAAGTCGATGCGCGGATTCGGTGTGCGGAAGTGCAGGCTCGGCGGAATGACGCCGTGGTGGACCGCCAGCGCGGCCTTGACGAGCCCGAGCACGCCGGCCGCCGGCTCAAGATGGCCGAAGTTCGTCTTCGCCGAGCCGACGCGCAGCGGCGTGGGCCGGTCGGGCCCGAACACGGTGCCGAGCGCGCCCGCCTCCGTCACGTCGCCCAGGGGCGTGCCCGTGCCGTGCGCCTCGACGTACGACACCGCACACGGCGCGACCCCGGCGTTCTCCCACGCCGACCGCAGCACCTCCGTCTGCGCCTCGCGGCTGGGGGCGGTCAGTCCGTCTGTCGCGCCGTCGTTGTTGACGGCGCTGCCGTGCACCAGCGCATAGACGCGGTCGCCGTCGGCGAGCGCGTCGGACAGTCGGCGCAGCACGACCACCGCGCAGCCCTCGCCCCGGGCGTAGCCGTCGCCGTCGGCGTCGAAGGCCCGGCACAGGCCGTCGGGGCTCTGTGTGCCGAGTTTCGTCATGGCCACCGAGGTGTTCGGATGCAGCATCAGGTTGACGCCACCGGCGAGGGCGAAGTCCGACTCGCCGGAGCGCAGGCTCTGCACGGCGAGGTGCACCGCGACCAGGGAGGAGCTGGACGCGGTCGCCACGCCCATCGCGGGGCCGCGCAGCCCCAGCGCGTAGGCGATGCGGGACGGGATCACCGAGTTGTCCCAGCCGATGGCCGAGTGGGCGTGGATCGCCTCGGTGGCGCCCTGTGTGAACAGCGGGTACTCCTGCCACATCGTGCCCATGAAGACGCCGGTGCGCGTGCCCGCGAGGCTCGCGGTGGAGCGCCGCGCGTCCTCGACGGCGGCGCACGCCACCTCCAGGGCGATCCGCTGCTGCGGGTCCATCTGCCGTGCCTCGGCCGGTGGGATGCCGAAGTACTCCGCGTCGAATCCCGTGACGTCGTCGAGGAATCCACCCCGGCGGTTCGCCGCCCAGCCGGACGCCTCCGCGTCGGCCCATGCGGTGGCGTTCCACCGGTTGGCAGGCACCTGACGCACCGCGTCGACACCCTTGAGCAGAGCCTGCCAGAGTGCGGTCGGATCCTCGATCAGTGACGGCAGTCGGCAACCGATGCCGACGATCGCCACCGGCTCGTGGCGGTCGTACGTCCGGGCGGCGGTCTGGTCAGCCACGGAAAGCCCCGATCTCGTCGGACGCGTAGAGCGCCAGGCATGTCTCCTCGATCGCGGCGAGCGGCCCCGCGTCGTTCAGGATCGTCATGTGGTTCGCGGCGTCGATCTCCACCAGGCGAAGGCCCGGCATCTCGCGCCCCCAGTCCTGCTGGTAGTTCACGTGGTCGAGGGAGAAGGTCTCGCCGGCGACCTGGAAGTAGGGTGCGACCTCGCCCAGGAAGAGCCCGCGCCGGTTACGGAAGTAGGTGCACACCACGGCTTCCGGCCGCGGCAGAGGCCTGATGGTGTGCTCGCCGAGCCGGTAGGCGAGCTGGATCGCCATGTTGCGCCTGACGAACCGCGCGATCTGGGCAGGTCTCATGGCGAGCCCGCGCTCGGCCGCCAACTCCGCGAGCCGCAGTACGAACGCGTCCTCGTCCAGGTCCTCCGCGACCTCGTCCCGGTGGACGAGACGGGCACGCAGGACCGCCGGGTCCTTCTCCCCCGTCGGCCAGAGCAAGGAATTGACGACCTGCAGAGCCGCGCTCCGCGCCGACTGGAACCCGTTCGCGTTCGACTTCGCCAGGCCGGTCTCGTCCGGCGAGTCCACCATCGTCAGCGAGGCCACGTCCTGGCCCTGCGCCTGCAGCCGCCGGGTCACCTCATAGGCCACGATGCCGCCGAGGCAGAATCCGCCGATGTCGTAGGGGCCCTCGGGCTGCACCGAGCGGATGGCCTCGGTGTAGTACTCGGCCATGGCCGTGACGCCCTCGATCGGCGCGTCCTCGGTCAGCAGGCCACGGGCCTGGATGCCGTAGAAGGGGCGGTCGATCCGCTCGGCGATCGTGCGGTAGGACTCGACGCCGGCGAGGGCGCCGTGAATCCAGAAGACCGGCCTGCCCTCGGTCGCGCCGTTGAGGCGCACCAGCTCCGGTGCCTGCCCGCGCGTGGAGCGGGCCGCCGCCTCGGACAGCCTCGCGACCACGTCGTTCAACGTGTCGTGCGGCTGCCACCATTCAGGCTGGAAACCCGGAAACACATTGCTTATCCGGCCCAGCATCGCGACCAGGAGCAGGGAGTTGAGACCGTAGTCGGCGAGCGACCTCGTGCCGTCGATCTCGTGGCGCGACAGGCCCAGCACCGAGGCGACGAGGTCGGCGACGAAGGCTTCGCCGTCCGGAGGGCCGACGCCCGTGTGAGAGCCCTGATCCGACCGCGGCGCCTGCTCGGCGAAACACGTCAGACGCGCGAAGGGGTACCCGGGCAGTGCGATCCGCCTGCGTCGAGCGCCGCGATGCATCAGGTCCCAGTCGATGGACGTGCCCGCGGCCCAGTGTCCTGCTACGTGGTCGAGCTGCGTCGGTTCACCGTCGTGCTCGGCGCCGGCGGCGGGGTCGACGCCATCGGCGAACGCCACGTGGGCGAGCGTGTCCGGGTCGCCGTCCAGCCAACCGCCCAGGACGCGAGCGGCCTCGTCAGTGCTCCGCGCCACGAACGCCAGCCGGCAGCTCATCGCTTCCCGGCCGACCTGCAACGTGTACGCGATGTCCGCCCAGGAGCGCGGATCGGCTTCGGCCAGCCGACGAATCAGCCGGCGCGCCCGCTCGCGCAGAGCGTCGGCGCTCCGCGCCGAGAGCACAAGGACCTGCGCACCCGGGTCGTCGTCCAGGTTCGCGGAGGCCGTGTGCTGTTCCAGCACCACATGCGCGTTCACACCGCCGATCCCGAAGCTGTGCATGCTCGCGCGGCGCGGTAGCGGCCGACCGGCGTCGTCGGTGCGCTCGGGCCATGGCAGGTTCCGCGCGGCGATGCGCAGCCGCGTCCCCTTGAGGGAGAGGTCGCTGTGCAGCCGCCCGAAGCCCGGGAGCGCCGGGATCACGCCGTGCCGCATCGCCTGCGCGGTCTTCACCAGCGCGGCCAGGCCGGAGACCACCTCCGTGTGCCCGATGCAGGGCTTCACGTTGCCCAGATACGTCACGTCTTCGCTGTCGTCCTCGCTGCGGAGTCCGGCGCCGAGCGCCGCCAGCTCCGCGCTGTCCGCCAGCATCGAGCTCATGCCGTGGGTCTCGATGTAGTCCACGGCGCCCGGATCGATCGCGGCGTCGGCGTAGGCGTGCGCGACGGCTGTCTTCATGCCCCTGATGTTCGGTGCCGTCAAGGACACACCCCTGCCGCCGTGGGCCACGCCGGTGCCGCGCACGACGCAGTGGACGAAGTCCCCGTCCTCCATGGCCCGGCTCAGTGGTTTGATCAGTACGGCGGCGACGCCCTCGCCGCGCGCCGTACCGTCGGCGCCCTGCTGAAACGGCCGGACGTCGCCGCGCGGGCTGAGCATCCCCGCGGCCTGCATCCCGCCGAAGCCCGCGGGCGACATCACCAGGTTCACCCCGCCGACGAGCGCCTGCTCGCACTCGCCGTCGCGGATGGACCGGATCGCCCGGTGCAGAGCCACGAACGAGGACGAGCACGTCGTGTCGCACTGCTCGCTGGGGCCGTTGAGGTCGAGCAGGTACGAGATCCGGTTGGGCACCATCGCGGGCGACGGCAGGCTCATCAGGTCCATGGCCGCGGGCCGGTACTCGCTCTGCGTCGTGGCGACGAACACGCCCGTGGGCCGGCTCCGCAGTTCGGCCGGCCGGTAGCCCGCGTCCTCGACGGCGTTCCACGACGTCATCAACAGCAGGCGCAGCTCCGGCGTCACCTGGCGCGCCTCGGTCATCGACATGCGGAAGAAGAGAGGATCGAATTCATGCACCCCGTCGAGGAATCCGCCCCGCAGTGCGGCTGCCTCGTCGCCGTGGTGCGCCCAGTCCGCACGCTTCTCCGGCGGTGCGGTGATGCACCGTCTGCCTTGCTCGACGATCCGCCAGAACTCGTCGATGTCGTCGGCCCCGGGGAAGCGTGCGGACATGCCGACGATCGCCATGCCGTCGAGCGCGGACTCGTCGCTCTCAGGCCGAGGTCGAGGCTGCACGGGGTCGGGCGCCCGGTCCGGCGATGCGGGCTCCGGCAAAAGCACGTCCCGCAGGTCCTCGGCGTATTCGGAGACGATGAACTCGCCCAGCCCGGCCAGGGTGTTGTGCTCGAACAGCACGGTGATGTCGAGGTCGATGCCGAGCGTCCCGCCGAGGGTTCGGGCCACGTTCACCGCGAAGATCGAATCGAGCCCGTAGTCCGAGAAGGGCTCGCCCCGCCCGATCCTCGTCCGCGGGATGTCCAGCGCCTCTGCCAGCACATCCAGCGCGACTGCCTCGATGTGGGCGCGCAGCCGGTCTCCGGGCTCGCTCCCGGCGCTGTGATCGGCCACGGCCCGCGCCGGACTCTCGCGCACCGGCGCCACGTGCGGCGCGGACGGGCGCGGTACGGCGGTCGCCTGCCGTATGACGCCGTCGCTCTCGGCCACGATGATCTGCTGTCCCAGATCCTCGGCGTCCTGCGCGGGCAGAGCGATCGCGCGGAACCCCTCCTGCGTCAGGACGTGCCGCCAGTTGGCCGTGGAGAGCAGCGGGCTGCCCTGGATACGCAGGTGCGGGTCCTCGTAGCGCCACCATCCGTCGAGGAGGCCGAACGAGAACTGGCTGAGCAGGTTGTTCGCGGTCAGCTCGTTCAGGACCAGCAGTCCGCCGGGCTGGAGAAGCGCCTTGGCGTTGCGCAGGGTGTGGCGGATGTCCCGGGTGGCATGCAGGACGTTGGCGGCGACCACGACGTCGTACCCGCCGAGGGTGAGGCCCTGATCCGCCACCGGGCGCTCGATGTCCAGGATTTCGCAGGTCAGCCAAGGGGCTTGCGCACCGAACGAGCGCTCCGCATGGTTCAGGAAGACCCTTGATATGTCGGTGTAGCAGTACTCGCGCACGTCCAGCTGCGCGGACCGCAGCGCCTCCAGGACGACGGCGCTCGTGGCACCCGTGCCGGCGCCGATCTCCAGAATCCGCGCGGCATCCGCCGTCAGGGCCCGTGCCCGCCGTCGCAGCCGCGCCACCAGGTCGGCGGCCAGCACCTGGTTGAAGAACGCTGACGCCGGGTTGGTCGCGTAGGCGTTCTGCACCAGCTCCAGCGATCCCCCGGGGAAGATGACCTCGGTGGCCGGTCGCCGTCCGCTGAGAATGTCGGGGAAGGCGCGCAAGGTGGTCTCTACCAGTAGGTGGGTGGCCGCGAGGTCGGGATTCTCCTGCCACGCGGGCTTTCCCGTCTCCCACTCGCGCCACAGCTGCTCGATCGGCCGAAACCGCATGGCATCGTCGAGCAGGATCCTGCCGTCCCGCCGATCGATGTAGCCGGCCCCCTCGAAGATGCGCAGGCTCTCCTCGAACCAGGCGCCGTACCCCGGCGCGAGGCCAGCCGCCTCCCGTGCGGCCTCCGGTGTCTGCCCGGATTCACGGAACGCGCCGAGCGTGCGCAGATGGGACCAGAGAAAGTCGAGCAGCAGCTGTTTCATGGTCGGTCCCTTCGAAGGCCGCGATCAGATCGCGAGCGTGGTCAGCTCTGCGACGCGGGCGCGTAGCCGCTCCAGTTCGCCGCCCGGCGCCGCCGGCGGTTCCTGGACGTCGGCGGGCACGGCGTCCGGCGGCACGACCGTGGGGAGGATGACTTCGTCATCGCCCAGAACGATGCCCCGGTCGTTGAGCGCGGGACTGAACTTCATCAACGTCAGCCTGCTGACCGGCCCCGCGCACAGCCGTTCGATCGCCGCTGTCAGCTCGTCCGGCTGGATGAGCGGAGCCTGCGCTCCGACCACCGCGCCCCGCTCCGACTCGGTGGGTGCGTTGTTGAAGCAGTAGCCCAGGTTCAGCACCTTGCCGGCAGTGCCGTAGCGGCGTTGCACCGTCAGTGCGAACGAATCGAGGAACGTGCAGGCTGCGGCGTAGTTCGCCTGCTTGATGGCTTTGAGGTAGGAGTTGATCGAGGACAGGAACAGTGCGAAATCGAGCGAGTCACCGCCGAACACCTCCATGCACCGGACGCTCGCGTCGACCTTGCCGCGCAGCACGTCCTCGAACTGAGCCTCGCTCATCCGGGCCAGGCTCGCCCCCGAGAACACCAGGCCCGAGTGGATGACGCCGTGCACCGCGCCGAACCGTCGTACGGTCTCGTCCTTCGCCGCACGCAGGGACGCGAGGTCGGTGGCGTCGGACCGCAGGTACAGCGGCGCAGGCCCGTCCGCGCCGGTCGCCTGGGCGACAGCGGCTTCGACCCGCGCGTCCTGCGGCCTGCGTCCGAGCCACACGACCTGGGCGTGGTACCGGCGGATCAGGTACTCGCTGATGACCGTGCCAAGGGCGCCCGCCCCGCCGATGATGACGTAGGTGCCGCCCTGCCGCAGCCGGGACGACGTCGGCGAGGCCGGCTGAACAGTCATCAACCGCTGCCCGTGCCACCGGCCGTCCCGGTGGATACGCAGGTCGCCGTCCGTATCCGCGGGCAGGTCGAGCACCGCGGCGAGTGACGGCGCGGCGTAGTCCTCGACGTCCGCCACCCGCACCCGCCAGAGCGGGTACTCCTTCGCAGTCGACCCCGCGAGGCCTGCGACACCGGCGTGCGCCGGGTCGACGGCCTCGGACTCATGGACGGCGTGCGCCCGCTCAGTGATCAGGGTCAGGCCCAATGAGCGATCGCCGTACCCCGCCGCCAGAAGAGCTTTCACCGTGCGGAAGGCGTGCAGCGAGCCGCTGGACTGGCCCTCGACGACGCTCGCACCGGACCGGTCATCCACGGCGCTGGGCGCCACCCAGATCAGATGGTCGAGTTCCGGGACCGACCGGAGGGACGTCTCCAGGTCCTCGTCCGTACTCCGCGACGGGTCCGCGACCACGTGCGCGCCGGGAAAGCGCGCGGTGAGAACGTCCCGCCCCTGCCCTGGGGACGCGATGACGCCCACCGATTCGGAACTCCGCGGCCACGTCGCGGATTCCGTCCGCTGAAGGGGATCCCACACCGGCACCAACGTGGCGACGCCGTCCGCCGGGTCCGGCGTCTGCTCGGCTCGACGCCCTGCGATGCCCCGCAGACGCAGGCACACCGTGCCGTCGTCGGTCGCCAGGTCGATGTCGATCCGGTCCGCGCCGCGCACGTCCTCGGCACGACGTATCAGGGCCCACATGGTGGTCGCGCCGGGGGCGAGGACCTCGGCCGACTTGATGCTGAACACCAACCCGACCCGGTCGTCGCCGTCGAGCAATCGCATGCACTGCATCGCCGAGTCCACCAGCGCCGGGTGCGGGACGAGGCCGTCCGTCGTTCCTGACGCCGTGCCGGGCAGCCGTAGTTCGGCCAGCACCGCGTTGTCGTGGCGGTGCACCGCCACGACCCCCTGGAACGTGGGGCCGTAGACGATGCCGCGATCCCGCCACTCTGCGTAGAACCGCCGGGGGTCGAACGCGGTGGGCCGGAAATCCCGGAGCAGCGCGGGCAGATCGAGCTGCGGCTGCGCAGCCGTCGGCTCCGTGGCGGACACCTCGCCCTGGCAATGGAGTACGGGCTCGTCTCCGGCGGACTCCGTGGAGGACACCGTGAACCGGGTGACGTCACCGTCGGCGCGGAGGTCCACCCGCAGTGCTCGCGGCGGCCCCGGCACCGAGAGAGGTCGCAGGAAGACGACGTCGTGCAGGCGGACCGCGTCGCTCGGGGCCCGCCCGGCCGCTGCGGCGGCCCACCGCAGATACATGGCCCCCGGGGCGATCCCGGTTCCCCGCACCTGATGTTCACGCAGGTAGAACTCGTCGCCGGTGAGGACTCCCCCGTCGGGCCGCGGCCCGTCGTCCGCCGCCGCGCGGATCGGCAGCGCATAGCGTTCCCCCTCGAAGGGGTAGCCGGGCAGCGGGACGCGGCGGTAGCGGCTGTCTCGGAACAACTCGGCGAAATCCGGTGCCTCACCGTCGAGGAACTGCTGGGCGAGTGCCCGCAACCCGGAGTCTGCGCTCTGCGGCGGAACGTCCCGCCCGCAGAGCCAGGCAGTGCACCGGCTTTCCAGGTCCGCGATATCCCGGACCACACTCGCCCATCGATGCCGCAGGTGCCTGCGGCCGAGCAGAAGTGTGTGGCTCACGTCGCCGACATCGAGGTCCGGGTGCTCGCGGCAGTGGTGCGCGAGCCGGACCACCTGTTCGCGCAAGGCGTGCTCCGTCGCCGCCGACAGCGCGATCAACCGGGCCCCGTCCTGCCTGCTCCGCGGCGGCGGAGGCGGCTCCGATGGCTGCTCGATGACAGCGTGGGCGTTGGTTCCGCTCGCGCCGAGCGACGTGACCGCGGCGCGCCGCTTGCCGCCTTCGGGCACGGCCCACCGCCTGGGCTCCGTGTGTACGAAGAACGGGCTGCCGGCCAGCGTGACACTGGAGTTCGTCGCGGTGTGGTGGGGCAGACCGGGGATCACCTCGTGCCTCATCGCCAGCAGTGCCCTGATGACGCCGATCACACCGGCCGCGGCCTGCGCGTGGCCGATGGAGGCCTTTGTCGAGCCGAGCGAGCAGAACCGCTCGGCGTCCGTGAAGCCGCGGAACGCGCGATCGAGCGCCCGGAACTCCACCGGATCGCCGAGCTTGGTTCCGGTGCCGTGTGCCTCGACCAACCCGATCCCCGCGGGGTCGATTTCGAAGTCCTGATAGATCTGCCTGATCAGCCGTTCCTGCGAGGTCCCGTTCGGCGCGGCGATCCCGTTCGTCGTGCCGTTGTGGTTGATCCCGATTCCACGGATCACGCCGTGGATGTGGTCGCCGTCCGCCTCGGCGTCCGAGAGCCGTTTGAGGATCAGCGCACCGACTCCCTCGGCGGGCACGAATCCGTCGGCCGTCTGGTCGAACGAACGGCACCGGCCCGTCGGGGAAAGCATCCCGGCCCGCGACGCCGCCAGATACAGCCGCGGCGAGTTCTGGACGTAGACCCCGCCCGCGATCGCCGTGGTGACCTCGCCCGCCCACAGCGCCTGACACGCCAGGTGGAGGGAGACCAGCGAGCTGGAGCATGCGGTGTCGACCGCGATCGCCGGCCCGTGCAGGTCCAGGTAGTACGCGATGCGGGACGGCACGAGCGAGTTCATGTTGCCCCACAGTGCCTGGCCCGGGTAGTCGGAAGGCCCCGTCAGGTCCAGGTAGTCGCCCGCGGCGCAGCCCACGTAGATACCGCACCGGTCGCGGTCGAGCGACTCGCCCGCGTGGCCCGCGTCCTCAAGCGCCCGCCACGCTTCCTGAAGGAACAGCCGCTGCTGCGGCTCCATGTAGACGGCCTCTGCACCGGAGATCCCGAAGAAGAGCGGGTCGAACTCGTCGACGCCGTCCAGGAGACCGCCGTCGAGGCAGACGCTGCCCAGCGACGCGAGGTCCCAGCGGGACACCTTCGAGACAGCATCCCGGCCGGAGGCCAACAGGTCCCAGAACTCGTCGACGTCCCGGGCGCCCGGGAACCGGCCGCTCATGCCGACGATCGCGACGGGCTCCCGGCCACGGCCCGGCGGCCCGGATACGGCGGACGGCCCGGATACGGCGGACAACTCAGGTACGGCGGGCGCCTCGGGTACGGCGGACAGCTCAGGTACCGCGAACGTCTCCGGGGCCACGGACGGGCCGGGTACCACGGACGGCCCCGGTACCGCGGCCAGGACGGCGGCGCCTTCCTCGTCGACGATGAACCGCGTCAGCCGCCTGATCGACGGGTTCTCGAACAGCACGCTCGGATCGAGGTCAGTGCTCAGCGACTCGTTGAGCCGGTGCACCAGGGAGACGCCGGTGAGCGAGTCCAGTCCGTAGTCGGCGAAGGGCTTGTCGGCCGCGAGCTCATCCGCGGTCAGCTTCAGCGTTTCGGCGAGGATCCGCTCGACGGTCGCGCGGACGTGCTCCTCGACCGAAGCGGACCCGGCAGGCCGCGGATCCCGGCGCGGGAGGGGCGAACCGGCGCGCGCCAGCAGTACCTGCTGGCCCAGGTCGCGGGCGGGCTCCGCCAGCAGGTCGACCGTGTCGAACCCGCACTCCCGCAGCACTTCGCGCCACGAGTTCGCGGACAGCGCCGGTCCGCCCTGGATACGCCTTCCGTCCGTGAACCGCCACCACCCTTCGAGAAGCCCGAAGGTCAGATGCGACCACCAGTCGTTCCGGGCGAGTTCGTTGATTACGAGGACTCCGCCGGGCCGCAGCAGTGCTCTGGCGTGACGCACTGCCTGCACGATGTCCTTGGTGGCGTGCAGGACGTTGTTGGCGATGACGATGTCGTAGTCGCCCACCGCGAGTCCCTGTGCCCCGGGCTCCCGCTCCACGTCGAAGGTCGTGAAGGACAGATACGGCACCTGACCGGCGAACCGCCGCTCCGCGTCGATCAGGAACGCCTTCGAAACGTCCGTATAGCGGTACTCAGCGAGGTCGTGGCCCGCCAGTTGGGCGAAAACGCGCTCGCTGGTGCTGCCGGTGCCCGCTCCGATCTCCAGCAGCCGGATTCCGTCGCGACGGGCGTCCACCTCCGCGCGCACCGCACCGGCCGTCACGTCGTTGAAGTAGTCGGCCGTCGCGTTCCCCCGGTACGCCGGTTCCACCAACTCGAACGAGCCGCCCGGGAACATGACCGCCGTGGCCTTCGTCCGCCCGGACAGGATCGCGGGCAAGGCCTCGATCATGCGCTCGGTCAGGCCGGTCTTGGCCGCCAGCTCCGGATCTCCGGCATGGGCGTCCTTCCACGCACGCCAGGTGCTCCACGCCTGTTCGAGGCCTGGCGCACTCTTCCTGGGCGCCACGAACTCGCCCTCACGCACAAGTTCTCCGCGGCTCAGCAGCACGGTCACCGTATGGTCGAGCCACTGGGCGAAGGACGGTGTGATGCTCCGCCCGATCAGGTCGTGACGAACGGGCGCGTCGAAGAGCCCCGCCGCCACGAGCTGTGCGAGCACGAGCGGGCGCGAGAGGCTGTCCATCTCCTCTGTGGCGGACGTGCGACCGGAAAGGAACGTCTCGACGCTCTCCGGCCTGGCCGCGGCCACGAGCAACGATTCCGCGTCGAGCGGGTCAGTGGCCCGAGGAACCGGCACCGCCTCGGCAGCCGGCCAGTACCGTTTCGCAGCGAACGGGTACGTCGGCAGGCTCACCCGCACCGGCGGATTCGCGCCGTGGCAGGCGTGCCAGTCGACGTCGATGCCGTTGACCCACAGGGGCGCGATCTTGTCCCACTCCCCGTGTTCGAGCCACCCGGCGACCAGGTCTCGCAGCTCCCCGGGGCGATCGAAGAGGCCGAGCAGCATGTCCTCAGGCCGTCGGGCCGTACCTTCGAACACCGTTCCGCGCGCCCCGCGCCCGACGTAGTCCTGAAGGGTTGCGATCAGCCCGTCGACGTCGTTCGCGACGAAGACCACTCGTTCGGCCATCGCCCGCCGCCCGACCTGCAGCGTGTAGGCGAGCGACGCCAGATCGCCGTGCGCGTCCCGGTATCCCGGCAGGAACTCCAGGAGCTGCCGCGCGAGGACGCCGAGCCGCTCCCCGTCACGGGCCGAGAGGATCACCGCTTGGGAGCCGGGGAGTCCGGCGGACCGCGCACCGGTCGGCGCCTGTTCCAGTACCGCGTGCACGTTGGTGCCGCCGATCCCGAAAGAGCTCAGTCCCGCCCGCGCGGGCTCCTCGCCGTCCAGCGGCAGATTCCGGTCGGCCACGAAGAACGGCGAATCGTCCCAGTCGATCTCCGAGCTCGACACGTCGCAGTGCAGGGTCCGCGGAACCTGCCCGTGCTGCAGGGCCAGGGCCACCTTGATGAGTCCGGCGATCCCCGCGGCCGCGTCCAGGTGGCCGATGTTGCTCTTGACCGAGCCGATGCCGCAGTACTGGCTGCGTGCCGTGTAGTGGCGGTACGCCTCGGTCAGAGCCGCTACCTCGATGGGATCGCCGAGCCTCGTGCCCGTGCCGTGCGCTTCGACGTAGCTGATCGTCGACGGGTCCGTGCCCGCCTTGTCCAGCGCCTTGCGGATCACCTCGGCCTGGCCGCGCACACCGGGCGCGTAGAACCCTGCTTTGTCGCCGCCGTCGTTGTTCACCGCGATGCCGCGGATCAGGCAGTAGATGTGATCGCCGGCCGCGATCGCCTCGCTGGCGCGCTTGAGGACGACCACACCGACGCCTTCACCGCCGGACATTCCGTCGGCGCCGTCGGCGAACGCGCGGCTGCGCCCGTCGCTGGAGAAGTTCAGGCCCGGCTGGTGCACGTATCCCAGTTCCCCTGCGGAGAACAGGCTGGCCGCGCCGACGATCGCCTGGTCGGCATCGCCGGTCAGGAGTCCCTGGCAGGCGACGTGCACCGCGCTCAGCGCCGAGGAGCAGTTGGTGCTCACCGCCATGCTGGGGCCGCGCAGGCCCAGCTTCGTGGAGATCATCGTGGGCACCGTGCCGCCTTGGGCGAACAGCCACGCGGCGTAGGTCTCGGAGCTCGCCAGGACCCGCGGGCCCGTCGCGTTCGCCATCAGAGCCGGGAGCAGGGCCTGGTAGAAGTTCGTGCTCGTGGACGTGGTGACGCTGGTCTCGGGAACGTCCTCCGGGCGGTAACCGGCGTCCTCCAACGCCTGCCACGCGTGCTGCAACAGCAGGCGTGCCTGTGGGTCCATGAACTCGGCGTCGCGGGGGGAGATGTCGAAGAACGCCGCGTCGAACTCCGCCCTGCCGTCCACGACCGACCGCTGCGGCACGTATCCGGGTCGGGTGATCATCTCCTCCGGCACTCCGAGCGTGCGCAGTTCCTCGACCGACCATGACGTGCCGCCGCTGTGTCCTTCCACGAGCGCGGACCAGAATGCGCGGTGGTCCACGGCTCCCGGGAACCGGCAGGAGATGCCGATCACCGCGATCGAATCATCGAGCGAGGCGTCGTCGGCCGCCGGAGTGGCATGGCGGGGATCAGGTCGCTGCTCGGCCTCGGCGGGCTGGGCCGCGGGTGCCTGCCCGGCAGGCAGCAGCCCCGTCAGGTGTCGGGCCATCGTGGCGACGGACGGGTGGGCGAAAACGCTGGTGGGTCGCAACGAGCAGCCGAACTCGCGGTTGATCTGCTCCACCGCTTCGATGGCCGCGAAGGAGTCTCCGCCGATGTCGAAGAAGCCTGCGGCACGATCGATATCACGCGTGCCGAGCACCCCTTCGAAGATCCCGCGCACGGTCCGCTCGATGTCGAGCGCGGCCACCGGGCTGTCGCCGGCCGGGAGCGGCACCGTCCCGGCGGCCTCGGTCAGCTTCGCCCGGTCGACCTTGCCGTGTGCCGTGAGCGGGAAGGCGTCCAGGGCCACGAATGCGGCGGGCAGCATGTAGGCGGGGAGGGTCCTGGCGAGTTCCGCGCGCAGCAGTGCGGCGTCGACCGGCGCGTCCCCGTTCCCGGTGTAGTAGGCCGTGAGCCTGTCCGACAGGCCGGCATGCTCAAGCAGGACGACGCTTCGGCCGATCTCCGGGCGGGCGTTGAGAACCGCCTCGATCTCACCGGGTTCGATGCGGTGGCCGCGCAGTTTGACCTGGTTGTCCATCCGGCCCAGGACGACGATCTCGCCATTGGGCAGTCGGCGCGCGCTGTCGCCGGTCCGGTACAGCCGTCCGGGCGCGAACGGGTTGTCCAGGAAGCGCTCGGCCGTCAACTCCGGCTTCCGGTGGTAGCCCAGGGCGACCCCGTCGCCTGCGATGTGAAGCTCGCCGGTTACGCCCACAGGCAGGGGACTCAGGTTCTGGTCGAGAACGTAGAGCCGGGTGTTCGCGATGGGGCTGCCGATGGTCACCGGCTCCTCACGGCGCAGCCGCTTGGCCGCTGACCAGATGGTCGTCTCCGTGGGCCCGTACAGGTTCCAGGCCTCGCCGCGCGCCACGAGTTGGTCCTTCAGGCCGTCGGGCAGCGCCTCGCCGCCACACAACACCTTGACGCCCTCGGTGTTCTGCCACCCGACGCGCACCAGCATGGCCCAGGTCGCCGGAGTGGCCTGCATGATGGTGGGCCGCCAGTCGGCGACCTTCTCGGCCAGCAAGGTGGCATCGGCGGCCGTGGCCGATTCACAGACGCAGACCTGCCCGCCGGTGATCAGCGGGAGGTAGAGCTCCAGGGCGGCGATGTCGAAGCTGTGCGTGGTGACGGCCAACAGCCGATCGTTGGACGCCACTCCCAGCGTGTGCGCCATGGCCAGCAGGAAATTGGTCAGCGCCGCGTGCGGAACTACGACGCCCTTGGGCTTCCCCGTGCTGCCGGAGGTGTAGATGATGTAGGCGGCTTGGGGTGTCGAGGCCGACGAGTCCGGCGCAGCGGCGGTCCTCTCCCCCGCCGTTGCCCATGCCTGGGGGACCTGATCATCCTGGCGGTCTGTCGGGTACAGTCCCGTCTTCGGCGTCGCCACGGCCGCCAGCCTGTCCATCACCGCCTCATGGCAGATGACGAGTTGCGCGCCGCTGTCCTCGACCATGTAGGAGAGGCGTTCGGTCGGCAGTCGGTCGTCCAGGGGCAGGTACACCGCGCCGAGCCTCATGACGGCGAGGAGGGCCACGACGAGGTCGAGTGACCGTTCGTAGCAGACCCCTACGACGTCCCCGGGGCCGATGCCTTGACGTGTCAGCGCCTGTGCCAGCGCCGAGCTGCGGTCCGCGAGTTCGCGATAGGTGAGAGTCCTCTCCCCGCAGGTGGCCGCCGGGGCATCCGGGTTCGCCTCTGCCTGCTCCGCGAAGAGATCCCAGCACGTGCGATGCGTGGGAAAGTCGACCTCGGTCCGGTTCCATGCCTCGATGACGAGGCGCCGTTCCTCGTCGCCGAGCAGGTTCAGCCTGCCTGTCGGCGACCGCCCGTCCGAGTCGAGGATGCTGTCCACCAGGGTGGCGAAGTGTTCTGCCATGCCCGAGACGGCGTCGGCCGAGAAGGCGTCGGGGTGGTACTTCCAGTTCACCAGGAACCCGTCACCGGGAGCCACGTCCACCGTGAGGTCGTACTCACCCAGCTGGTACAGCCCGTCGACGAGCTCGAAGTCCGTCTCGCCGGTGACGCGGGCCCGCTCGCCCAGGTATCCGGAGAGAGCGGAATCCTGATAGTTGTACACGATCTGATAGAGAGGCGACCGCGGATTCGCGCCCCGAGCACCGAGATCGCCCACGATCCGGTGGAACGGGTAGGTTCCGTGCTCAAGTACTTCGAGCACCGTGGACTGTACGCGCCGGGCGAACGAGGTGAACTCCTCGGAGGCGTCCGGCCTGCTCCGGACGGGTAACGTGTTGACGAAGCAGCCGACGATCGGGTCGAAGTGCTCCGTCGGGCGCCCGGCCACCGGCATCCCGATGACGAGGTCCTCGCTTCCGGTGTACCGGTGCAGCAAAGTCAGGAAGGCCGCCAGGAAGAAGGTCCCCGGGCTGATCTCGTGTGAAGCGGTGAAGGCCGCGATGGCGGCGGCCTGCTCTTCCGGCAGGCGGCTGGTGTACACCTCGCCCACATGAGGCGCGTCCGGCAGCAGAGCCACCTGTGAGGGTAACCCTGTGAGGACGTCCGCGCCGGCGAGCTCCCGCAGCCAGAATTCGCGGTCCTCCTCGGCGCGTTCGCCGGTGAGTGCGTCCCGCTCCCACGCGACGAACTCACCGAACGAGGCGGAGCCCACCTCGATCGGCACGTCCCGCCCCTCGACCCGCGCCCGGTACGAGCTGAACAGCGTGTCGATGACGAGACGCCCCGACACTCCATCGATCACGAGGTGATGAACGACCAGCAGAACGTACGCCTCGGACGCGGAGCGACGCAGGACAGCCAGCCTGGTCAAGGGATCACCGGCCAGGTCGAACGGCCGCCTCGCCCTTTCCTTCAGAAAGTCCAGCACTCCACCGGACGGCACATCGGAGATGTCCACATACTCGACCGAGAAACCGTCCGCATCTCCGTGGGACAGACGCGGCCCGTCATCCGTCTCGCGCACCGCGGCCGAGAGAAGTGGATGCCGGGACAGCGTGTCGCGGAATGCGGCCTGAAGCGCCGCGACATCCACGTCCGCACACGAGAAGCACACGGGAACGTTGTACGCATACGTCTCCGGCTCCAGCTTGGCAAGTGCCCACAGGCCGCGCTGCCCCTCGGACAAGGGAATGTCCGCATGTCTGCCGAGCTCGGCCAGTACCCCCGTCGTCGATATCTCGCCGTCGGCATACATGCGGGCGATCGCGCGAAGGCTCATGACGGACTCCTTCCTGCCACGCCGCCCAGACATGACGCTGCGGCAGAAGATCGCGAGCGAGGGGAAGGACTCTGCCCGAGTCCGCGCGGAGCGGGCTTCCCGTTGTCGCCCCGCTCCCGCTCGCTCCACTCCCGCTCGCGCACCCCGCCGACCACGACCGTTCCCTGATCATCGTGGTCGGACATCGCTTCCCTGTACCAGGCCGCGTCCCCGAGTGGCTCCCGCAGAGGCACCGGCTCCGGGTTCCGGGTGCCGAAGATCGATTGGTGCAGTGATTCGACGTACAGCACCTCGGCCGGATCCCACGCGTGGGTGTCGAACGACTCGGGACGGTCTGACCGCTTCGGCGCGTTCACCAGCGCGTCGGCCAGGTCGTGGGACCAGCCGTGGTGGGTACAGGTGCGATCGCGGATCGAGCCAAGATCGGCGCGGCACACCAGGGTGCCGCGGTGAGGGCACGAGTCGAGGCAGGCACGGATCCGGGCGAACACGCGGCCCCGCTCCCGTCGGTAGAGTTCCGCATCGGTGAACGCGCCACGGTCCACCGGTCCGCCCTCGGCGTCGCCGAACCCCGGGAGGTCGGTCGAACGCGACATCTCGGCCGGGCGCTTGAGGCCTGCGCGCGGCGGCGAACAGCAGGCGCCCACGGATGTGCCGTCGGTGTCATGACAATCAGTATGTCCCGCAGACCGTTGCACGTTCACACGTTTGTTCCACTGTGGGGTACATCACTTATATGTTTCGGTCAGCGTGGAGTGCGTGGTGCGTGCCGCCGCCGCGAGTCAGCGTCTGACCGGTCCACTTGCGTCCTGTCTCATTCGAGCTGTCAGCGGCTGGGGCTCCGGCCCGTGAGGTTGCCGGTGGTTTGAGGATGTCGGCGGGCGTCGCTCTCAGGCGAGTCGGCTTCGACGGAAGCGGCGTTCTCGCAGCGAGCTCGTCAGCCCGTCCGGGCGGCGAGCTGTCTCACGATCCGACCGACATGTCATGGCCGGTTTGCCGGGCGATGCTGTCTGGTGCTCGGGTCAGGGTGAGCGGCCGCCACGCTCAAGGAGTCCGAATCATGACCGTTCACCCTGATGTAGAGGCTTTGCTCAGGATTGTTCCCACAGGGCACCGGGGCGAAGAGCGAGTGGACTGGACGGCCGCGGAGGCCGCGGGGAACCGGCTGCAACGCCAACGAGCCGGCCTGGCTCATGACCGACTCGGACCCGGACAACTGGCCTGTGGTGGCATGGCGGCGCCAGGTCTCCTACGGAGAGTCCCGGTGGGCGATCTTCGACTGCGGCATGGTCAGGTTCCTGACGCGCATGATGCTCGCGGAGTTCGACGAATGCCCGCTCGGTGACGCGTCACTCTGGGGGCACCCCGGAGCCTTCGTCAGCTGGCGTGAAGAGTCTTCCTCGCGGCGCTGTGAGCTGCGCGAATCGGACGCGCGACACGCCCGGCCCGCCTCTATCAGCAAGCCCTCTCCTTGTCGGAAACCAGTGGGGTGCACTGGCGGTACACACCACTGGTGCGTAGTATGCGTACATGCCTCTGCCTCGATTTGATCGCCTTCCCGCCGAACGCCAGGAACTGATCCTTGGCGTGGCGCGCCGCCATTTCGCCGACCACGGCGTCGAGGGCGCCTCCTACAACAAGATCATCGAGGCCGCGGGGTTCTCGAAGACCGCGGCCTACCACTACTTCGACGGTCGGGAGGACCTGCTATCCGCCGTACTCGACGGCGTGCTCGGGCGACTGCTCGGCGCCCTTGGCCCCTGGGTTGCGGCGCATGAGGAGACGGCGTTCTGGTCCCGCCTCGACGCGAGCTCCGGCGCACTCGCCGCTCATCTGCGGGACCACCCCGACGACCTGGCGCTCGCCGACGCGGCCATCGGAAACACGCGTGAGGGGCCGTGGCTGGAGTGGTTCGACGACCTGGTCTCGAACGGCCAGAGGCTGGGCGTCATCCGTACCGACGTGGACCACGGATTGCTGGTGACGGTGACGGCGGCGGTCGTTCGGGCCGCCGACGCGTGGGCACTCGCACGCATGAACTCGTCGCCCACGCCCGCAGACCTGGTGGAAGGCGATGAGAGCGCGCAGTTGTGGGGGCTGCTGCGCGGACTGTGGAGCGAGACCTCGTCAGTCTTCGGCGAGGGGTTCACCGATGCGCACTGACCTGAAGATCGTCTGGGACGTACCCGCGACCCCGCCCGGGCTCGCAGGCCGTGTGGAGCGGTTCATGGGTCCGGGCAAGTCACGTTCCGAGTCGGCGGTGGAGATCGCCGGCATCGTCGGCTGCGGCCTGCTCCTGGCCGTCGGGGTGTGGGCCTCGGGAGTCTGGCACGAGTTGTCGGGAGTGCAGTTGGTCGTGGTGGGGCTGGCGGGACTGGATCTCATCGGCGGAGTGCTCACCAACGCGACCAACGCGGCGAAACGCTGGTATCACCGCCGGGCTTCCGGGGCCAGGCGGGCGCGGTTGCTGTTCGTCGCCGCGCACCTGATCCACCTCATGGCCATGGGGTTTGTCGTCCTGTCGGGTGACTGGCGCTGGACGCTGGCCAACGCCGCGCTGCTGTTCGCCGGGGCGGCCATCGTGGAGTTCGCGCCGCTGCACCTCAAGCGCCCTGTCTCGATGGCGGCCCTGATGGCCGCCGTTTTGGTCAATCTGTTCTGGCTGGAGGTCCCGGCCGCACTCGGTTGGTTCGCACCGCTGTTCTTCCTGAAGCTGCTCGTCTGCCATCTCGTCCCGGAAGCGCCGCTGGAGAGGAGGCACCATGCCTGAGGCCGCCCGGAAGTGGAGGATCGTATCGAACCCGGATCCCGCCGCCTGCGCCCGCACCCTGGCCGCCGCCTTCGCCTCGGAGCCCGCCGTCTCGTGGATCTGCGGCTCCTCGGAGACCGTACGGACCCACTGGTTCGAAGCCACCCTGCGGGCCCACGCCACTCTCCCCGGTGCCCGCCGGTACATGCTCACGACTCCGGGCGGGCAGCCGGTCGGCTCTGCGGTCCTCACGCCGTCAGGAGCGGTGCCCGGGGCGTCAGACCGTGCGGTCTGGGCGGCGCGGACAGGCATCCGGTGCGGCCCGCCCGCGTTGTGGAGGACGTTGCGCTACCTGCGCCACAGTGAAGCCTCGGCCCCGGCAGACGCGTGGACGCTGGAGTTCATCGGGGTCCGGCCCGACGTTGCGGGACGTGGCGCCGGACGGTTCCTCCTGGACCATGTGCTCGCGGCCACGGAGGCCCCCGCGGGCTTCTTCCTGACTACGGCCGATCCCGCGAATTTGTCCTACTACCGTCGTTTCGGTTTCACCGATCTGCATTGGACGGCGCTGGGGCGGCTGGGCATCACGGCGATGGCGAGACCGGGCATTACCTGACCGATCAGCACCCTCATGCCCGTCCTACTCGATCCCGTGGGAGCAATGGTGCTCACGGTCGTGTCGCTTCCACCCACGACGGCGTCGGCCGGCGCCGTACGGGCGAGTGCGAGACCCAGCGCGGTCCCCGTGGACAAGGCGATCTTGTTCAGTAGCACGAACCTCCTCCTCGGGTGAACGAATGTGGTGCCGCCCCTCGTGTGCCGACCGCCGGCTTGAGGAGGCCGCCACCATCGTCGCGTTCAGCCTCGGAGCGGGCTTCCTCGGCGACGCCTGCGGACTGCGCTCGGTGTCCCTGTGGTTTCTCGTCGGACTCGTGATCGTCAACGGCGCCTTCCTCACCCTTGCTCCACCGCACCTGCGGCACCGACGTGGCCCGCGTCCAGTAATCCCCCAAGAACCGGCGACAGGCGGCTCCCTCCGGCAGACCGGAACCGCGCGCAGGCATCCCGTGCTGAAGTGGCGCTTCAACACGGATCGGACCAGATATCCATGGGGACGGTACTCACGCTGCGGCCGGCAGGGTCGAGGACGCGGCCCATGCGCTTGACGAAGCGCAGAGAAACCGCCTGGTAGCACCTTCAACTGAGGCAGTGCGCGGGTGAGAGGGGATTCCAGGCCGCGGATGCCGGAAAGGGAGGGGAGCCAGACACTGATGAGCAGATTCGTATTGCCCCCAGCGAGGCCGATGCGCGCCCGCATTTCGGGGACGGCGGCCAGCAGACTGGTCAGCGCGTCGCGATCGTCGAGGTGGGCCTGGGCCCGGATGGTGGTGGAGATCGGCCGGCCGCACAGAGGCTGGGCGACTTCCGCGGGTCGAGGGCGCGCAGCCGCCAGTCGGTGGCGTGCGTGAAGACGTGGGTGCCGAGCTGGGTGCGGGTGGCGCTGATTCCGGTGAGTGCTGCGAGGCGCCATCTGCTCTGCGGAGCTGACCCGAACCAGCAGGGGCTGTCGCCTACGCCGGGTACGGCTTCGAGGACCAAGCCCGTCAACCGCCTCCCCGTAGTCGACTCCGATGGCCTGTTGGAGGGAGTGGTCAGCCGAGGCGACTCGCTCAAGATCTTCCTCAGACAGGATGAGGGCCTCCTCGCCTACTTCAGAAGTGAGGTGCTCGGCCCGGCCTCACCACCGTCGGCCCTCTTCACCACAGTCAAAAAGGGCGTGGTCACTCTGAAGGGCTCTCCGGCAGACCGTTCCATGGTGACGCTCCTGGCCAACGCCGTTCGAGCGGTCGAAGGAGTGGTGAACGTACGGATGGATCTTGGGCAGCCGCATTCCCTCAGTGGCGGTGACCTTGATGGGCCGGTCCACCGCATGCCCTCGGACCCACACTCCTGGGACAATATCCAGTGGGGGCGCAACAGACGCATCCGACAGCAAGGACCGCAGATGGGTGATACACCGACTGACACCGACACTGCCGTGACGCGCATTTTTCTGCTGGACGACCACGAGGTCGTTCGCCGCGGGATACGGGACCTGCTGGAGGCCGAGCAGGATCTCGTCGTCGTCGGCGAGGCATCGACGGCTGATCAAGCCCTGGCCCGCGGACCGGCGCTGCGACCCGACGTAGCGGTGCTCGACGTCAGGCTGCCGGACGGTAACGGCATCACTGTGTGCCGGGAACTGCGATCACGCATGCCCGACCTCGCCTGCCTGATACTCACCTCGTTCGACGACGAGGACGCCCTTCTCGACGCCATCATGGCGGGCGCGGCCGGATACGTGCTCAAGCAGATCAACGGTTCGGACCTGGTATCGGCCGTACGGACCGTGGCATCAGGTCGGTCGATGCTCGACCCGTCGACCACGGCCCGGCTCATGCGGTCCCTGCGCGAGGCGGAGGCCGATTCGCCGCCGGAGGACGAGAGGCTCGCGGTCCTCTCCGAGCGCGAGCGTTCCGTTCTCGACCTCATCGGCGAGGGACTGACCAACCGGCAGATCGCCAAGCGGCTCTATCTGTCGGAGAAGACAGTGAAGAACCACATTTCCCGTCTGCTCGGGAAACTCGGGGTCGAACGCCGGGTGCAGGCAGCTGTCATTGCGGCCGAGGTCCGGGAGCATCAGCAGCACGAGCGGTGAGTGCGCTCACTTCGAGATCCGGTCAGGTGCGGCCGGGGCAATAGGTACCCGCCATTCCAGCACTGTGCCTCTCCGCGGACGCGGCTTCGCGCGGAGGGACAGAGTGCCTCCCAGCCGCTCGGCCGCTTCCGGGTGCTCCACCAAGGGACGGGCGCTCTGCAGCGTCATTCCGGTGGCGAACAGCCGTTGAATGGCCAAGTCGTGCAGATCTCGGGCGATCCGCTCACGATCGGCCAGCAGGCTCATCCGCTCGGAGTCGCTGCGGTGGTCGGCCAGTTCGAGCGCCAGGGCTGCCTGCCCGGCGAATCCGGGCAACGCGGTGATCTCCGCGCTCACGAACGCCGCCCTGTTCCGGACGCGCACGAGGATCATGACTCCGCTCAGCCGTTCCTTGGTCCCCAGCGTGACAGCCACTGCGGGTCCGAAACCCTCCCACCGCTCGCGCTGCACCTGCACCCGTGGGTCGCTGCTGACATCCGCCACCGTGACCAGGCCGTCTTCAGCGAGCGCTACTGCGGCAAGCGTGCCCCGACTGCTCGCGAGGACCACGCCCCGATGGCACTCGGCCCTCTCCCCGAGAGCCAGCGAGCCGGTCATCTCCCCGTCCGTGCCGATGAGGTAGAAGACCCCAAGGTCCGCCCCCGCTATGTCGACAGCCTGTTCCAGCATGTCTTCGAGAACTTCCGACTCGGCCTCACCGGAGAGCAAGGCACGGGTGAGGTCGGAACTGGCGGCGAGCCATCGCTCTCTGATCCGTCTCTCTTCGTAGAGGCGGGCGTTCTCGATGGCTATCCCGGCTGCGACGGCCAGGGTCGAGACTACGGCTTCGTCCTCCGCGTCGAAATCATCCGCCCCCCGCTTCTCCGTGAGATACAGATTGCCGAACACTTCGTCGCGCACGCGGATGGGCACTCCCAGGAAGGAGTGCATCGGCGGATGGTGGGGCGAGAATCCCGCCGAGGCCGGATGGCCGGAGAGCTCGGGCAACCTCAGAGGTTCCGGATGTCTGATCAGCTCGCCCAGGAGTCCGTGTCCTGTGGGGAGGCCGCCGATCTGTTGCCGCGTCTCCTCGTCGATGCCGGTCGGAAGGAACTCGGCGAGTTTCTGGTCGCTGCCCACCACTCCGAGGGCTCCGTATTCGGCATCGACGAGGGAGACCGCGGATTCGACGATGTCGCGCAGCACCTGGGGCAGGGCGAGTTCCCGCCCCACCGACATGACAGCATCGAGCAGGCCGTTCAACCGGTCCCGGGCCCCCGGACCTGGTCGATGTGCACCTGAAGCTCGTCGAGCAGCTCGTCGAGTCTCAGCCGCGGGAGCCGGTGATCGTCGTTACCGACACCGCCCATGGGGTACCTCCGACGGTCGCGAGAGCGACTCACGCGCGTGAACCCGATGCGGTTCCAATCTGACGCTCGGACTCGATCGCTTCATGTCGGGCATGGCCGGCTCCGCGCTCGTGGAGGTGACGAGGATTCCCGGAACGGAAGGTGGCACGTGCGAGTCTGGCCGCAAGGAATCCGGCCGGGGCGCAGGCAGTGGCCAGACCGGCGGCCCTCCACCCCAAGGGCTCGGTGTCCAGTACGGCGCCCAGCGGCGGGAAGTAGAGAGCAGCCGCCGCCAGGAGGGCGGAGGCCAGGACGGAGACCAGGAGGAACGGGTTGTCCAACGTCATCGGCCGATCCCGGAGGCCGAGGACCACTCCCAGCTGGGCGGCGAGAAGGGCGAGGAAGAGCACGCTCTGCCACGGCGCGTCCCATGCCTGAGCTATCAGTCCGGCAGTGAGACTGACCACTGTGACGACAGCTGCTGTCAGCAGCAGCTGCTGCCAGGCACCCCCTCCCAGAATGTGCTGGTCCGCGCGACGCGGGGGGCGATGCATCACACCTGGGGAAGCCGGCTCCGCTCCCATGGCCACGCCGGTCAGCCCGTGGGTCAGGAGGTTGATCCAGAGGATCTGTCCGGCACGCAGGGGCAGGGGGAGGCCCAGGAGCGGGCCGATCAGCATGACGAGAATCTCCGCCGCACCGCCCGCCATACCGTAGACGAGGAAGCGCCGGATGTTGTCGAAGACCCTGCGTCCCTCTTCGATCGCGGCAACCACGGTCGACAGTTCGTCGTCCGTGAGCACCAGGTCCGCCGCTTGGCGGGCGACTTCGGTGCCCCGGCCGCCCATGGCGATGCCGATGTCGGCTTGGTGGAGTGCCGGGCCGTCGTTCACGCCGTCGCCGGTCATCGCGGTGATCGCGCCGCGGGCGCGCCAGGCAGCCACGATGTCGAGCTTCTGTTGCGGATCGGTCCTGGCGAACACCCGTACCGCCGTGAGGTCGGGAACGCGTCCCGCGGCCACGTCCTTTCCGGTGACGACGTGGTCGGCGGTGGCGTTCGGCCCGAGCAGTTCGACGCGGTCGGCCACGGCGCTCGCTGTGGCGGGATGGTCACCGGTGACGAGTATCGGTGTGATGCCCGCGGCCCTGCACGAGGCCAGCGTGGCAGCCGCGTGTGGTTTCGGCGGGTCACTCAGTGCCACAAGGCCCAGCAGCCTCAGGTGTGACTCCCCGGCTGTGACCGGCCGGGGCGACTCCTGACGCAGGCCCGATGCGACAGCCAGCACGCGATAGCCGCCCGCCGCGAACCGTGCCGCTTCAGCGCGAGCGAGACGTAGCGTCTCCGGGGATTCGGTGAGGACCGTCGCAGCAAGGACGGCCTCGGGAGCGCCCTTCAGGCATACCAGAACGCCGCCGGAAGGCACCGCGTGGATGGTGGTCATCCTCCTGCGGAGGCTGTCGAACGGTGCTTCTGCGATCCTGGGGTGGGTGGATGCCAGCTCCGTGAGGTCCGGGCACCCCACCTTGATGGCTGCCGTGAGGAGAGCGCCCTCCATGGGGTCGCCGATGGCCTCCCAGCGGCTGTCGGGTGACGCAGAAGGCGGGGGCCGTAGGGCGGCGTCGTTGCACAGGGCCGTCGCTGTGAGCACTTCCTGTACCTCATGCCGTTCCACGGGGCCCACAGGCCGTCCTTCGGTCAGGACGGCCCCCTCCGGTTCGTAGCCGACCCCGTGGAGTTCGACGGTGGTCAGGGGTGTCCAGACGTGCTGCACGACCATGCGCCCCTCGGTCAGCGTGCCGGTCTTGTCGGTGGCGAGCACGGATACCGAGCCGAGTGTCTCCACCGCGGGCAGCCGGCGCACCAGCGCATGGCGGGCTGCCATACGCCGGGCACCGAGAGCCAGGGCAAGGGTGACGACGGCGGGAAGTGACTCCGGCACCGCGGCAACAGCGAGGCTGATGGCGGTCACTGCCATGGTTCCCAGGGGCAGCCCCCGTACGAGTCCCTGCGCGAGAACCAGGGCACACAGGACCAGCGTCACAGCCGCGAGCACACGTCCCAGGGAGGCGAGACGCAGCTGAAGAGGCGTGGGCCGACGACGGTCGTCGAGAAGGGCGGCGATGCGGCCGAGGGCGGCGGCTCTCCCGGTGGCGGTGACGGTCGCGACCCCCCTGCCACGGACGACCACCGTTCCGGCGTGCAGCGACGTGGCCGCGTCCTTGTCCACGGGAACGGACTCTCCGGTGAGCATGGATTCGTCGACCAACAGCGCAGCCGCTTCGTCGATCGCGGCGTCGGCAGCGACGATATCCCCCTCCGCCAGCAACAGAACATCTCCGGGCACGACGGTGGCGGCCGGGACGTCGTGGTCCGTTCCTTCTCTGCGGACCCGGGCGTGTGGCGCGGAGAGCGCCGACAGAGCCGCAACGGCGTTGTCGGCTCTTATCTCCTGAGCGACACCCACGGTGGTGTTGACCACGATGACGAGTCCGATGACCACGGAATCGGCGTGATCTCCGATCGCCAGGGTGAGGGCGACGGCTGCGATCAGCACCATCATCAGCGGGTCGCCGAGCTGTGAGAGCACTCTCGAGTACAGCGGGCGCGCCCTTCGGACGGCGACTTCGTTTCGTCCCGCCTCGGCAAGTCGACGGGTAGCCTCGTCCTGGGTGAGTCCCGGCATCCGGCGGTGAAGGCCGACACCTGTTTCACCTTCCGCGGGAGACATCACGATCGGCTTACAGGGCGGGGACCGTGATGACGGGACAGCGGGCCCGGTGCAGGTGTCGCGAGCCCAGCACCACCATGCGCACCTGGAGGGACAGGAGCGCCGGTTGCCCCTCTGGAAAGCCGTCGAGGAACGAACCGGTGATCCTTGTTCCGGGCCATCGTGCGTGCGCCCACGGGATCGCGGCTTCCCGGGCTCGTCGGCCGTCCCGCTCGAGTCTCCGGTGGTGCGGGCCGTCGTCGACGTGCTGGGTGTCGTGCCGGGGAGGGACGGAGAGTGCGAGGCGGAGGTGAAGCGCACGGAGGCGAGCCTCGCCGGCACCCCAGGCGACGGCCGGGTGCCAGTCACCGCGAGGGTCGACACCCACCACGATCTCCTGGCGGTTCTCTGCGCTGTGCATAGCGTGCTCCGATGCTCGTCTCCCCGGCAACGGGTGCGGCCGGAGCCTCCCTGGAGGGATGCTCTGCGCACCGAGTGCGGTGGCGCTGTTCCAGGCTGGCACTCGGCCTGGTCCGTGAAAGGGGCCGCAGGGGGCAAGCCTGGGCCCAAAGGGCCTATGTCCGCAGTCGCCCCAGGCGGGGTCACGCAGTTGGAGCCGGTCGGTCTGTGGATGGGACCGTTCGGCCCCTGCGCCTGGTACGGGCGGTGTCGGAGAGTGGTATCGGAAGCGCTCCGCACAGTGGGGAGAAGTGGAGGCGCGGCAGGATGCGGCATCTCCGGACAGGTGACCTGATGACAGACGAAGTGGTCACGGTCGAGTGCTCGACGCCATCAGCGGAGGTGGCCGGGCTGCTCGCCCGGCATGCAATCAACGGCGTCCCTGTGGTGGATGAAGACGATCACGTCGTGGGGATGGTTTCGGCGAGTGATCTGCTCAGTCGGCGGGCCCCCACAGTCGGCGGAGTCATGTCGTCTCCGGCTGTCACCGTCTACGCCGAGCAGACAGTGGCAGAGGCAGCCCGGCTCATGACCCGGCAAGGCTGCGAGCGGCTCCCCGTCATCGATGACGAGGAGCGCTTGGTCGGCATGGTGACCCGACGTGACCTCCTGGGCTTCTTTATCCGTCCTGACGCCGAGGTGGAGCTCCGGATCCGGCACGACGTACTCAGCGGTGTCCTGCGCGTTCAGGCCGACGCCGTCCAGGTCCACGTGCTCGACGGTGTTGTCGTCCTGGCCGGCCGGCTGCCGCATCGGAGCCTCATCCGTGCCGCCCTCGCACTCACCTCTCGAACGGAAGGAGTCGTCGCCTTCGTGAACCGCATGTCAGTACAGACAGACGACTCGTCTTCGCAGAAGAAGCCGGACGCTAGTTCACGGCCCACCTCAAATGCACTCCCCGGCGACAGTTCTCCGGCGAACGCGTGTGAAGGCGATGGCCGACAGGAGACAGGAAGACCATGCTGACGATCGAACAACGCATCACCTCAGTTGTCCCTTCGCTCGTCGAGGAGGCCGTGGCCGCGCCGTCCATGCACAACGCGCAACCCTGGAAGTTCGTCCACCGCTCCGGAACGCGCCTCCTCTCGCTGTACGGCGATCCGGACCGCGCGCTGCCCGTCGGCGACCCGGACAACCGTGGTCTGCACATCGGATGCGGGGCGGCGCTGCTGAACCTACGAGTGGCTGCCGCACACCGTGGCTGGAACACCGTTGCCCATCTCCTGCCCGACCGTCGCGACCCATGGCGTCTCGCCGACATCATGCTGGAGGAGTCCGAAACCACGGATCATCTGCTCGCGGACCTGCACCCTGCCGTGCGGCTCCGGCACACCAGCCGCTGCCCGTTCTCGGACGAGTCGATTCCTCGCGAGATCCTGGACGAGTTGAGCGCGGCCGCGCTCCTGGAAGGGGCGCGGCTGATCGTTCCCGGAGCCTGGCACGCCGGCGCCGTCCTGGACCTGGTGCACGACGCGGAACTCTACGAATCCGCCAACGACGCCATGAGGGCCGAAATCGTCACCTGGACCCGCACGGGCAAGGCCGGAGAGGGCCCGGATACCGAGGGCGTCCCCTCGTTCGCTTTCGGTCCGCGTCAGCACGGAGTGACCGCCCCTGTGCGCGACTTCGACGTGCCGCGAGGCTCACGGGACCGGGCGTCCGCCACCTTCGAGGAGCGGCCGCAGATCGCCTTGTTGGGGACGGAGGCAGACCTTGCCGAGGACTGGCTCAGGGCGGGACAGGCCATGGAGCGCGTGCTCCTTCAGGCCACTCTCGACGGACTCGCGACCTCCGTGATCTCGCAGCCTCTGGAATGGCCTGAGCTTCGGCACCTCACACGTGACCCGAACTCCAAGATGGGCTTCGTACAGATAATCCTTCGGCTCGGATACGGACCGGCGGGCCCGGCCACGCCCAGGCGACCGGTCATGGAGGCCTTGGACATCGCCTGACACCAGCGCACCGTCCTGGGGCACCTTGCGGCTGTCTCTTCGCTCCCTCACTACCTGGATGCCCGCGTAGGCAGGCGAAACCAGTGTTCCCTCCCCGGAGGCACAGTGACGCTTCTGCCCTCCGGAAGCAGCACCACGAGTGAGCCCTGCGGCGAGGGCGGCACACTGACGCCGATACGTCCCGGGAGCAACCGGAGCCGCACCCCGTTGTGGCCCCGGAAGCACAGAGTGAAGGAGAAGCGAGGTATTTCTCTGAGTGCCACGGGATCGATGCGCAGGCCCTGCTCCCCGGGTTCCAGCCCGGTGATGCCTCGCGCGACCAGATCAAGTGTTCCCGCCATGGCGCCCAAGTGGATGCCCTCACCGGTCGTGCCGCCCTGGATGTCGGCCACATCGCTGAGGAGTGCCTCCTCCACGTACTTCCAGGCGTCCGGGCCCTTCTGCCGTGCGAGCACCCAGCCGTGCACCAGGCTGCTGAGTGTCGATCCGTGACTGGTGCGCGGAAGGTAGTAGGCGACAGTCCGGCTCCAGATCTCGTCGTCGATCCGGTAGCCGAGGCGGCCGAAAAGAGCGGTGAGTTCGGCGGGCCGGAAGAGATGTCCGAGCATGAGAGCATCGGCTTGCTTGGACGCCTGGTAGTTGTTGACCGAGTCGCCCTCCGCCTCCAGGATCCGGTCCAGCCTGCGGATGTCGGGGTAGAGGCGCCGATAGCGCTCCCAGTCGAGTTCCTCAAGGTCCCCGTAGCCCTCGAACTGGCTCAGCACGCCGTGATGAAAGGGCATGTACAGACGGCGGGAGACATCGTCCCAGCGCGCGTGCTCCTGCGTGTCGATCGCCAGTCGCTCCGCGAGCTCCTCGCGCCTGGGGCCGGGCAGTGCGTCGAAGACCTCCAGGGCCCGTGACAGGACCCATGCGGCCATCGCGTTGGTGTAGGCGTTGTCGTCGATGCCTGGCCTGTCCGCCCCCGGATAGGCGTCGTGGTACTCGTCCGGACCGACGACCCCCCGCAGCCGGTACCGGCCGCGGCCGGGGTCGAAGGCCGCCGCGCTCGCCCAGTACCGGGCCACCTCCAGCAGGATGTCCGCTCCGGCCGAGTGGAGGAACCCCGGATCACCCGCTGCCTGTGCGTACCGCCAGGCATTGAATGCCACTGCGGATCCCACATGGCGCTGGAGGTGGGAATGGTCCGGCAGCCACCGACCGGAAGCGGGGTTGAGATGCATCGCCTGGGTCTCCTCGCGACCGGAACCGGCACTCTGCCACGGATACATGGCTCCACGCGCCCCGGTACGCCGTGCGGCAGCTCGGGCCGCGGGCAACCGTCGATGCCGGTACATCAGCATCGCTCGGGCCACTTCGGGGAAATGGAGAGTGAGATACGGCAGGACGAACAGTTCGTCCCAGAAGACATGGCCCCGGTATGCCTCTCCGTGCAGCCCCCGGGCAGGCACCCCGACGTCGAGCTCCGCGGTGTGCGGTGACAGCGTCTGCAGCAGATGGAACAGGTGCAGGCGCAGTATGTGCCCGCTCCGCCCGGGCACGTCCAGCTCAGCCTGGTTCCACATGCGTCGCCAGGCAGACCTGTGCGAACGGAGCAGTCGGCCGAAGACCGGGGCGTGGGCGAGGCTCTCCAGGGCTGCGGCGAGCGGGTCACCGGCGGGGCGGTCGAGGGAGGTGTGCAGGGCGACCGTCTTGGCAACCGTCACCGAGTTTCCGGGGGAAACCGGGAGAACGAACCGCTGCACGGCAGCCCGCGCGGCGTGAACGTATTCGGCAGGTCGTGCTGGGCTGGAGGTCGTGCGGACGGCGAGAGCGAGGAGGACCGCCGATTGGACGGTCCGGCAGGTGAGCCAGGCGACTCCCCCGGGCTCCGCTCCTTTGCGATGCGCCGTGAGGTGCTGTCCGTCGAGGTCGCCGTATCGCCGCACTCCGGCATTGGTGACGGTGCCGTCGAGAATCGACTCGACCTCGATTCGGCCGCTCCAGCCGTAGGCTCTGAACGCGCTGCGTTGAGCGGCGAGCCAGGGGTTTCCCATATGGACGAACCGCTGGTGGGCGACGCGCAGACCGCGTCCTGCTGCGTCTCGGTAGAGCAGGCGGCGGGTGAGGACTCCGGCTCGTAGGTCCAGATGGGTGGTGGAGCGTCTCAGATCGGCGGAGTCGGGCGTGAGCCACTCCCCGGGTGGTCCGTCTTCGGGCAGGCAGCGGTAGCGCAGCAGGGTCCAGTTCGGGAGGTTGACCAGGTCTTCGTTCTCGACCGTCCGCCCGGCGACGGTGGAGGTGAGCCGGTTGTAGCAGCCCGCCATGTAGGTGCCCGGGTAATGCGCGTCGTCCGCCGCGCATTCCGGAGCGCTGCCTCGCGTGGCGAACCTGCCGTTGCCGACGGTACAGAGGGACTCGACCAGCCGTTCCGTGTGCGGATCGTACGCTGAGTAGTTCCAGCTCCAGGCGTCGTTCACGGCCTCTCCGTCCATACCTTCACCTCGTCGAGGAGAGCGGCAAGGCCGTGCATCACCAGATCCGCGCCCCTGGTGTGCAACGCGGCCGACCTGTCGGCGTCCGCCGTCCGGTCCAGCCCGACAACGAGCCCGAAGCCTCCACGACGGGCCGCCGCAACCCCGGCCTCCGCGTCCTCGACGACCGCTGCTTGCGCCGGGCCCAGTCCCAGCCGGGAAACGGCCTCCAGGAACAGCGCGGGGTTCGGCTTGCCGGGAAGCCCGAGCCGTGCCAGGTCCCTGCCGTCGACCACGGTGTCGAAGAGGCCCAGAATCCCTGCCGCTTCCAGCAGGACACCGGCATGCCGTGACGCGGAGGCCGCGGCACACCGAATTCGCTTTGCGCGAAGGGACCGCAGTGCGGGGGCCACATCGTCGAATACGGGGACGGTCCGGGTCGAGAGCATGTGGGTGAAGGCCTGTTCCTTGCGGGTGGCGACCGCCCAGATGCTGGTGCAGCCGGGCGGGTCGTCCGATGCGCCCAGTGGCAGCACGATGCCGCGGTCCTGCAGGAAGGCGCGGGCTCCGTCAAGCCGTGCTTTGCCGTCCACGAGGCGTCGGTACTCCGCGTTCGCGTCGAAGGGAGGCTGCCGCGGGTCGCCGGGCCTCAGCTTCTCGATGCAGTGGTCGAACGCGACTTTCCAGGCAGCGGCGTGAAGGGACGCGGAATCGAGCAGTACACCGTCGGTGTCGAAGACGACGCCGCATGTGCCGGGCGTGACACCGGCTCCGGTCCCTGTGCCCGCCTGCTCGGAGGGAGACACCGGCCAGGTGTGAACCGTTGGGTCACCGCGGGGCATGGAGTACGACCTTCAGGGCTCCGGTGTCCGCCGCCCGGGAGAACACGTCGTACGCCTCCTCCATCTCACCCAGTTCGAACCGGTGCGTGACCAACTCGGCCGACGGCAGCCTTCCGTTCGCCAGCATCCGCAGCAGCCGGGGAGTCGACGAGGTGTCCACCAGGCCCGTGGTGATGGTGACGTCCTTGATCCAGAGGTCTTCCAGGTGGAGTGTGGCGGGTTTGCCGTGCACGCCGATGTTGGCGACCCTGCCGCCGGGCCGGACCATCCGGGTGCACGTCTCGAAGGTCTCCGGTACGCCGACCGCTTCCATGACCACGTCTGCCCCCAGGCCGTCCGTCAGATCCGCCACGAGTTGCTGCGGCTCCTCGTCGGCACGGACGGTGGCTTCGGCACCGAGGGACCGGGCCGCGTCCAGCCGGGCGTCGGCGAGGTCGACGGCGATGACCCGCTCCGGCGAGTAGAGGCGGGAGGTGGCGACGGCGGCCAGGCCGATCGGCCCTGCGCCGACCACGACGACGGTGTCACCCGGGCTGACGCCGCCGTTGCGGACGCCGACCTCGTAAGCGGTCGGAAAGATGTCCGCCAGAAGGACGGCGTCGACGCTGTCGACGGCATTGGGCAGCGGATAGACCGAGAGGTCGGCGAACGGCACGCGCACGTATTCCGCCTGGGTTCCGTCGATGGTGTGCCCGAGCACCCAGCCACCTCCGCCCCGGCACTGTCCGTAGCGGGCCTCCCGGCAGAAGCGGCACCTCCCGCAGGCCGAGATGCAGGAGAGCAGCACCCGGTCCCCCGGCCGTACGGTGCGCACGTCACCGCCGGCCTCCACCACTGTGCCCACCGCCTCGTGGCCCAGTACCCGCCCCGGGGTCACCTCGGGTACATCACCCTTGACTATGTGCAGGTCGGTACCACAGATGGTGACCGCGTCGACGCGCACGATGACATCTGCGGCATCCTCGATGGCCGGATCGGGAACATCCCCCCATGTGGTGCGGCCTGGCTCCTGGAAGACGAGTGCCTTCATGACATGGCCTTCTTCCTGTCCGTAATCCTGCGAGTCGCCACCAGACTGACTCCACGGACCAGAGGTCCGCATGGGCCGGTCGGTCCCCATGAGAGCCCCCGGCGGGCCCCTGCGGTCCGGGGGGACCGGTGGGAGAGTGGAGGTTCGCCCGCGTCGACGGCAAGGGGGTACTCCATGTCCCGGTCGGCATCACCGCCCGTCCTTCCAGCCTCCCGTGCGGCTCTGCTCACGTTCCTCGGCGCCACGGGGACCGTGACCGGCAGCAAGTTCCTGGTCGAGAGCGACCACACCCGCGTCCTGGTGGACTGCGGCCTCTTCCAGGGTTTCGCCGATCTGCGGCGCCGCAACTGGGAGAGGTTCGCCCGGCCCCCCGCCGACCTCCACGCCGTCGTTGTCACCCACGCGCACTTGGATCACTGCGGGTATCTCCCCCGCCTGGTCCGGCAGGGGTTCCGCGGCCCGGTCCTCATGAGCACCGACACGGCGCGGCTCGCCGAGATCGTCCTGCGGGACAGCGCAAGGCTCCAGATGGAATCGGCCCAGCACGCGAACACCCACGGCTGGTCCAAGCACCGCCCTGCCAAGCCGCTGTACGACGACGCCGACGTGGAGAAGACGCTGAGCTTCTTCGATCCCGTGCCGGTCGGCAGCGAGGTCGAGATCATGGCGGGCACCCGGCTGACGCTGCATCGCGCAGGCCACATCCTTGGCTCCGCCTGGGCCCATCTCACCCTGGAGGACGGTCACACGTTGGCAGTGTCCGGCGATCTGGGTCGCCCGGGTCATCCGCTGCTGCTCCCCCCGGAGCCGTTCTCGGGCGCCGACGTACTACTGGTGGAGAGCACCTACGGCGACCGCCGCCACGCCCCGGCCGCGAGCCGCGCCGCCTTCGCCTCCACGATCGGACGCACCCTCGCGCGGGGCGGCACCGTGGTCATCCCAGCCTTCGCCATCGACCGGACCGAGGTCGTACTGCACGAACTGGTCGAGCTGCGCGCCGTCGGCGTCCTGCCCGCATCGGTACCCGTGTACGTGGACAGCCCGATGGCCCTCGCAGCCCTGGACGTCTACCGGCAAGCGGTGCGCGACCGGTCACCGGAGCTCAGGCCGGACATCCTGGACCAGGGCGCGGGAGCCCTGAGTCCCGACCCGTTCCTGGCGGCCAGGACGGTCCAGGAGTCCATCGCGATCAACAGTGCGCACGGGCCGTGTGTCATCGTCTCCTCAGCAGGGATGGCCACCGGCGGCCGGGTCCTGCACCACCTGCGCCGGTTGCTTCCCGACCCGCGGAACACCGTCGTCGTCGTCGGCTTCGCCGCGGCCGGGACCCGCGCCAGAGACCTGGTGGACGGCGCCCCCGCTCTCAAGATGTTCGGTGAGTACATCCCCGTCCGCGCTGAAGTGGCCGATGTTCCACACTTCTCGGCGCACGCCGACGGGAGTCAGATCCTCGACTGGCTGCGCGGCGCCCCGCCCCCGCACACGACGTATGTGGTGCACGGAGAGCCGTCGGCGGCTGCGACGCTGCGCACCCGCGTCTCCGACGAGCTCGGCTGGACCGCCGTCGTCCCACGCTCGGGGGAAGCCGTGCTGGTCCGATGACCGACTCCGAGAAACGGCCCCGGCCTCACGAATCCACACCACAGACCTGCTCGCCGGCGTCGAGGAGAGGATCATGACTCCACACCCGTACACCGTGGCCGACGTCATGACGAAGAAGGTCGTCGCGGTCGCGCCGAAGGCGTCGTTCAAGGACATCGTGACCGCCATGTCACGGTGGTCCGTCAGTGCTCTCCCGGTCATCGAAGGGGAGGGCCATGTCGTGGGGGTGGTGTCGGAGGCCGACCTGCTGCCGAAGGAGGAGTTCCACGAGCGGCGTCCCGGTCTCGTGGAGCAGATGCGCCGTCTGGACGCGACGGCAAAGGCAGCCTCCTTGTCCGCCGAGGACCTGATAACCCGGCCGGCCCTGACCATCGGCCCGGACGCGCCGCTGCCGCAGGCCGCCCGACTGATGGCGACCCGCGGAGTGAAGCGCCTGCCGGTCGTCGAGGCGGGCGTCCTCAAAGGCATCGTCAGCAGGTCGGACCTGCTCAAAGTCTTCCTCAGACCTGATGACGAGCTCGCCGAGGAGGTACGGGAGCAGGTGGTCGCGCGGCTCTTCCCCGTGTCGCGGGAGAAGGTGACCGTTCAGGTCGATGCGGGCGTCGTGACGATGTCGGGTGTGGTGAGGGAGGCAGGCCTGCTCCCGGTGGCGACCCGTCTGGCACGGGCTGTCGAAGGAGTGGTGCCCTTGCCTTCGGTCGGAGGTTCCTCAGTCATCGCCGGTCCCGTGGCGCAATCTCATCGGACGCACTGCGGGGTGCGCGGGGTGGCGGGCCACGGAGCAGCGCTCGTCAACAGGCCGCTCATGGTCGTTGCCATTCACCATCCCGTCCTCCTTGCTTCGAACAGCCCAGAGCCGTTCGACCGGTCAGGAGGGCGAGGCGAGTTGGGTTGCGCTGTGGTGGGCCCACCGGCGGATGCATTCCGGGTTCCGGAAGTCACCGCCCTTCCCGTGCCGGACCAGGCTGTGGGCGATCCGGCCCGGAGTCTCCTCCGTGAGAGCGCCGCCGAACGTGATGTGCTCCCGTGCGCCGAGACGCTGCATCCAGCGGGCAACCCCACGTACCGGCGCGATATCCCGCTGTTCGGCCGAATCGTCGACCGGACCGCTGCTGAAGAGCCAGACGGGCAGCTGCCTCAGCTGCCCCGCATGACGTCGGGCGCACCGGCGGGCCTCGACGTGCCAGCGTCCTGCGTAGACAGCGCCACCGAGAATCACGGCGTCATAGCCGCTCACGTCGTCGACACGGTCGGCGGGCATCACCATCGCGTCGAATCCGTCGGAGCGAAGCGCCGCTCCCAACTCCTCAGCGATTCCCTGTGTCGCTCCGTGCTTGCTTCCGTAGGCGATCAGCACACGTGTGTTGTGCATGTCACTCACCTTGCTCCTGGGTGGACATCCCCATCTCTCCGAAGGCCCTCGGCGCGCGCCACATGTTCCTTCACCGCGGCGAAGCTGTCCGGGGCCACGGAGATCGAGTCGATGCCGGACCTCACGAGGAACTCGGTGAAGGCGGGATCGTCACTGGGCCGCTGACCGCACAGACCGACGGGGTGTCCAGTCTCATGGGCTCCGGCCACCAGACGCTGGATGCTGCGCGTGACCGCCGGGTCGCTTTCGTCAAACAGATGGGCGAGTGCTTCCGAATCCCGGTCGACGCCGAGCGTCAGCTGGGTCAGGTCGTTGCTTCCGATGGAGAAGCCGTCGAACCGTTCACCGAACTCCCGGACAAGGATGATGTTGGAGGGTATCTCCGCCATCACGTAGATCTTCAGCCCGTTCTGCCCGCGCCGGAGGCCCTGCTCGCTCATCACATCGAGCACCAGGTCGGCCTCGCCGGGCGTCCGGCAGAACGGAATCATGACGACGACGTTGGTGAGACCCATCTCGTCGCGGACCCGGCGAAGGGCGCGGCATTCCAAGGCGAATCCCTCGCGGTAGCCATCGCTGTAGTAGCGGCTGGCGCCCCGCCAGCCGATCATCGGGTTCGCCTCGTCGGGCTCGAAGGTGCGGCCCCCGAGCAGCCGCGCGTACTCGTTTGTCTTGAAGTCGCTGGTACGCACCACCACGGGGTCGGGCCAGCGTGACGCGGCGATCCGGGCGATACCTTGGGAAAGCCGGTCGACGAAATACGCCCCCCGGTCCTGGTATCCCTCGGTGAGTCGCTCGATGCCGCGGCGGTCATCCGCGTCGAGCTTCTCCGGGTGAAGCAGCGCCATGGGGTGGGCCTTCACCTGATGGGCGACGATGAACTCCAGCCGGGCGAGCCCTACGCCGTCGGCCGGCAGGCGCCACCACCGCAGGGCGGCGGACGGATCAGCGAGATTGAGCATGATGCGCGTACGCGTCTTCGGGACGGTCGAGAGATCGGTCTCGCGCTCCTCGTAGGGGAGCAGACCGTCGTAGACGCGTCCGCGATCGCCTTCCGCACAGGACACCGTGACATCGCTTGCCTGTCGCAGGACGCGCGTCGCGCTGCCGGTGCCGATGACGGCGGGGACTCCGAGCTCCCGGCTGACGATGGCCGCGTGGGACGTGCGTCCGCCGTGATCGGTGATGATCGCCGAGGCACGCTTCATCACCGGCTCCCAGTCCGGGTCGGTGAGGCCGGTGACCAGGACGCCGCCCTCGGGAAATGTCTCCCGGGCGACCGGGGCGGTCAGCGGTACGACCGGACCCTGTCCGATCGCCTCACCGACGGCTGTCCCTTCGATC
The DNA here is from genome assembly GCF_002382885.1 of Streptomyces sp. WZ.A104. Lineage (GTDB taxonomy): Bacteria > Actinomycetota > Actinomycetes > Streptomycetales > Streptomycetaceae > Streptomyces. The sequence continues at coordinate 54,439 of NZ_NWVL01000004.1, forward strand.
AGTGGCCGCCCGGGGTCCACCGTCAGCCGGCATTCCCGAATCGCGGTGATGCGTCGTCGGGACTGAACGGTCTCGGGGCGGGCCTGGACGATCGCGAGCTCTCCGGTAACACCGTCCTTGGCCCATTCCAGGTCCATCGGGCAGCCGTAGTGCTCCTCGACAGCTCTGGCCCATCCGGCGAGGGTGCGGACGTCGTCGTCGCCGAGCACTCGACGTACGCGTTCGCCCGGGGATGTGTCCACGGTGCGGGTGAGTCCGGTCTCCGCGTACACGGTCTTGCGCTGTTTGGCACCCACCCGCACATCGATCAGCGGGTTCAGGGAGGAGTCCTTGAGGCTGGGCTTGAAGACGGTGTACTCATCGGGGTCCACCTGTCCGCTCACCACCGTCTCGCCGAGTCCCCATGCCGCGCTGACCACGATCACGTCGGGGAATCCGGTCTCGGGGTCCAGGGTGAAGATCACTCCTGCGCCGGCCCGATCCGCGCGGACCATGACCTGCACACCCACCGACAGCGCGACGGACAGATGGTCGAAGCCCATGCGTTCCCGGTAGTCGATGGCCCGGTCGGTGAACAGCGAGGCGAAACAACGATGGCAGGATTCGAGCAACTGTTCAGGTCCGCGCACATTGAGGTACGTATCCTGCTGACCGGCGAAACTGGCCTCGGGCAGGTCCTCGGCGGTGGCGCTGCTGCGCACGGCGACGGGTGGATCCTCGCCACCCGTGCGGCGAGCGAGATCCTCGTAAGCGGTGACGATTTCGCCCGGGAGCGATGTGGGCAGTGGTTCGCTCAGTATCAGCGCGCGGATGGCCCGACCGACTTCCTCCAGCGGGGCGCCGCCGTGCAGACGCGCGATCCGATCCTCGATGGAGGCACGCAAGCCGTGCGCGGCCAGTAGTTCCTCGTACGCCTGAGCAGTCGTGGCGAATCCCGGCGGAATGCGCACGCCTGCGGCGCCGAGGTGCGCGGTCAGCTCACCGAGCGAGGCGTTCTTCCCGCCTACGCTCCCGATGTCCTGTCGGCCGAGCTCCGTGAACGGAATGACGTGGCGCCTGGGTCCCATGGCGGTCTCCGTAGGTTCGCGTAAGCGGTCAGCGAGGCGAAAAGCACCCGAAGGACGCGTGCGCGAGCTCTGGGCCTGCCCCGCAGGTGCACACTCACTTCTGATTGCCTGTGTCCACGTACTCAGGGGGGACGATCTCGACGGGGCAGTGACCGTGATGCAGAACGGCATGACTGACCCGGCCGAGCGCCGGTCCGAGTCCGAGCAGGTGTCGTCGGCTTCCCAGAACCATGAGATCTGTGCGCTCCGAGGACTCGACGAGGATTCCCGGGACGCTGGTCCCCGTCTCGACGTGATGGGTGACCGTGAGATCTGGATAGACCTCCCGTATCCGCACGGCCATCGCCGCTACCTCGTGCACCTGCCGCTCGGCGACTTCGCCGAGGCTGTCGAGCATGGTGGTGACCGCCCCGACCTGAGCCAGCACGTTGCAGACGCTCAGCAACCGCAGCGAGGCCTTGCGGATCTGCGCCTCGGCGGCTGCCAGCATCAGCCACTCGAGGTCGGACGCGCCGTGCACCGCCGCCGTGATCACACCGGTCGCAGGCCGGTCGGGCTCGCCCCTCACGACGATCACCGGCACCTCGGTCCGAGCGGCGAGCCCCAGCCCGACAGATCCAAGCATCAGGGCACCGAAGCCGCCCAGGCCTCTGCTGCCCACCACAATGGTCCCGCGCTCCCCAGCCGCCGCGCGGAGCCCGCTCACCGGGTCGAAACGGCTCAGTTCTCTCGTCACCGTGAGGCCGGGGTGGCGGTCGCCCACTGCTTCCGCCGTGTCGACCAGCAGGTCACGGCCGGCCTCGCGTATCGCCTGGATAGCTTCCACACCCGCGTAGAGCATTCGGTGATCGGTGTCAGCGGCATGGACGACATGGAGCGGCCGACCCCGACGATCCGCTTCCTCCGCAGCCCACAGCGCCGCCGTGCGCGCCGGGGCCGACGCGTCCACGCCGACGACGACGGCACCGAGTTCGACAGGGTCGGGAGCGGCGCTGGCCATGGCTCCTCCTCGGGGTGGTCCAGAGGCTCGCACAAGCCACGGTCCCACCGCCGCGCGCGGTCGGCATGGGCCGTTCGGTCCCGATCGAGACCTGTCGGCCCTCCCCTCACCTGCGTGACGGCGGGACGCTGGATGCAGGGTTCCGCCCCAGGAGCCCCGCACGCGGAGGAGGCGCTGTGTCATGACGCGTCACGTCACTGTCGGCCTGGACGAGTCCCCCGAAGGCCGCGCGGCAGCCCGGTGGGCCGCGCCCGAGGCCGCACTGCGCGGTGTCCCGTTGCACCTCGTGCATGTGGAGGAGTGGCCGGTCACTCCGGAGATCCCGCAGGTCTTCACGCAGTCACTCGTCGAACGGTACGAAGCTCTGCTGCGCGACACCGCGGACCGGGCCCGCCGCGATCACCCCGGCCTGGAGGTGACCACGGAACTGGTTCAGGGCCGGGCCATCGACGAGTTGACGCGCGCCGCGAACGAAGCCGAGGTCACCGCTCTCGGTTCACGGGGACTCGGAAGACTCCTCGGCTTCCTCATCGGCTCGGTGTCACTGGGCGTCGTAGCCAGGACGCGGAACCCGGTGGTTCTCGTGCGTCCCCAGGAGACCGACGCCACCTCCTCCATCTCCGAGGAACCCTCTGACGGCCGACCCGGGATCGTCCTGGGCCTTGATGTATCCCACCCCTGCGACCCGCTGCTCGCCTTCGCCTTCGAACAAGCGGCCCGCAGAAGCGCGGCGCTGCAGGTCGTACACAGCTGGTCGCTTCCGGCGACCTACACATATGCGGCGATCCTCAATCCCAAGGTCGGCAGTGGACTCGGTCAGCACGCCGCCCAGGCACTCACCGACATGCTGCGCCCCTGGCGGGCCGAATTCCCCCAGGTCGACGTCACGGAGACGGCAGTCGTGACCCCGCCGGCCAGCGAGCTCGTCCAGGCGTCCCAGGGAGCCGATCTCGTCGTCGTAGGGCGGCGCAGCAGCAGACCTGTGGGGCCCCATGTCGGCCACGTCACCCACGCCGTGATTCACCACAGCTCCGCGCCGGTCGCCGTAGTCCCCTACGAGTGACGTCAGCCGTGGGGGAACCTTCGTAGCTGAGGGCCTGGTGCTGTGCCGCCCCAACGGGGCGCAGCACCAGGCCCTCACAAGCCGCATCAGTCGGCGTCGTCCGGGGCATCGGGAACAACAATCTTCCGCCCGGTGACTCGCCGGGCCCTGAGGAGCATGACGTGCTCGCGCTCCTCACCTGCCCAGGGAGTCGAGTAAGCCATTTCCCTGAGCCGCTGGGCGGCCTGTTCGTCCGCCACCGAACGCACGGTTCCGACGATCAACACGCTCCAGCCTTTACTGAAGGCGTCGTCGATATGGTCGGCCTCGAAGGCGATCTCCGTGTCGGCAGCAGCGGCGAGCGGGGAAGCGCCCCCCGTACTGAACATGACCTCGCCGTCCAGCACCTGGTAGTTGACCGGCAGCACGACCGGTCCGTCACCCAGCGTCAGGGCCACCCTTCCTACGCCGTGGTCTCCCAGCAGCGTCCAGCACATTGCCTGGTCGAGTTCGACCATCCGGGCCCTACGAGCTCCGCGGCCGAAGCCGGGTGGCAGGTCGCTCGTACCTCCCGACAGTTCCTGAACCGTGGTCTCCAGCGCGTCGGCCAGCCGGAGCAGGAAGCCGATGCCCGGTGCGGCGGGCTGTTCTTCGACGTATTCGATGTAGCCGGGCGCGGCGCCTGCCCGCAGCGCTACGTCCTGCCGGGACAGTCCGAGCTGCAGGCGGCGTGCCGCGATGCGTCGGCCCAGGTCGCCTTTGGCCGGAGGCGGTGCTGAAGACATCGCTGGCTCCTTGCTGCTCATCGTCTTCTCCCACCGGGGCGGGTCATGCGGCTCACGCTAGCCAGAGCCGGGAGCAGACGCAGCGCGGGTGCCGTCCCGGTGTCGGGACTCAGACATCGATCGTCGCGGCATCCTTGACGCGCTGGGGCACGATGACGACGGGGCACGCGGCGTGGTGCAGCGCTCGGTGGGCCACTCTGCCGAGCTCCAGGCCGATGAAGCTCCCCTGACGCCGTGCTCCGACGACCAGCAGGTCGGCCGCGGCCGACCGCTCGACCAGGATCCTGGCAGCCGCCCCCTCAGGGGTGTCCCTGCTCACCCGGACATCCGGGTACTCCCGGGCCGGTCCTTCGAGAGCCTTGTCGAGAAGCGTGGCGGCACGCGCTTCCGCCGAGTGTGCCGGATCACCCGTGATGAGCGCGTGCTCGGCGGGCCTCGGGGCCGGTTGGCGCCAGACGCTGAGAACTCTGAGGGCGCAGCCGCGAGCGGCTGCCTCACGGAAGGCGAAGCGCACCGCAGGAGCCCCGACGTCCCTGCCGCCCACCCCCAGGAGGATGCGTTGGTGTCGGGAGGCGAGCGCTATGTCATCTCCACGCACCACGACCACGGGACACACGCTGCGGGCCGCCACGACGAGGCTCACCGAACCCAGCAACACGGACGCCAGTTGTCCTCGCCCCCGTGATCCCACGACAACCGCCGAGGCCGAGGCACCCTCTCTCAGTAGGGCGCTGGTCGCGTCCTCGGCCAGCACTTCGGCGGAGACGGCAAGATCGGGCACGCGAAGCCGTGCACGCTCGGCAGCGGCGCCGATGATGTTCTCGGCGAGAACCCGACCCGCAGGCCGCTCCAGCCGGCCCACCAATACCCCTGCCTCGTACCGCTCCCAGAGCGAGGCGTACACCAGCCTCAGCGGGATCGCATGACGCGCGGCCTCGTCAGCGGCCCAATCCACTGCTTGGAGACTGGATTCGGAGCCGTCGACCCCTACAACCAGCGGCGCTCGCATCATGCCCACCACCCTTCTTCGAAGGATTGACTGCTCCCAGGCTGGCACCGGGCAAAATGCCGGGCCAGGGCCGGTCGGTCCCCACCTCTCGCCGACCGACCCAGGAGCCGTACGGCTGGGTGTGCTGTGGGCTGATCGGTACCGGACAGGGCCGCATGGCCCCTCCTCGACCGAAGGCATCCACGTCGATGCTGAGACGAGGGTCGTCACTCCTCGGCAGACGGGACTGAGCCGACATGACAAGGACGGGCTTTCCCTCGAATGCGGGCGGGCCGCAGGCAAGCGGCATGACCGGTTCTGTGGTCGCGGGTTTCGACGGATCCCCGCAGAGCAGCGTGGCCGCATACTGGGCTGCCCGGGAGGCCGACCTACGTGCTGTCCCTCTTCGACTCGTTCATGTCCAGGAGCCGTCGGCTCCTGGACATGTCTTCCGCGCACCGGACGGTCCCTGCCGCCGTCCTGCACAGCATCTCCTCGCCCAGGAAGCCGACGAGCTCCGCAGGGCATTTCCCGCCGTGGACATCAGCGTCCGTTCAGTGGACGGCAGACCGACTGACGTACTGTCCGAGTCCGCTGCGGGGTCGGACATGATCGTCCTTGGCTCCCGTGGGCTCGGGCCGGTCATGGGCTTCGTCCTCGGCTCCGTGAGCATGGCGGTCATGGGCGCCGTGAACTGCCCGGTTGTGTCGGTGCGGGCCAAGAACGACGCTCCGGCCGGTCGGCGGGACGAGGCCCCGTGCGGCGACCTGACAGTGGGCGTCGACGTACGCCAACACTGTGAGGCGCTGCTGGGCTTCGCCTTCGACGAAGCGGAGCGGCGCGGTTGCGGCATTCGCTTCCTGAGCGCTTGGGCGCTGCCCCCGCTCGTGGGATACGGGGCAGCGTACGACCCAAGGGTGCACGCTCAGTTGGAGATGAGCGCCAAGGCGAGCCTGGACGATGTCCTGCTGCCGTGGAAGAAGCGGTACCCGGACGTGCGGACCGCGGCACAGGCGAGCGTCGGGCACGCTGCCGCGCAGCTCGTCGACTGTGGCCGTGAAGCCGGACTGACCGTCGTCGGCCGCCGAGTACGGGATTCTTCCCTGGGCACGCGTATCGGTCCCGTCGCCCACGCGGTGCTCCATCACGCCCGGACGCCCGTGGTCGTCGTTCCCCTCACCTGAGCGCGTCGCTCAGCGATGCGACGGACACCGCAGAAGCGGCAACGGGTCGACGTTCCCGACCGAGCATGCCGCTCCCTTCGCGTCGTGCTCGGTCAGCGCCTGCGCAGTGCCGCGAGAGTGTTGTCGAGGTCGGCCGCGTCGGGGCGGTTGCGGGGGAGCTTGGCGAGCATCGCGGCCATGCCGCAGGTGTTGGTGAGGGCGGAGAAGACCAGTCCGGCGGCGATGCCTGCCGAGAGGATCTGGAACGCGGGGTGGACGAGGAGACCGAGGAGCAGGCCGAGGAGGACTACGGTTCCGGCGGTGAGGCGGACCTGCCGTTCCATGCCCCAGGTCGCGGGGGCTCCTTGGGGGCGGTGCAGGTCGTGACCGTCGGCCGTCCAGGCGCTGGTGCCGCCGCTGAGGGTGGCGGCGGTGATGTTGTTCTCGGCGAGGATGCGACAGGCGTTCTCCGAGCGGGCCCCGGACGCGCAGACGATCAGAACGTCACCACGGTCGGTGGCGTGTCGAATGTCGGCGAGTGCTCGCTGAATCCGGTCCAGGGGGATGTTGAGGGAACCGGGGAGATGGCCACCGGCGTACTCACCGGGGGTACGGACGTCGATGACGATCAGCTCGTGGAGGCGGTCGCGAGTCTCGTGGATGGCAAGGGAGGAGGGCGTGGTCATGGCGGGTGTCGTCCTTTTCTGGCTGTGGGGTCCCCACCAAGGGGGAGTACATTACCCCTGGGGGTATCTCATGAGGAGTGATGATGGAACTTGATCTGGCGGGAGCGGAGCTCAAGGCGGTCCTGAACCGGCTGCGCCGGGCGCAGGGGCAGATCGCCGGGGTGATCCGGATGATCGAGGAAGGGCGGGACTGCGAGGAGGTCGTGACACAGCTGGCGGCGGCGTCGCGAGCGCTGGACCGCGCCGGGTTCGCGATCATCGCCACCGGGCTCCAGCAGTGCCTCACCGAGGTGGAGGACGGTCGGCGTTCCGGTGAGTCCCGGGACGAGATGCGCGCCCGGCTGGAGAAGCTCTTCCTCTCACTCGCCTGACACCGGGGCGGCCCTCGTGCTCAGGCGACCACGTCGATGGCCATGAAAGCCGCCACCGCGAGCAGCGTGAACGCGAAGACTCGCCGCAGAGTGGCACCTGCGACCTTCGCCGCCAGCCGTTTGCCGTCCCAGGCCCCGAGGATGGCCGCTCCTGCGAACGGGGCGATCACCTCCCATCGCAGGTCATCACCGGTTCCCGAGCGGGCGCCGAGGGCGGCGACGGAATTGACGGTGATGACCAGGAGGCTGGTGCCCACGGCCCGGTTCATCTGCAGACCGAGGACTCCGACGAGGGCGGGCACGGCAAGGAATCCGCCCCCCACACCGAGGAATCCCGTCACGGCGCCGAGGCCGGCACCGGCTCCGGCCGCCTTCGCGGGCCGCACCCCCTGTGTCGACTCGTCGGCGGAGGGCCGTAGCATCCGCAGCGCCGCCAGGGCGGCGATCACCACGAAACCCGCGGTGAGAGCCGTTTCGGGCACATGGCCGGCGGCTGCTCCGGCGAGGAACGCCGGCACAACTCCCGCCGCCGCGAACAATGTCCCGGCCTTCCAGGCGACATGGCCGTCTCTCGCGTGGGCGTAGAGGGCGGTGGCCGATGTGGCGGCGACGATGATCAGACTGGCCGTGGTGGCTGAGGCCGCCGAGAAGCCGAGCAGGTAGATCAGTGCCGGCACCGCCAGAACGCTGCCACCGCCGCCGAGCGCACCGAGCGCCAGCCCGATCAGGGCGCCTGCGGCAAGGGCGAGAACCAAGGTGCTCACGCTATCGAGCCGCCATCACCGCGCTCATCGATCACCGGCAGCCCTGCGGCGGCCCACGCGATCATGCCGCCCGTGACGTCCACCGCGTCCGCTCCCCGCTCGGCCAGGAGCTGCACAGCCTGCTGCGAGCGGTGTCCGCTGCGACAGATCACCACCAAGGGCCGTCCCCGCGCTGCCACCGGCATCGTCGTACCCGCGGCCAGGCCGGTGAGCGGTGCATGCACCGCGCCGGGAGCATGGCCGGTTCGCCACTCGGGCTCTTCCCGGACATCCAGCAGAACAGCTTCGGGGCAGCTCCCTGCCGTACGGGTCCACGCCTCGTCGACGGACAGGCGCTGTCCACTTCCACGGTGAAGGAACATTGACGACGTCACCTTTCTTGTTGCTTGTCCTAGTGATCCAGTTCAGTTCGACCGGACCTTCGCCGGTTCAGCCGGTGACGATGGTCAGTCCGGCCTCGGCGGCGGCGCCGAAGCCGTCGTCCACGGCCACCACGTCCCGCCCGGCCGCGTCCAGCAGCGAAGCGGCGATGCCCGCGCGCATGCCGCCGGCGCAGTGCACCCAGACCGTGCCGTCGGGCACGTCGTCGATACGGCGGTGGACCTGGTGGATCGGGATGTGGACCGAGCCTTCGATCCAGCCCTCCGCACGTTCGGATGAGCGGCGTACGTCCAGCACGACGATCCGGCCCCGGTTCTGACCGGCCAGTTCGGCGAACGTGGCACGGGGAAAGGACGCGGGACTCTCGCCGGCGCGAAGCCAGTCCGCGGGACCGCCGGTCGCGGCGGAGGCTGGGCGGTCGATACCGACGCGCACCAGCTCCCGCTGGGCCGCTGCGAGCTGCTCGGCCGACTCGGCAAGCAGGGTCACCGGCTTGCCCCAGGGGATCAGCCAGGCGAGGTACGTGGCGAGCTTGCCGTCCGCCTCGAAGTTGAACGACCCCGCGACATGCCCCTCGGCGAAAGCGATGCGGTTGCGCAGGTCCACCACCCACTCCCCCGCCGCGAGACGCTCGGCGATGTCGTCGGGATCGGCGACGGCCGGCGCGGTCAGGTCCACGGGTGCGGGACCAGCCGCATTGGCGGGGCCCATGTGCGCGTAGTAGGCGGGCACGTCCTCCAGGCCCGCCAACAGCTCGGCGACGAAGGTGTCCACATCGATGGTGAGTGCCGGGTTGGCGGCCTTCTCCTTTCCGATCGTGGTCGATTCCCCGCCGGCCTGGGCGGATGAGCAGAAGCTGCCGAATCCATGGGTGGGCAGCACCTCGGTCTCATCCGGCAGTGCGTCCGCGAGGCGGCGGGCGGAGGCGTGCTGGGAGCGGGCCAGCTGCTCGGTGAGGCGTGGCTCCACGAGATCGGGCCGCCCCACCGTACCGATGAGGAGGGAGCCACCGGTGAACGCGGCAACGGGCCGGCCCGCCTCGCTCAGCACGTACGACGTGTGATGCGGCGTATGCCCGGGCGTCGCTACCGCAGTCAGGGTCAGTTCCGCGTCGATGATGACGGTGTCGCCGTCGGACACGGCGGTCCGGGCGAATGACACGTGTGCGTCGGCCGGAACGAGGTAGGCGGCCCCGGTGATGCGGGCCAGCTCAAGACCGCCGGTCACGTAGTCGTTGTGGATGTGTGTCTCGACCACGTGGGTTATCGCCACACCACGCCGGGCCGCGGCGGCCAGCACCCGGTCGATGTCACGGGGCGGATCCACGGCGACCGCCGTCCGACGGCCGCCGGTGAGGTAGCTGCGGTTGCCCAGGCCCTCCAGCTCGATGGCTTCAACGAAGAACACGGAAAGTCTCCTTCCGACGAAAAATTACCCCGGGGGGTATGTTGTTCACCGTAACACCATTACCCCCGGGGGTATATTTCGAAGTGTGGCGACCGCCACGCGCGAACCGCGCCCGTCGGGCATTCCGATGACGTGAGAACGAGGTGGAGATCCATGGCCTACGACCGCACTGTGAGCGTCGACGACACGTTCGAGGAGACCGTGCAGGCTGTCCGTCGAGCCCTGGCCGACCAGGGCTTCGGCGTCCTCACAGAGATCGACGTACAGGCCACGCTCAAGGCCAAGCTCGGACACGACATGGAGCCGTACCTGATCCTCGGAGCCTGCAACCCCTCCCTGGCGCACCGGGCACTGGAGCTGGACCGGACGATCGGGCTTCTCCTGCCCTGCAACATCGTGGTCCGGAAGGACGGCGACGGCGTACTGGTGCAGGCAATCGACCCAGCGACCATGGTCACCCTCACGGGGATCGAGGGCATGGGCCCCGTGGCCGACGAAGTCGCCCTGCGCCTGGATGCGGCTCTCGCTTCCGTCAGGGCATCACACTCATAACCCCATCACCGGGCGGGCCGCCGACGACGGTCACGCGCCCGCCCGGGTCCGCAGTCGACGCGGCCTCCGACGGATCACCAGTCCGGGCACAACGAGCCCCAGCTCTGCCCACTGCCTGACGTCCGCTCGCCTCTTCGGCATACAGCCAGGTGTACAGCCGCGCAACGGGCGGACGGCCTCGTGCTGCCCGGGCTGGGTGACGGTCCTGTTCCCTGTTCTCGCCGTCATGCGCCCCAGTCGTTACGAAGCATCACCGACTGGGCTTCAGCCCAAGACGGCGTACAACCACGCGTGGGAGATCCGTGACGCCTACGGCTACCACCCGTACGACGATCCGGCGTGGGGCGAGACTTCCCCGTACCTCCCCGCATGGGCGTGCGTGGACGCACGTGGAGGGCTCCCCTTGGTCACCACCGATGACCAGGCAACCGCGTAGGTGCTGGTCCGGCTCTCCCAGAGCGGACACTGGCGAGGCGACCGTGGGTCGGCCGCGAGTTCTGCCGGGACCGGCATCGCTGACGACATGGCGTCCGGTAGGCGTGATCCGTGAACGACGAGGCGCCGCACCCGAAGCCGGGGCGGCGTGGGACAAGGGAGCGAGCCTGTCCGCCCGCCTGGCCGAGGTCTACGGCGTGAGCGTGTCCAAGGCGACCATCCCGCTCCTGCGCCGGCCAAAGAGCCCCATCACCCGCGCTCACCGCCGTACGCGCGGCATCCCCAACCCGATCCAGGAGATGATCTCGCGCTGGATCTCGTTGTTGCCGCCGCCGAAGGTGAAGATCACCGCTGACCGGTAGCCCCGTTCCAGCTCCCCGTGGAGGACCGCTCCGGCGGAGCCCTCCTTCAGGGGGCCAGCCGAGCCGACGATCTCCATCAGCCAGGCGTAGGCGTCGCGGCGGGCCTCGGAGCCGTAGACCTTGACGGCGGAGGCGTCCTGGGGGGTGAGGGTGGCGTCCTGGAGCGCGGTGACCATCTGCCAGTTGAGCAGCTTCATCGCGTCCAGGCGGGTGTGGGTGCGGGCGAGGAGGGCGCGGACCCAGCCGAGGTCGATGACCCGGCGGCCGTCGGCGAGCTTGGTGTCGGCGGCCCAGCACTGGACGTTGCGCAGGGCGCGGACCGCCATCGTGCCGTGGGCGGCCAGGGTGACGCGTTCGTGGTTGAGCTGGTTGGTGATGAGCCGCCAGCCCTTGTTCTCCTCGCCTACGCGGTGGGTGAGGGGGACGCGCACGTTCTCGTAGTAGCTGGCCGTGGTGTCGTGCGAGGCGAGGGTGTTGATCAGGGTGCAGGAGTAGCCGGGGTCGCTCGTGGGGACCAGGAGCATGGTGATGCCCTTGTGGGGCGGGGCGTCGGGGTCGGTGCGCACGGCGAGCCAGACCCAGTCGGCGGTGTCGCCGTTGGTGGTCCAGATCTTCTGGCCGTTGACGAGGTAGGTGTCGCCCTCGCGGACCGCACGGGTCTTGAGGGCGGCGAGGTCGGTGCCCGCGTCCGGTTCGCTGTAGCCGATCGCGAAGTCGATCTCCCCGGCGAGTATCCCGGGCAGGAAGCGGGCCTTCTGCTCGTCGGTGCCGAACTGCATGATCGTGGGGCCGACGGTGTTCAGTGCCATCAGCGGCAGCGGGACGCCGGCCTGGGCGGCCTCGTCGAAGAAGATGAACTGTTCCATCGGGGTCAGCCCCCGGCCGCCGTACTCCTTCGGCCAGCCGACCCCCAGCCAGCCGTCGGCTCCCAGCCTGCGGACGGTCTCGCGGTAGAAGCGTTTCTGGGCCGCGGGTTCCGCATAGCGTGCGTAGGCGTTGTCGGGCACCAGGGTCGCGAAGTACGTACGCAGTTCGGCACGCAACTGCTGCTGCTCAAGCGTGTATTCGAGGTGCACGGCCCCTCCAGAGTCTCGCTTCCGCGTCGCGCGTGTACGGCGGCGCACACAGTAGAACGTGTTGCAAGAATCCGGAAGGGGCCGGGACGCGGGGGTTCGGCGTCAGCGCTTGACGGCGCGCAGGACCACGAACTTCGGGTCGCCCGCGACCGTGGTGCAGTTGCCGAAGATCCGGCGCAGATGGGTGTGGTACGAGAGGTGGCGGTTGCCGACGACCCAGAGCTCACCGCCCTGCCGCAGCGCGGTGCGTGCGCCGGCGAACATCGTGCGGGCCGTGGCGTCGGTGGTCGCCAGGTGGGAGTGGAACGGCGGGTTGTTCAGCACCAGGTCCACGCTGCCCGGGGCGAGCCCGTCGAGCCCGTCGCCGACCAGGAAGTCGGCCTTCGCGCCGTCCGGGGCACCCGCCCGGAAGGTCTCCTCGGCGGAGGCCACGGCCCCGTAGGACTCGTCGACGAAGGTGACGTGCGCCTCGGGGTTGGCGATCGCGGCGGAGAGCCCGAGGACGCCGTTGCCGCAGCCCAGGTCGACGACCCGGACGGGCCCGTTGCGGGTGGGCAGGTGCTTCAGGAAGAAGCGGGTGCCGATGTCGAGGCGCTCGGCGCAGAAGATCCCGGCGTGGTTGACGGCGGTCCGGCCGGAGACGGGGCCCACGTCGGCGGGCAGCTCGTAGCGGTAGGGCCAGGGGCTCGGCGTACGCGGCAGCCCGGCGTCCGGCGTGCAGAAGATGAGCCGCGCCTTGCGCACCGCGAGAGAGGTGCGGGTCGGGCCGATGATCCGCTCGAAGAGCTTGAGCGTGGAGGTGTGGATCTCCTTGACCATGCCGGTGCCGATGATCACGGTGCCGGGGTGGACTGCGGGGGCGATCCGGTGGAGCTGGTCCTCCAGGAACGCCAGCGACTTGGGCACCCGGATCAGCAGGACGTCGATCCGGTCCGGCGGAGTGTCGCGCGAGGACAGCAGCTGTACGGCGCCGGCGTCCAGGCCGTTGCGCGCGAGGTTGGCGAGCGTGGCGCGCCGGGCCAGGTACGAGTCGCTGATCTGGACGGGCCGGTGCGCGGCCAGCGCGGTGGCGAGCGCTCCCCACCGGTCCCCCACGACGGCGACCGTGCCCGAGAGGTCGACCGGGCCCGCCTCGGGGTCCGTCAGCTGCCGGAGCAGGTATTCGTCGGCAGCGTCCCACGCCCGGAAGGGATCGCGCGGGTGCTCGGGGAAGCGGGCGAGCTCGAAAGCGCCCTGTGAGGTCGTCAGACGGTTCATATGTGACTCAGGCTAGCCGAGGGAACCGGGGGCGCCCCACACGCTCCCCGGCTCACCGGCCGCGCCCGCCTTCTGCGTACGGCCCACGGCACACTCCCTGCACCGGTCGGCCCGGTCAGGGCAGCTGTTTGTCGAGGGCCGACCGGCCCTCGACCGCCAGCTTGCGCCGCGCCCATTCCAGCGTCCGGGGTGTCAGGTCCCGCCCCGAGGCGAGCACCAGGTCCTCGGCGCTCGGCCGGTCGCTCGCGCCGGTGTGCAGAAGCCGGTCGGGCGTGACGCGCCGCGCCTCGGCCATGGCTGCGGATACGGATTCGGGCTCTTCGCTCATGCCGCCTCCTCGTCCTTTCGGTCATTCTCGCCCCGCGGACACCCGGCCGCATCCGAGGGGCACGGGCGACACGAACCCGATTTTTGACCTGCACATGATAGATACGCCGTGTTCACACCTACGGCACGGTGCGTGTGCGACGCTCCCCGCTGACCACCTACCGCACGGCCGCCGCGTCAGCGCCCCCACCCAGGGTTCTCGTCGCGGTGCCAGTGTTCCGGAGAGGACACCCCACATGTCCCGTCGTCATTCGCTCTACGCGCGTCCGCTGTCGGCCGCGGTGGCCGCTGTCGCCATACTCGGCGGCACCGCGGCCGCGGCCCCGGCGAACCTCGCCGTCCCAGCGCCCGGACCCTACACCGCCACCTACGCCACCTCCGCCACCCTCGATGACACCTACTACCAGGACGCCCTCGGCAAGACCGGCGCCGAGCTGAAGACCGCCCTGCACGCGATCATCAGCGACCAGACCAAGCTCTCCTACAGCCAGGTGTGGGACGCCCTCAAGGCCACGGACGAGGACCCCGCCAACCCCTCTGCCGTCGTCCTGCTCTACACCGGGCGCTCCCGGTCCAAGAACGACAACGGCGGCAATCCGGGCCAGTGGAACCGGGAGCACGTCTGGGCCAAGTCCCACGGCGGCTTCGGCACCGCAAGGGGTCCGGGGACCGACATCCACCATCTGCGCCCCGAGGACGTCCAGGTCAACTCCATCCGCGGGAACAAGGACTTCGACAACGGCGGCAGCGAACTGGGCTCCGCACCGGGGAACTTCACCGACGGCGACTCCTTCGAGCCGCGCGACGCGGTCAAGGGCGACGTCGCGCGCATGATCCTCTACATGGCCGTGCGCTACGAGGGCAACGACGCCTTCGCCGACCTCGAACCCAACGACCGGGTGAACAACGGTTCCACGCCGTGGATGGGCAGGCTGTCCGTCCTGAAGCGGTGGAGCCAGGAGGACCCGCCGGACGCCTTCGAGAAGCGCCGCAACGACGTCATATTCGAGCGGTTCCAGCACAACCGCAACCCGTTCATCGATCACCCCGAGTGGGTCGGCGCCATCTGGTAGTCCCGGTTCAGCCCTCCCCGGCCAGGGCCCGCGCGCACCCTTCGACCGCCTCCACACGGGTGGCGTAGCGGGGCAGGTCCTGGCCGGTCCCCTGCCGTACGACGTCCGGCGGGCCCAGCAGGTCGCGCGGATCGACGACCGCCGCGCGGCGCCCGTCGGAGGCGAGGCGGGCGAGGCCGGTGTGCAGCATCCCCAGGGCCACCGAGTCGACGGAGGTGACGTCGTGCAGGTCGAGCACCACCGAGCCGCCGTCCGGCCCCGACTCGTCCAGGGCGTACAGCACGCGCTCGGCGGCCGTGAAGTCGATGGACCCCTGGGCGGCGACGACGCCGACCTGTTCGTGCAGGACCCGTTCGCGCTCGGCCGAGGGTGCTGAGGGGAGGTCGTCCGCGGTCGTGACGAGGGTGACGGTGGAACCGGGGAGCGCGGGGTTGAGCATGAGGTGGAGCCCGTAGCGTTCCGACATCGCCTCCAGTGCGGCGTGACCGCGTACCGAACTGCCGGTGGCGTCCAGCGGTGGGCTGTACGTCGCCACCCCGAAGCGGGCCGGGCCCACCGCGATGAGGCCGCCGGACACACCGCTCTTGGCGGGCAGCCCGACGCGCAGCAGCCAGTCGCCGGAGCCGTCGTACATGCCGCAGGTCGCCATGACGGCGAGGACCCGGGCGGCGACCTCGTCGGAGACGACCCTCGTCCGGGTGACCGGGTTCAGCCCTCCGTAGGCGAGCGTCGCGGCCATCGTGGCGAGGTCGAGGGCGGTGACACGGATGGCGCACTGCCGGAAGTAGCGGTCCACCGCCAGCACCGGGTCGACCGGCATGGTGCCGGTGGAACGGATCAGATACGCCAGGGCCCGGTTGCGGTCACCGGTCATGGACTCGGAGGTGAACACCTCTTCGTCGACGTCCAGTTCCCGTCCGGCGAAGCGGCCGAGGCAGTGCAGGATCCGGTCGAAGGCGGGGGCGTCGGGGGCGTCGGGGATCAGGGCGGTGGTGACGATGGCCCCGGCGTTGACCATGGCGTTGGCGGGCCTGCCCGTGCCGGGTTCCAGACTGATGGCGTTGAACGCCTCACCGCTCGGCTCGGCGCCCACCCACCGGCTCACCTCGTCGAGGCCGAGGAGGGACAGGGCGAGAGCGTAGATGAATGGTTTGGAGACGGACTGGAGGGTGAAAGGAGTCTCGGCCTCGCCCGCGCTGTAGCGGTGCCCGTCCATGCTGACCAGGGCCAGTCCGAAGGTGTCCGGGTCGGCGTGGGTCAGCTGGGGGATGTAGTCGGCCGGTTTCCCGTCCCGTACGGCCACGAATTCGGCGTGCAGCCGCTGGAGCGAGTCGGTCACCGCGTCGACGGCGCTCATCTTCGCCGCCCCCTCAGCCGCGCTCGGCCTGGGCGACGCGGGGGAAGGTCTTCACCCCGGCGGCCTCGCGACTGTTGGCCTGGAGGCTGACCGTGCGGTCCGGCGGCGCGTCCTCAACGCCGACGACGACGGTGTCGAGGACCTTGTCCTCGGCATCGACGAACTCCACCTTCACGGCGTAGAACGCGGGCTCGTCGGTGGAGTTGGTGACCCGGACGAGCGCGCTGCGAACCTCCTCGGACGCGGTGAGCGGCAGTCCGTTCACCGAGACGTCACCGGCCGCGTTGCCCCGGCCCTCGACCCCTTCGAGCCGTTGGGCGGCCTCCTGCCGCACGCGTTCGGACTCGGCGGACACGGAGGCGGCGAAGCTCTGCTGGGTGCGCGGGCTCGGGGACTCCGACGGCGACGCGTGCGCCTCGGGCGACTCGGGCGTGAGGGTGTGGACGCCCTGGTTGGTGCCTTGGCCGCTGATGTCGGAGTCGCAGGCCGCCGCACCGGCGGCGAGAAGGGCGACGGCCACGACGGGGGTCAGGGCGCGCGCGGGGAGGTTCGCTTTCACGGACGGTCCGTCCAATCGAAGGAGAGAGAAGATCGGGAAGGCGTCGGACTGGGGGGCGATCGAGCGCGTGCCCCCTCACGCCGTCTCGTCGCCGAAGATGTCGCGGAGCTTCGCCTCGCGCTCGGTGTCGAGGTTGCTGTGGAGCAGTTCGGCGCCGCCACCGGGCAGTTGAGCGCCGATCCGGTCGGGCACCTCGTTCATGGTGAGCAGGAACAGCGCCGACGTTCCGGGGGTCACCTTCTCCTTGACCTCGGCGATGAAGTCGTCGTCGATGCCGACGTCGGCCAGCTTTCCGCCCAGCGCCCCGGCGGCCGCACCAATGGCCGCACCCAGCAGCGGCATGAGGAAGATCAGCCCGAAGAGCATGCCCCAGAAGGTGCCGCTGAGGGCTCCGGCGCCGACAAGGCTGAGCAGCTGCCTCGTCCTGGGCTTGGCCCGGTCGGCGGGCCAGCTGACCACCGCGGCGTCGAGGATCTTGATCAGCCCCTCCTTCTGCAGGGACTTCAGCGCCTCCTCGACGTTCTCCGCGCCCTCGGCCGTCCGGAACTTCCACACCGTGAGCGTGGACATCGCGCGCACCTCCGCAGCCAATGATCACCAACTCGCTCATACTAGGATCAAAAGGTATGAATTGACTCGTCGAAGCATCCGCTTCATACGGGAGCGGGTCGAGCCCTGGGAGGGAACGATGGATACGGACGCCCTGACCGCCGACCTGTTGCGGGAGCTGCGGGCGACCCGGCCCTATCCGGCCCTGTCCCTGACCATGCCGACCCACCGCAAGGCCCCGGACAACGCCCAGGACCCCGTGCGGCTGCGCAACCTGATGGCGGAGGCGGGCCACCGCCTGGAGGCCGACCCGGAGGTCAGCCGCGAGGTCCGGGCCGCGCTCCAGGCCCAGCTGGAGCGGGCCGCGGCCGAGGTGGATCCGCGCGGGGCGCTGGACTCCCTGGTCATCCTGGCCACCACCGAGGAGTACCGGATCTGGCGGCTCCCGCGTGTCGCGCCCGAACGGGTGGTGTTCAGCGACACCTTCCTCACCCGCAATCTCGTCGCGGCCAAGGCCCAGACCCGGCCGTTCCGGGTACTCACGCTCGCCGCCGACCACGCCACGCTGTGGATCGGCACGGGCGACGGCATCCGGCCGGAGGAGACGGGCGGCTTCCCGCTGACCGCCCCGAAGGAGCCGCCCAACCCGCAGCGCGAGGAGCGGATCGGCGACACCCCGAGCACCTTCACCGACGAGGAGACGCGGAACTTCTTCCGTACGGTCGACGAGAAGCTGCGCGCGGTGCTCGCCGACGATCCGCGGCCGCTGTATCTGATGGGCCTGGCACCGGCCCTCGCCCTCCTGGACGAGGTCGGTGCGGCCTCCGCCTCGGCCGTCGGCCGGGTCGCCAAGGGCGCTCCGGCCGACCTGCCGCCCGCCGAGGTGCTCAGAGAGCTGCGGCCCGCCCTCGCGGAGGGCGCCCGGCAGGCGGCCGCGCAGGTCGACACCCGCCTCGACCATGCCCGCAGCGCCCATACCTTCGCGGGCGGGCTCGACGAGGTGTGGGCCGCCGTCCGGGAGGGCCGGGCTGGTCTGGTGGCGGTCGAGGAGCACTTCCAGGCCACCGCCCGGGTGACCGACGAGCACCTGGAGCCGGTGCCCGAGGGGACGACGCAGAGCGCGGACGGGCAGGTCCGCGAGGACGTCGTCGACGAACTGGTCGAATCCGCGCTGGACGGCGGCGCCGATGTGGTGTTCGTCGAGGACGGCTCGCTGGACGGCCACGGCCGGATCGCGGCGGCGCTGCGCTACTGAGGACGCCCCCCTGCGCGACAGGACCTACGGGAGGCGGCGGACCGGCTCGCCGTCCAGGAACGCCCGGATGTCCTCCACGGCCTGGCCGTAGTAGAGCTCGTAGTTCGCGCGGGAGACGTAGCCCAGGTGCGGGGTGGCCAGCAGGCGCGGGGCCGTGCGCATCGGGTGGTCGGCCGGGAGGGGTTCGATGTCGAACACGTCGACCCCGGCCCCGGCGATGGCGCCCGCGTGCAGGGCCGCGAGCAGGGCGTCCTGGTCGACGATGGCCGCCCTGGAGGTGTTGATCAGATAGGCGCCGCGGCGCATCAGCGCGAGTTCGGGCGCACCGATCAGGCCCCGGGTCCGGTCGCTCAGGGCCAGGTGGACGGAGACGAAGTCGCTGGATTCCAGCAGCTCTTCCTTGGAGGCGGCGAGGGCGGCTCCGGCCTCCTCGGCCCGCTCCTTGGTGAGGTTCTGGCTCCAGGCCAGCACGTCCATGCCGAAGGCCCGGCCCACCTGCGCCATCCGCCCGCCGATCTTCCCCAGTCCGAGCAGTCCGAGCCGTCGGCCGTGCAGATCGGCGCCCAGGGTGGACTGCCAGGGGCCGCCCGTGCGGATGGCCTCGCTCTCCGGGACGATCCCGCGGGCCAGGCCGAGGAGCAGGGCCCAGGTGAGTTCGAGCGGCGAGGTGGAGGAGCTGGCCGTGCCGCAGACGACCACGCCGTGCCGTTCGGCGGCCGCGTAGTCGATGACGGTGTTGCGCATGCCGGAGGCGACCAGCAGCCGGAGCCGGGGCAGCCGGGCGAACAGCGCCGCCGGGAACGGCACCCTCTCGCGCAGAGTGACCACGATGTCGAAGTCCGCGAGGGCCGCGGCCTGTTCGTCCTCCGTGGCGAGATGCCCGGTGAAGGTCACGACCTCCACATCGGTGGTGACGGGCGACCAGTCGACGACCGTGGTCGCCACGGACTGGAAGTCTTCTATCACGGCACAGCGCAGCTTCATGGCAGGCTCTCTCCGTCGGGGCGGGTGTCGCCGTCCATGATCGCCCATCAGACCGAGCCGGGAGTCAGCCGCCGTCCCACCGCCACTCCACGACCTCGGGAAGATCCGTGCCGTGCTCGCGGATCCAGGCGTGGTGGCGGGTGCGCACGTCCGCCATCGCCTGGCGTACGGCGACAGCGCGGACGCCCAGTCCCGGCACGCGGTCGATGACGTCCATGACCAGCCGGTAGCGGTCGAGGTCGTTGCGTACGACCATGTCGAACGGCGTGGTCGTGGTGCCTTCCTCCTTGTAGCCGCGCACATGCAGGTTGGGGTGGCCCGCCCGGCGGTAGGCGAGCCGGTGGATCAGCCAGGGGTAGCCGTGGTACGCGAAGATCACCGGCTTCTCGCGGGTGAACAGGGCGTCGTACTCGGCGTCCGGCATGCCGTGCGGATGCTCCTCGTGCGGCATCATCCGGGCGATGTCGACCACGTTGACCACACGTACGGCCAGTTCGGGCAGATGACGGCGGAGCAGGCCTGCCGCGGCCAGTGTCTCCTGGGTGGGCACGTCTCCCGCACAGGCGAGGACGACGTCCGGCTCCCGCCCGCCGTGCTCGGTCCCGGCCCACTCCCAGGTCCCGGCCCCCCCGGGCGCAGTGGGCGCGGGCCTCCTCCAGGGTCAGCCAGTCGAACGTGGGCTGTTTCCCGGCCACGACGACGTTGACGTAGTCCCGGCTGCGCAGGACGTGGTCGGTGACGGAGAGCAGGGTGTTGGTGTCCGGCGGGAGGTAGACGCGGACGACCGCGGAGCTCTTGTTCAGGATGTGGTCGACGAAGCCGGGATCCTGGTGCGAGAAGCCGTTGTGGTCCTGGCGCCAGACGTGCGAGGTCAGCAGGTAGTTGAGCGAGGCGATGGGCCTGCGCCAGGGCAGTCGGCGCGAGGTGCGCAGCCATTTGATGTGCTGGTTGACCATGGAGTCGACGATGTGGGCGAACGCCTCGTAGCTGGAGAAGAGACCGTGCCGTCCGGTGAGCAGATAGCCCTCCAGCCAGCCCTGGCAGAGGTGTTCGGACAGCACCTCCATCACCCGGCCGTCGCGGGAGAGGTGTTCGTCGGTGGGCAGGGTGGACGCCTGCCAGGCCTTGCCGGTCGCGTGGTAGAGGGCGTCCAGCCGGTTGGAGGCGGTCTCGTCGGGGCCGACGACCCGGAAGTCCCTGCGCCCCTCGGTGGCGGCCATGACGCTTTCCAGGAGACCGCCGAGCACCTTGGTGGGCTCGTGGAGTACGGTGCCGGGTTTGTCTACGCGTACGGCGTGGTCCTCCAGGGAGGGGAGCGGGAGGTCCCGCAGGAGGAGGCCGCCGTTGGCGTACGGGGTCGAGCCGAGCCGGGCGTCCCCCTCGGGCACACAGGCCAGGACCTGTTCGGTGGGGCGCCCGTCGGCGCCGAAGAGCTCCCGGGGACGGTAGGAGCGCAGCCAGGCCTCCAACTGCCGCAGGTGCTCGGGGTTGTCGCGGACGCCGGAGAGCGGGACCTGGTGGGAGCGCCAGGTGTTCTCGACGGGGAGGCCGTCGACCTCCTCGGGGCCGGTCCAGCCCTTGGGGGTACGCAGGACGATCATGGGCCAGCGGGGGCGTCCGGTGGTCCCGTCCTCGCGGGCGGCCCGCTGGTACGCGGCGATGCGGTCGAGGGCGGTGTCCATCGCGGCGGCGAGCGCCCGGTGCACGGCGTCCGGGTCGTCGCCGGTGACGTACAGCGGATCGTGCCCGTAGCCGCGCAGCAGTTGGTCCAGCTCCTGTTCGGGCAGCCGGGCGAGCACCGTCGGATTGGCGATCTTGTAGCCGTTGAGGTGCAGGACCGGCAGGACCGCGCCGTCGTGGACGGGGTCGAGGAACTTGTTCGCGTGCCAGGACCCGGCGAGCGGCCCGGTCTCGGCCTCGCCGTCGCCGACCACGCACACGACCAGCAGGTCCGGGTGGTCCAGGGCGGCCCCGTAGGCATGGGCGAGTGCGTAGCCCAGTTCGCCGCCCTCGTGGATGGAGCCGGGGACCTCGGGCGCGACATGACTGGGCACACCGCCGGGGAAGGAGAACTGTCTGAACAGCAGGCCCATGCCCTCGGCGTCCCGGCCGACGTCCGGGTAGGTCGCGGAGTAGCTGCCCTCCAGCCAGGCGTTGGCGAGGACGGCCGGTCCGCCGTGTCCGGGTCCCCAGACGCACAGCGCGCTCAGGTCTCGGGCCTTGACGACGCGGTTGAGGTGGGTGTGGACGAGGTTGAGCCCCGGCGAGGTGCCCCAGTGGCCGAGCAGCCGGGGCTTGATGTCCTCGGGGACGAGCGGCCGGGTCAGCAGGGGGTTGGCCATCAGGTAGATCTGGCCGACGGCGAGGTAGTTGGCGGCGCGCCAGTGCGCGTCGAGGGCGGCGAGCTCCTCGGCGGGGAGCCCGGGGGGCGCGGACGGGGCGGAGGTGTCGCTCACGGGGCAGGTCTCCTCGTCGGGTGACGGCACAGGGGCGGGTGCCGCGTCAGGGCGTCTCGGGGCCGTACCAGAGCGTGGTGGCGTTGCAGAACTCGCGGATGCCGTGTCCGGCGAGCTCCCGGCCGTAACCGGAGCGCTTGATGCCGCCGAAGGGCAGGGCGGGGTGCGAGGCGGTCATCCCGTTGAAGAAGACGCCGCCGGCCTCCAGATCGCGGGCGCAGCGCTCGATCTCGGCCGGGTCGCGGGTCCAGACGTTGGAGCTGAGGCCGAAGGGCGTGTCGTTGGCCAGGTGGACGGCCTCGTCGAGGTCGGCGACCCGGTAGAGCGTGGCGACCGGTCCGAAGGTCTCCTCGCGGTGGATGCGCATCGCGGTGGTGATACCCGCGAGCACGGTGGCCTCGTAGAACCAGCCGTTCTCCAGGCCGCCGCCGAGCTTCTCCGGACGGCGACCGCCGCACAGCGCCTCGGCACCCCGTCCGACGGCGTCGTCGACGAGTTCCTCCAGGTCGGTGCGGCCCTGTTCGGTGGAGAGCGGACCGATGTCGGTGGCCTCCTCCAGCGGGTCGCCGACGGTCAGGGCGAGCATGCCCGCGGTGAAGTGCTCGGCGAAGGTGTCGTAGACGTCGGCGTGCACGATGAACCGCTTGGCGGCGATGCAGGACTGGCCGTTGTTCTGGACGCGTGCGGTGACGGCGGTGGCGGCGGCCTTCGCCACGTCCGCGGAGGGCAGGACGAGGTAGGGGTCGCTGCCACCCAGCTCCAGCACGGTCTTCTTCACCTCGTCGCCCGCGACGGCCGCGACGGAGCGGCCCGCCGGTTCGCTGCCGGTCAGGGTGGCGGCGGCGACCCGGGGATCGCGCAGCACGGCCTCGACGGCGCCCGAGCCGATCAGCAGCGTGCGGAAGCAGCCCGCGGGGAATCCGGCCCGGTGGAAGAGGTCCTCCAGGTACAGGGCGGTCTGGGGGACGTTCGAGGCGTGCTTGAGGAGGCCGACGTTGCCCGCCATCAGTGCGGGGGCGGCGAACCGCACCACCTGCCACAGCGGGAAGTTCCACGGCATCACGGCGAGGACCACGCCGAGCGGACGGTAGCGGACCAGCGCCCGGGAGGCACCGGAGTCGTGTACGTCGTCGGGGTCGGGGTGCTCGTCGGCGAGCAGGGCCTCGGCGTGGGCGGCGTACCAGCGCATCGCCTTCGCGCACTTGGCGGCCTCCGCGCGGGCCGCCGTGACCGGCTTGCCCATCTCGACGGTCATGGTGCGGGCGATGGTGTCGCCGTCCTCGTCGAGCAGGTCGGCGGCCCGGTTCAGCCAGGCGGCCCGCTGCGCGAAGGGGGTGGTGCGGTACTGGCGGAAGGTGTCGGCGGCCGCGGCGATCCGCCGTTCGGTCTCCTCCTCGCCGAGGGCGTCGTAGGACTTGATCAGTTCGCCGTTCGCGGGGTTGACCGTCGCGATGGGCATGACAGTGGCCTCCTTGCGTGGTGCCTCGGTACTTCGACCGTGCCGCGCCGCACCGGTGCGCGCAACGCGGCCCTCCCCCGCCCCGCACGTACCCGGCCGACGCGGATCATGCGTGCCGGAGGGCACGTTCCGCGTCGGCCGGGGTGCGGGCCGTCCTTGCCGGACGGGTTATACGAGCGCCGCGAGAGGGGTGCGGCGGGAGGTACGGACACCGGTCAGCGGAGCCCGCGGGACCAGTCCCGCGGCGCGCGGAGCCTCGGCGTAGCGGGTGAACCAGACCACTTTGCCGTCCGTGGTCCGGCAGGTGCCCCAGCTGTCGCTGAGGGCCATCACCCGGCTCAGCCCGCCGCCGGCCGGCAGCAGCCGGGGCATCCGGGCGCTGTTGTCCGCCACGGACACGGTGACGTGCCGTCCGGTCCAGCGGAGTTCGACGACGCAGCTGTTGCCGTCGCCGACGTGCCGGTGGACGTTGGTCAGGAGTTCGTCCAGGGCCCGGCACACGGGCCGGACGTGCAGATCGAGACTCCAGTGACGAAGGTGTGCGGCGACGATCCGCCGCAGCTGGGAAACGCGCTCTGCCGACACCTGCAGTTCGACCGAGTAGTGCCGGTCGAGGGGAACGGTCATCGTCGGGGCTCCTCACCACGAGGCCCACGTGCTTCACCCCGTCGTACTTCACCCCGTCGTACGAACGACCCCCGAACACGAAGCGTGAGCACTTATCACTTCTGGGTCACTCATCAGGGTGCGCCGGGGACGCCGGTCGCGCAACAGGGGGACCGTCCGTGTCGGTGGGGGCGGGGGGCGGTCACAGCAGGTAGGGCAGCAACCGGTCCGGGGTGAGGGGAAGTTCGCGCAGCCGGGCGCCGGTGGCGTGGCGGACGGCGTTGCCGATGGCGGCGGCGGTGCCGACGATCCCGATCTCGCCGATGCCCTTGCTGCCCATCGGGTTCAGATGACGGTCGTCCTCCTCGATCCAGTGCGCCCGGATGTCGGCCGTGTCGGCGCAGACGGGCACGTGGTAGGAGGCGAGGTCCTTGGCGGTGAAGTCGCCGAAGGCCGGGTCGATGCCGGAGCCCTCGGTGAGCGCCATGCCGATGCCCATCACCATGCCACCGGTGAACTGGGAGCGTGCGGTGGCCGCGTTGAGGATGCGCCCGGCGGCGTACACGCCCAGCAGACGGCGTACGCGCACCTCTCCGGTGACGGCGTCGACGGCCGTCTCGGCGAAGTGGGCACCGAAGGCATGCCGCGCGTACGGGGACTCGGCGGCGGTCTCCTGTTCGGTGTCGGCGGTCGCGGTGAGCCCCTCGGCGGGCAGCGGGCCGGAGTGCGCGGCGAGCCGGTCGGCCAGCTCCGAGGCGGCCTTGTGCACCGCCCAGCCCCAGGACGCGGTGCCGGAGGAGCCGCCGGCCAGCGGGGCGGTGGGCAGCTCGGTGGAGCCGATGGCGACGGCGACGGCGTCCGGGTCCGTACCGAGGGCGTCGGCGGCGATCCGGGCGAGAACCGTGCGGGCCCCGGTGCCGATGTCGGTGGCGTTCACCTCGACGCGGTACGTGCCGTCCTCCGCCGCGTGGGCGCTCGCGGTGGAGCGGGAGACGAGCACCGGGTACGTCGCGGAGGCCACGCCCGTACCGAGGAGCCAGCCGCCCTCCTGGCGGGCGGCGGGGCGGGGGTCGCGGTCGTGCCAGCCGAACCGCGCCGCGCCCTCGCGCAGGCAGGCGGCCAGGCCGTGGCTGCTGAAGGGGCGGCCGCTGTCCGGCTCGGTCTCCGGCTCGTTGCGCAGCCGCAGCTCCACGGGGTCGAGCCCGAGCGCGGAGGCGAGTTCGTCCATCGCGGACTCCAGGGCGTACATCCCCGAGGCCTCCCCCGGTGCGCGCATCCAGGAGGGGCTGGGCACGTCGAGGACGGCGACCCGGTGCGCGGTGCGGCTGTGCGGTGAGGCGTACATGACCCGTGCGGGCACGGCGGCCTGCTCGACGAACTCCTTCACCGTGGAGGTGTGGGTGACGGCCTCGTGGCAGACGGCGCTGAGCGTCCCGTCGAGGTCCGCGCCGAGCCGGACCCGCTGGACGGTGGGCGCACGGTGGCCGACGACCTCCGCCAGCTGGCCGCGGGGGAAGGCCAGCGTGACCGGCCGTCCGGTGTGCCGGGCGGCCATCGCGGCCAGGACCGCCTGGGGACGCGTGGTGCCCTTCGAGCCGAAGCCGCCGCCCACGTGCTCGGAGACGACGGTGATCCGGTCCGGGTCGAGGCCGAAGACCCGCGCGAGGCTGCCGCGCACGGTGGCGGACCCCTGGCTGGAGTCGTGGACGGTCAGGTGTCCGCCGCTCCACGAGGCCGTGGCGGCGTGCGGCTCCATCGGGTGGTTGTGCAGCGCGCCCATCCGGTAGGTCGCGTCGATCTGTACGGGGGACGAGGCCAGGGCCTTGTCCACGTCGCCGCGCTCCCGCACGGCGGGGTGACCACCGTTGGCCTCCTCGGGGGTGTACAGGCCGGGATGGTCCTCCGAGAGGGTCACGTCGTGGGGGTCGCGTTCATAGGCGACCAGCAGCTCCCCGGCCCCGGTCCTGGCCGCCTCGGGGCTTTCGGCGATCACCAGGGCGATGGGCCAGCCGTGGTGCGGGACGCGGTCGTTCTGAAGCACCGAGAGGATCGGGTCGTCGGGCTCTTCGAGCGTCGGCGCGTTGTCGTGGGTCAGGACGGTGTGGACCCCCGGGACGGCGAGGGCATCGACGGCCCGCACCGCGGCGACCCGCCCGGCCGCGATGGTGGCCGGGACCGGCCAGGCGTAGAGACAGCCGGGCGGAACGACGTCGGCCGCGTAGCGGGCGGTACCGGTGACCTTCTCCCGGGCCTCTCTGCGGACGAGGCTCGCACCGGGGAACTGCGGGACGTGGGTCATGGGGCGGGTCCTCGGGTCGGGGGGGCTTGGGGGCCTCGGGGGCAGGCCCTCGGGGGGCGGGAGCCGAGCGGCTCAGGCAGTGCGCGCGGGGCTGGTCCAGCCGGTCCGGGCGGAGCTTGTCGGGCCGACGCGGACAGTCCGGCAGGGCGGGCGGCAGTCCGACAGACCAACGGGGACAGTCCGGCAGGGCGGGCGCGGCCACCTGGCGAGTCGGGCGGCCGCCCGACGGGTCGGTTCAGCCCGTCCGGGCCGGCTGCTGTCTGCCGGTCAGTTCGCCGAGCACGTCCACGGCGAGCCGGCGGGCGAGGTCCACCTTGAAGGCGTTGTCGCGCAGCGGCCGGGCCCCCGCCAGCTCCGCGTCCACGGCGCGTTCGAAGGCGGCCGGGGTGGCCGGCGCCCCGCGCAGCTCGGCCTCGGCCCGCCGGGCCCGCCAGGGCCGGTGCGCGAGGCCGCCGAAAGCGAGGGCCGCGTGCGTCACGTACCCGCCCTCCACCCGGACGTTCGCGGCGGCGGAGGCCAGGGCGAAGGCGTACGAGGCCCGGTCGCGGGCCTTGCGGTAGCGGGAGAGGGCGCCCGGCACCGGAGGCGGCAGTATCACCCCGGTGATCAGTTCGCCGGGTCTGACGACGGTGTCCTGGTCCGGATTGCGGCCCGGGAGGCGGTGGAAGTCGGTGGCGTGGACCGTGCGTTCGCCCTCGGGGCCGAGCAGCAGCACGGTGGCGTCGAGCGCCGCGAGGGCCACGGCCATGTCGGAGGGGTTGGTGGCCACGCACTCCTCGGAGTGGCCGAGAACGGCGAGGTCGCGGTGGGTTCCCTCGCGGGCCGGGCAGCCGGAGCCCGGAAGCCGTTTGTTGCAGGGTTTGGAGACGTCCTGGAAGTAGCGGCACCGGGTGCGCTGGAGCAGGTTGCCGCCGGTGGTGGCGGTGTTGCGGAGCTGCCCGGAGGCCCCGGCCAGCAGCGCCTGCGAGAGCGCCGGATAGCGCTCCCGTACCTCGGGGTGGGCGGCGAGATCGCTGTTGCGGACGGTGGCGCCGATGGCCAGGCCGCCGTCCGCCGTCCGGGTCACCCGGTCCAGGGGAAGCCCCGCGACGTCGATGAGGACGCGGGGCGCCTCCACGCCGAGCTTCATCAGGTCCACCAGGTTGGTGCCGCCGCCCAGGAAGCGGGCTCCGGGCCTGGCCGCGCAGAGACGTACGGCCTCGGCGGTGGAGGCGGGGCGTACATAGCCGAAGGGCCTCACGGGATCACGTCCTCGATGGCTTCGACGATCCGGGGGTAGGCCCCGCACCGGCACAGGTTGCCGCTCATGCGTTCGCGGATCTCGTCGGGGCCGAGGTCCGCCCGTCCGCCGGAGGGCGCATCCGGTTCGGTGGCGTGGGAGGGGAAGCCGTCGGCGGCCTCGCCGAGCATGCCGACGGCGGAGCAGATCTGGCCGGGGGTGCAGAACCCGCACTGGAGGGCGTCCCGTTCGACGAACGCCTGCTGCACGGGGTGCAGGGTCCCGCCGTCGGCGAGCCCTTCCACGGTGGTGATCGCGGCGCCGTCCTGGGTGACGGCGAGCAGCAGGCAGCTGGTGACCCGCCGCCCGTCGACCAGAACCGTGCAGGCTCCGCACTGGCCGTGGTCGCAGCCCTTCTTGGCGCCGGTGAGACCGAGTCGGTCACGCAGGGTCTCCAGGACCGTGCTGCGGTGGTCGATCGTCAGCGTCGTCGCGGTGCCGTTGACGTGCAGAGTCACGGTGGAGCGTTCGTCGACGACCGGTTCCGGTTCGAGGTCCGCTCCCAGAGCGAGGGAATCCATGCGCCCGCCTTTCACGCTTGCTGTTCTCCACGGGGGACCGTTCAGGCCTTCAGCGGCTCTCCAGCCGCAGCCGGACCTCCAGCTCCTGGTCCCCGGCAGCCGTGCCGACGACGCTCACGGCGAAGGCGCCGCCGAGGTGGTCACGCAGCCGGTCGACCGCCCAGTAGCCGCCCTGGGCGTCCACCGTGACCGGTGCGGAGAGGCGGACGGGGGCGGTCGTGGGCCGGGGTTCGGACACGTCGACGGTGGTGACCCAGGCGGTCGGGTGGTGCCCCAGGGTCTGTCCGGGGATCTCGCCCGCCCGCCGGTCGGACTCGAAGGCGTCGGCAAGGACGTCGAAGACGGTCCGGACGTCCTGGGCTTCGCCCCGGCTGAGCGAGATCACCACCTCCCGGCCCGCCGGGTGGTCCGCGCCGCTCTGCTCGGGTGTGCTGTTCACCGTGGTTCCTTTCGCCGGGGTGCCGGCCTTCGGGGACCCACTCCAGGCTGACCCCGCATCCGTCCGACGGCGACACGGGAGGGCAACTTCGCCACGAAACGCTTTTCCGATGAGATACCCATAAAACATGAATTGCTACGAATAGCGGACTGACCCTCGCCCCGCGGGGTATGCGGACTGTATGGACGTTCTGAACGGAGTAGAACTTTCCGCCCCGGCCACCCTCGCCGACGGCGCAGGGCCCCTCGGGGTCCTCATGGGCGTCGCGGCCCTGGCCGTCGTAGGCATGCTGATCGGCGGCTTCATCCTCGGAAAGCGCAAGCGTGACGCCGAACCGCCGCCGCCCCACCCGCATGAGCAGCCGCAGAAGCCGGACCACCGCACCCACATCGACCAGCACGACACCCACTCCTCCGACCGGTTCCCCGAGGACGGCCACGCCCTGTCTCCGTACGAGCTCAAGGACCACGGCAACGGGCCTCTGCCCCCCGACAGCGAGCCCCCGCGCAGCTGATCGCCCCCCTCCTGCGGGGGCTGTGCGTCGGCCCCCTCCGGCCAGGAGGTCGTGACGGCCGGCACGCTGCCGACCGACGCACCCGCTTCACCGTCCTCGTAGCGCTGGCGGCCGATCCGGTGATCGCCGCCGCCAAGACCGTGGGCGGTCCGGTCTCCGGATCGGCCGCCTGCTGTCGGAGGCCGCCCACTCGGTCGCCGACAGCCTCAACGAGGTCTTCCTGCTCGCCGCGCTTCGGCGCAGCCGCCGCCGCGCCGATGCGCGTACCAGGGAGGCGATGACCGACCGGTGGCCCGAGGCCCACCACGTCTTCCCCGACATCACGAACGCCCCGCCGCGCACCGGACTGTGAGGGCGCGGCCGCGTTGCGGGACCGGGCGGGCCGTCCGAGGCTGGTTGCTGGACCGCGGCGGCGGAACAGGGGCCGCCGCCCGAAGAAGGCAGTGGACATGACCGGAAGCGATCCTCGTACGGCCCCGTCGGCGGCTCCGCTGACCGGACCGGCCGCGCCGTGCTGGGTCAACCTGATGACCCGGGACCTGGGGGCCGCCCAACGGTTCTACGCCGAGGTACTGGGCTGGTCGTTCCGGCCCGGGCGGCTCGGCGCGGAGTTCTCCGTGGCGCGCCGCGGGGAGGTGCCGGTCGCCGGTGTCGTCGCCGTCTCGTCCACGTATCAGGTCGCGGTGGCCTGGATGCCGTACTTCGCGGTGGCCGACGCGGACGTGGCCGCCGCCCGGGTCCGTGAACGCAGCGGGACGGTGGCGGTGGGGCCGCTGACGATCGCCACGGGGCGCGGGGTGCTGGCGTCGGACCGGGACGGGGCGGCCTTCGGCCTGTGGGAGCGCGCCGAGGCCGCCGCCTCGCCGCCGGCCCCGGCCGACCACGCGCACGCCTGGCTGCGGCTGCGGACCCGCAACGCCTTCGACGCGGCGATCTTCTACGGCGAAGTACTCGACTGGGCGAGCGGACGGCCCGGATGCTGCGATGTCGCGTACGAGGGCGAGGAGGTCATCGTGCGCTGCGAGGGGCGGCCGCTGGCCCGGATCAGTTCCGGGGCGGTGGAGTCCGCGGTCGATCCCCTGGTGCGCCCGCACTGGCAGGTGCAGTTCCCGGTGGCGGACCTCGCGGAGACGGTCACAGCGGCCGGCCGGCTCGGTGGCGTGCTCGTCGAGGAGCGTACGGTCCTCGGTGGCACGGAGGTCACGCTGCGGGATCCCGACGGCGCGCTGTTCACGGTGACCGATGTACGTACACCGGTGGGCTCGGGCACCGTCTAGGGCTCGCGCCGCGGTTCCCCGTCGCGCGCGCCGGACCGGTCCCGGGCCAGCGCCCAGACGGGCAGGACGAACCAGCAGATCACGAACCAGAGGGCCATCGCCCCGACCAGCCACAGGGCGAGGGCGTTCTCCACGGAGAGGCGCAGGATCAGCAGGAGCGTCGAGCACATCGTGCAGAACAGCATCACCAGCCCGAGGACGGTCAGCCGCGACGCCCAGATGACTGTCTGGGGCTTCATCCGGCGGCCGGTGAGCAGTCGGTGGTACGAGACGGGGCCGATGAGGGTCGCCGCTGTCCCTGACCCCAGCATGACCGTCACCACGTAGATGGTCCGGTCGGTGTCCCCCAGTTCCGTGAACCTCGACTGGAAGACCACCGCGAGCAGGAAGCCGAAGAGGATCTGCACCCCGGTCTGTGCGACACGCAGTTCCTGGAGCAGCTCGGACCACTGCCGGTCCGCCCGCTCCTCCTGGGTCTCCTGACGTCCACTGCTGGATGTCACGCGGCCTCCCTCTCCGTTCCGTGCACCGGGGCGTGCCGTCCGCTTAAGCTCGTCCGCAGGGCATCGCGCGTCGGTCACCGGCCGGGTGAGGCGTGGAGGTAGCCCGTGAGATGCCTGTTGGAGGCATTCCACCGTGTCAGTCGAGTTGAACCACACCATCATTCATGGCCGGGACAACCGGGAGTCCGCCGAGTTCCTGGCGGATCTGCTGGGCCTGGCGGTCGGAGCACAGTGGGGTCCGTTCGTTCCGGTCGTTCTCGCGAACAGCGTCACCCTGGACTTCGCGACGGTTCCCGCGGAGTCGATCACCCCGCAGCATTACGCCTTTCTGATCTCGGAGGCGGAGTTCGACACCGCGTTCGCGCGGATCCAGGAGCTGGGCATCGAGTACTTCGCCGATCCGCACGGAAAGCACCCCGGCGAGATCAACCACAACGACGGCGGCCGGGGGGTCTACTTCCCCGATCCGAGCGGTCACGGTCTGGAGCTGATCACCCGCCCGTACGGCGGCTGATCACCAACAGACACCTTCGGGGCCCGGCCCGCTCCACGCGGCCGGGCCCTTCCCGTGATGCTCAGCCGGTGCGGAGCAGGAGCTCGGGGCGGTCCCACAGCACGGCGGGCGGGTTGGCCCGGACCGTACCGACGGGCTCGGCGCCCACACTGCGGTAGAAGCCCTCGGCGGGCGGGTGGGACACGATCCGGACGCCGCTCAGGCCGGCGCTCCTGGCCTCCTCGCGCAGATGGCCGATGAGCAGGCGGCCGATCCCGCGCCCCTGGGCCTCGTCCGCAACGAACATCAGGTCCAGCTCGGGCGGGTCGAGGAGCAGGGCGTAGAAGCCGAGGACCCGGTCCGTGCCGAGGTCCGCGGCGACGAAGACCCGGTGCGTCTCGATGTAGTCGGGGCCGATCCGGTAGCCCTGGACCATCGGGGCGTACGGGCCCTCGTAGGCGCGGGAGGTGCGGACCAGCCGGGTCAGCCGTGCGGCGTCGCCCGCAAGGGCACGGCGGATCGTCGCATCAGTGGATCGTGCGGCACGACCGGGCCGCGGCATGCCTGCTGTCATACGGTGAGTATGACGCACCACAGCGGCGGCTTCGGGCCGGTCTCCGCTGTTTCAGCCACTGATCACGAGGCCCTCGCGCAACCGCCTCAGCGCTCCCTCGGGCACGCGCAGCCCGTTGCGCACATAGCCGTCGAGGCCGCCCCAGCGCTCGTCCATGGCGTCGAGCGCCGCCTCCAGGTAGCGGGGGCGGACCTCGATGATCGCCGCCGCCACCGCGGGATCGCCGCCGCCGTCGAGGAACTTCTGGACGTAGGGGGCGAAGGCCCGCCGCGCCGCGGGATTCACCGCGAGGAAGTCCGCCCGCACGCTCGCGCGGGACGCCCCGAGGATCATCAGCAGGACGGCCGCCGCCCAGCCGGTGCGGTCCTTGCCCGCCGTGCAGTGGAAGAGCACCGGACGTGCGCCGGGGTCGGCGGCGGTCTCCAGGAAGGCCCGGTAGGCGGCCGCGGCACCGAGTGAGAGCACCATCTTGCGGTAGGTGTCGGCGAAGAGTTCCTCGGCCCGGCCGCCCCCGAGGGTCCGCTCCGCCTCGTCCGGGTCGGCGAGCAGGGACCGCAGTCTGGCGGGCGCGACGCCCGGGTGGTCGCCGAGCACATCGGCGACGAAGAGCCTGGCCCGGTCCGGGAGCCGGTCCGGGGCCCACTGGCGTTCGTCGGCGGTGCGCAGGTCGACGACGGTACGGATACCGAGTGCGGCCACCGCCCGGTCGCGGGCCGGGTCGAGCTCGCTCAGCTGCCCCGAACGGAACAGGACGCCCTGCCGCACCCTGCTGTCACGGCCCAGGGTGATACCCCCCAGGTCGCGCAGATTGACAACGGTGGCGGCCGGAACGGTGCGGGCGGTCTGCACGATGAACTGCCTCTTTCCCCGATGAATTCCAGGAACTCCACATACCAGGCGGCGTCCGGACCCCGAGTCCGGCGGGAGCCCGGTCCGGCGGGAGCATCAGTCCGACAGGAGCTTCGTCTTCTGCTGCACGAACTCCTCGTCGCTGAGCACGTCCCGCTTCCACAGGTCGGCGAGCCGCTCCAGCCGGTCGATGATGTCGTCGCCAACGGCCTCCTCCGCGTCGGTCCCGTCCGTGCCGAGGCGCTCGTGCGCGACGAACGCGCCCCCCGCCGCACGGACGGCACGGGCGACCGGAGTGGTCCACAGGTCCTCCCGGACGACGAGCGCGGCGAAATCGCCCTCGGGCACGCTGCCGCCGAGCACCTCGATGTCCTCGGGGTTCAGCTCCGGCGCCGCCCCGCCCTCCCCCGCGTCGAGCGGCACGACCCCTTCCGGGTCCAGCTCCCGCAGCCCGGCCCGGACCAGTGAGCCGTCCTCGGCCCGGCGGACGAAGGCCAGGTCCGTGGCGCGCGGGGATCCGGACGCCACGGCGTCGGCGAGGGCGGGAGCGACGGCCCCGGTGAAGCGGCTGCCGGGGAAGGCGATGACGAGGTACTCCACAGGTCCGACGGCCACGGTCGCGTCCTCTCCGTATCCCGGCGGCCTCGGGCGCGCCGGGGTGGATACGGGCATTCCAGAGAATGAATAAGAAATCGGGAAACTTCGCACATAATATGCATCTACATCCGATTTCATCCCGATACCGAGGGCCGCCGTGTTGCCCGAAGCCCGGCCACCGCGCCGGTTACGCGACCGTACGTAAAGGATCAAGTGCATACCCGAGAGGGCAAGGTCACAGCACGTGCCCCTGCTGCTCATTCCGCGCACTGGCCTAGCATCTGAGCATGACGGTCCAGCCTGCTGACGGGCTCTCTCAGGCCGCCGCGTTCCCCGACCCCTCCCATGACCAGTGGCAACGCCTCGTCGAAGGCGTACTGCGCAAGTCGGGCAAGGAAGTCTCGGGCTCGGCCGCCGAGGAAGCGCTGTCCACCACACTGGAGGACGGGCTCATCACCCGCCCCCTCTACACCGCGCACGACAGGTCGCCGGACACCGGCTTTCCCGGCTTCGCCCCCTTCACCCGGGGCAGCAGGGCCGAGGGGAACGCGGCGGGCGGCTGGGACGTGCGCCAACGCCACACCCTCACCGGCCCCGCCCGGCTGAACGAGGCGGTGCTCGGCGATCTGGAGAACGGGGTCACCTCGCTCTGGCTCACCGTGGGCGGCCCGGCGGGTGTCCCCGCCGACGCGCTGGCCCGCGCGCTGGACGGGGTCTACCTCGACCTCGCCCCCATCGCCCTGGACGCCCCGGACGACACCGATGCCGCGGTGGGCGCGCTGCTCGCGCTGTACGAGAAGCGCGGCGTCGCGAAGGGCCAGGCACGCGGCACGCTGGGCGTCGACCCGCTCGGCCACGAGGCGCGGACCGGCGTCGAGGGGGACCTCACCGCCGCGGTGCGCTGGGCGCGGGTGTGCGGCGCGGAGTACCCGGGCCTGCGGGCGCTCGCCGTGGACGCGCTGCCGTACCACGAGGCGGGCGGTTCGGCCGGTGAGGAGCTGGGGCTCTCCCTGGCCACCGGGGTCGCCTATCTGCGGGCCCTGACCGAGGCCGGGATGAGCGTGGACGCGGCCTGCGGCCAGCTGGAGTTCCGCTACGCGGCCACCGCCGACCAGTTCCTGACCATCGCCAAGCTGCGCGCGGCGCGCCGGCTGTGGGCGCGGGTCGCCGAGGCCTCGGGCGCGCCCGGGGCCGGGGCCCAGCGGCAGCACGCCGTCACCTCGCCGGTGATGATGACCCGCCGCGACCCGTGGGTGAACATGCTGCGCACCACGCTGGCCACCCTGGGCGCGGGTGTCGGCGGCGCGGACTCCGTGACCGTCCTGCCGTTCGATCACGCGCTGGGTCTCCCCGACGCGTTCGCGCGCAGGATCGCCCGCAACACCTCCACGATCCTGATGGAGGAGTCGCATCTGGCCCGGGTCATCGACCCGGCGGGCGGCTCCTGGTATGTGGAGCGGCTGACCGACGAGCTGGCCGCGGCCGCCTGGGCGTTCTTCCAGGAGACCGAGCGGGCGGGCGGGCTGCCCGCGGCCCTGCGCTCCGGAATGGTCGCGGAGCGGCTGGCCGCCACCTGGGCGGCGCGCAGTGCGAAGCTGGCCCGCCGCAAGGAGCCGGTCACCGGGGTGAGCGAGTTCCCGATGCCCTCCGAGCGCCCGGTGGAGCGCGAGCCCGCGCCCGACCCGTACGCCGGGGCTCCGGGCGGTCTGCCCCGGGTCCGCCGGGACGAGGCGTTCGAGGCACTGCGGGCCCGCTCCGACGCGCACCTCGCCGCGACGGGCGCCCGCCCGAAGGTGTTCATCGCCGCACTGGGACCGGCCGCCGCGCACACCGCGCGGGTCTCCTTCGCCGTCAACCTCTTCGGGGCGGGCGGGATCGAGGCGGTGCACGATCCGGTGTCCGTGGACGCGGAGACGGCGGCCGGCGCGCTGACCGCCTCCGGGGCGGGCGTCGCGTGTCTGTGCTCGTCGGACGCGCTGTACGCCGAACAGGCGGAGCAGGTGGCCGGGGCGCTGAAGTCGGCGGGCGCGGAACAGGTGTTCCTCGCCGGACGCCCCGGCGAGTACGCCGGTGTCGACTCCTACGTCTTCGCGGGCTGCGACACGGTCGCCGTTCTCACCTCCGTACTCGACCGCATGGGAGTGGCGTGATGCCGACACCGCCCACGGACCGGAAGTCCTCCGTTCCCGACTTCTCCGACGTGCCGCTCACTTCCGCCGCAGCGCCCGCCGGCTCCGCCGAGGAGTGGCAGGCGGCCGTGGCGAAGGCGGCGGACGGCTCCGAGGCCGCCCCGCTGTGGGAGACGCCCGAGGGCATCACGGTCAAGCCCCTCTACACCGGCGACGACCTCGAAGGCCTGGACGCGCTGCACTCGTACCCGGGCATCGCCCCGTATCTGCGCGGGCCGTACCCGACGATGTACGTCAACCAGCCCTGGACGATCCGTCAGTACGCCGGGTTCTCCACGGCCGAGGAGTCCAACGCCTTCTACCGCCGCAACCTCGCGGCCGGGCAGAAGGGCCTCTCGGTCGCCTTCGACCTGCCGACCCACCGGGGCTACGACAGCGACCACCCCCGGGTGACCGGCGATGTCGGCATGGCCGGGGTGGCGATCGATTCGATCTACGACATGCGCCAGCTGTTCGACGGCATTCCGCTGGACCGGATGTCGGTGTCGATGACGATGAACGGCGCGGTGCTCCCCGTGCTGGCCCTGTACATCGTGGCCGCCGAGGAGCAGGGCGTACCGCCCGAGAAGCTGGCCGGGACCATTCAGAACGACATTCTCAAGGAGTTCATGGTCCGCAACACCTACATCTATCCGCCGACGCCCTCGATGCGGATCATCTCCGACATCTTCGCGTTCACCTCGCAGAAGATGCCGCGCTACAACTCCATCTCGATCTCCGGCTACCACATCCAGGAGGCCGGGGCGACGGCCGATCTGGAGCTGGCGTACACGCTTGCCGACGGGGTGGAGTATCTGCGCGCCGGGCAGGAAGCAGGCCTGGACGTCGACGCGTTCGCTCCCCGGCTGTCGTTCTTCTGGGCGATCGGCATGAACTTCTTCATGGAGGTCGCCAAGTTGCGGGCGGCCCGGCTGCTGTGGGCGCGCCTGGTCAAGCAGTTCGACCCGAAGAACGCCAAGTCGCTTTCCCTGCGTACCCATTCGCAGACCTCGGGGTGGTCGCTGACCGCGCAGGACGTGTTCAACAATGTGACGCGTACGTGCGTGGAGGCGATGGCCGCGACCCAGGGGCACACCCAGTCGCTGCACACCAACGCACTGGACGAGGCACTGGCGCTGCCCACCGACTTCTCGGCGCGGATCGCCCGCAACACCCAGCTCCTGCTCCAGCAGGAGTCGGGTACCTGCCGGGTCATCGACCCGTGGGGCGGCAGCGCGTACGTGGAGAAGCTGACGCGCGACCTGGCGGAGAGGGCCTGGCAGCACATCGAGGAGGTGGAGGCGGCCGGTGGGATGGCCAAGGCGATCGACGCGGGCATCCCCAAGCTCCGGGTGGAGGAGGCCGCCGCCCGTACGCAGGCGCGGATCGACTCCGGGCGGCAGCCGGTGATCGGGGTGAACAAGTACCGGGTGGAGACCGACGAGCAGATCGATGTGCTCAAGGTCGACAACTCCTCGGTGCGCACCCAGCAGATCGAGAAGCTGCGGCGGCTGCGCGAGGAGCGCGACGAGGTGGTGTGCCAGGAGGCGCTGCGGGCGCTGACGGCCGCCGCCGAGCGGGACCCGGGGCCGGGCCTGGAGGGCAATCTGCTGGCGCTGGCGGTCGACGCGGCCCGCGCGATGGCCACGGTCGGGGAGATCTCGGACGCCCTGGAGAAGGTGTACGGGCGGCACGCCGGGCAGATCCGTACGATCTCCGGTGTGTACCGCAAAGAGGCAGGGGAATCCCCTTCGGTGGACCGCACACGCAAGCTGGTCGACGCTTTCGAGGAGGCGGAAGGGCGCCGTCCGCGCATCCTCGTCGCCAAGATGGGCCAGGACGGCCACGACCGGGGCCAGAAGGTGATCGCCACGGCCTTCGCCGACCTGGGCTTCGACGTGGATGTCGGCCCGCTGTTCCAGACGCCGGGCGAGGTGGCGCGGCAGGCCGTCGAGGCGGACGTGCACATCGTGGGCGTCTCCTCGCTGGCGGCCGGGCACCTGACCCTGGTGCCCGCGCTGCGCGAGGAGCTGGCCGCCGAGGGCCGGGAGGACATCATGATCGTGGTGGGCGGGGTGATTCCGCCGCAGGACATCGAGGCCCTGCACGCGGCGGGAGCGGCCTCGGTCTTCCCGCCGGGCACGGTGATCCCGGACGCGGCCCACGATCTGGTGACGCGGCTCGGCGCCGCGCTCGGCCACGAGCTGTGAGCCGCTGACCGGATGGCTGTGAAGATCGACATCGACGGTTATGTGCAGGGAGTGCTCGACGGCAAGCGGGCCTTCGTGGCTCGTGCGATCACGCTCGTCGAGTCGACGCGGGCCGAACACCGGGTGCTGGCGCAGGAGTTGCTGAGCCGCCTGCTGCCGCACGCGGGAGCGGCGCGGCGGATCGGGATCAGCGGGGTGCCGGGCGTGGGCAAGTCCACGTTCATCGATGCGCTCGGCACGATGCTCACGGGGCTCGGGCACCGGGTGGCGGTGCTGGCCGTGGACCCGTCCTCCAGCCGTACGGGCGGTTCCATCCTGGGCGACAAGACCCGGATGGAACGCCTCGCGGTGGACCCTGCGGCCTTCGTCCGCCCCTCCCCCACGGCGGGCACGCTGGGCGGGGTGGCGAAGGCGACCCGGGAGTCCATCGTGGTGATGGAGGCGGCGGGGTATGACGTGGTGCTCGTGGAGACGGTGGGGGTCGGGCAGTCGGAGACTGCGGTGGCCAACATGGTCGACACGTTCCTGCTGCTGACCCTGGCCCGGACCGGCGACCAGTTGCAGGGCATCAAGAAGGGTGTCCTGGAGCTGGCCGACGCCATCGCCGTGAACAAGGCCGACGGTCCGCACGAGCGCGACGCCCGCTCGGCGGCACGCGAACTGGCGGGCGCACTGCGGCTGATGCACCCGGCGGACGCGGCCTGGACTCCCCCGGTACTGACGTGCAGCGCACGCGAGTCGACGGGGCTCGACACGCTCTGGGACCGCCTGGAGCAGCACCGTAGGGTCCTGGAGTCGACCGGGCGGCTGGCGGCCAAGCGCCGGGACCAGCAGGTCGACTGGACCTGGTCGATGGTCCGGGACGAGCTGCTGGACAGCCTGCGGTCCCATCCGGCGGTGCGGAAGCTCACGCCGGAGCTGGAACAGCGGGTCAGGGAGGGCACGTTGACGGCGACGCTGGCCGCCGAGGAGATCCTTCGGGTGTTCCGGGGGGACGCGGGGACGTCCGGCTGAACCGTCCCGCGCGCGGGGCGGCCAAGGTGTCGGCTCACGGGCGGCGGCGAGGTCGTGGACGACCCGGACGATGGTCCGGTCCTCGGCTGCGACTTCACGCACGGGGTCCAGGACCTCGACCGCATGGCCGAGGGCGGTGGCGGGCTCGTCGAGCAGGACGACGGGGGCCTGAACCGTCCGGGGCCGGGACACGGTCCGTCCCGGCCCCCGGCG
Source organism: Streptomyces sp. WZ.A104 (assembly GCF_002382885.1). Classification (GTDB taxonomy): domain Bacteria; phylum Actinomycetota; class Actinomycetes; order Streptomycetales; family Streptomycetaceae; genus Streptomyces. The sequence continues at coordinate 93,350 of NZ_NWVL01000004.1, forward strand.
GCGTACGCACTGCCGGTTCAGGCGCTGCCGAGCGCCTCCGAGACCAGGGCGCGCGCCTCTTCCTGGACCTGGGCGAGGTGTTCGGGTCCCTGGAAGCTCTCCGCGTACACCTTGTAGACGTCCTCGGTGCCCGAGGGGCGGGCGGCGAACCAGGCGCTGTCGGTGCAGACCTTGAGGCCACCGATCGGCGCCCCGTTGCCGGGTGCCTCGGTGAGGACGGCGGTGACGGGTTCCCCGGCCAGGGTGTCGGCCTTGACCTGCTGCGGGGAGAGCTTCGCCAGGACCGCCTTCTCCTCGCGGGTGGCGGGCGCGTCGATGCGCGCGTACGCCGGGCTGCCGAACCGGGCGGTGAGCTGCGCGTAGTGCTGGGAGGGGGTGGAGCCGGTGACGGCGGTGATCTCGGAGGCGAGGAGGGCGAGCAGGATGCCGTCCTTGTCCGTCGTCCAGACGCGGCCGTCGCGGCGCAGGAACGAGGCCCCGGCGGACTCCTCGCCGCCGAAGCCGAGGCTGCCGTCGTAGAGGCTGTCGACGAACCACTTGAAGCCGACCGGGACCTCCACCAGGCTGCGGCCGAGGTCGTGGGCGACCCGGTCGATCATCGAGGAGGAGACCAGGGTCTTGCCGATACCTGTTCGGGCGGGCCAGGCGTCGCGGTGGGTGTAGAGGTAGTCGATGGCTACGGCCAGGTAGTGGTTGGGGTTCATCAGGCCGCCGTCGGGGGTGACGATGCCGTGCCGGTCGGCGTCCGCGTCGTTCCCAGTGGCGATGGTGTACGCGTCGCGCTGCTCGATCAGCGAGGCCATGGCGTGCGGGGACGAGCAGTCCATGCGGATCTTGCCGTCCCAGTCCAGCGTCATGAACCGCCAGGTGGGGTCGGCGAGCGGGTTGACCACGGTGAGGTCGATCCGGTGGCGTTCCGCGATGCGCCCCCAGTACGCGACGGAGGCGCCGCCGAGCGGGTCCGCGCCGATCCGGATGCCCGCCTCCCGTACAGCGTCCAGGTCCAGGACGGCGGGCAGGTCGTCGACGTACGTGCTCAGGAAGTCGTGCCGGTGCGTGGTGTCGGCGGCCAGGGCACGGGCGTACGGAATGCGGCGGACCTCTCCGAGTCCGGCCTCGATCAGGGCGTTCGCCCGGTCCTGGATCCAGGAGGTGGCGTCCGATGCGGCCGGGCCGCCGTTGGGCGGGTTGTACTTGAAGCCGCCGTCGGCCGGCGGGTTGTGCGACGGGGTGACGACGATGCCGTCGGCCAGGTGCTCGGCGCGCCCCCGGTTGTACGTGAGGATGGCGTGCGAGACGGCGGGAGTCGGGGTGTAGCCGTCGGCGCTGTCGATGAGGGCGGTGACCCCGTTGGCGGCGAGCACCTCCAGGGCGGTGCCCCGGGCCGGTTCGGACAGGGCGTGGGTGTCGGCCCCGAGGTACAGCGGCCCGTCGGTGCCCCGGCGGGTGCGGTAGTCACAGATCGCCTGGGTGGTGGCGGCGATGTGGTCGTCGTTGAACGCGGCGGCGAGCGAGGACCCGCGGTGGCCCGAGGTGCCGAAGGCCACCCGCTGGGCGGGGTCGGCCGGATCGGGGTGCAGGGCGTAGTAGGCCGTCACCAGTCGTGCCACGTCGACCAGGTCCGCGGACTGCGCCGGCTGCCCGGCCCGTTCGTGCGCCATCGGGTCTCCTCGTACGTCTTCGTCGTCGGCCGGGCCGCGGGGAGACGGGCCGGCGCACCGGGGATAAGGATCACCCCCGGTCCGTACCCGATTCTGTCGCCTCGGCCGCCCCGGTGCGCGACCGGTTCACGCCTTCCTCGCGTCGCTCCCCGGCCGGGTCGGCACCGCGCCCCCGGTCCGCGGGGGGCCGGGGGCGGGGAGAGCGCAGGCACGCGTGCTCAACGGCCCTGCAGGGCCTTCACATTGTCGCCGAAGGTCCAGCCCTTGGAGCCGTCCCAGTTCAGGGACCAGGTCATCAGCCCCTTGAGCGCGCCGTCGTAGTGGTTCCACGCCTGGGCGACGAGGCCGGTGGACATGTGGCCGCCGCCCGCTCCGACCTGGGCGGGCAGGCCCGGCACCTGCTTGTCGTAGGGCACCTTGACAGTGGTGCCCTGGATGACGAGCCCGGCGTCGAGGCAGTCGGTCTGGGCGACGAAGCCCTCGACCGTACCGGCGGAGTAGGCGTCGCCGGAACAGCCGTACATGCTGCCGTTGTAGTACTGCATGTTCAGCCACCACAGCCGGCCGTTGTCGGCGTACTTCTTGATGATCGGGAGGTAGGCGCCCCAGATCGAGCCGTAGACGACGCTGCCGCCGGTGACGTACGCCGTCTCGGGGGCCATGGTGAGTCCGAAGCCAGGGGGCATCGCGGCGAGGACGCCGTCGATGATGCGGATCAGATTGGCCTGGGAGGCGGAGAGTTCGTTGATGTTGCCGGTGCTGATGAGGCCGGTCTCGATGTCGATGTCGATGCCGTCGAAGTTGTACTTCTTCAGGATCGGGACGATCGTCTCGACGAACCGGTCGGCCACCGCGCTGGAGCTGAGGTCGATCCCCGCCGTGGCACCTCCGATCGACATGAGGATGGTGCTGCCGGAGGCCTTGGCCTCGCACATCTCGGCGGGGGTGGCGACCTTGACGGTGTTGTCCATACCGTCCTCCCACAGCACGGTTCCGTCGGAGCGGATGACGGGGAAGGCCGCGTTGATGACGTTGTAGCCGTGTTCGGCGATACGGGAGTCGGTGATCGGGATCCAGCCGAGCGGCGGGTGCACTCCGTTGGCCGCGCCGTCCCAGTTCTCCCAGTACCCCTGGAGCACCTTGCCGGCGGGCTTCGACTTGACCGCACAGGTCTCGTCGGCGGCCTTCGGGGGTGCGGCCCCGACCAGCGTCGGTACGACGAGTGCCGCGGCCAGTGCGGTGCCCAGCAGCCGTGATGTCCTGCCCATGACGCGTGTCCTTCCTGCCCGGGTCTGCCGCGCCGGTGCGAAGGGTTCGCACCGCCCACCCCATGTCGTGCCCCTGACAAACCGTAGAATGGTCCAGACCTACGGTCAAGAGGTCTGGACCAAGTCGAAGCGGACCTGGCGGGGGGCGGACGAGCGGCCCGACCAGGGATGATGCCCGTACAATACGACTGCCAGGGACCTCAGTTCGATACCCGAAAGGGTTGCAGTACCACTTGACATGCGATAGGCCTACCATAGCCGCGAGCCGCGAGCCGCGAGCCGCGAGCCGCGAGCCGCGAGCCGCGAGCCGCGAGCCGCGAGCCGCGAGCCGCGAGCCGCGATCGAGCGGTGTGCCCGTAGCCTTTCGGGGTGGCCATGCACGCTAGCCAGCCCCTCCGCGTCCCCGTCGGGACCGACGCCGAACGGTGGAACACCTTTCGGGGTGAGAAGACCCTGGTCGTAGCGGCCCGTACGGTCACCTCGACCGTACGGGTCCTCGAATGCCTCCCCGCCCTGCTGCGCGGGGACGCCCGGGTGACGGTCGTCTTCGCCCACGACCCCACCTCCGCGTTCAACGACGGAGTGCTGGAGCTGCTGCACGACGCGGGCTGCCGGGTCATCCCCTGGGAACAGGTAGGTCACGCCGAGCCCGACCTGATCCTCACCGCCAGCGAGAACATCGAGGTTCCCGAGGGGCATTGCCCGGTCCTCGTGCTGCCGCACGGCATCGGCTTCCAGAAGCAGGTACCGGACTCCCGGGGGCCACGCGACCGGCTGTCCGGGGTCGTACCGGACAGCCTCCTGGAGTCCGGGCGCGCATGGCTGGCGATCTCGCATCCGAGCCAGGAGGAGCAGTTGCTCTCCTCGCACCCCAAGGCGGCCGGGCGCACCCTGCTCGTGGGCGACCCGTGCTACGACGAGCTGCTCGTCAGCGCCGGGCGGGCGGGGGCGTACCGGCGCGCGCTCGGGGTTCCGGCCGGGCACCGGCTGGTGGTGCTCAGTTCCACCTGGGGCGGCAGTTCGCTGATCGGCCGGGACCCGGGGCTGGCGGCCCGGGTGCTGGCGGCACTGCCCTACGACGAGTTCCGGGTGGCGGCGATCATTCACCCCAACGTCTGGGCGGGGCACGGTTCCTGGCAGGTACGCACCCTTCTCGCCCCGGCTCTGGAAGCCGGTCTGATGCTGGTCCCGCATGTGCATGCCTGGCGGTCGGCCCTGGTCGCGGCGGATGTCGTGGTCGGCGATCACGGTTCGGTGACCTTGTACGGGGCGGCGCTCGGCAAACCCGTCCTGCTCGGGGCCTTCGGCAGCGAGGCGGTCGACGGCACCGCCGTGGCCGCGCTCGGGCGGGCCGCGCCCCGCCTCCACGGTCCGGGGGACCTATACGAACAGATCACGTCCGCGCTGGCCGGCCGGGACCGGTTCACCGCGGTCGCGGAGGGGGCGTTCGACCAGCCGGGACGGGCCCTGGCCCGGCTGCGTACCGCCCTCTACCACCTGCTGGACCTCCCGGAACCGACGCACACGCCCCCGCCCGACCGTTACCTGGGCGAGCCCGAGGAGACGGGAGCGGCGGTCACCTCCTGGCGGGTCACCACCACCGTCTCGGCGGACACCGTCACCGTACGCAGGCGGCCCGCGGCGGTGTCTCCGGGCGAGGACGAGACGGCCGGGCGCTTCGTCCATCTCGCCTGCGACGAGCGGGAGGCGGACCGGAACACGAAGGAGAACGCCTCGGCGCTGCTCCGAGGCGCTCCCGCCCCTGCCGCGACGGCGGCGCTCCAGTGGATCGGGGACACACTGAGCCGCTTCCCGGGGTGTCGTCTCGCAGCGGCCTCCGTGCGCGGAGGCGGGCATCTGGTGGGACTGCGGGACGGGCGGATCGTGGAGGCGGCGATGACCGGACCGGCGACCGGTCCGGGCCTGCCCGCAGCAGCCGTCCACGCCCTGCTGCGGGCCGCCGCTCCGCTGGCGGACGCCCAGCTGACCGTCCGCTTCGGAGCGCGCGACGAGGACGTGGTACTCAGGCTGCGTACACCGCCGGCGGGCGGCATCTCGGCCTGAGCACATAGCTGTTGGGCGGGTCAGTCGTCCGCCGGTCCTTCCTCCAGCCGCTCGCGGAGTTCCTGCGCCCGGGGGCTTCCCCCGGCCTCGAAGATCGCGAGCGCCCGTTCCAGATGGCCGCGCACCCGGCGGGGGTCGCCCTGGATGCGCTGTTCGATGTCGGCCAGCGCGACGAGCGCCTGGGCCTCGTAGTGGGTCGCCTCCTGCGCGCGGAGGACCTCGGCGGCTTCGCTCAGGGACCGGACCGCTTCCTCCGTCTCGTCCAGGCGGTTGTGTACGAGGCCGATGGCCATGCGGACCCGGGCCGCCATTCTCAGGTCCTCGCGGGCGATGAGCTGTTCGTGCGCGCCGCGCAAGGTCTCCAGCGCCTCGGCGGGGTTCCCGGCGGCGTCCTGGGCACAACCCAGGAAGTAGGACGCTATGGCGGCTCCGCGCCCCTCGTTCGCGGCCGTGTTGAGTTCGAGGGCGCCGCGGTAGGCCTCCATGGCCCGGACCGGGTCGCGCTGGTCCCAGTACCGGCCGGAGAATTCCTGTACGGAGGCGCGGACGACCAGGTCTCCCGAGACCTCGGCGCAGGCCTGGGCCCGCTCCAGCTGGCTCCGTGCGGCCGCGTACTCCCCGAGATCCATCAGGGGGCGGGAGAGGAGACTGCGGAGCCTCGCCTCCGCCGCGGGCACCACGGACTCGGCGGCCGCCGCCGCACCCAGTTCGAGCGACTCCTGCCAGTCACCGAGATGCCGGTGGTGGAGGAACAGTACGGTCAGCGCCTCGGCGAGCTGCCACACCTCGGTCTGCAGCGTCTCCTCGCGCGCGGCGGCCCGCAGTACGCCGAGGATGTTGCGGTGTTCGGCCTCCAGCCAGTCCACGGGCTGCGGTGCGCCCTCGGCGGCGAAGGGGTCGGGAACGCCGGCGAGCAACCGCGTGTGGTCGGCGATGCGGAGCCGGTCCTCCCGCACGGCCCGGTCGGCCAGCGCGGTCAGGGCCAGATAGTGCAGGGTCACCCGCCGTACCAGCGCCAGCCGTTCGCCGGGGCGCTCCTCCTCCGTCGCACGTTCCCGGGCGTGCAGGCGTACGAGGTCGTGGAAGCGGAGGCGTCCGTCCGCCGTCCGGTCGAGGAGGCCTGCCCGGTGGAGGGATTCCAGCGCGTCCGCGGCCGGGCCCGGGGCCAGGTCCGCCGCCACCGCGGCGACCCCGGCGTCGAAGGAGGCGCCCGGGTGCCAGCCCAGCAGACGGTAGAGCCGGGCGGCTTCCGGAGCGAGTTCACGATAGGCGAGGTCGAAGGCGGCGGACACGGACCGTTCCTCTCCCAGGGACATTCCTGCCAGTCGGCGCGATTCCGTGGCCAGCTCCGCCACGAGCCCCGCCAGGGTCAGCCGGGTGTCGGCCGCCAGCCGGGCGGCGACCACGTGCAGCGCCACCGGCAGCCCGCCGCACAGCTCCACGAGGCGTTCCGCCGAGGCGGGGTCGGCCTCGACCGTGCCGGTTCCGCACCGGTCGGCGAGCACCTTCAGGCCACTGTCCTGGTCGAGCGGCTCCACCGGCATCAACCGTGCCCCGTCCAGGGCGAGTTCCCCGATGAGGCTCCCGCTCGCGACGAGCAGCGCGCTGCCCTTTCCCTTCGGCATGAGGGCGGCTGCCTGGGCGGGGCCCGAGACGTTGTCCAGGAAGATCAGCAGCCGTCGGCCCGCCGACCGGGTCCGCAGCAGCCGGGTCCGGTCCTCCAGCGTCGCCGGGATGTAGGGGTCGTCGACCCCCAGGGACTTCAGACAGCGCCGTACGGCCTCGGAGATGTCGGGGGCCTTCGACTCCGTGCGCAGGGAGGCGTAGTCCACGTAGATCTGCCCGTCGGGGAACCGTTCCCGTTCGCGCTCCGCCCAGTGGGTCGCGAGGGCGGTCTTGCCGACGCCGGGCAGACCGTACAACGCGGCGAAGCCGACGCTCGCCCCACCGTCGGCTCCGTTCCGGGCCAGCCAGGTGTCGAGCGCGGCCAGGCCCTTGGCCCGGTTGACGAACCGTACGGCCAGTGGCGGGATCTCATCGGGTGGAACATACGTTCCGGACGGCGGCGTCTCCTGGACGTTGAACGTGATGCCGCCGTGGATCGCCCCGGCCTGGACGGTCGGCCCGTAGGTGGTGCCGGACAGGTCGTTGCGCGAGGAGACCGGCTCGGACCCGCCCGTCCGCCCCGCCGTCACTCCGCGCCCGGCCGCTGCTCCGGGGCCGTCACACCGGAGCCGTTCAGCGTGAAGTGGGAGATGTTCTGCCCCTGGACCACCGGGGCGTACTGGGTGCCTCCGCTGACGGAGTTGGAGACCGACACCGTGGGGGCCGACGGCTGGAGGGGCGCCAGTTCGTCGAGCAGGGTCCGCAGCTCCTCGGCGGCCTCCGGGTTGGCGCGCAGGGCCCGGCGGAGCCTGGTCCGCCACTCCGCCTCGATGTCGGCCGCCGTCGCCTCGTCCGCGTCGGCCCGGGCCGCCGTCAGCTCGGCGCGGGACTCCTCCAGCTCGGCGTCGACCGCGTCGGTGCCCTCGCCTCGGGACAGGAACCGGGCCAGCCGCCCGCGTACCTGCGTCCAGGCCTCCGTCGCCATCAGCCCCACGACGGTCGTCGCACCCGATGCCGCCAGTGTCATCAACTCGGCTTCCACCGAACCCCCTCTGCCTCGCTCCTCACACCGTACGGGCGGGTGGCCCGTCACTGGTAGCAACCGTAGAGAGCGAACAGTCCCCGCGGAAGCGGAATCGAGGGCGCGGCGCGGTGCAGTTCCGGCCATGTCGCCCGTGGCGTACCGGCCCTGTGGAGGGCTGTGCTCCCGTGCGCGGGAAAGGCCGGTGCCACGGCGGGGCCGCGAGGTCGGTCACTGACCGCGTGCCCCGAGATCACGGAGTGAGTACTCACTCAGCCTGTGGCCCGCGGGCCACAGGCTGCCTCGCGGCGCCCTCCGCAACCGTCGGGCCGCCCGGCGCGTGATGATGGGTAGGGGGCCGCGACGCGGCAGCGTTCCGCCGGCACCGCCGGCCGGCACCCAGGAAGGGCGGTCGTCATGTCCCCAGCCGGAGTGAAGACGTGGGCCGCAGCGCTGCTCACCACGCTCGTCCTGGCCCTCCTCTCGGTCGGGTGCACGGGCGGGGACGGCTCCGGGCCGACACCCCGCGGCAGCTCCCCGTCTGGGACGGGCTCGGGCACCGAGGGCCACGTGCTCGCCGTGAAGATCGACAAAGTGGCACCCGCCCGGCCCCACACCGGGCTGGAGCGGGCCGACATCGTCTACGTCGAGCAGGTGGAGGCCGGGCTCAGCCGCATCCTCGCCGTCTACTCCTCGGATCTGCCACCGGCCATCGGCCCGGTCCGCAGCGCCCGGGAGACCGATCTGGAGCTGCTGCGCCAGTTCGAACGGCCGACGCTGGCGTTCTCCGGCGCCCACAGCAGACTGCTGCCGGTCATCGACCGGGCGCCGCTGGAGGCCGTACCTCCGTCGAAGGCACCGCAGGCCTACTTCCGGGGGCCCGACCGGCCCGCCCCGCACAATCTCTACCTGCGGCCGGAGAAGATCCCGTACGCCGCGTCCGGTGTCAACGCCGTCGAGGCGCTGGGGCTGCGCTTCGGGGCGGCTCCGCCGGGCGGGGAGCCGGAGGACAGCCATACGGTCCGCTACCCGTCCGCCGCCGTCAGCTTCACCTGGTCCGCCGAGCGGGGCCGGTGGCTGGTCTCGCTGGACGGCTCCCCCGCCCGTACCTCCGACGGGGCGCGGATCGGGGCCGGTACGGTCATCGTCCAGGACGTGACTGTACGCCCTTCGGACTTCCGCGACCGGTCCGGGAGCGTCAGCCCGTTCACCGAGACCGTGGGCTCGGGCGACGCGCTCGTCCTGCGTGACGGCCGCGCCCACGAGGCCCGGTGGTCGCGCGCCTCGGCCGAGGACCCCACCGGGTTCAGCACCCCGGACGGCGAGCGCGTCGATCTCGCCGAGGGGCCGCTCTGGATCCTCTACGCGCCGAGCGGGGGAAGCCCCGCCCGCTGAACAGCCGGCGGCGGGGCCGACGAGACGGTACGGGCGATCCCTCGGGAGGGCGGCCGGGCGCCTGCCCCCCTTCCAGCAGCGGGGCAGGCGCACCGGGGCCGGGCCGACGGTCTACGGTCGACTGCGTCGGGGGGCCGCAGCCCGCCGCACGCAGCCGCGCACAAGGAGCACGTACGTTGTCGTCGTCCCCGTCCGGCCTGGTCGCAGGCATGGAACGCCACCAGGTCGCCGTCTATGTCGGGGCCCTCGCCGCCGGAGGCCTGGTGGGCCGGTTCGCTCCGGATGCGGGACCGGGCCTGGAGCACGCCATCAACCCGGCGCTGGCCGCCCTGCTGTACGTGACGTTCCTCCAGGTGCCGGCCGCGGAACTGTGGCGCTCGTTGCGGGCGGGCCGTTTCCTGGCCGCCGCACTGGTGGTGAACTTCGTCGTGGTGCCGCTGGTGGTCGCCGCGATGTTCGCCTTCCTCCCCGACGAACAGGCGGTCCGCGTCGGTGTCCTGCTGGTGCTGCTGGCACCGTGCATCGACTACGTGATCGTCTTCAGCGGGCTCGCCGGAGGCGACAACCAGCGCCTGCTGGCCGCCACCCCTCTCCTGCTGCTCGCCCAGATGGTGCTGCTGCCGGGCTATCTGTTCCTGTTCCTGGGGCCGGGCCTGGCCGACGTGGTGGAGGCCGGACCGTTCGTCGAGGCGTTCGTCGTCCTGATCGTGATCCCGCTGGTTCTGGCCTGGCTGACCCAGGCCTGGACCGCACGCCGCCCGGCGGGGCGGAAGGCCGCCGACGCCATGGGCACGGCGATGGTGCCGCTGATGGCCGCCGTCCTGTTCACGGTGGCCGCCTCCCAGCTGCCGAAGCTCGGCGACACCGGCAGCGTGGCGTACGTGGCCCGCGTCGTCCCGTTCTACGTACTCTTTCTCGTCGTGATGGCGTTCGCGGGGCTCGGCGTCGCCCGCGCGTTCCGCCTGGACGTCCCCGCCGGGCGGGCGATCGTGTTCACGGGCGCGACCCGCAACTCCCTGGTGGTCCTCCCCCTGGCCCTGGCGCTCCCGGACGCGCTGGCCGTCGCCGCGGTGGTCGTGGTCGCGCAGACCCTGGTCGAGGTGATCGGCATGGTGGCCTACGTGCGGGTCGTACCCCGGCTGCTTCCGCCCCGGGACTGACCCGCACCCGCCACGGCCGCGCGCGGGCGCGTTCCGGCCCACCGGGGCAGGGGCGGGCACATCGGGACACAAGTGCGTTTGTTCATAGGCCAGTTCGGGTAACCCACCCCTGCGCCCGTTGGGTTAGGGTCACCTGATGACGAGTGCCTCACCGCCTCCCCCCTCCGGCGCGACCACCGACGACAAGCACCCCTTCGCCGCGTTCGGGCTGCTGTCCCGGCCCGGTACCGACGCGTTCTGGGCGGCGGCACGGACACCCGTGTCGGTACCCGCCGACGGCGGGGGCTGGCTGACCCTCTTCCTGTGGCGCGGCTCCGAGGCTGTACTCGACTTCGAGAGCTGGTCACCGCCCGTGCCGCTGCGTCGCTGGGGCTCCACGGACTGCTGGTACGCCGAGGTGCGCATGCCCGCGCGGCTGCGGGTGACCTACCGCGTCCTGGCGGGAGGGGCCGCCCACGCCGATCCGTGCAACCCGGTCGGCGCAGGCGGCGAGCGGTCCATCGCCGCGACGCCGGATGCCCCGCCCCAGCCACACTGGCCCGCCCTCGGCCCGGACGACGTCCTGCCCCTTCCCCGTACCCGGCTCCGCTGGAACAGCGGCCGGCTCGGCGGGCGGCGCACCGTGCGCGTCCACCCGGTGGGCGGCGGCGGTCCCGTGGTGCTGCTGCTCGACGGGGACGACTGGCTGTATCTGCACCCGGCCATGACTGCCTTCGACGCGGCCTTCGACGCGGGTGACATGCCTCCGGTCACCCTCGTCTTCGTGCCCGCCAAGGACCGGGAGGCGGAGTTCGGCTGCCGCCCCGAGCTGTGGGAGGCGGTCCGGGACGAACTGCTGCCGCTGGTGGCCGAGTCCGGCGTGGTGGCCGATCCGGACCGGCTGGTGGTGGCCGGGCAGAGCCTGGGCGGGCTGAGCGCGCTGTACGCGGCTCTGGAGTTCCCGGAGCTGGTCTCCCGTATCGCCTGTCAGTCGGGGTCCTTCTGGTGGGCGCCCGGGGCCATGGAGTCGGCGGATCCGCTGGGCGGGGCCGTCGGGGGCGCGATCGCCGGGCGGCTGCGGCGGGACGCCCACCTGTCCCGGCTGCGGTGCGCGTTCGACGTGGGGGAGCACGAGGCCTCCATGCTGCCCCACTGCGAGCTGACCGAGACGCTGACCGAGCGGTCGGGCGCCACCGTGCGCGTGTCACGTTCGGCTTCCGCGCACGACCGCGCGGGCTGGCGGCAGGCGCTGCTGAGGGATGTGGCCTGGGCGCTGGGCTGAGGGGTTGCAGGGCGGGCCCCCCGGTTCACCTCGCCACGGCCAGGCAGTACGCCTCGTCCCGTGCCAGCAGGTTGCGGTGCGTGTCCTCCGCGGTGATCACGCCCTCGTCGAGGACCAGGACACGGTCCGCCGCGTCCAGGAGCGGTGGGCTGCTGGTGATCACCACCGTCGTCCGGCCTCTGCGCAGTTTCGCGATGTTGCGCGCGATGAGCTGCTCGGTGACCGCGTCGACGGCCGTCGTCGGGTCGTGCAGGACCAGCACCTCTGTGTCGGCGGCCAACGCGCGGGCCAGCGAAAGGCGTTGCCGCTGGCCTCCGGAGAGGTTCGCCCCTCGGTCGCGGACCGCGTAGTCCAGGCCCTCGCGGTGAAGGGCGACGACGTCGGTGAGCATGGACGCCTCGACGGCCTCCTCGACCGTCCGGCTGGTGCCCGACGGGTCGATGTTCGTCCGGAGTGTACCGGCGAAGATCTCCCCGTCGTACGGGTTCACCAGCATGTGCTCGCGTACGGCTTCGACCGACAGCTCCGCGATCTCCTGGCCTCCGATGCGCACCACTCCCCCGTACGCGTGGGGGGCGACGTTCACCGCGAGGACGGCGGCGAGGTCTGCCGCCGCGCGCGGCTGATAGGCGGCGATCGCCAAGAACTCGCCCGCGTTCACGGTGAACTTGAGCTCCCGCAGGGTGCCGTGCCGTACGCAGTCGACCTCCAGGGTTCCGCCCGGCTCCGGGCGGCCGGGGCCCGGTGTCGCCACCGGTGGGGCGGAGAGCACCAGCGCCATCCGTTCGGCCGAAGCCCGGGCGATCATCACGTACTTGGGCATCTCGGAGAACATCTTCAGCGGTTCCATGATGAACTGCGCGAGGCCCACGGCCATCACCAGTTCCCCGATGGTGATCCGGTCCTCGAACGCCAGCCAGCCCGCCGTCAGGGAGACCGCCGCGGCGAGGACCGCGTTGAGGGCCAGCGCGGTGCCCGCGTACCGGCCGTTCACCCGGGCCACGGTGACGGCCTGGCGCTTCGCGTCGGTGCTGACCTTGCGGTAGGAGCCGAACGCGGCGTGGTTGCCGCCGAAGCCGTGGAGCGGGCGCAGGCCGATGATGAGGTCGGCGACCTTGGCTCCCGCCCGTGCCACCTTGGCCTGCTGCTCCTGGGTGCTGGCGCCGATCCGCTTGGACATCACGGCCAGGACCGACAGGATCGCGACGGTCCCCACGACCACCAGCAGGCCGAGCCGGAGGTCGGCCAGGCTCAGTGCCACGGCCGCGACCGACACGGCGACCAGAGAGCTGATCAGCAGCGGCACCACTTCGATGATGTCGGCGGTCTGGTCGGCGTCCTCGGTGGCGATGGTCAGGATCTCACCGGACTTGAGGCCGTCGACGTCCCTGGCCACCGGTTGGAGCCCGCAGGCCGCGACCCGGACCCGCCAGCGGTGCGCCTCGGTCGTGTTGGCCTTCTGCAGCACCCGCATGCCGAACCGCCACGACAGGGACACCGTCGTGATGATCACGGCGAGCGCGCCGATCGACACTCCGAGCGAGGGGAGGCTGCGGTCCTGCATCGTGTGCTCGACGATCATGCCGAGCGCGATGGGGAACGCGGTCTCCGCCGCCTGGTACAGGCCCATGAGGACGGTGCCCGCGATCATGGCGCCGATGTTGCGGCGCAGGGCGGTTCGCAGGATGGCGGCGCCCGGGCGGGGCCGCTGCGTGTCGGTCTTCATCAATGGACGTCAGTTCTCATCGAGGTGGCGGGCCATCGCTTCCGGGGTTCGCAGGGTGAACAGATCACGGATGGTGATCACAGGACCGTACTCCCGGCGGAGCAGCCCGATCAGCCGCACCGCCAGCATGGAGTGTCCGCCGAGGGACACGAAGTCGCTCACCGCACTCACCTCGTCGTCGTCCAGGTCCAGCGCCTCGGCGAAGAACTCGCAGACCACCCTCTCGGTTTCGGTCTCCGGTCCGCGCTCCTGCGCCGTGGCCAGCGCGCCCAGCGGCCTGGCATCGGGGAGCGCCTTGGTGTCAGCCTTCCCGTTCACGGTGAGGGGGATGCTGTCGACCTGCGCGTAGTGGGTGGGGCGCAGGAAGTCCGGAAGTCCCGCGCCGACTTCGGCGGCGACCCGGGCCAGGTCGGCCCAGTCCGCCAGGACGAGATAGGCGGCCAGCCGGTGAGCCCCGTCGACCTGGGGGTCCGGCTGGGCGACCGCGGCGACGAAGCGGACCGCCGGGTGGGCCGCGAACACGGCCTCGACCTCGCCCAGTTCGACGCGGTGGCCGCGGATCTTGACCTGTTGGTCGGTGCGGCCCAGGTAGGCGATGTTCCCATCGGGCCTGCGGAGCACCAGGTCCCCGGTGCGGTACATGCGCTCGCCGGGTGCGCCGAAGGGGCAGGCGACGAAGCGGAGCGCGGTCTGGGCGCTCTGGCCCAGGTAGCCGCGCGCGATGCCGACGCCCGCCACGTACAGCTCGCCGGCCACTCCGTCGGGCAGCGGCCGCAGCCAGGGGTCGAGGACGTACACGTCGGTGTTGTCGATCGCCACGCCGACCACCGGGTCCTGGCATTCGAAGGTGCCGACGCCAAGGGTGTTGATGGTGTACTCGGTGGGCCCGTACAGGTTGTAGCCGACCGTGCCCTTCGTCCCGGCGAGCCGCCGCCACAGCGTCGGGGTGACGGCTTCACCACCCAACAGCACGAGCGCGGGGCGTCGTTCGGGGTTGTCGAGCAGCCCTTCGGCGACCAGCTGCTGGGCGTAGGTCGGGGTCACGTTGACGACGTCGATGCCGTGCTCGCCGCAGTACTCGACCAGCCGGGGTGCGTCGCGGCGCAACTCCTCGTCGCAGATGTGGACTTCGTGGCCGTCGGCGAGCCACAGCAGCTCCTCCCACGACATGTCGAACGCGAACGACACGGTGTGCGCGATCCTGAAGGTCCGGTGGCCGTGGTCGGCGAGCACCGGTTCGAAGATCCGGCGCTGATGGTTGATCAGCATGTTGGTGAGCCCGGCGTAGGCGGTCACCACGCCCTTCGGCTTCCCGGTCGATCCCGAGGTGTAGATCGTGTACGCGGGGTGGCGCAGCCGGTCCGGGTCCTCGGGCGTGAACGTCACGAACGGCTCCGCCTCGGGCAACGGGCGGTCCAGTTCGATCAGTTCGCCGCTCAGCCGGGGCGACACGCTGCTCACGGTGAGGATGACCTCGGGCCGCGCGTCCTCGACGATCGCCGCGATCCGCTCGTCGGGGTGGTCCAGTTCCAGCGGCACGTACGCGGCGCCGACCCGCAGGACGGCGAACAGCGCCGCGATCCAGTCGGGGGAGCGCGGGATCGCCAGCCCCACGGTGGTCTCCGGGCCGATGCCCCGCCCGGCGAGTACGCCCGCCACGGCCCGGCTGCGGTCACGCAGTTCGGCGAAGGTCATGGTCGCACCGTCGGCGACGAGCGCGATCCGTTGCGGATCGCGGTCGGCCGCGAGGTCGAAGCGGTCCACGACGGTGTCCGTGCCGATGTCCGTGCGGTCGGCGGGCTCGGGGTCCGGTCCCGGACCGGGCAGCGCGCCCATCGGGCCGGTCGCCCCCGCCACGTCCTCCAGGACACGCAGGTAGTCGTCGAGGAGCAGGCGGGCGGCTTCGGGGTCGCCGTGGCGGTGCTCCAGCTTGACCGTGAGCCGGTCGCCAGGCGTGACGACCCAGGTGTACGGGTAGTGGGTGGAGTCGTCCGCCCGGACGGATGTGATGCCGTGGCGGGCGTTCATCGCGGCGAAGGCGTCCCGGTCCAGGAAGTTCTGGAGCACGAACAGGTTGTCGAAGAGGGTGTCGTGGCCGCTGGCGCGCTGGATCTCTCCGAGCCCCAGGTGCTCATGGTCCATCGCCGCGACCCGCGACGCCTGCACGGCCGCCAGGTAGGCGCCGACCGTGTCGTCGGGCCGGGCCCGCGTCCACATCGGGACGGTGTTGAGGAGTACGCCGACGATGCCGGAGTGCCCCTCGCCCTCGCGGCCGGAGACGGTGACGCCGAAGACGGCGTCGGCGCGGCCGGTGCGGGCCCCGAGGAGGAGGCCGAAGGCCCCGGTCAGCACCGAGTTCAGGGTGACGCCGTGGACCCGGGCCGCTTCCCGCAGCAGCTCGGTCAGTTCGGCCGAGAGGGAGTGCACGAGCGGCTGGGGCAGCTCCTGGGCCAGGGCCGGGGCCGGTCCGGCGAGCAGCGTCGGCCCCGGCAGGCCCTTGAGGTGCTCCGCCCAGAAGCGCTCGGACTCGGACGGGTCCTTCGCGGCGAGCTCCCGGGCGTACTCCTCGAAGCCCGGCACGGCGGGGGCCGTGTCCCACGGCTCGCCCGCGACGACGGCCTCGTACGCGTCGAACAGGTCGCGCAGCAGGATCTCGCGGGACCAGCCGTCCCAGAGCAGCAGGTGGTAGCTGAGCAGCAGGTCGTCGTGGCCGTCGGGCCGCCGCACGACGGTGATCCGGATCAGCGGCGGCTCCCCCGGGTCGAAGCCTCGCTCGCGGTCCCGGGTGCGCAGGGCCTCGGTCTCGGCGTCCGTCGTCGCCTCGACCACCCGGACGCCGACCCGGCGGCCCGACTTCAGGACCTGGACCGGGTTTCCGTCGTCGCCGGTGGTGAAGCCCGCGCCGACGACCGGGTGGCGCGCGATGACGTACGCCATGGCGTCGGCCAGCGCGTCGGTGTCCAGGCGGCGGTCGAAGGTGAAGTAGCTCTGGGCGACGTAGTGCCCGGCCGCGCCCGCCATCTGGGCCTGGAAGAACAGGCCCCGCTGGAGCGGGGTGACCGGGGCCGTGCGTTCGGCCGTCGCGGAGGCGTGGGCGATCTGCTCCAGGGCGGCGAGCCAGTGTCCGGCGATCGCGTCCGGGACGCCGTCGGCGAGGGTGAAGGCCGCGTGCAGGCTTCCGGTGGCCTCGTCGGTCCAGGCGTTGACCTCGACGGCGTACGGGCTGCTCCGCTCGCCGCCGGTGAGGTGGGGGGCGCGGGATTCGGCGCCCCGGCCGAGGTAGTTGAAGAGGATCTGAGGGCGGGCGGTCAGCAGCGGGGCGGTCTGCGGGTTGAGGTACCGGAGCCGGCCGTAGGCGGTGTGGCCGTGCTCGTCCGGCTGGCGTTCGGCGACCTCGCGCGCGGCGGTGACCGGGTCGGTGTGGGCCGTGAGGCGTACGGGGGCGATGGAGGTGAACCAGCCGACGGTACGGGAGTAGTCGTGGTGCTCCAGGGCCGGGACCCGGCCGTGCCGCTCAAGGTCGACGGCGAGGTCGGTGGGCGCGGCGGCCTGGATCTGCGTCAGCGCGGTGCGCAGGGCGCCGCACAGCAGCTCGGTGAGGCCGAGGCCGAGTGCGCCGGGCGCGGTGCGCGTCACCCGGTCGCTCGTTTCGGGCGGCAGGACCACCGTGATCTCGCGCGTCCCCGTGACGGCGGGCAGCAGCGGCGGTGACTGAAGGGTGGTGATCCAGTGGCCGAGGGCCTCGGCCGGCTCCCCCGACCGTACGGCCAGGGCTTCGGCGTACTCGGCGTACGAGGTCGTCGGCGGCGGCAGCGGGGAGCCGCCGAGGGCGGTGGCCAGGTCGTCGAGGAGAACGAGCCAGGAGACGGCGTCCACGGCGAGGTGGTGCACGGTGACCACCAGGGTGCGGCTCGGCTTCAGCCAGGTGAAGGCGGCCACCTCTCCGGTCTCGGGGTCGAGCCGTCCGGCGGCCTCGTTCGCGGCGGCCGTCGCGTCGGTGGTGTCCACCTGCACGACGTCGGCCTCGCGGGCGGGTTCGGTGCGAAGGGCCCACACGCCGTGCTCGACCTGGAGGCGCAGGCGCAGGGCGGGGTGCGCGGCCAGGACGGCACTCGCCGCGCGCCGTACGTCCGCGAGTCCCGTTCCTTCGGCGGCGACGAGGGTCCTGGCCTGGGCGAACCGGGCGAGTGAGCCGCCGAGTTCGCGTTGACGCAGGATGATCGGTGTCGCCGGGAGCGGACCGTCCTCGCGGCGGGGCGGCACGGGTGCGGCGCGTTGCGGGGCGCGCGTGGCGAGGTGGTCCGCGAGGGCGTGCGGGGTCTTGAGGAGGAATACGTCCCGGGGTGCGATCGGCAGGCCGAGTGCGCGGGCCCGGTTGATCACGGTGATGGCGACGATGCTGTCGCCCCCGGCGGCGAAGAAGTCGGTGTCGGCGTCCACGGCGGCCCCGGGCAGCGCGGCTGCGAAGATGTCGACCAGTGCGGTGAGTGCGGAGTCGTCGGTGGCCTGCTCCCGCTGGCTGACCTCCTGCTGTGCGGCGCGCTCGGTGAGGGCCTCGCGGTCGAGCTTTCCGTTGACCGTCAGCGGCAGCGCGTCGACCGGCAGCACCCGGCCCGGGACCATGTGTACGGGCAGCTTGGCGGAGAGCCGGGCGGTGCAGTCAGCGGGCACCTCGCCCACGACATGGGCGACGAGGTGGTCGCCGCTGTCCGCCACGGTGACGGCCGCATCGACGACCCCGTCCAGCTCCCGTACGGCTCCCTCCACTTCGCCGAGCTCGACCCGGAATCCCTTCAGCTGTACCTGGTCGTCGGCGCGGCCGGCGAACTCCAGCTCGCCGTCGAGCGTCCGCCGGGCGAGGTCTCCCGTGTGGTACATGCGGGAGCCGTCGGCCGCGAACGGGTCGGCCACGAACCGTCCGGCGGTGAGTCCGGGCCGGCCCAGGTATCCCGGAGAGACCTGGTCGCCCGCGACGTAGATGGTTCCCACCCGCCCCGGCGGCACCGGGCGGAGCCGGTCGTCGAGCAGATAGGCGGTCAGGCCGGGGATGGGGCCGCCGATGGGGCTGGCGTCCGTGCCCCGGGCGAAGTCGTCGTCCGTCAGCACCCGGTGGGTGACGTGGACGGTGGTTTCGGTGATGCCGTACATGTTGACCAGTTCGGGCGTGCCGGTGCCGTGCCGTTCGACCCAGCCGCGCAGCCGCCCGAGGTCGAGGGCCTCGCCGCCGAAGATGATCCGGCGCAGCGCCGTGACAGGCCGGTCGGCGTGCAGGTCGGCCTCGATGAACCGGTAGAACGCGGACGGGGTCTGGTTGAGGACGGTCACGCCGCGCTCGCGGACCAGCCTGTGGAAGTCGACCGGGGAGCGGGTCAGTGCGTACTCCGGGACCAGCAGCTCGCCGCCGTGTGCCAGCGCGCCCCACAGCTCCCAGACGGCGAAGTCGAAGGAGAAGGAGTGGAACTGGACCCACACGTCGTCGGGTCCGAAGCCCATGTCGGGGCGGGTGTTCGCGAGGAGCGCCGACACCGCGGAGTGCGGTACGACGACGCCCTTGGGCCGGCCGGTCGAGCCGGAGGTGTAGATGATGTACGCCGGGTCCTGCGGGGTCGCTTCGGGCGCGGCGGTCTCCTCGTCGGCCGGGAGCCGGTCGCCCTGGACGAGGACGCGGGCCGCCACGCCCGCCCGTTCCAGCAGCCGGGTGAAGCGGCCGTGCTGTTCGCGGTCCACGAGGACGACCTGCGGGGCGGCGTCGGCGAGGATGTACTCCAGCCGCTCGTCCGGGTAGGCGAGGTCCAGGGGTACGTACGCGCCTGAGGCGGTGACGACCGCGATCAGGGCGACGACCTGCTCCAGGGAGCGGGGCACGGCTACGGCGACCCGTCGGCCGGGGAGCACTCCGGCCGCGCGCAGGGTTGCCGCCAACGCGTCCTTCTCCGCGGCGAGTTCTCCGTACGTCCGTGAGCGGGTACCGCCGCCGAGGGCGCATTGCGTGACGGCGGTGGCCGCCGGGTGGCGCCGTGCCGCGGCGTCGAACAGCGCGCCCAGGGTCACCGGGGCGGACCGTTCCGGCGCCCTGTCGGCCTTCGGGGCCAGCTCGTCGACCGGGGTGTCCGGGTCGGCCAGCAGCTCGGCGAGGGTCCGGGTGAAGGTGTGCAGGATCGCCTCAGCGCCCTCCCGGCGCAGCAGCTCACCGTCGTAGATGAGGTTGAAGCGCGGGCGGCCGTCGCGCCCTCGCTCGACCACCAGCGTCAACGGGTAGTGCGGGGATCCCTCGTTGACGATGTCGGTGATGACGAGGGTGTCGTCCGGGCCGCGCAGGGCGTCCACGTCGGTCGCCACGTCGAACACCACCAGGGTGTCGAAGAGGGAGCCCGCGCCGCTCTGCCGGCCGATCCTCGCCAGGGAGACATGCTGGTGGGCCAGCACCCTGCCCTGGTGCGCCTTGACCGCCGCGAGCAGGTCCCGTGCGGTGTCGGTGCCTTCCCAACGGACGCGCACCGGAACGGTGTTGATGAACAGGCCCACCATGTCCCGAATGCCGGGCACGGCCGCGTCGCGCCCCGACACGGTGGAGCCGAAGACGACGTCCCTGCCGCACAGGATGCCGCCCAGCGTCACCGCCCACGCGCTGTGCACGGCCACGCTGAGGGGCACCCCGGCCGACCGTGCGGCTGCGTCGACGTCCTCGGCGGGCTCGGCGGCGAGGTCGGCGAACCGCGCGGAGGGGGTGTGCCCTTCGGCCACGAGGGACGGGCCGGGCAGGCCGTCGAGTTCCTCGCGCCACACGCGGCCGCTCTCGTCCTGGTCGCGCCCGGCGAGCCAGTTCACGTAGTCGCGGTAGCCGCCGAGCGGGTACACCGTCCCGGGCGCGTGGTATTCGGCCAGCAGCGTACGGAGCATGGGAGGCACCGACCAGCCGTCGGCGATGATGTGGTGCACCGTCTGCACCAGGACCGTGCGGCCCGCACCGGCGCGGATGAGGGTGTACCGCATCAGCGGCCCGGCGGCGAGGTCGAACCCGGCACGGCGGTCCCGCTCCGCGAGGTCGCGGATCTCGTCCTCGGTGATGGAGGGACGGTCCAGTGTGGTGAAGGGCGCCCGTATGCCGCTCTCGACGACGGAGACGACCCGGCCGTCGGCGAGGGACGTGAAGCGGGCCGCCAGGCCGGGGTGGAGCGTGAGCAGCCGGGTGGCCGCCGCGGCGAGCCGTTCGGGGTCCACCTCGCCGTCCAGCGTGAGGAGTTGCTGTTCGACGTAGCTGCCCGTGGTGGCGCCGTCGAAGACGGAGTGGAAGTAGAGGCCTTCCTGCAACGGGGTGAGCGGAAGGATGTCGCGCAGGGCCGGTCCGTCGAGCTCGTCCACGTCGGCCTGGGTGAGCGGCACCAGCGGGAAGTCGCTGGGCGTGTGACCGCCCGTTTCGAGGGTGGCGAGTGCGGTGAGGGCCGAGCGGAAGTAGTCGGCGAGGGTGTCGATGTCGTCGTCGGTGAAGACGCCTTCGGGCCAGGAGATGGTGGTGACCAGTGCGTAGTGGCCGTTCGGGTCGGGCTCGGCGATCGCGTTGAACTCCAGGGCACGCGGCAGGCGCATGTCCGGGTCGCGCCTCTCGCCCAACTGCCCTGTGGTGCCCGCGAGCTGCCAGTCACCGGAGGCTCCCGCGTCGTAGCGGCCCAGGTAGTTGAAGAGGACCTGGGGGGCCGGTCCGGCCAGGCCCGCTCCGGACAGATAGCGCAGGGCGCCGTAGGAGAGGCCGCCGGAAGGGGTGCGGGCGAGGTCCTCCTTGACCGCCTTGAGGGCGGCGGCGAGGTAGGCGGGCGCGGTGAGGTCGGCGGCCGTTCCGGGGTCCACGGTGACCGGGAAGAGAGTGGTGAACCAGCCGACCGTACGCGACAGTTCGGGTTCGCATCCCGCCGCTTCAGCGACGAACCGCCCTTCTCGGCCGTGCCCCTCCAGCTCGATGTGGGCGAACGTCTGGTCCTGCCCGTGGTCGCGGCGCCAGCGGGCGAGGGCGACCGCGAGGGCGGTGAGCAGGACGTCGTTGGCGCCCGCGTGGAACTTCGCGGGGACCTCGCCGAGCAGCGCGGCCGTGTGCTCGGGCCCGACGGAGACGGTCCGGGTCCGCTCGCGGGCCACGGTGTCGGTCTCGGCCAGGGCCCGCCTGCCGAGCGGCGCGTCCGGCGCGGGCAGCGGGGCCTCGTAGTGCGTACGGTCCGCGGCGAAGGGGGCACGGGCCAGCAGCTGGGTCCAGCGGCGGAACGAGGTTCCGACGGGCGGCAGGTCGACGGGGCTTCCGGAGGCCGACTGACGCCAGGCCGTGGCCAGATCGTCCATCAGGATGCGCCAGGACACGCCGTCGATCACGACGTGGTGGGCCACCAGGACCAGTTGCCGGGCCTCGCGGCGCCAGACGGCGCGCAGCATCACCCCGCCCGCCGGGTCGAGCCCGTCGGTGGCCAGCGCGACGCACTGCTCCAGCGGGGCGTCGCTCTCCTGCCACCCGATGGCGCCCTGGCCGGGCTGCGGGATGGCGAAGCCCCAGCGGCCGCCGCGCACCAGCCGGGCGCGCAGCATGTCGTGCCGGGCGAGCACGGCGGCGAGGATGCGGTCGAGCGCGTCGGCGGTGAGGGCGGCCGGGGTGTTCAGGACGACCGACTGGACGAAGCCGTCGATCGCGTCCGTGGTCTCGCCGAGCCACTGCACGATGGGCGATCCCATGACCGGGCCGGTGGCTACGTCACCGCGGTCCACGGCGGTGACGTCCTCACGGCTCGCCACCGCCGCCAGTGCCCCGATGACGGTGTTGGTGAAGATCTGGCGTGGCGTCACATGGAGGCCCACGTCCCGCAGGGCGCTCAGCAGGGAAATCGCCAGGATGCTGTCTCCGCCGAGCTGGAAGAAGTCCTGGTCGACGCCGACCTCCTCCCTCCGCAGCACCGCCGCGACGGCCGCGCACACCAGGCGCTCGTTCTCGGTGGCGGGCGCCAACACCGCGCCGGTGCCGGTCGCGGGCTCCGGCAGGGCGGCCCGGTCGACCTTGCCGTTGGCGGTGAGCGGGAACCTGGCCAGCACCACGAGGTGGGCCGGGACCATGTAGTCGACCATGGTGGCGGCGGCCCACGCCTTGACCTCGTCACCGCTCAGGCCCTCGTTCCCGGCGGACGGGATGACGTATCCGACCAGGTAGGTGCCGCCCGCCGTGTTCTTCTTCGCGACGACGCAGGTGTGCCGTACCCCGGGGTGCTCGGCGAGGGAGGCCTCGACGTCCTCGATCTCCAGCCGCATGCCGCGGATCTTGACCTGGTTGTCGGCCCGGCCGAGGAAGTCCAGCGACCCGTCCGGGGCGTACCGCGCCAGGTCGCCGGTGCGGTAGAGCCGGGACCCGTCCGAGGCGAAGGGGTTGGCCACGAAGCGGGAGGCGGTGAGGCCGGGGGCGCCGACGTATCCGCGCCCCAGGAGGAACCCTCCGACGTACAGTTCGCCGCCGACGCCGACCGGGACGGGGCGCAGTTCGTCGTCGAGGACGTAGAGCTGGGTGTTGGGGTTGGCCCGGCCGATCGAGGTCGTCAGGCGTTCGGCCGCGCCCCGGTAGATGACGTGGGAGACGCCGATGGTCGTCTCGGCCGGGCCGTAGCCGTGGTAGAGGGGGATGTCGAGGTGGCGGCGGAACCGCTCGTACAGCTCCGGGGTGAGCACCTCGCCGCCGCACCAGACGTGCCGCAGGCTGTCGAGTCGGCCGGAGTCGCCCGCGATCTCCAGCAGCACGTCCAGCATGGACGACACCAGATAGGTGAAGGTGACGCGCTGTTCGGAGATGACGCTCAGCAGGTGGTGGGGGTCGCGTTCGCCGCCGGGCCGCAGGATCACCAGGCGGGCGCCGGAGACCAGCGGCAGGAAGATCTCGTTGACGGAGATGTCGAACGAGAGCGGCGCCTTGAAGAGCGAGGCGTCGTCGTGGCCGAACCGGAGGATCTCACCGGCCTGCCACAGGAGGCGCTCACTGATCGCGTCGTGGCGGATCATGGCGCCTTTGGGCCGTCCCGTCGAACCGGACGTGAAGATCACGTAGGCCAGGGCGGAGCCGGGGACGGCCGCGTCGGGCGCGTCCACCGGGTGGGCGCCGTACTTCCAGTCACCGAGGTCGACGGCGACGGCGTCCGGCTCCCCGGCGTCGGCCTTGCCCGTGGTGTTGAGCTGGAGCACGACCCGGGCGTCCTGGACGACGACGGCCCGGCGGGCGGTGGGCCACTGCGGATCGAGCGGCACGAAGGCGCCCCGCGCCTGGAGTACGGCGAGGAGTCCGACGACCATGTCGGCGGAGCGGCCCAGCGAGATGCCGACGGTCTGTTCGGAGGTGAGGCCGCGCTCGATCAGATGATGGGCCAACTGGGCTGATTTCTGGGCCAACTGTCGGTACGTCAGCAAGCGGTGCTCGTCGACGACGGCAATGGCTTCCGGCCTCAGGCGCGCCTGTTCGCGGAACATCTCCATGATGGTCGGGCGGGCCCGGTCGGCGCGGGTGTCGTTCCACCGGGCCAGGGCCTCGATCCTCGCTCCGGGGCCGGACGGGCCTATGGTGCCGAGGGGCCGGTCGGGGAAGTCGGCGAGGTCGTCCAGCGCCTGCTGCGCGTCGGCCTGATCGACGCCGGCCGGCAGGGCGATGCTCCGGCTGTCGACGTCGACCTCCCAACCTCCTGCCGTGCGGCCGCCGTTGTCGACCCATCCGAGGACGTCGGGGAAGGGCGTGGCGGGCGTGAGGCGCATACCGTCCGGGCCGCTGCCGGTCGCCCAGTAGGCGAGTCCGACGGCGCACGCCTCGATGACGCCACGGTCGCTGTAGTCGCCGATCCGCCTGCGTACGGCGGCCAGTCGCGCGGGAGTGAGCAGTACGCAAGGAGCGGTCGGTTCCGTCATCGAAGTCTCAGCACCCTTCCAGGACATGCGAGTTAGCCTAGCCTTCGTTAGGTTTACCTAACTACCTTCTCGCCATGCGCGCCACAGTCGCGCGTACTGGCCGCCCAGGGCCACCAGTTCGCTGTGTGTTCCTTCCTCCACCACGCGTCCCGCGTCCAGCACGGCGATCCGGTCCGCCGCCATGGCCTGGGTCAGCCGGTGGGCCACGAACAGCGTGGTCCGGCCCGAGCACGCCGCCAGCACGGCACGTTCCAGCTCCGCGGCGCCCTCGCTGCCCGCCTCGGCGGTCGACTCGTCGAGCACGACCACCGGTGACCGGCTCAGGACCAGCCGGGCCAGGGCGATCTGGGCGACCTTGGTGACGTCCAGGCGCTCGCCGCCTTCCCCGACCCGGGTGTCCAGCCCGTCGGGCAGCAGCTCGAACCACGCTCCGGCGCCCACCGTCCGCAGGGCGTCCAGCAGTTCGGCATCGCTCGCCTCGGGTGCGGCGAGCCGCAGGTCGTCGCCGAGCGGACCGGCGAACACGTGGGTCTCCTGGGTCAGGATGCTCACCAGGGCGCGCGCGCCGGCCTCGTCCAGGTCGGCGAGGTCGTGCGCGCCGATGCGTACCGATCCGGCCCCCGGTCTCCCGATGCCCGCGATGAGCGCGGCCAGGGTGGACTTGCCCGCCCCTGTCGCCCCGACCAGGGCGAGCGATCCACCCGCGGGAATGGACAGGGACACCTCTCGCAGCACCGGTTCCTCGGCGCCCGGATAGCGGAAGGTCAGCCCCCGTACGGTGACCGGATGCGGCGCGACGTCGGCCGGCCGGACGGACCTGTCGCCCACCAGCCGCTCCTCCGCGGGCTCCTTGAACACCCCGACCAGGCGGGTCAGGCTCGCGCCCGACTTCTGTGCCTCGTCGAAGGTGAACATGATGGCGCCCAGCGGGGTGAACAGGCGGTGGAACATCAGCGGGGCGGCCGACACCTCGCCCAGCGTGGCGGCATCGCCCTCCAGGAGTGCGTACCCCACGACCAGGATCAGGACGAGCCCGATGAACTCGGCCCGGTTCTCGCGGCCGACGAACCGTCCGAAGAAGCGGAACACCTCGACGCCGAGATTGCGCACCCGCCACGACTCGCTGGTGACCTTCTCGCGGACGTCGCCCTCCAGTCGGTACGCCCGTACCGTGTCGATCCCGTTCAGTCCGCTGATCAGGGCCTGGGCGCGGTCGGCCTGGGCCATCCTCTGCTGCCGGTAGAGGGGGGCGGACCTGGGCAGGTACCAGCGCAGCGCCAGTGCGTACGCGGGCAGCGCCCCGGCTCCGGCCAGACCGAGGCGCCAGTCCAGGCCGAACATCCCGATGGTCGCGATGACGACCAGGACGCCCGCGGAGAAGACGGTGGGGACGGCCGTGCGGATGCCCTTGGAGAGCACGGCCACGTCGTCCCCGACGCGGGACAGCACGTCACCCCGGCCGACCTGTTCGACGCGGGTGCTCGGCATGCCCAGCACGGCACGGACGGCCTCCTCGCGGAGCCGGGCGAGCAGTTCGGCTCCGAGTTTCCCGATCAGGTAGGTCGAGGCCGCGGTGGCCGCCGCACCGAGCAGCGCGGCGGCCACCATCAGCACCCCGACCGTGAGCAGTATCGACCGCGACGCACCCCCGACCACCCCGTCGACGACCCGGCCCAGCAGCAGCACGGGGAGCACCTGGAGCGCCGCCCCGGCGACCGTGGTGAGCACGGTGGAGGCCGTCAGCCAGGGGGCCTGCCGACAGTGCCCGGCCACCCAGCGGGCGGCCTCGCCTCCAGTCGCCGTGTGCAGGTTCACCGGGGTTGCGCGGGTGTCGGTGGCAGTCACTCGGGAACCACATCTCGCCGGGGAAGGGACCGTCGGTTCGTCACGCTACTTGACCGAAGCGACTAGCTCGTCGATCGCATACGGCAGGGAGAGCAGGGTGCCCTGGGACATCGCCGCACCGACCGCGGGGCCTTCACTGTCCAGGAGGTAGGACACCTTGCCGTTCTTGACGGCGGGCAGGTTCGTGAACAGCTCGAACTTCTTGAGCGCTTCCGTGTCCGCCTTGTCGTTGATGACGAAGATACGGTCGACGTCGATCAGGTCGACACGCTCGGGCGAGAGCGCGACGGAGAAGCCGCCATCGGCGATCTTGTCGATCTCGGACTGATACGTGAATCCGGAACCGGTCACGAGCCGTCCGCGGACGTCGGTGGAGGTGAACGCCGAGATCGAGTCCTTGTACCAGGACAGCGCGACGGCCCTCTGCCCGGCGAACTCGGGGTGGGCCTTCTTGGCCGCGTCGAGCTTGCCCTGGATGCCCTTCACCAGTTCGGCGCCCTCCTCCTCCTTGCCGAGCGCCTTGGCGATGTGCACCGCGTTGTCCTGCCAGGGGGCGCTGAAGAGCTCCTTCTCCCCCTTGGTGCGGCCCACAGTCGGGGCGATCCTGGAGAGCTTCTCGTAGGCGGCCTTGTCGACCTCGGAGTAGACCGCGATGATCAGGTCCGGACGCAGGGAGGCGATCTTCTCGAAGTTGGGGCCCGCGTCACCGTTCTTCATGACGACCTCGGGGCGGGCGTCACCCCACTTGTCCTTCACCCAGGGCCACTGCGTGTTGATGTCGGGCGACTGGCCGACCGGGTTCGGGTACTGGTCGACCATGCCGACCGGCTTGATGCCGAACGCCAGGACCGCCTGGTCGTCGGTGTAGCCGACGGTGACGACCCGCTTGGGGGCCTTGGCCACCTCGGTGGATCCGAAGGCGTGCTCCACGGTCACCGGGAACGCGCCGTCGGCCGCGGCAGGCGCGTTGTCGCCGTCCTTGCCGCCCTTGCGGTCCTTGCCGTCCGCCGAGTCGGAACCGCATCCCGCGAGGAGACCGACGCCGAGGGTCGCAGCGGAAACCGCCGCGGCCAGTTTCCGCCACGGCTTCACAGTCGCCGTTCGATGAAGAAGCATCCGCAATCCCTACTTTCGCGCTGTCCACTGCGCCCGGACCGAGGGCAGCCAGACTGTATCCCGGAAAGTGAGGCCAGCCTAGCCTAACCAGACAACTTCCCGCCGCTAGGCATGAGTTGACCGAGGTCAACGCATCACGGACCGATGAATCAATCTGTCACTCCGTCAAGAGCGTTTGCACACACAGGCGTTCGACTCATGGTTGCTGTACATCGAGCCGGACATGTGTGCGACCGATGGGCACGATGAGGGGCCGGTCCCCCACCGGGTCGTCGATCACCTTGGCGTGCAGTCCGAACGCCTCGCGCAGCAGCTCGGCGGTGATCACGTCCCGCGGATGCCCCTGCGCCAGGACGGCCCCCGCGCGCATGACGACGAGGTTGTCGCTGTAGCGCGTGGCCAGATTCAGATCGTGCAGCACCATGACCACAGTGCGGCCCGACTCGTGCAGATCGTCCACCAGGTCGAGTACGTCGATGGCGTGCGCCAGGTCCAGATAGGTGGTCGGCTCGTCAAGCAGCAGCAGATCGGTGCCCTGGGCCAGGGCCATCGAGATCCACACGCGTTGGCGCTGCCCCCCGGAGAGCGAGTCGACGGGGCGGTCGGCCAGGTCCGACACCCCGGTCATGGCGAGCGCGCGCTCCACGACACCGGCGTCGTCCGAGGACCACTGCCGCAGCCAGCTCTGGTGCGGGTGGCGTCCGCGCGCCACCAGGTCGGCGACGGTCAGTCCCTCCGGCGCGACCGGCGCCTGCGGCAGCAGGCCGAGCTTCCTGGCCACGTCCTTGGTCCGGAGCTTGGCGATGTCCTCGCCGTCCAGCAGGACGGTGCCGCCGGTCGGCTTGAGCAGCCGGGTCAGGGTGCGCAACAGGGTGGACTTGCCGCAGCCGTTGGGGCCGATGATCGTCGTGATCACTCCGGCCGGTATCGCCACGTCGAGCCCGTCGATGACGGTGCGGCCGCCATACCCGACCGTGACGCCCCTGGCTGCCAACCGTGCGACGCCCTTGACGCCGGCATCGGCCGGGATGGTGAACTGAGCGGCCATAAGCCCCCCTTATTGAGGTTCGCCTTACTTACTACCATCTACCTGACGTTCGCCCGTACCAACAGGTAGACGAGGAACGGCCCGCCGATCGCGGCGGTGACCACACCGACGGGAAGGCCGATCGGCAGCGCCGCGCGCGCGACCAGGTCCGAGCCGATCAGCAGCAGTGCGCCCACCAGCCCGGAAGCGACGATGGGCGGCGTCGGCCACTTCGCCAGGCGCATCGCCACCTGGGGCGCCACCAGCGCGACGAACGGCACCGGACCCGCGGCGCTCACCCCCACGGCGGCCAGTAGCACCGCGCACAGCAGCAGGACGGCCCGCACACGGGTGTACCGGACGCCCAGCCCGGCGGCGACCTCGTCGCCGAGGTGCATCGGCTTGAACGAGAAGGCGGCGGCGGCCACGACGACGAGGAGGACCAGGGCGCACCAGAACGCCACGCGGACCTCGTCCCACGACCGGTTGTCCAGGGAACCGACCAGCCATGCCTGGGCCCGGGCGACGTCCCTGAGGTCGGCCGAGACCAGCAGCCAGTTCTTGATCGCCTCCATCACGGCTGTCACCGAGATGCCGATGAGGATGAGCCGGAAGCCGTCGACCCCGCGCCGCCACGCGAGGAAGTACACCAGCAGCCCCGTGCCGAGACCGCCCAGGAGCGCAGCTGCCGACAGCCCGATCGACCCGGCGATCGCCGCCCCGGCTCCGCCCGAGACCGTCACCAGGAACACCGCGACGGCGCTCGCTCCGCCGGTGATCCCCAGGATGTCCGGGCTGGCCAGCGGATTGCGCGCCACGGACTGGGTGATCGCCCCGGACATGCCCAGCACGATGCCCACCAGGAGACCGGCCAGCGCGCGCGGCATCCTCAGGTCCATGACGACGAACTCGTCGACCTGTTCGCCCTGGCCCAGGAGCGTGGCGATCACCCGGGACAGGCCGACGGGGAAGTCCCCGATGCTGATGGAGAGGCAGAAGACCAGGAAGGTCGCCGCCATGAGGACCAGCGTGAGGAGCACGAGCCAGGGCCGCCAGAAGAACGACACCCGGCCGAGCCGCACGCCCGGCGCCACCACTGTCCGCGTCTTCACTTCGGTCCCGTTCATGCGCTCCTGAACTTTCCTCGCCACACCAGGACCGCGAAGAACGGGGCGCCCAGGAGTGCGACCACGACGCCCGCGTCCAGCTCACCGGGCCGCACCACCAGACGGCCCACGATGTCGCAGACCAGCAGGACACCTGCGCCGAGCAGACCCGCGTACGGCACCAGCCAGCGGTAGTCCGGGCCGGTCAGATAGCGGGCCACATGGGCCACCATGAGCCCGAGGAAGGCGATGGGCCCGCAGGCCGCGGTGGCCGCGCCGGCCAGCAGTGTGATGGAGACGATGCCGATGGTGCGGCTGGCCGCGAGGTTCACTCCCAGCCCGCGCGCCACATCGTCGCCCAGGTTGAGCAGGTTGAGGGCGGGCAGGGTGACCAGCGCCAGGACCAGCCCGGCGGCGATGAACGCGGTCACCGGCCAGATGACGTCGAACCCGACTCCGGCCACGGAGCCCGCGTTCCAGAACCGCAGCGCGTTCAGCGACTTCTGGTCGGAGAGCGCGACCGCTGTGGTCATCGCCGCGAGGAACACCGTGACGCCCTGCCCGGCGAGGGCGAGCGTCAGCGGGTTGCCCGCGCCCCTGCCGATGCTCGCCAGGCCGAAGACGACGACACCCGCGACCGCCGCGCCCAGGAAGGCGAACCAGACGTACTGGAACGGGTTGCTGAGCCCGAACACGGCGATCACCGACACCACGGCGAAGGAGGCCCCGGCGTTCACCCCCAACAGCCCTGTGTCCGCTATGGGGTTGCGCGTGTATCCCTGGATCAGCGCACCGCCCACCCCCAGGGCCAGGCCCGCCACGAGTGCGAGGACTGTACGGGGCAGGCGCACGGTCTGCACGATGAGCCGGATCTCGGTGAGCCGCTGGTCGGGATCGGGGTCCGCGAACAGCCCGTGCCAGACCTCGGCCGGGGTCAACGCGCGTGCGCCGACGGCCAGGGACACCGCGACCGCTGCCACCAGGGTCGCGGCGAGGACTCCCAGCCCGGCAACCCGCCTTCTACGAAGGTGCGTTGACCCTGCGGGCGCAGGGCGTTCCACTGCAATCGCGCGCATGTCGACGAACGATATCCCTTTGATCGGAACGGGGACGCGGGCTTCAGCCCGCTGCCGCCTCAGCCGCACCCGTACCCCCCTCGACGACCGGCCGGGACTCGTCGGAGGTGGACTTGACGCGGCGGTCGAGCAGCGAGTCCAGGATTTCCCCGACCCGTATGGCGGTGTTGGAAAGCAAGGATGTCGTGATCCCGTGCGTGTGCTCCGTACCGCCCTGGAGGTAGATACCGCAGCGCAGTTCGGGGTCGGTCGCGATCCGGTAGTCGCGCTCGACCCGGACGCGGCCCGCGTCGTCGCGCAGGCAGCTCCGGGCGACCTCGCCGAGCAGGCCGAGCGGATCGGCGGGGCTGTAGCCGGTGGCGAATACCACGACATCGGCGTCCAGGGTGGATTCCTCGTCCGTCACCAGGGACTTCACCGTGGCGCGCACCCGGTCGTCCGCCGTTTCCACTCCGGTGACCCGGGAGACGTTGAGGAAGCGCAGCCGTTCGGTGCCGAGGACCTTTTCCCGGTACATCTGCCGGTAGAGGTCGTCGATCAGGTCGATGTCCACCACGGAGTAGTTGGTGTTGCCGTGGTAGGCCATCAGTTGGCTCTTGACGTCCTCGGGCGCGGCGAAATAGTCGTCGACCGCCGCGGGGTCGAAGATCCGGTTGGCGAAGCTGCTGTCGTCGGCGGGGCTGTAGCCGTATCGGGAGAACACCGCGCAGACCTCCGCGTCCGGGAAACGGCGGTGCAGATAGGCGACGTTCTCGGCGGCGCTCTGACCGGCTCCGACGACGACGAACCGGGAGGGCGACGCGCCCTCCAGGCCGTCGACCTTCCGCAGCAGGTCGGAGTTGTGCCAGACCCTCTCCCCGCGCTCGACGCCGTCCGGCATGAGAGGGCGCAGCCCGGTGCCGATGACGAGGTTGCGGGCCCGGTGCACCTCAAGGCCCTCTCGGGAACGGACGGTCACGTCGAGGTGCTCCACCACGCCGTCGCAGACGAACGGCGAGACGGAGACGACTTCGTGGCCGTAGGAGACCAGATCCTCGACCTGGGCCGCCGCCCACTCGAAGTAGTCGTGGAACTCCACCCGCAGCGGGAAGAGGTTCTTGTGGTTGATGAAATCGATCAGCCTGCCCCTGCTCTGCAGGTAGCAGAGGAAGCTGTACTGGCTGGCCGGGTTCCGGAGCGTCACCAGGTCCTTGAGGAAGGACACCTGCATGGTGGCGTCGTCGATGAGCATCCCCCGGTGCCAGCCGAAGCTCGCCTGCTGCTCGAAGAAGCGAGCGGTGACCGGCTCCTGCCCACCGACGCCGGCGTTGTGCTCGCTGAGCGCGATCGCCATGGCCACATTGGACGGACCGAAGCCGACGCCGATGAGGTCGTGGACCAGCGGTGTGTCGCCAGGAAGAACCTGTGACATGTCACTCCCATCGTCCGGGAAGGACGCCTGTCAGGCGCGGAGGGAAGGCGAAGGATGGGCATACCGAAAGAGCCGCCCAACGTGAACTTAGGTGAGCCTAAGCTCACTTGGCAGCGTTGTCGATAGGGCCGACTGGCCGAGAAGTTAGCTGACAGAGCGTCAATCATGGCTAGAAACAAGCCCTGTTGCAGCACCAGGTAAGGCTTGCTTTACTTGCCGCGGTCCATCCCTGCCCCAAGGAGGTACCCCATGCGGGTCGTCATGTTCGGTTACCAGACCTGGGGGCACCGCACCCTGCAAGCCCTCCTCGAATCCGAGCACACGGTGGTGCTGGTCGTGACGCACCCCAAGAGCGAGCACGCGTACGAGAGGATCTGGAGCGACTCCGTCGCCGACCTCGCCGAGGAGCACGGCGTGCCGGTCCTGATCCGCAACCGGCCCGACGACGAGGAGCTGTTCCAGCGCCTCAAGGAGGCGGACGCGGACATCATCGTGGCCAACAACTGGCGGACCTGGATCCCTCCGCGCATCTTCGGCCTTCCCCGGCACGGCACGCTGAACGTCCATGACTCACTGCTGCCGAAGTACGCCGGGTTCTCGCCGCTGATCTGGGCGCTGATCAACGGCGAGCGCGAAGTCGGCGTGACCGCGCACCTGATGGACGAGGAACTCGACGCGGGTGACATCGTCCGGCAGAAGGCGATCCCGGTCGGACCGACGGACACCGCCACCGACCTCTTCCACCGGACCGTCGACCTCATCGCCCCGGTCACCATCGGCGCCCTCGACCTCATCGCCTCCGGGCAGACCGAGTTCACCCCGCAGGACCGCTCCCGGGCGACCTTCTTCCACAAGCGTTCCACCGAGGACATCCGCATCGACTGGAGCTGGCCGGCGGAAGACCTCGAACGCCTGGTCCGCGCCCAGTCCGCCCCGTACCCCAGCGCGTTCACCTACCACAAGGGCAAGCGGCTCGAAGTCCTCACCGCCGTCGTCTCCCGGAACAACTACGGCGGTACGCCCGGCCGCATCTTCTACCGGGAGGGCGAGGGCGTGGTCATCGTCGCCGGAGCCGACGCCCGCACCGGCCGCAACCGCGGCCTGTCCATCACCCGCGTGCGGACGGAGGACGGCCGCGAACTGCCCGCGACCGACTACTTCACCTCCATGGGCGGGTACCTCACGGGGCGCCCCTGACACACCCGGGGCACGCTCACACGTTCCGAACCGGCGGGTCCGGTCCGCGGCCGCAACGGCCTGCGGACCGGGCCCGCCGAGTTGCGCGCCCCCCGGTGTCCGGCGCGCCGGTGCCGACAGCAGTCCGGCCATCGCCAGCAGACCGGCGATCCCCTTTGTGCACCGGACGTCGCCAAGAAGTTGACGAACAGTCAGCCACACTCGGGTACCCATGAGCCGTCTGGCATGCTGCGCAGCCGGTCGACGGCTCGGTAGCTGCCGAGGCGTACGAGGTCGGCCACCTCCACGATCGCGGCGGGCGCCCCGCCCAACCCGTACCAGCACCGCCGTACGAGCCGCCGACGAGCCCGCGAGCAGCTGCCTGACGCCGCGTTCCCGTGGCGCGCACGGCAGCGGAACGGTCGTTCCGCACGGATGGCTCGTCCCAGCGAGGCCGCAGCGGCACCTCGGCGGCGGAACCGGGCCGCGTTCGAACAGGGGCATGAGCGGCCGACCGGCAGCGGCGGCCGACCGGCAGCGGCGGAGCCCGGTTCCGGGTGCGCTCGCACCGGAGCCGTCTTCCGGATGGGTTCGCGCACACCTCTTGTTGATTGGTATGGACCAATGCCATCCTGCTGACGCAGACACCACCCCCTAACTCCCCTCATGCGGGCTGGTGTTACTGAGACGCCTCATGAACCTCCCGACGGCCCCTACACGTACGAGAGTGAGCCCCGATGCCCTCTGCCCGGCGCCTTTTCGCCGCAGCCTCCGTTGTCGCCTCCGCCGCGACCTTCGTGTCCCTGACGCCTTCGCCCGCGAGCGCGCACGGCTCCGTGTTCGGCCCGGTCAGCCGGGTGAGCGCCTGCTTCGCCGAAGGTCCGGAGGCGCCGAAGTCCCAGGTCTGCAAGGATCTTGTCGCCGACTCGGGGACGCAACCGCTCTACGACTGGAACGAGGTGAACATCGCCGACGCCGACGGCCGACACCAGGAGGTCATTCCCGACGGCAAGCTCTGTTCCGCCAACCGCGAGAAGTACCGCGCCCTGGACTGGGCCCGCACCGACTGGCCCGCCACGACGGTGGCCGCGGGTTCCTACGACTTCGACGTGAGGGTCACCGCGCCCCACCTGGGCACCATGACGATGTACATCACCAAGCAGGGCTTCGACCCGGCCAAGCCGTTGAAGTGGTCCGACCTGGACCCGACGCCAGTGGGTACCCATCCCACGCCACGCACCAGCGACAACGGCTACTACCACTTCACCGGTTCCCTCCCCGCCCGTACGGGCCGCCACATCATCTACAAGGTCTGGCAGCGCCACGACAGCCCCGAGGCGTTCTACGGCTGTTCGGATGTCGTCTTCGGCACAGCGGGCGCATCCGCTGCCAAGGTTCCGGCCGAGAACAGGATCGAGGCGGGCGCGGCCCACTCGACCGTCAGCCACAAGGGCCACGGCGGGGACGAGCACGCGCCGGTACTGGTCTCCGCCGCATCGCGGCCCGCCGACTCCCCGCTGTCAGGTGGCGTGGCCTGGGCAGCCGGCGCCGCCCTGTTCGCGGTGAGCGTCCTGCTCTTCGGCCGCGGCCGCCGCCGGTCGAGCTGAGACACCGGCTCTCCGAGCTGTCCCTCGTCATCCAGCCTCGGACCTGGGCGCCGCTGCGAGGAGAGCCCGAGTACGGCCCGGCCCCCGCCTGCCGACCGCGCGTTTCGCCACCTCCCGCCTTCGCGGAGCGGGTTGCGGTCGGCAGGCCGCCCGCGGCCGTATCCCGATCGGGCGACTCCGCAGCCTCACGCCGCACACGCTGCTCCGGTGTCCAGAAGTACGTGGGCGAAATCCCGCGGGCACCCGGGAACTGTGGCCCGTCGACACCCGACTACTGGAACGCGGGCGGTGGACACCCGTCGCTCCGCAGGGTTCGGTGCCGGGGAAAGGTGTGGGATGGGCGGGCTGGACGTACGCATGAGAGGGGTGAGCTGTCGGCACGGCCGCGTCGAGGCGGTGTCCGAAGTCGACCTGGAGATCGCCGCCGGTGAGCGTGTGGCGCTGACGGGCACGAACGGCTCCGGTAAGACCACCTTGCTGCGTGCGATGCTCGGCCTGCACCGCCAGGTGACCGGATCGATCTCGGTCGGCGGCCGGGAGACCGGCTCCCCCGCCGAGTGGTCCTGGCGGCGCCGGGCATGCGCCTGGATACCTCAGAAGCCGGCCGCGGGCCGGTTCCCCCTCCTCGGTGCCGAGTTGCTCGCCAGCAGTACGGCGCCCCGGGACGCGGGCGAAGCCGCCTGTCGGCTGGGCGTCGGGGACCTGGTCGGACGTCCTCTGCACACGCTCTCC
Organism: Streptomyces sp. WZ.A104; assembly: GCF_002382885.1. Taxonomy (GTDB): domain Bacteria; phylum Actinomycetota; class Actinomycetes; order Streptomycetales; family Streptomycetaceae; genus Streptomyces. Next base: position 128,515 of record NZ_NWVL01000004.1, read on the forward strand.
GGCGGCCAGTTGCAGCGTATGTATCTGGCCCGGGCGATCGGCTGCGTCGCCGCGGGTGCACAGGTGCTGCTGGCCGATGAGCCCACCGCCGCCCTGGACTTCGACGGGCAGGAGAAGGCTGCGGACGTCCTCACCTCACTGCCGGTCACCCTGGTCGTGGTGACGCACGACCGGGCTCTGGCCGGCCGTTGCGACCGCGTGCTGGAGATGGCGGCGGGCCGGCTGCGAGAGGTCCGGTGAACCCGGTGCACCTCGCCACCGCCGATCTGGGCGAGCTGCTCCAGCTGCTTCCCGTCCAGCGGGCCGGCCTCGCTCTGCTCCTCGCGGCGATCGGCCTGCCCGTCATCGGGGTGGTCATCGTCGGGCTCGACATCATGCCGGTCCGGTTCGCGATGATGCATGTGGCTCTGCTCGGTATCGCGGTCGGGCTGCTCACCGGCCTGGACCCCATGCTGTGCGCGCTCGTCGCCTGTGCACTCGCCGGTGCCGGAGTCGCCCCGCTCGCCCGCACACCCGACGGGCTGTCCGGAGCCATGGGCCTGCTGATGAGCCTGGCCATCGCTGCCGCGCTGCTGCTGCTCGCCGTCTCGGGGGTCAACGCCTCCGGGGCCTTCGCCCTCCTGTGGGGGTCGATCCTCTCGGTCGGTACGTCCGACCTGATCGTGCTCGGCGTGCTGGCCGCCGCCGTCCCCGGCCTGTTCTGGTGGCGGCGGCGTGACATCGGCCTGCTCCTGCACGACCGGGAGGTGGCCCAGTGCTCCGGTGTCCCCGTCCGCGCGCTGACCGCGATTCTCCTCGTCCTCGTCGCGATCGCCGTAGCCGGGGCGATCAAGCTCACCGGCGCCCTCCTCGTCGACGCCCTGACGCTGCTCCCCGCGCTCGCCGCTCGCCGCCTGGGCAGCTCCCTGAAGTCGATCACCCTCTGGGCCGTCGGTATCGGGGTGGCCGTCAACGCGACCGGATTCCTGCTGGCCCTGTGGCTGGACTGGCCGCCCGGCCCCGTACTCGTCCTGACGGCGGGGGCTCTCGTCCTCGCCGTGCACTTCATACCCGAACGGAGAATCAGCTCATGGCGCGCACCCGCGTCCGCATCACTTCCCTCCTCACACTGAGCGCGGCACTCGCCCTCGTCACCGGCTGCGCAGACGGCACCGGTCCCAAGGCCGCCGACGACGCCCGGGCCGCAGCGAAGGACAAGCCTGTCGTGGTGGTGACCACGACCTGGGAGGGCGCTCTCGCGAAGGCCGCCGGAGCCGAGGACGTCAAGGTCATCGTGCCGCAGTCCGTCCACCACGCCCCGGACTACGACCCCAAGCCCTCGGACCTGGCTGCCGTGGCCGAAGCGGACTTCGTGCTGTACGCGCCCTTCGAGCCGTACGCGGCGAAGATCAAGGAGGCGGCGGGTTCCGGGGCGAGGCTGGTCGAGGTCGATCTCGACAACGACCCCGCCAAGGTCAGGGCGGAGGTCGGCGAACTGGGCGCGCTCTTCGGTACGGAGGACGCCGCGACGAAGTGGAAGGCCGGGTTCGATACCGAATACGACCGGCTGAACAAGGATGTCCAGGGCGCATGGCCCGGCGGCAAGGCCCCCTCCGTCGTCTCCCAGGTCTTCACCACCTGGGCCGCGACGCTGGCGGGTGCCACCGTGGCGGGTACCTACGGGCCGGAAGCGGTGACTCCGGCGCAGCTCGCCGAACTCTCCGCGAAGCAGCCGTCCCTGGTGCTGGACAACGCCCATATGTCCACCGGGACGGTGCTGCCCGACTCCGGCGCCGAGCAGGTCGACATCGTCAACTATCCGGGGGACGACCTGGACCTGCTGTCGGTCTACCGCAACGCGGCGACCGAGCTCAAGAAGGCCATGGGTACCTCCTGACCATTGGCCCGGCCACCCGGGCATGTCGTGACGGCGCCACTCCAGCCGTCACGACATGCCCGGGTGGCCGGAGCAGGTGGCGAGAGTGTTCACGTGCGGCCACCTCACGAACCGATGGGGCCCGGTGGCCGTCCCTGGGTTCCAGGAGTCGTTGCAACACCCCGGTTCAAGGGGTGCGATGGGCTCCGGGGACGCCGTGCTGAGCCTGCCGAGGACTTTCGGCCAGGCGTTCCTTGAGGGCAGCGCGGTCGGGCTTGCCCGCGGGCGTCAGGGGTATCGACTCCACCACGAGGAGCCGTTCGGGGTGTTTGCGCCGCTCCAGCCCTCGTGCCGTCAGATGCTCGCCCAGGATGTCCAGCGTGGGAACCCGCGGGCCCCGCGCGACCACACAGGCTGCCAGCCGCTCGCCCATCAGCGGATCGGGGACGCCCACGCACACCACGTCGCGGACCTGGGGATGAGAGCGGAGTTCACGTTCGACCTCGGCCGGGCTGATGTTGGCTCCGCCGCGTATGACGATGTCCTTCAGACGTCCGACGACGTGCAGGACGCCGTCGGCGTCGAGGTAGCCGAGGTCGCCGGTGCGTACCCAGCCGTCGGGGGTGCGGTAGAGGGCGTCGAGATCCGGGGCGGCCACGTAGCACAGCGGTGTCATGGGCCCCCGGGAGACGATCTCGCCGATCTGGCCGTCGGGCAGGTGCTCGTGGGTCACGGGGGCCGCGATGCGGATCTCGGCGACCCGGGGGTCGGGGCGGCCCGCCACGACCCCCGAAGCGCTGGTCGGAGGCACCGTGCTGCCCAGCCCCGTGTGGCAGTTGACTCCGTCGGCGGAGCCGTAGAGGTTGACCACAGGGCAGCCGAAGACCTCGGCGGCGGCGAGTGCGGTGGTCTCGTCGAGCGGGGCACCGCCCAGGACCAGCGCGGTCGGGGGCGGCAGCGGATCACTCGCCGCGGCCGGCCGCTCCAGCATCATGCGGACCGCCGTGGGCACGCCGAGGACGTGGGTCGGCTCGTGCTCACGCATCGCCGCGAGGGCGGCCTCGGGCGAGAAGTGGTCGAGCAGGACCAGGGTGCCTCCGTGCCGTGCGAGGGTGACGGCGGTGCCGTTGGACCCGAAGGCGGAGGCGAGCGGTACGAGGAAGAGGCAGCGCGGCGGTTTCCCGTCCGGGATGAGCGAGGCGAGGAAGTTTCCGCGCCCGCCGGCCAGTGCGTTGTGCGAGTACGCGATCATCTTCGGCTCGGCCTCGGAGCCCGAGGAGACCAGGATGCGCGCAGCGCTGTCGGGGTCCGGGCGGGCGGGGACGAAATCACCGGCGTCGCTGCGCATGAGGTCCGACCACGCGGTCGTTCCCTCGGGTGCGGTCCCGGGTCCGACCGCCACCACGTCGCGGAGGGCGGGCAGTCCCGGGGAGAGGGCGTGCAGGTCGGCCGCGTGGTGGCTGCCTCGGTACTCGATCGCGGCGATGACAGCCACGGCTTCGGCCCGGCGGAGCAGGGATTCGGCCTCCAGGGGGCCGCGGCCCGCCGGGAAGGGCAGGGCGACAGCGCCGAGGGCGGCCAGGGCCAGGTCGGCGATGACGGCGTTGCGGTTGTCGGGCAGTTGCACTCCCACCACGTCGCCCTCGCGTACGCCGAGATCCCGGAGGCCGGTGGCCAGGCATCGGACCTTGCGGTCCAGGGCGGTGTAGCAGAGCTTTCCCTTGGCGTCCAGGACGGCCGTGTGGTGCAGGTCGGCGATCTGGCGGGCTCTGAAAAGGCTGTAGAGGTCGAGTCCCGGGCAGGTGCCGTCGGCCACCCAGGATCGGCGGAGTTCGGCGGGCAGCAGGTCGTGCGGGGAGAAGGTCACGCGAAGCTCCAGGGGTCGGGAACGGCGGGGGCACCATGCGCGTCACGGCTGATGGAGCCCGGGAACCGAGCGTCGTGGTGGAGGGTGGAGAGATCGGTGGTGACGGCAGTGGCGGTGAGACCCCGCTGACCCAGCCGGGTCAGCGCGTCGCTCGTGGAGAGTTCACGCAGGTCGTACGAGGCGGCAGCCTTGGCGCTCGCATCGGATGGGGCGATCCAGCCGTCGGCGGTGGGCAGCGGGTGCCGGAACCCGGCGGGCCGCCGGGCGTCGTCCCCGGAGGCCACCCGCCGGAGCGCGGGGCCGGTCAGGGTGTCGGCGGCGCCGAGGAGGGAGGAGTCCACCCGTACGCCGCTGCCGGTGCGTTCCCTGAGCAGGAGTCCCGCGAGCACGGCTTCGGTGCCGTGCAGTCCCCCGAGCACGTCGAGCAGGGTCATCAGGGATGGGGCGGGCGCCTCGCCTTCGGGACGGACCGCCTCGCCCACCCCGGTGCGGGCCTGCACCATGAAGTCGGTACCCATGGGGGCGTCCTGGAGCCGGTCGGCCCAACCGCTCGTGTAGGCGTAGACCAGGGCGGGGTTGACCGAGGCGAGGTCGTCGGCGTCGAGGCCGAGTTCGGCGGCCTTGCCCGGGGCCCAGTTGTGCAGGAAGACGTCGGCTTCCGCGGCCATCTCCCGCAGTCGACGCCGGTCGCCCTCCGCCTTGATGTCGATCTCCACGGCCTTCTTGCCCCGGTTGAGCGCGAGCCAGCGGGCCGATATGCCGGAGCAGGCGGGGGGCATGCCACGCAGCGGATCGCCGCCCGGCGGCTCGATCCGGATGATCTCGGCCCCCAGCAGACCCAGGAGGCAGGCGGCGAGGGGGGCCTGAATCCGTCGGCCCGCCTCCAGGACGGTCAGCCCGGCGAGCGGCTGGGCGGAGGAAGGAGCGGCTGCCGTACGGGGGCTCGTCGAGGCGGGGGCGCCGAGCGGCCGCAGCGACCAGGGCGCTGAGCCGTCGGCCTCCAGAGCCCGCTCCGCCAGGGTCCTCAGTGCGCAGACCTCGGCGCCGGAGTCCACCGCGGCCTGCCGGATCCGCGGGAGGGGGTGCGCCCGGGTCACGGTGTGGAGTGCCTCGGGGAAGGGGGCGCAGGCGGTGGCGTAGCGGAACTGGAAGGGCCGCCACCCCGCCCGCACGGCGTCGGCCGGGGCCTCCAGGGCCCGCCAGAACGCGGCCCAGGCTTCCGGGTCGAGGGTCTCCAGCTCGAACAACACGCCTTCGGCCGAGGTGAAGGGCGGTCCACCTGGGGCGAGTTCGGCTGATTCGCCCTCGTCGGCACCGGCCGCTGCCAGGTACTGGGAGACGGCGAGCAGCCCGGCCCGGTCGGCAGAGGCGATGAGGTGCGAGGACGCGGCTCCGCGGGCCTGCCCGACGAGGCCTGCGAGCAGTCCTTGGACGGTGAGGACCGCGGTGGCCGTCGCCGCGTAGTCGACTGCCAGGCCGCGCGGGCTTCCGTCGCGGCGGCCGTGGACGGCCATCATGCCGGTCGCGGCCTGTACGGTCGCCTCGTCGACGAGCCCGCCGGCGGGGTTCCCCCAGGTGGCGGTCGCACAGGCAGGACCGAAGCCCCCGCCGGAGAGCGTGATGCGGCCCGACGGGTCTGTGTGGTCGACCTCGTCGGGTCGCGCTCCGAGCAGCCGCAGGTGCCGGGCGACGACACCGGTGATCTGCGGGGGCCCTGAGGTGCCGAAACTCAGTGCGTCCAGGGGCCGGTCCGTCTGCGTGGTGGTGGGAAACGCCATGCCTCTCCTCTCCCGGCACGGCGGTGGCCGTCGCCCGGGTCGAACGGGATGCGGGAACTCGGAGAGGTACTCACCCGACCAGTTCCACAGACAGAGAGTCGGACAGCAGTTCCCGTGGGTTCCCGGCAATGAGGAGGAATGCAATGGCGAATTCAGCTACCGCACGTCTCGGATCGGCTCAACACACTTCAGGGGCTGGCGAGTTGAGGGAGAGGATCGGCGCCTTCATCCGAACGAGGGTGATCCCCGCCGAGACCGTGCTGGACGCCGGTGGAGGCGACGCGACCGGCGCCCTGACGGAGTTGCGGGGAGCGGCACGGGCCGCCGGGCTGTGGGCCCTGCCGCTCCCGGCGGACCTGGGCGGCGGCGGCCTGGCCTTCCCTGAGTACGCGGCGCTCGCCGAGACCGAGGGCGCCAGCGACCACGGTCCCGCCGCACTGGGCTCCGCCCCGCTGCTCGACGTGACCATGCTGAGACGCCACGGCAGCACCCGGGTGCGCGAGGAGTACCTGAAGGGGCTGGTGGCGGGCGAGATACGCAGCTGCTACGCCATGACCGAACCGGGCGCGCCGGGCACCGCCCCGCTTCTCACCGGGACCCGGGCCGAGGCCCGGCCGGACGGCAACTGGTCCGTCAGCGGCCGCAAGTGGTTCACCTCCGGCGCCGCGGGTGCCGATCTCGTCACCGTGATGGCACGCACCGGGGGGACGGCACGCGATCGTGACGGGCTGGCGCTGTTCGTCGTACCGACCGGTTCACCCGGGTTCCGCGTCGTGCGCGAACTCCCCGTACTCGGGGCGGCGGGCCAGTACGAGATCGAATTCGACCGGGTGGTGGTTCCCGCCGACCATCTCCTCGGCGCGGAGGGCGACGCCCTGGCCATCGCGGGCGAACGGCTCGCGCTCGGCCGCACCCTGCGCTGCCTGCGCTGGCTCGGCCAGGCCGAGCGGGCGTTCGACCTCATGTGTGAACGTGCCGCCACCCGCAACGGGGCGCGCGGGCCCCTCGCCGACCACCAGTTGGTCCAGCAGCACGTCTTCGACGCGCTCCTCGCCCTGCGCACCACCCGCCCCCTGGTCCACGAGGCGGTCGCGCTGATCGCGGCGGGCAGGGACGCCCGTACGGAAGTGGGGCTGGCCAAGGTCGCCGCTGCCCGGCTGCTCCAGCAGGTCACCGACTCCGCCATCCAGGTGCACGGCGCCGCCGGGCTCGGCCCCGACACCGCGCTGCCGTCCCTGTTCCGCGGCGGGCGGGCGGCCCGCATCCTGGACGGCCCGGACGAACTGCACATCACCTCGGTGGCCGGCCGGGTACTGCGCGGCTACGGCCGGGGTCACGGTTCCCCTACACGCGGGTGATGTCGACAAGATCGTCGAGAGCGGCCAGTCCGAGGGCCAGGAAGAAGTCGCCCCAGATCAGTTCATGGCGCACCGCCAGGCCCTTGGCCGCGTCGTAGCAGCCGTCCAGGAGCATGCCCGCCGGGCGCCCGGGGCCCGGTCCGGTGAGGTGGGCCTCGACCAGGCGGTTCAGGATCGCCACGGCCCGGTGCGAACACACCGCGGCCCGGGGTCCCCCCGCACGCGCCAGCTTGAGCAGTGCGACGGCGGTGATCGCCGCCGCCGAGGTGTCCACCGCCCCCCGCGGCCCGGACACGTCATCGGGCGGGACGACCGGCCCGGTCAGCACCTCCGTCCGCGCCAGCAACTGCTCGGCGGCGATGGCGAGCCGCTCCGGCCGCCGGCCGGCCACATCCGGACGCAAGCGCGCGTCGGCGACGGCCAGGAGCATCCACGCCTCGCCCCTGCTCCAGCCCGGTGCGGGGTCCTCGCGGGGGCGCCACCCCGTTGCCGCGTCGAACTGCCAGGCGGGCGTCGGCCGGCCGACGCTCCCGGCGGGCCCCTCGCCGAGGAAGAGGCCGAGGTGCCGGTGCAGATGTGCCGCCGCCACGGTCGGCCCGTCGCCGCCCGCTCCGGCCAGGAGGGGCACCAGACCCGGTACGGCGTCCGCCCGGGCCAGGAGCCGGGGTCCGCCGAACGCCGCGCCCCAGGGCACGATCCCGGACTCAGGATCGTACGAGGCCAGACAGGCCCGGCCCGCCGCTCCTCGCAGCGCGGCGGCTTCCTCCGAATCGAAGGCCGGAGCCGTGGCGTACCAGAAGATCAGCCCCCGGGTGGCGGTGTCGGCGTCCACCCACGGCGCCAGACGGGCCGTGCACCGGGCGGCGGCGAGTCGGTCCGCTTCGCCGCGCGTGCAACGGGCTCGCAGCCACAGCAGCCCGGCCCAGAAACCACCCGTCCATGAACCGCGGCCGGTCGTCGTCCACCGGCCGTCGCCGGGCTCGGCGTACAACGGGAAACGCTCGCCGACCTCGGCCTCGGTCGCCGTCACCCGGTCGACGACGGCTGCGAGCGCCCGGCCGGCCCAGCTGTCGGCCGTCATCCCGCCGTCCCCGTCCGCAGGCGCCGGTCCCGTACGCTCCAGAGGAAGGCGACCGCTCCCGCTGCGGCGAACTCCACCGCCACCAGCAACCAGCCCGTCCCGTACCGGCCGCTCTCCGCGAGCAGGCCGAACAGGGGCGGGCCCACGGCGAATCCGGCGAAGAACCCGGCCGCCACGAGCGCCGAGTCCGCTCCGGCCCGGCCGGGTGCGGCACGCTGCATGACCAGCACCATCGAGACGGCATTGCCGGAGACCGCGAACACCCCGATGGCGACGGCACCGGCCCACACCAGCGGTACCGCGAGGAGCCCGGCTGCCAGCAGGGCCGCCGCACCCACCGCACCGCAGGCCAGCAGACCCGGCAGCCACTCGGCGCGCCCAGGGCGGGCGGCCTTCGACCAGCCGATCCGCCCGAGGATGCCCGCCGCCCCGAGGACGGCGACGAGACCGCCGGCCACGGTGGGGCCCATCCCCAGGCGCTCCACCCCGTACAGGGCCAGGTAGGTGTTGACGGAGGCGATGCCGGCTCCCAGGAACAGCGAGAAGCCCGCCAGCCAAGCCACCATGCCCCGTGGACGGTACGACGTCGAAGCGGGCGGAGCCGACGCCGACGACGGGTCCGCCGGCAGCGCGCGCAGCGCCCACACCCCGGCGAGCACAGCCACCCCGGCGGCGGTCCACACCGCGCCGCGCCAGCCGAGACCGCCCGCGAGTGCGGCCAGCGGCAGCCCCGCGGCGAACGCTCCCAGCTGCACACCGGACTGTTTGAGGCCGGTCACCGCACCCCGCCGGGCAGGTTCGACCGTCGCCAGGATCGCCTTGTTGGTCGCGGGGTTGGCCAGTGCCTGGGGTATTCCCCCCAGCGCGACCGCACCCAGCAGCAGCCCCGCTCCGGGAGCGGCCCCGGTCAGCGCGAGCGCGAGGGCGGAGACGAGGAACAGGAGCACCAGCGAACGCCGGGGCCCGATCCGGTCCACCATCCGGCCGCCGCTCGGGGACAGCACGGCGGCCGTCCCGAATCCGACCGTGGTCGTCAGTCCCAGCATCGTGGGTGTGATGTCCAGCGCCTCCACCAGGCGCGGTCCCAGGGCGCCCAGCAGGAACAACTGCAGCATCGAGAACGCCATGGCGCAGGTCAGCAACACGGATACGGTGCGGGGCTCCCGCCCTCCCCTGCCCGGCGCTGTCGCTGCCGTTGTTCTCTCCGCCACCACAGAAGTCCCCGTTCCTCAGGAGTTGCAACAGCACGGCCTACCGAGAAGACAGTCGGATGAACCGGCGCTCCGGTTCCCTCATTCCCGACCGGAGTCCTGGGGCGGCGTTCCTCCGCGAGTCCGAAGGTCGACGCCACAGACGCCACATGATGTGCTGGGAGGATCAGTGCGAGACGATCGGCAGCTCACGAAGCCCTCTTCCACGCTCGCGAGGAGACCGACATGAAAATGCTCATCAACGTCCCGGAGACCGTCGTCGCCGACGCCCTGCGGGGTATGGCGGCCGCACACCCCGAACTGACCGTCGATGTGGACAACCGGATCGTCGTGCGGCGGGACGCTCCCGTGGCGGGGAAGGTGGGGCTCGTCTCCGGGGGCGGGTCGGGGCACGAGCCGTTGCATGCCGGGTTCGTCGGGCCCGGGATGCTGTCGGCCGCCTGTCCCGGGGAGGTGTTCACCTCGCCCGTGCCGGACCAGATGGTGCGGGCGGCGGCGGCCGTCGACAGCGGGGCGGGGGTGCTGTTCGTCGTCAAGAACTACACCGGTGATGTGCTGAACTTCGCGATGGCCGCCGAGCTCGCCGAGGACGAGGGGGTGCAGGTCGCCCAGGTGGTGGTGGACGACGACGTGGCCGTCAGCGACAGTACGTTCACCGCGGGGCGGCGCGGTACGGGGGCGACCCTGTTCGTCGAGAAGATCGCCGGAGCGGCGGCGGACGAGGGTGCCCCGCTGGAGCGGGTCACCGCACTGGCGCGGCAGGTGAACGGGGCCTCGCGGAGTTTCGGGGTGGCGCTGAGCGCGGTGACCACACCGGCGAAGGGCAGTCCCACCTTCGATCTGCCGCCCGGGGAGCTGGAGTTGGGCATCGGCATCCACGGCGAGCCGGGGCGTGAGCGGCGGTCGATGATGACGTCCGGGGAGATCGCCGACTTCGCCGTGAACGCGGTGCTGGAGGATCTCCGCCCGACCGGCCCCGTGCTGGCCCTGGTGAACGGCATGGGGGCGACGCCGCTGCTGGAGCTGTACGGGTTCAATGCCGAGGTCCAGCGTGTGCTGTCCGAGCGGGGTGTCCCCGTGGCTCGTACGCTCGTCGGGAACTACGTGACGTCGCTCGACATGGCAGGCTGCTCGGTGACGCTGTGCCAGGTGGACGAGGAGCTGCTGCGACTGTGGGACGCGCCCGTGCGGACGGCCGCGCTCCGCTGGGGCTGCTGATGCCCCCCGGGACTCCGCGTACCGGGCCGGACCGAGGAACAGGAGATCACGTGCTCGACGCCGACTTCTTCCGCCGCTGGATGGCCGCCACCGCGGCCTCCGTGGAGCGGGAGGCGGACCATCTGACCGAGCTGGACTCGGCCATCGGGGACGCCGATCACGGAAGCAACCTCCAGCGCGGCTTCACGGCGGTGACCGCCGCGGTGGGGAAGGACGCCCCCGCCACCCCGGGCGCCGTGCTCACCCTGGCCGGGCGGCAGCTCATCTCCACCGTCGGCGGGGCGTCCGGGCCGCTGTACGGGACGCTGCTGCGCCGTACGGGCAAGGCGCTCGGGGAGGAGGCCGAGGTGACGCCGGACCAGTTCGCCCAGGCCTTCGCCGCGGGGGTCGCCGCGGTCGGGCAGCTGGGCGGGGCGCAGGCCGGGGACAAGACGATGCTCGACGCGCTGCTGCCCGCGGCACAGGCCCTGGGCTCGTCGTTCGAGGGCGCCGCGAACGCGGCCCGCGCGGGCGCCGAGGCGACGGTGCCGTTGCAGGCGCGCAAGGGGCGCGCCAGCTATCTCGGTGAGCGCAGCATCGGGCATCAGGACCCGGGCGCGACATCGGCGGCGCTGCTGGTGGAGGCCCTGGCGCGGACCGCGGCGGACGGGGGCGGCGCATGAGCGGCGAGCCGCAGGTGGGCATCGTGCTGGTCTCCCACAGCGGCCCGGTCGCCGACTCGGTGGCCGAGCTGGCCCGGGGGCTCGCCGCCGGTGGGGTGACCGCACCGGTCGCGGCGGCAGGAGGGCTGCCGAACGGCGGGCTCGGTACGAGCGCCGAGCTCATCGGCCGCGCCGCCGCATCGGTGGACCGTGGCGTCGGGGTCGCGGTCCTCGTGGACCTGGGCAGTGCGGTCCTCACGGTGAAGGCGATGCTCGCCGAGGGCGACGAACTGCCCCCGGACACCCGGCTGGTGGACGCGCCGTTCGTGGAGGGTGCGGTGGCCGCCGTGGTGACCGCATCGGCGGGCGGCGACCTCGCGGCGGTGGAGGCGGCGGCCTCGGAGGCGTACGGCTACCGCAAGACGTAGGGGCCACGACGTAGGGGTTTGGTGATATGCCGACAGGAAGGCGCAGCGCGGGTCTTCTTCTCTTCCGGGTCATGGGAACCGGGAGCGGCGGTGAGCGGGACGTCGAGGTGCTGATCGGGCACATGGGCGGCCCGTTCTGGGCGGGGCGGGAGGCGGCCGCCTGGTCGGTGCCCAAGGGCGAGTACGGACCGGAGGAGGACGCGGAGGCGGCGGCACGGCGGGAATTCGTGGAGGAGCTGGGGGTGCCCATCCCGCCCGGCGACTGGATCGCGCTGGGCGAGGCCCGGCAGCGCAGTGGCAAGACGGTGACGGTGTGGGCGGTCGAGGCTGAGCTCGACGTGGCGTCCGTGGTGCCGGGGACGTTCACGATGGAGTGGCCGCGCGGCTCCGGCGTACAGCGGGAGTTCCCGGAGATGGACCGATTCGCCTGGTGTACGCCGGAGGTGGCCGCCGAGCGGCTGGTCGCGGGCCAGCGGGTGTTCGTCGACCGGCTGCGCGCTCAGGTGCGCGGGACGGCCGCCTCCCCCGAGGCGTAGACCGGCGTCGCCCCTGCCGGGCGGCCGTTGCGCAGTTCCAGGACGTCGCCGGTGAAGCGGGCGCGGAAGCTGCGGTCGTGCGAGACGACGACGACCGCTCCCCGGTACTGGTCGAGGGCCGCCTCCAGCTCCTCGACCAGGCTGAGCGCGATGTGGTTCGTCGGCTCGTCCAGCACCAGCAGATCGGCCGGTCGGGTCATCAGGCGGGCCAGCGACAGCCTGCGCTGCTGGCCGATGGAGAGTGCCGCGACGGGCACGGCCAGGTCCTCGGGCCGGAACAGGCCGAGGGCCAGGAGCTCGTCGGCGTACTCGTCGGGGAAGCCGGGGCGGCCCGCCGCGAAGGTCGCGAGCAGGGTGCGCCGGGTCGGCCGGGCGGGCAGCTCCTGCGGGAGGTAGCCGACCCGGGCGCGGCGGTGGACGGTGCCGGTGTCGGGCGTCAGGTCCCCCGCGAGGACGCGCAGGAGCGTGGTCTTTCCCGCCCCGTTCTCTCCCGTGACCAGCAGGCGCGCTCCGGACTCCACGCGCAGGGAGGGGAGGTGGAGGCGGTCGCCCACGGAGACGGAGTCCAGTTCGAGGAGCGTCCGAGGGGCGGCGCCGCGGCCCGCGGACACGGCCGTCCCCTCGGTTTCCGTCGGGCGGCCGGTGAAGGCCGGCGGGCGGGGCGGGGCCGGTACGGGAGTCCGACGCAGGGCCTCCAGCCGGGTGCGGGCGGCCCTGACCTGGCCGGACAGTTTCGCCTCGTGGGAGCGGCGGTGCTTGCCGAAGCCCTGCCCGGGGTCCTTGCCGGTGGCCGCGAGCCGTTGGCCTGCGGCCTCGGCCAGCTCTTCGGTGCGGGCCAGATCCGCCAGGTACTCCTGGTGTTCCTGTGCCCAGCGGCGGCGGGCGGCGGCCTTCGCGGTGCGGTAGCCGTCCCAGCCGTCCCCGTACCGGGCGACCGTGCGCAGGTCGCGGTCGACCTCCAGGATCACCGTGGTGACGCGCTCCAGGAACGCCCGGTCGTGGGTGATCGTGACGACGGTGCCCCGGTGGGCGCGCAGGTGCTCCTCCAGCCAGCCGACAGCCCGTGCGTCGAGGTGGTTGGTCGGTTCGTCCAGCAGCAGCAGTTCGGGGGCGGCGGCCAGGACGCAGGCCAGGGCCAGCCGGGACTGCTCACCGCCGGACAGGGTGGCGAGGGCCCGATCGCGGGTGATGCGGGCGAGGCCGAGGCCGTGCAGAGCCGCTTCGGTACGGGCGTCCGCCCGGTAGCCGTCGCGGTCCTCGTAGGCGGTGAGGAGGTCTCCGTACGCCGCGAGCTCCGCGTCCGTGGGCCCGGGGTCGCCGGGCTTGCGCTCCGAGAGGGCCGCCTCCGCCGCGCGGATGCGGTGTTCGAGGTCGCGCAGTTCGGCGAGGGCCGCGTCGACGGCGTCCTGTACGGTCCCGGCCGGGTCGAGGTCGAGCGTCTGGGCGAGGTAGCCGGTGCCGCCGGGGAACCGAACGGTGATCTCACCGCTGTCCGGCGCTTCCACCCCGGCCAGCAGCCGGAGCAGGGTCGACTTTCCGGAGCCGTTCTCGCCGATCACGGCGGTCTTCTCGCCGGGCCGGACGGTGAGGGTGACCTGGTCGAGTACGGAGCGGTCCCCGTACGCCTTGGAGACGTCCTTGAGGGTCAGTTGAGCGCGGTCGCGCTGGGGGTGCATGGGTGCCTGTTCCCTGGGTGACGGCCCGCGACAGCGCGCACGGGGGCACGGCGGAAGCGGGGCGTGGATGCCGGACGGCGGAGGGGACGGCGAGGGCACGCGCGGCTCGCGAGCGCGCGGCGGCCGTCCGGGCCGGGAATCAGCGGAAGTAGTAGTACGAACCCATGGCGTCGAGTGTACGGGGGTGCCGCCACCCGTGCCGGGGATTTCTCCCCGGGGGTACCGGGGCGGGCCGCGGGGAGTGGGGGCGGGTCATTCGCCGGGGGCGGACGGCCCGGCCGTTGCTCCGGCCTTCGTGCGGGTCAGGGCGCAGTGGCATCAGGGGACGACTGCGGGCCCGGGTGCTCGCTCAGACAGCGGCGGCCCGTCGGCGCAGCCGGTCCTCGGCCGGCGCCCGGCGCAGGGCGAGCGCGGCGATGTCGTCGCGCCGGACGCCGTCGGAGAAGTCCTCCAGGTCGGCGTGGAGCGCGGCGAGCAGTTCGCGCGGCCCCCGCCCCGCCCAGCGCCCGACCCGGTCGTCCAGGGGGTAGAAGGCCCCGGCGGCGTCACGGGCCTCGGTCACCCCGTCCGTGACGACGAGGAGCGTCGCGTCCGGCGGGAGGGCGAACGACTCGGTCGTACGGATCTCCCTGCTGAGCCCGGCGAGGCCGAGGGGCACGTACGTCCGGTGGAGCGTGACGGCCGAGGCCCGGCCCTCGTGCAGGAGCCTCGGCGGCAGGTGGCCGCAGTTCACGGCCTCCACGCGGCCGCTCTCGTCGAACCCGAGAACCAGCGCGGTGACGAAGCGCTCGGCCTCCCCCGTCTGGGCGGAGAAGACGTTGTGCCGGACGACGGCGTCCTCCAGGGCCTCCACCACTCCGGTGAGCGTGGGCTCGCGGATCGCCGCCTCACGGAACGCGGCGATCGCCGCGAACCCGGCCCCTATGGCCGCGATCCCCTTGCCCTGGACGTCCCCGATGATCACCCGGGTGCCGTGGGGCGACTCGACGACCTCGTAGATGTCGCCGCCGACGAAGCGGTCCTCCTCGATCGGCTCGTAGAGCCCGTACGCGAAGAGGTGATCGGTCACGACGGGCAGCGGCCGCAGGATCTGGCGCTGCAGAGCGACGGCGGCGGAGCGCAGCCGCGCCATCTCGGTGGCGTGCCGGATACGGGCCGCGCAGGCGGCGACGCCCAGGGCACAGGCGAGCACGGCGAAGCCGATGCCGAAGACGAAGTCCCAGAAGGTTCCGTCCGCGCCGACCCGGAACCCGACGACGACCGTGGTCATCCACACCGCGACCCAGACCGTCTGGCGGAGGGTGCAGTAGACGGAGGCCAGGGCCGGGACGACCACGAGCAGCGGAACGACTCGCAGCTCGTCGCCCGTCGTGTGGTCGAGGAACACCACCAGCACGGTCAGCAGCGCCAGCCCGGCGGCCAGCGGCCAGTCGCCGATCCGGCTCGCGGACGCCGCGATGACGCCGGTGTCGGAGGCGACGGCCGCTTCCGTACCGGGCAGGGCGGCATTCCGGTTCCGGGCCGCGTTCCGGCCTCGTGCCGTGTGCTGCTTCCGTGCCATGCGCAGGTTCCTCATGGGCACGGCCTGTCCTCCCGCTGGTCTGTCGGCGCCGCCCGCAGTTTCGGCCGGTCCCTTCCAGTTGACCGGGACCCGGGCGTCGGCGCAGGAGGGCTTAGGACCCTCAGGGGGTGCCGAAGGTCCCGGGCGGGACCTGTGACCCGGGACTTTCGACCCCCGGGCGGGGGCCGGGTCAGCGCAGCGAGGGCCTACGGGGGCATTCGGCCTACAGAAGCTTCGCGGGGGCGAGGGCGGAGAGGAACTCCGTCCGGCGGCGGAGCCGGAAGCCGAGCGATTCGTAGAGCCGGATCGCCCCGGTGTTGGACCCGGCCGCGTGCAGGAACGGGGTTTCACCGCGCTCGCGGATTCCGTGCGCGACCGCCAGGACCAGTCGGCCGGCCAGCCCCTGCCCCCGTACGGACTCGTCCGTGCAGACGCCGCTGATCTCGGTCCAGCCGGGCGGATGCAACCGCTCCCCTGCCATCGCCACCAGCGCCCCGTGCCGCCGGATGCCCAGATAGGCGCCCATCTCGACGGTGCGCGGCAGGAAGGGGCCGGGGCGGGTGCGCGCCACCAGGTCCAGCATCTCCGGCACGTCCGCCGGGCCCAGCCGGACCGCTTCCGGGTCCGGGGCCGCGGCCACCGACTCGTCGACGAGCTGGACGCCCTCGGCCCGGAAGAGGATCTCCCAGTCGTGCGGCGGCGGCTCCCGGAACGCGGTCAGGGCTATGGGGCCGGTGTCCCCGGCGAGCGCCGCGACGTCGGCCCAGTCCTGGGCGTCCGGGGCGTCGGGGAGCGCCAGCCACGGGCTGACGTCGAAGGGGTAGCGCAGGATGCGCCCGCGGCGCACGGCGAAGTGGGCGTGCGGGCCGGTGAGGGAGGACCGGGCCGGGTTGTCCAGCGGATGGTGGCGGGACGGGGAGGGCGGGTCGGCCTCGGGGCGGACCTGATGGTGTGCCGTGGGGCTGCCGGGGTACTGCACGGGACGTTGCGCCTTTCCGGGTCGTCGGCGTCGGACGGCGGACGGCCGCGTCGAGCACGCCACGCCCACCAGGGGAAAGGCCGATGCCCACGGCGCGTATTCCACGACCGGCCGCCGTTCATGAGACCGCGGCCGACCGAGCGCGCCGCCCGGCCCCGGCGGCCCGGCCCTCCGCCGCCCCGCGCGCGGCACACGGCCGCGTGGAGTAGCGGCGAATTCGACTCATCCCTAGGCCGATACAAGCCGGTCGGGCCCCAACTGCCCCCCGCCTGTGGCACTCTGGTGGCGACCGCCCCACCGGGCTCCCCCGTACCGGTGGGGCGGTTCCGCGCGCCTCCGCGGCTCCCACCCTCCCTGTGACGGCACTTCAGTGCCGAACAGGGCTCGTTTCCGGCCAACTCGCGCCACGTGGCCAGATCACCTCCCTCCTTCACGTATGACAGCCCCGACTCAGGGCAGGCGACGAGACCTCATGGCCTACGACCAGAGGAGCGTGACGGAATGACGGAGCACAGTGCGCAGATCGCCGGTCCGGAGCGGGCGGGCGCCACGGAGGAGCTTCCGTGGATCGAGGACGCCGGGAAGGTCGCCCCGATGGACGCGCGCCGGCTCTCACGCCTCTTCTTCGACCGTCTCCAGGTGCTGGACGAGGGCACGCACGAGTACCAGTACGCGCGCAACACCCTCATAGAGATGAACCTGTCCCTGGTCCGCTTCGCCGCCGGCCGCTTCCGCAACCGGGGCAGCGGGGACATGGAGGACATCATCCAGGTCGGCACGGTCGGGCTGATCAAGGCGATCGACCGGTTCGACCTCTCCCGGGAGGTCGAGTTCACCTCGTTCGCGGTGCCGTACATCGTGGGTGAGATCAAGCGGTTCTTCCGCGACACCAGCTGGGCGGTGCATGTGCCCCGGCGCCTCCAGGAGCTGCGGGTCGACCTCGCCAAGTCGAAGGAGTCGCTCGCGGGCGACCTGGACCGGGACCCGACCGTGCCGGAGCTGGCGGAGCACCTGGGCATCGAGGAGTCCGAGGTCACGGAGGGCATCGTCGCCTCCAACGGGTACACGGCGGGTTCCCTGGACATGCCGACCGACGCCTCCGAGGCCGGGCCCCACGGGACGGCGGGGCGGACGTTCGCCGATGTGCTCGGCGAACCGGATCCCGCGATGGAGAGCGTCGAGAACCTCCACGCCCTCGCACCGCTGCTGGACGAACTGGACGAACGCGAACGCCGGATCATCGACATGCGCTTCGGCCGCGAGATGACCCAGGCGCAGATCGGCACGGAACTGGGGATATCGCAGATGCATGTGTCCCGGCTGCTGAACCGCATGCTGGGCAGGCTGCGGAGCGCCATGCTCGCCCAGGAGTGAGCCCTCGGCCCGCACGCCGCGGACCGCGGGCCGCAGAGGCGTTGTGGTTCTGACTGATGCATCAGTCAGAACCACAACGCCTCTCCACTTGCCCGCTACCAACCCATCAGAATTGAGGTTTTCTCAACACACCGTTACGGTGGCTGACCATGCAGCAGGACGAGGTGGCCGCACGGGTCCGGCAAGTGATCGACGCGGCGGGGGTGAGCGCCCGGGAGTTCGCGCGGCGGATCGTCATCGATCCGTCGAAGCTCTCCCGTTCCCTGAACGGGACGCGCCGTTTCACCGCCGCCGAGCTGGCCCGTATCGCCGATATCGGCGGCGTGGACGTCGGGTGGCTCCTCGGCTCGGCGGCCGGTACGCAAGCGGCACCGCCACCCGTACGTTCGCCGTCCCACCCGCGCCCGCCCTCGCCCGCACCGGAGGGCGGCAGGCCCTTGCAGATCGTGCGCGAGACGGTCCGGCTGATCGCCGAGCGCGGTTTCCACGCCGTACGGGTCGCGGACATCGCCGCGGCCTGCGACACGAGCACCGCGGCGATCCACTACCACTTCCCCGGCCGCGACGAACTCCTCGAAGCGGCCGTGCGCTGGTGCATGGACGAGGACACCCGCCGCCGTGCGGAGGCCACGGCCGGCACCCGCCATGCCGAGGACGAGCTGCGCCTGCTGATCGCGCTCCAGACTCCCCGCACGGATCAGCAGCGGCGGCAGTGGTGCGTCTGGCTCGACCTGTGGGCGGAGGCCGCCCGGTCCACCACCGTCGGACGGCTCCACGTGGAGTACTACCGCCAGTGGCGGGAGACGGTAGCCGACGTGATCCGGCGCGGCATCGAACAGCGCGTGTTCCGCCCGGTCGACGCGGACGCAGCGGCCCTCGCCCTCACCGCGCTGATCGACGGGCTGGCCTCCCAGGTCCTGGCCACCGAGCCCGGCCGTCCGGGCACCGACGCACAGTCCATGCACGACGCGCTGCTCGCCCATGTGGACGCCTGCCTCAGCGCGCCCACGCGTGCCTGACCTCCCGCCCGCCTCCGAAGAAGACTCCCCAGAAGACTTCCCACTCCCCACTCCCCGAGAGGAGACGCCCCCACATGCCCGTGAACCAGGACGTCATCATCACCTGCGCCCTCACCGGAGCCGGTGACACCGTCGGCCGAAGCCCCCATGTTCCGGTGACCCCCGAGCAGATCGCCGCGTCCGCGGTCGAGGCCGCCGGGGCCGGGGCGGCAGTGGTGCACATCCATGTCCGTGAGCCGGAGACCGGCGCGCCCTCCCGCGACCCCCGCCTGTACCGCGAGGTCGTCGAGCGCATCCGGGAGAGCGGCACGGACGTCGTCATCAACCTGACCGCCGGAATGGGCGGGGACCTGGTGATCGACCCGCAGGCCCCGCTCCGCCGGCTGCCGGGCACCGACCTGGTCGGCGGGCTGGAACGGCTGCCGCACGTCGAGGAGTTGCTGCCCGACATCTGCACCCTGGACTGCGGTTCGCTCAACTTCGGCGACGGCAGCAACCTCTACGTCTCGACCCCCGACATGCTGCGCACCGGCGCGAAGCGCATCCAGGAACTCGGGGTCCGGCCCGAGCTGGAGATCTTCGACACCGGGCAGCTGTGGTTCGCCAAGCAGCTCCTCGCCGAGGGCCTGCTCGACGACCCCACGGTCTTCCAGCTCTGCATGGGCATCCCGTGGGGCGCGCCCGCCGACCCGGGCGTCCTCCAGTCGATGGTCAACATGCTGCCCACCGGCGCCCAGTGGGCGAGCTTCGCCCTCGGCCGGATGCAGATGCCGTGGGTCGCGCAGTCGATCCTGCTCGGCGGACACGTCCGGGTCGGCCTGGAGGACAACCTCTACCTGGGCAAGGGCGTCAAGGCCACCAACGCCCAGCTGGTGGAGCGCGCCGTAGGGATCACCGAGTCCCTCGGCTCCCGGGTCGCCACGCCCGACGAGGCCCGCAAGAAGCTCGGCCTGCGCCCGCGCACCTGACGCTCCTCCCTCCCTCCTTCTTCCTTCCCCTCTCCTCCCCTCTCCCCCCTTTTCCCGCCTCGCCCGCCTCTCCCACCTCTCCCGTCTCTTCCCCCCCCCACCTCGTTCTGGAGTGCCGTCCGTGTCTGTCACCCCCTCGGCCGCCGTGCCCGCCCCCGCCCCCTGCGCCCCGGAGGACGTACGCCGTGTCGCGTGCATCGGGGCCGGGGTGATCGGCGGTGGCTGGGCCGCCCATTTCCTCGCCCGCGGTTACGACGTCACCGCCTGGGACCCGGCACCCGACGCGGCGGCCCGGCTGCGCCGCCTGATCGCCGCCGCATGGCCCGCGCTGGAGCAGCTCGGCCTGGCCGAGGGCGCGTCGCCGGACCGGCTGACCGTTGCCGCGACACTCGAAGAGGCCGTCGCCCAGGCCCAGTTCGTCCAGGAGAGCGCCCCGGAGAAGCTGGACCTCAAGCGCGACCTGCTGGCCCGGCTGGACGCCGCCGCACCCGCCGGTACGGTGATCGCCTCGTCCACCTCCGGCTACCCGATGACGGACATGCAGACCGAGGCCGCCACCCCCGGACGGCTCGTCGTCGGGCACCCCTTCAACCCGCCCTACCTCATCCCCCTGGTCGAGGTCGTCGGCGGCGAACGGACCGCTCCCGCGGCGGTGGAGTGGGCTTCGCGCTTCTACGAGGCCGCGGGCAAGTCCGTCATCACCATGGACCGCGAGGTGCCGGGCTTCATCGCCAACCGGCTCCAGGAAGCCCTGTGGCGGGAGGCCCTGCACATGGTCGCGAACGGTGAGGCGTCCGTGGCGGAGATAGACGCGTCGATCACCGAGGGGCCGGGGCTGCGCTGGGCGGTGATGGGCCCGATGCTGACGTTCGCCCTCGCGGGCGGCGAGGGAGGCATGGCCCATATGCTCGACCACTTCGGTCCCTCACTGAAGTCACCCTGGACCCGGCTCGAAGCCCCCGAACTGGACCGCGCCCTGTACGACGCGGTGGTCGCGGGCTGCGAGGAGGCGGCCGACGGCCGGAGCATCGCGGACCTGGTGGCCGAGCGCGACCGGGGCGTGATCGACGTCCTGCGCGCGACCGGTCGCCTGCCCCGGTCGGCCGAGGAGGCCACCCGATGAACGAGCAGCAGACTCCCGCGGCGACAGAGGAGACAGCGGTGGCGGAGGAGACGACCGTGATCGGGGACGGCGCGGAACTCCCCCTGGTCCGCCGGACCGTGCGGCCCGAATGGATCGACTACAACGGCCATATGAGCGAGGCGTTCTACGTCCTGGTCTTCGGGCACGCCACCGACGCCATGATGATCGAGACCGGCCTGCACGCCGGATACCGCGAGAGCACCGGCTGCTCGCTCTACACCGTCGAGTCCCACATCCGCTACCTCCGCGACGTGGCCGAGGGCACTCATCTGGCCATCCGCACGCGCTTGTTGGGGACGGACGCGAAGAAGGTGCGCCTCTGCCACGAGCTGTACGCACTCGGCTCGCCCGACGCCGTACCGGAACCGGACGCCGCCCCGGTCGCGACGAGCGAACTGCTCGCGCTCCACGTGGACCAACAGGCGGGCCGCACCACGCCGTTCCCCGAAGCCGTCCGGGCCCGGCTGGCCGGGCTCACCGAACCGGCCCCCGCGTGGGCGGGCCGCTCCATCGCCGAGGTGCCGACGCCCCGCTGAGCCGGGACGGAACCCGCCGCACGATCCAGCACGGCGCGGACATCGTGGTCCGCTTCGGGTCTCAGGCGGCCGAAGGCGACCGCGCACCACCCGCAGGGCTCTCTGTTCGACGCGTTGGTACGGCATCCGGTCACGGTGAACCGACCCCGTTCACCGCGCCGGGCGGGCGCCTGCCAGTACGGCGGTGTGCACGGCCCGGGCGATCCGCGCGCCCCAGGCGGAGCGGGGTCCGGCGAAGGGTTCGCCGCCGGCCGGGCCCGGTTCCGGGGAGGCGACGCACACCGCGTCCGTGGGGGTTCCGGAGCAGTCGAGTCCGGCGTCCAGGAGCGCCTGGACCTTGGCTTCGGTGGCGGTGGCGACGGCGTTGACGAGGGCGGCGTCGGACAGGGCGACGGGGACGGTGACGACGATGTTGACCGTACCGGGCCCGTGTGGCGACCCCGCGCCCTCGTCCGGGGCCGCCGCCCACCCCCGTACGCCGAGGCCCGCTGTGACGGTCGCGGCGACGCCGCCGTCGTGCCCGGTGGTGTACGCGGCGACCTCGGCCGCGGTCATCAGCCCGGCGCCGGGGCCGGTGAGCCCCTCCGCCGCGGCGATCTCGGCGAGGTGGCGGTCCGGGTCGAGGCGGGGGTAGCCGCCGGGGACCTGGACGTTGATGATCCAGGCGCGGGGGCCGATGCCGCCGCCGAGAACCGCGCTGCTGCACACCCGGACACCGGGGCCCAGCCGCCAGAGGAGGTGGTGGAGGCGGTGCCCGTCCTCGTGCCGGTCGCGCAGTTCCCCGCGTTGCGCGGGCAAGTGGACGCCTACGGAACGGATGGCGCACTCCTGGTGGCTCGGCGGGTCGGCTGTGGGCTTCCCTGAGGTCGCCGTGACCCCCTGATCCTATGCGGGGACCCCCTGATCCCATGCGGGCACCCGCAGACCACGTACGGGCGGCGCCGCTCCCGCGCGGACACCGCGCCCTCACCCGTTCGGCCTAATCCGGGTCGGGGCCGCACCGCCCCGCCGTACCGCGCCCGGCACCGCTCGCCGGGCCTCCGGGAGCCCGCCCCGGGAGGCCCCGTGGGCGCGGCCCGGGCGGGCGGGCGGTTGCAGCGTCCATGCGGGTGAGGCGCGATGGAAGCCGGACGCGCCACATCTGGTGGAGCCACCCACAGGGCGTGCCCGAGAGGAGGAATCGGTTATGGGAGCCGCTGACGGTTTCACGGATTCCGGAGAGCTCGACGGTCTGACCGTGTACGACGACAAGGGCGAGAAGGTCGGCAGCGTGGGCCGGGTGTACGTCGACGACGCCACCGGCAAGCCCGACTGGGTGACGGTCAAGACCGGCCTGTTCGGCATGAAGGAGAGCTTCGTACCGCTCGCCGGAGCCCGTCGAGTGGGCTCCGATCTGCATGTCGCGCATCCGAAGGAGAGCGTCAAGGACGCGCCTCGGGTGGACGCGGACGCGCATCTCTCCGTCGCCGAGGAGGAGGAGCTGTACCGGCACTACGGCCTGAACCGGAAGTCCGGCAATCTCGGGGAGGACCGGCCGACCGGCATGGACGCGCCGACCGTAGCCGGGACCGGGACGATGGGTGCCGCGGGTGCCGCGGGGACAGCCGGAGCTGCCGGTGGGGCCGCTGCGGGCATGACCCGTACGACGGGAACGGCCGGGACGCCGCCGGGCGCCAAGGCGACCGGGAAGGCCACGACGGTGGGGACGGGTGCCGGAGCGGCCGGTCCGGGCACGGCAGGAGGAACGGGCATGGCCGGGGCAGGCAGTGGTGGTACGGGCAGGCATCGCGACACGGACGCCGCCACCACGGCACGCCCGCTGGCGGGTGCCGGAGCGGGCACGTCCCGGGCCGCCGACATGAGCGGCAAGGGGGAGATGATCCGCTCCGAGGAGCAACTGCACGTCGGCACGGAGGAGTACGAGAGCGGCAAGGCACGGCTGCACAAGTACGTGGTGACCGAGGAGGTCACCCGGACCGTGCCCGTGTCCCACGAAGAGGTACGCGTGGTCCGCGAACCGCTCCAGCCCGGCCAGAAGACCACCGGCACCACGGACATCGGCGAGCAGGACGTCGAGGTCACGCTCCACGCGGAGCGCGCCACCGTGCGCAAGGAGGCCGTGCCGGTGGAACGGGTCCGGCTGGAGACCGAGCGGGTCACCGAGCAGAAGGAAGTCTCCGCCGAGGTCCGCAAGGAGAAGATCGACTACGCGGACGGCAAGGACATGGGCACCGGCAAGGACGCCGGTGGCGAGTTCGGCCAGGGCCGCCGCCGCTGACCGCGCAGCTATGTCACCGGTGGCCTCAACGGCCGCTCCCACGTCCTCGGCCGCCGGGCGGGCTCGTACCTCCGAGTCCGCCCGGCGGGCTGTCCGCCGCCGTCCTCGTCAGCGGCGCGGCAGGAACCGTACCGAGGGCCGCCCGTCCGGGCCGTCCGGGGTGACGACGGCGCGCACCCGGTAGACGTCCTCGATGAGTTCCTCGGTGAGCACCTCGGCCGGGGTGCCGCCCGCGACGACCCGGCCCGCCTTCATCACGGTGATCCGGTCGCAGAACATCGCGGCGAGGTTGAGATCGTGCAGGGCGATGACGCTGGTGACGGGGAGGGCGGCGACCAGGGCGAGCAGGTCCAGCTGGTGCTGGATGTCGAGGTGGTTGGTCGGTTCGTCCAGGA
This sequence comes from Streptomyces sp. WZ.A104, assembly GCF_002382885.1. Taxonomy (GTDB): domain Bacteria; phylum Actinomycetota; class Actinomycetes; order Streptomycetales; family Streptomycetaceae; genus Streptomyces. The sequence continues at coordinate 152,418 of NZ_NWVL01000004.1, forward strand.
GGAGTTCGCGGGGCTGCTGGGCCAGGGCGCGGGCGATCTGGACGCGCTGGCGTTCACCGCCGGACAGGGTGTGCCAGGACTGCCCGGACCGGTCGGCGAGGCCGGTGCGCCGCAGTGCGTCGGCGACGGCTTCCTCGTCGGTGCGGTCCGGGGCGGACCAGGCGCGCCGGTGCGGGATGCGGCCCAGGCGTACGACGTCCAGGACGCTCAGGTCGACCTGGGTGACCGCGTGCTGGTCGACCACGGCGATCCGGCGGGCGACGGTACGGCGGCCGAGACCGGCGAGGGGATGGCCGTCCAGGGTGACGACCCCGGTGGCCGGGGCGAGGAGGCCCGCGAGAATCCGCAGCAGGGTGGACTTGCCGGAGCCGTTGGGGCCGAGGAGCCCGACGGTGGCGCCGGGCGGCGGGGCGATGTCGACCCCGTCGAGGATGAGCCGCCCGCCCGCTTTCCTGCTGACCAGCTCGGCGCTCAGCCCGTGGGCGGGGGCGGCGGTGTGCGTCATGTCGTTCTCCGGGTGCGGTAGAGGACGAGGACGAAGACCGGGACGCCGATCAGGGCGGTGACGACGCCGACCGGCACCTCCTGCGGGTCCAGGACGGTCCGGGCGAGGGTGTCGACCCACACCAGGAACACCGCCCCGGCGAGCGCGGTGACCGGGAGCAGTCGCCGGTGGCCCGAACCGGTCAGGGCACGGGCGGCGTGCGGCAGGACCAGCCCGATGAAGCCGATCGCCCCGGCCGCGCTGACGAGGGCGGCGGTGAGCAGGGCGGTGGTGCACAGCAGCACGATCCGGGTGCGGCCCACGTCGACACCGAGCGCCGCGGCCGCGTCCTGCCCGAAGGCGAAGGCGTCGAGCGTACGGGCGTGGGCCAGGCAGACCACCAGGCAGACGGCGAGGACGGCGGAGCAGAACGCGACCTCGCTCCAGCCGACGCCGCCGAGCGAGCCGAGGAGCCAGAACAGCACCCCGCGGGTCTGCTCGGCGTCGGCGGAGGTCATCACGACGAAGGAGGTGAGGGCGGAGAAGAGCTGCATCGCGGCGACGCCGGAGAGCACGACCCGGTCGGTGGTGCCGCCCAGGGTGTGGCTGAGCAGCAGCACCAGGGCGAAGGAGCAGATCGCCCCGACGAAGGCCCCGGCGGACAGGGACACCGCTCCCCCGCCGACGCCGAGCACCACGATCACGACCGCCCCGGTCGAGGCGCCGGAGGAGACGCCGAGGACGAACGGGTCGGCCAGCGGGTTGCGCAGCAGGGACTGCATCACCGTCCCGCACACCGCGAGCCCCGCGCCGCACACGGCGGCGAGCAGGGTCCGGGGCATCCGCAGGTTCCAGATGATGCCGTCCCGGATCGGGCTGAGCTCCGAGTCGCCGATCCCGAGGTGGGCGGCGACGGCCGACCAGACGTCGGGCACGGAGATCCGGGCGGGCCCGATGGTCACGGCGACCGCGACGGAGAGCAGCAGGAGCAGGAGGCCGCCGACCCAGAGCAGCACGGCGAGCGGCCCGCCGCCGCGGGCCGGGCGGGGCCGGTCGGTGAGGGGCGGTGTGCCGGCCCGCTCCCCGGCCGTACGGCTGCCCGTACTCAACCCGCGAGGCCGAAGTCGCGCAGCCCGGCCGCGACACGCTCCAGGCCCTCCACGGTGCGGATGGTCGGGTTCATCGCCTGGCCGCTGAGCAGCACGTAACGGCGGTTCTTGACGGCGTCCATGGTCTTGGTGACCGGGTTGGACTCAAGGAACTCGATCTTCTTCTCGGCGCTCTCGGCGGTCTGCATCGTACGGCTCAGGTCGCCGATGACCAGGACGTCGGGGTTGCGGTCGGCGACGGTCTCCCAGCTGATCTGGGGCCATTCGTCGTGCGTGTCGTCGAAGACGTTCTTCGCGCCGAGTTCCTTGGTGATGACTCCGGGGGCGCCGCAGCAGCCCGCGAGGTAGGGGGCCTTGGAGTCGGAGAACCAGTAGAGGAGTGACGCTTCGGAGGCGTCGATGCCCTCGGTGGCCTTCTCCACCCGCGCCTGGAGCTTCTTCACCAGGGCGTCACCACGCTCGGGCACCCCGAACACCTGGGCCAGTTCGCGGACTTCCGTGTAGACGCTGTCCATGGTGAGGGGTGCGGTACGGGCTCCGTCGCCGCCGCCGCTGTTGTCCTTGCCCGTGCAGTCGGCGGGCGAGATGTAAGTGGGGACGCCGAGCTTCTCGAACTGCTCGCGGGGGGCGACGCCGCCCTTGGCGAGGGTCGAGGCGAAGGAGGCGCTGAGGAAGTCGGGTTCTTTGTCGAGGACCCTCTCCGACGACGGCCGGTTCTCGGATATCCGCTCGACGCGCGCGTTGGCCTTCTCCAGGCCCTTCATGACCGGGTCGCTCCAGGTGGCGCTGCCCGCGAGGCGGTCGGCGAGGCCGAGCGAGAGGAGGATCTCCGTCGACCCCTGGTCGACCGAGACGGCGCGCTGCGGCGGGGCCTTGACCGTGACGGTGCGCCCGCAGTTCTTGAGGGTGACCGGATAGCCGTCGGCCTTGCCGCCGCCGTCGGCGGCCTGGTCGGTGGTGGTGCCGCAGGCCGTCAGCAGGACGAGTCCCGCAGCGAACAGGGCAGCGGTGCGTATCGGGGCGGGCAGGGCCGTGGGCAGCACGAAAGGACCTCGGTGTCTCTGGGCCCAGCCGCGGAGCCCGTCGTACGGTTCCCGTGCCCCGGTGCGGGGCGCGGGCGCCAGCAGGTCTTCGGACTCGGGTTCGTCCGGGCGGGACGCCTTCCCGGAGCAGGTGAGTACTCCAGTGGCCGTGGCCCCGCCCGTCCCCCTCACCGCTGCGCGTCAGTTCCGGTTTCGCACCGGATTCCCTGACCCCGTCGTTGGGGTTCGACTGGCCCCGGCAAGCTATCACGCGCCTTCGCGCAGAATCAGAGGCGGTGAGGGTGCGCTGCGGACGACGTCCGGGAAGGCGGCCGGGCGGGCCGGTGCGGCGCGGGATCGTCCCGCCGCACCGGCCCGCCGGCTTCCGTTACGGCGTTACGGCGTTACGGCGTTACGGCGTTACGGCGTTACGGCGTTACGGCGTTACGGCGCCTGTAGGGCGATCACCGCGTTCTGGCCGCCGAAGCCGAAGGAGTGGCTGACGGCACGCCGGACGGGCAGCTCGCGCGGCGTCTTCGTGACGCAGTCGATGTCGAACCCGGGGGCCGGGGCGTCCAGGTTCGCGATCGGCGGGATCAGCCCGTGCTGGAGCGTGAGGATCGTCAGACCGGTCTCGATGGCCCCGGCCGCCCCCATGCAGTGGCCCAGCACGCCCTTGGGGGCGGTGACGGGCGGCCGGTGCGGGTAGGCCCGGGCGATGAGGGCGGCCTCGGTGGCATCGCCCTGGGGGGTCGCCGTCCCGTGCGCGTTGACATGGCCGACGTCCTCGGCGCGCCAGCCCGCGTCGCGCAGCGCGGCGTCCACGGCCGCCCGAGCGACGTCCCCCGAGGGGTGCGGGCTGGTGGGGTGGTGGGCGTCGGTGGTCTCCCCGACGCCCGTGATCAGGGCCCGGGGCGCGGCCCCCCGGGCGCGCGCCTCATCGGCCCGTTCCAGGACCATGACGGCGGCGCCCTCCCCCATGACGAGTCCGGCCCGGTCGGCGGCGAAGGGGCGGCAGAGGCGGGCCGGGTCGCCGTCCCGCGGGGCCGCCGCGCCCGAGCGGGCGAGGCCTGTCATGGCGACCGGGAACACGATCGACTCGGTGGCCCCGGCGATCGCGATGTCGCACCGGCCGAGGGTCAGCAGGTCCCGGGCCACGGACAGCGCGGTCACCCCGGACGAACAGGCCGTGCACGGCGCCAGGCTGGGCCCGGTGGCCTTCATCCGGATGGCGATCTCGGCCGCGGGCATGTTCGGGATGGTGAGCAGGATGCCCGAGGGCGAGGTGGCCTCGGGCCCCCTCCGTTCCAGGGCGACGGCCTGTTCGGTGAGTCCGGCCGAGCCTCCGCTGCTGGTGCCGACGACGACGGCGACCCGGGCTCCGTCCCAGTGCGCCGGGTCGAGTCCGGCGTCCGCGACCGCTTCCCGGGCGGCGAGTACGGCGAACTTGACGTACCGGCCCATACGGAAGGCCGTACGTCCGCCGACCGCGTCGTCCAGGTCGATGCCGGATACCGTGCAGGCGAAGTCGACCGCGCAGCCGTCGAGTTCGGGGACGGTCCGGGCGGGCGACCGCCCGGCCAGGACCCCGTCCCAGGTGGTGTCGGTGGTGGTGCCGACCGGGGTGATCATTCCCAGGCCGGTCACGGCGATGGCGGGTCGCTTCATCGGGTGTTGCTCACCGGCACCGTGGCCCCGGCCGCCGCGCCGCCGACGGCCGCGTCGATGAACGCGGAGACGTCGGCCAGCGTGGCGTCCTTGTACAGCTTCTCGGAGTCGGCGTCGACGCCGAGGGTCTCCTTGATGATGACCGCGAACTCTGCCACCGCCAGGGAGTCCATCTCCAGGCTGTCCATGGTGGATTCCGGCAGGATCTCGGCCGCGGGCACCTTGAACGTCTCGGTCAGCACCTCGGTGATCTTCGGGTGGATGGTCTTCACGGTGATTCCTCTTCCTCTGTATGTCATCGGCGTCGTGTGATCGGCGTCGCTGGAACGGCAGGTGGCCGAACGCGGCAACCCACCGCCGAAGTAACTGGAAGACGATCTTCCGGTTACGCCCTGGGGCGAACCGATTCGTCTACGCTCACCTGCGACTTCTCGAACCATCGGGAGACCATGGACGTGGTTCCCCAGTACGCCAGCAGGACCCCGCGGACACCCAGCGCCGCCACCCTCTCGCGCAGCGGGCGCCTCCCGCTGCCGCGGGCGGGACGCCGGAACTCCCCGGGACGCCCCCGGGCTCCGGCCGTGCGGCCCCGGTGCCAGGGCCCCTCGGGGTCGTCGTAGACCGCCGCGTAACCGGGCCCGGCGATCGGCCAGTCCGACATCAGCCGCTCCGGCAGGGCGAAGGACTCCACCAGGGCGGGCGTGTGCCGGGCCACGGCCGCGATCGCGTCCTCCACCGCGTCGGGGAGAAACGTGACCTGATCGGCGGTCAGCCGTCCGGTGGCGAGCAGGTCGCCGCTGTTGCGGGCGATCCACCGCAGCGCGAACAGCCGCCGGAGCTCCGTGAGCCGATCACGCGCGGGCCCTTCCGGCAGGGAGGCCACGGCCTGCTCGAACGCCTCGCCCGCCTGCCGGTAGCCGTACGCCTCGACGCCGAGCAGCGCGGCCGGGGAGGCGGCATTCCAGCGGCCGAGCCGGTCGCCGGGCGGGGCGGCGCTCATCCGCTCGCGGGCGCGGGCGAACCACAGGTCCTCCACGGCCGTGAGCAGCCGGTCCAGGAACGCGGGCTCGTCGAGGTCGCCGGGCCCTTCGTCCACCGCCGCCTCCCTGGTGGTCGCGCTGAACAGCATCTCGGCGGCGGCTTTGGCATGCACGGCCAGGTTGTCGCCCTCGGCGGTGATCGCGCCCTCGATACCGGTGAACAGCTCGGTCATGCCGTTGTTCTCCAGCAGCCCCTGGGCCCCGCACCTCTCGCGGCACTCGACGATGACGCCTCGTGCCTGCCAGGTGATCCAGCCCTTGGCAACGGCCACCAGACGCTCCGCCTCGTCCCGGTCGGCCTCGGGAGCCGACTCCCAGCGGTCGAGCGCCCTGCGGTGCAGCAGGCTCATCGCGAAGACGGTCGCCATCGCGTTTGCCAGCGGCCCGTGGTGGGTGCGGTGGGCGTAGACGGGGACGCGCTGCGCGGCCCGCGATCCGGTGATCAGCCGGTGGCCCGCGTAACGGACGGCGATGGCCAGGGTGACCCGGGCGGAACCGACCGCGCAGGCGCTCATGGAGAGCTTGCCGGGGGTGACACGGCCGATGGAGGCGAGGAACCGCCTTCTGCGGTTGGCCAGTTCGCTGGTGAACCGGCCGTCCTCGCCGATCCGCCCCTGCGCGCCGTCGAGCAGCGCGTCACGCGGGACGAAGTACCGGTCGAAGGAAGTCAGGCAGTGGTCGACCGGCGAGCCCATCCGGGCGGGCAGCCGCCGCACCCGTACGCCCGGCAGGGCGCGGACGTCGTCGGTGAGGGGGGCGAGGAAGAGGAAGACGCCGTGGTCGGCGCCGTCGGCGAGCAGCCTCGCCGCCACCACACCGGACTTGGGACCGCCGGCGGGGCTGGTGTTGGGCATGAACTTCTGCGCCCCGGCGTGCGGGGTGTGCAGGACGAAGCCGTCGCGTTCGCGGTCGTACGTCGCGGTCGTCTCGACGGCCGCCGCGTCGTTGCCGTGGGCCACCTCCGTACAGAGGAAGGTGCCCACGCGCCGCAGTTCGAGGTAGTCCGACAGATCACGGAGTGTGCCCGGGTCATGGTCGAGGAGGCTGCCGAGGAAGAGGTTGTAGTGGATGCCCGCGACGGTGGTCAGCGCCGGGTCGACCGGGCCCAGCCACTCGTGCAGGGCGGCGAGTGCCCGGGGGTCGGCGGCCAGCCTCGCGCCGCTGTCCAGCGCGTTGTTGAGAATGCGCAGCCGGTGGTAGGAGAGGGCGAGCCGTTCGTCAGGGGTGCCGCCACCGGGGCGGCGAAACGGTTCTGTTGTGAGCAGTCGCCGCCAGAAGCCGTGCTCCCGGCGGAAGTTCGGTCCGAAGAGCACGCCGGTGAGCAGGTCGTTCGTGGACGGCGGGGCCGCGTCGTTCGTGGTTACGGTCACGGTATGGGAACGATCAAGGAACGGCGAGGACACCCCTCGCCGTCCCAAACGGCCGTACGGATCAGGTGCGTTGGAAGGCCAGCGCGACGTTGTGTCCGCCGAAGCCGAAGGAGTGGCTCACGGCCGTCTCGATCCGCCGGGGGCGGGCCTCCTTCAGCACGCAGTCGAGCGGGAACGCGTCGGGGAGCGCGTCCAGGTTGGCGATCGGCGGAATGACGGAATGTTCCAGCGTCAGGACCGTGGCCACGGCCTCGATCGCGCCCGCCGCCGCCAGGGTGTGTCCGACGACGCCCTTGGGCGCGGTCACCGGCGGGCGGTGCGGGAAGAGCCGCGAGATGAGGGTGGCCTCCATGGCGTCGTTCAGGGGCGTGGAGGTGCCGTGGGCGTTGATGTGGTCGACGTCGCCGGGCGCCCAGCCCGCCTGGTCCAGGGCGGCCTGCACGGCCCGTTGGGCGCCCTGGCCGTCGGGGGCCGGGGCGGTGGGGTGGTGGGCGTCCGTGCTGGACCCGGCCCCGGTGAGCAGGGCGCGCGGACGGCCGCCCCGGGCGCGGGCCGTCTTTGCCCGCTCCAGGACGAGCATGGCGGCGCCCTCCCCGATGACGAAGCCGTCCCGGTCGGCGGCGAACGGGCGCGAGGCCCCCGCCGGGTCGCCGGTGCGGGTGGACAGGGCGCCCATCCGGGCGAAGGCGGTCACCACCAACGGGGTCAGCACCGATTCGGCGCCGCCCGCCACCACCACGTCGCAGCCACCGCCGAGCAGCAGGTCGCGGGCGACTGCGATGGCCGTGGCCCCGGAGGCGCAGGCGGTCGCGGGGGCGAGGCTCGGGCCGCCCGCCTTCAGCGCGATGGCGACCTCGCCCGCCGCCGCGTTGGGGATCATCATCGGGACGAGCAGCGGGGAGACCGCGTCGGGGCCCGAGCCCGCGAGCTTCGCCGCGTTGTCCACCAGCACGGAGACACCGCCGACGCCCACGCCGAGGACCACCCCGACCCGGGTGCCGTCCCACCGCGCGGGGTCGAGTCCGGCGTCCGCGACGGCCTGCCGGGCGGCCACCACGGCCAGTTTCACGAACCTGGCCATCCGCCACACCGACCGGCCGCCCACCGCCGCGTCCAGGTCGATGCCGTCGACCGGACAGGCGAAGTCGACCGGCAGACCGGCCAGTTCCTCGCACCGCCGGGCGGTGGAGTGCCCGGAGCACAGCCCCTCCCAGAAGCTGTGCTCGTCCGCCCCTGCGGGTGTCACCAGACCGACCCCCGTCACCGCGATCGCGGTGCCGGCTCCGGCCTCGGTGCCCTGATCAGCGGGGAGCGACATGCTGTGTTCCTTCCGTAGAATCCGTGGAAATCGTCTGCGGCGTCCCCGGCCAGCGCAGGGCCGCCGAACCCCAGGTCAGCCCGCCCCCGAACGCGGTGATCAACACCCGGTCGCCGCCCCGCAGCAGCCCATGGTCCGCCGCGTCGGCCAGGGCGAGGGGGATGGAGGCCGCGCCGGTGTTGCCGACCCGCTCCAGGTGGGTGACGCAGCGCTGCGGTGCGATGCCGACCCGGTCGGCGACGGCGCTCAGGATGCGGGCGTTGGCCTGGTGCGGCACGAACCGGTCGACCTGGGCCGGGTCCCAGCCGACCCGGTCCAGGAGTGTGCGGCACGACCCGGTCATCCGCTCGACGGCGTGCTGGTAGACGGTGCCGCCCTGCATGCGGAAGTACGCGTCGTCCGGCTCCGACGGCTTCCGGCCGGACCGGGCACGGGCGCCGCCGCCGGGGACCGTGATCAGGTCGTAGCCGGTGCCGTCGCTGCCCAGGTCGAACGCGAGCAGCTCGCCGGGATCGCCGGACTGCCCGGCGGCCACTAGGGCCGCGCCCGCCCCGTCGCCGAAGACGACGCCCGCCGAGCGGTCGGCCGGGTCGAGCCAGGTCGAGTAGACGTCGGCGCCGACCAGCAGGACCCGCTCGAAGAGGCCCGAGGCGATCAGCCCGTGGCAGACGGCGAGTCCGTAGACGAAGCCGCTGCACACGGCGGCGATGTCCAGCGCCGGTACGGTGCCGAGCCCGAGCCGGGCCGCGAGGGCGGGGGCGGTGCCGGGGCAGAGGTGGTCGGGGGTGGCGGTGGCGAGGAGCACGGCATCCACGGGTCCGGCCGCCGGGTATCCCGCGATCAGCCGGGAGGCCGCCTCGTAGGCGAGGTCGCCGGTGGCCACCCCGGGCCCGGCGCGGTGCCTGCTGCCGATTCCGGTGCGGCGGCGGACCCAGGCGTCGTCCACGTCCCAGTCGAGGGGCAGCCGGTCGTTGCCGACGGGCTCCCCCGGCACCCAGCCCGCCACGCTCTCCAACAGCGCCGTGCGCGCCCCGGCCGCTAAGGCGCCCGCCCGCGCCCCCGGCTCCGTACCGCTGTCGGCCGTCCGTCTCCTCGCCACCCGCTGCCCCGATGCCACCCGCTGCCCCGATCCCGTTGTCGTACTGCGACCGGTTGACGAACGGCGGAACGTCTCACGAGGGTGCGTTCGACTGCGCCGAACGGGTCATGACGATCAGTCAGTTGCGGGCCCGGATCTCCCGGAGCTCGACGGCGTCGGGAGGGCTGGCTCCCGCACGGGAGACGGTCACGGCTGCGGAAGCGGTCGCACGGCCCAGGACGTCGGTGACGATGTCCCGGCCGACGGCGTGCAGCCCGGCCCGGCCCGCCGCGCCGAGGAGCCCGTGCCGGGCCAGGGCGTGCAGAGTGCCGGACATGAACGCGTCGCCCGCTCCGACGGTGTCGACGACGGTGACGGGCAGCGCTTCGGCCGAGGCGCGGCCACCGTCGAACACCGCGAACGCGCCCGCGCCGCCCCGGGTGACGAGGACCAGCGCGGGCCCGGCGGCGAGCCACCGCTCGGCGATCCGCTCCGCCTCCTCGCCCGGGTAGAGCCAGGCCAGGTCCTCGTCGCTGGCCTTCACCACGTCGCTGAGTGCGACACAGCGCTCGACGCGAGCCACCGCCGGGGCGTGCTCGCCCATCAACTCGGCCCGCACATTGGGGTCGTAGCTCACGGTGGCACCCGCCCTCAGCGACTCCACGCCGGCCAGGACGGTCGCCGCTCCGGGCTCGACGACCGACGCGATCGAGCCGGTGTGCACATGGACCGGCGGCCGCTCCAGCGCCACCGGCCCCAGGGTCCAGCCGATCGCGAAGGTGTACGTGGCGTGCCCGTCGGCGTCGAGGGTGACTGCGGCGGTGGGGGTGGGCCCGGTGGAACCGTCGGTACGGACCCCGACCCCGGCGGCCGCCAGATGGTCCCGGATGAGCCGCCCGTGAGCGTCGGGGCCCAGCTGGGTGAGCAGGGTTGCGTCATGGCCGAGCCGGGCCAGTCCGTACGCGACGTTCGCCGGGCTGCCGCCCGGGTGGACCACGTCGGCCTCGCCCGGCAGCCGGACGATGTCGGCGACGCACTCGCCGATGACCAGCAGTTCACCGGGGTCGAGCATGGGGCCTGGCCTCCTGAGGTGCCGCGATGGGGGTGTCCTGGTCAAGCCTGGCATTCTCCGGGGGCTCCGGGGCGGCTCGGCGGAACCACAGGAGGGCGCCCGCGAGCAGGACGGCGGCGGCCAGCAGCCAGGGCAGCGGGCCGAGCGGCAGCACTCCGGCGACGAGTCCGGCGGCCGCGCCGCACAACTGGAGGGCGAGCGACTGCACGGAGAGCGCGGTGGCCCGGCCCGAGGAGTCGACGCGGCGGTGGAGCAGGTCGTTCTCGTTGGGACCCGCGATGCCGAGCCCCAGGTAGACGAGCCCGTATCCGGCGGCGGCCGTCGCCGTGGCGAACGCGTCCGTGGAGGAGGCGGTGGAGGCCGTGATCCCGAGCAGGGCCAGACCCGCCGCGCCCGCCCCGAGACCCACGAGCACCGCGCGTTCGCTGCTTCCGGTCCATCTGGCCGCTGCCGGGGCGAGTTGGCTGCCCAGGGCGGAGCAGACGAACCCGGCGCAGGCGAGTCCGGCGAAGAGTACGGCTCCGGACTCGGCGGCCCCGGTGAGCGCGGCGGCCCGGCCGGGGGTGAGGAGTTCGAGCGTGGCGAGCGCGGCCCCGGCGGCGCTCGCGGCCAGCAGTACGCGGCGGACCAGGACGTCCCGGGCGCCGAGCCGCAGCCCCTCGGCGACGGCGGCGGGCACGCCGCTCAGGATGGTGCGCGGGGTGGCCTTGGGCCGGGGCGGTTCGGACAGGGCCCGCAGGACATGGAGGACGAAGACGACTTCGACGACCGCGCCGAGGAGTGCGGGCACCGAGAGCGGCAGGACGAGCCCGGAGGTCGCGTCGGTGAGCCAGGCTCCCGGGTCGGGGCCGAGGCCGAGCAGCCAGGGCAGCGCGCCGCCGAGGAGCGTGCCGAGGGCGAGCGCGACGGAGACCGCCGAGCTGCCCCGGGCCAGACCCGTGCGCACATCGGCGTCGGGTCCGGCGGCGGCGTGCACGGTGTCGACGTACCAGGCCTCGGCGGGGCCGCTGGACAGGGCGCGCGCCGAGCCCATCAACACCATGCCGAGGATGAACACCCAGGCGGCGGTGGTGAGTCCGAGCAGGGTCAGGGCGGTCAGGTTGAGGAGTCCGGCGGTGGCGAGGACGGCACGCCGCCCGATGACGTCGGAGAAGCCTCCGGTGGGCAGCTCCATCGCGGCGGCGGTGAGGGAGTGCGCGGCGAAGAAGCCCGCGACGGCGGCGAGGCCCATACCGCGTTCGGTGAACAGGAGCACGGCGGGGGCGAGGCTCATGCCGATGGGCAGCCAGAAGAGGAAGGAGACGGCGACGAACCGGCGACGCGCGGTCGCCTCGTCCAGGCCCGGCCCGGTGGGTGCGGGGGCGGGCACATCCGCCGCGCCGGTCACGCCGCTCATATGGCGTCCCCCGCATCGGACGCATCGGACACCGCGCCGGGTCCAGGGGCGGCCGCCTCGTCGGGTCCAGCGGCGGCCGCCGCACGGTCCGGCCCGGCCACCGGGTCCGGGGCCAGCGGGAGTCCGGCGGTGAACAGGACGACCTGCTCGGCGCGGGGGTCGCCCGCGTCGCGGGCGGTCAGCTCGTCCGTCTTCGCCCGGAGAACCTCCCACAGCTCGGCGAGCGACTCGGGGGTCAGCCGGGGCATCGAGTCGCTGACGCCCGACGGCTCCTGCCACTCCTGGCCCAGCCGGCCGCTCTCCAGGTCCGCCTCGTGGCGGTCCAGCGACTGCTGGAGGTGCTCGACCTGGCGGCGGCGCAGGACGCTGAGGATCGTGCTGCCGCCGGGGCTGCGGTGCATCGCCTCGTTGCTCCACGAGGTCATGTCGTGCACGGACTTCCAGCGCCGTTCCCGGCCGTCCCGGTGGTCGGCCTCGGTGACGAACGCGTACTTCGCGAGCACCCGAAGGTGGTAGCTCGTGGAGGCTGAGGACTCCCCCGTCCTGGCCGCCAGCTCGCTCGCGGTGGCCGGTCCGTGCTGCCGCAGCAGGCCGAGGAGCGTGAGGCGCAAGGGGTGGGTGAGGGCCTTGAGGGCGGCCCCGTCCTGCGCCGGATCGAGCACGCGGTGGTCGTCGTCGCTGTCCATGGCGTCAGCGTAGGACGACGAGGACACTTTCCCAAAGTATTTTTGCAGAATATTTTTTGGAAAATCCTGGAGCGGTCCGCTCAGGACCCCGGCCCGGCCCCCCGCCTCGCCCGGAGCACCGCCACCACCTCACGGCACCAGTCGCGGTTGGCGCGCTCGAAGTCCAGCCCCCGGCGGCAGGTGAGGTAAGGGCCGACCCGCGCCCCTCGCAGCAGGAACTCCGCCTCGTCGCGGTCGCCGCGCATGACGCGCAGCAGCTGTTCGAACGACGCGGCCTTGGCGTCGGCGAAGGCGGCCCGCTCCAGGAGCCGTCCGATCAGCACCTCGGAGTCGAGGTGATCGGCCGCCTGCACCTTGACCAGCAGGTCGTCACGGAGGAACGAGGGCTTGGCGGCGGCCGCCGCGAACCGCTCCAGCTCGGCCAGCCCCTCGCCGGTGACGCGGAACAGCCGCTTGTTGGGACGCGCCTCCTGGACGACCTCCCGCCCGGCGACCAGGGCCTCCCTCTCCAGCTTGGCCAGCTCCGCGTACACCTGCTGCGGCAGCGCGTGCCAGAAGTTCGCGACGCCCACCGCGAACGCCTTGGTCACCTGGTAGCCGCTCAACTCCTCGTCGAGCAGCGCCGCCAGCACGGCATGACGCAACGCCATCGGACCGCCTCACTCTCTCCCGCGCCCCGGCGCACCCCTGTCCGGAACACCGAGCCTCATGATAGTCATGAAACTGACTAGTCACTTTCATGACTATGCAGAGCGCCCCAACGAGGACGCGCCTCATCGAGGAGGACACATGACCACCGCAGTGGACCGCTTCCGCGCCGCCGTCGACAGCCGCGACCTCAGTGCCCTGGACGATCTGTTCACCCAGGACGTCCGGCTCTACAGCCCGGTGAAATTCGGCCCGTTCGAAGGCAGGCCGATGGTGCTCGGCCTGTTCGGGGTCCTGCTGCGCACCTTCGAGGACTTCCGTTACGTCGGCGAGTTCGCGGGCGCCTCGCAGACGACCGCCGACGGGACCGAGGCCCCGTCGGCGGTCCTGCTCTTCCGGGCGACCGTCGGCGGCCGGGAGATCCACGGCATCGACCTGCTGCACCTGGACGAGGACGGACGGATCAAGGAGTTCACCGTGATGGTCCGCCCGCAGTCCGCGGTCCACGCGCTGGGCGAGGCCGTGCTCGCCGGCCTGGTCGCCGACGGACTCGTCCCCGCCCCGCAGAGCCCGGCCCCGTAGAACCGCCCCGTAACTCCGCTGCGCGTCAACGCGCCCGCGCGGCCTCCAGGGCGTCCGCGACCAGGCCCAGGAACCGGGCGTGGTCGCGGGGGCCGTACAGGGGCTCCGGATTCCACGGAACGACGGGCGTCGGGCGGGCGTCGCTCCCCCGCAGCGCGTCGAGCGAACCCGCGTGGGCGCGGATGTCGGTCAGGATCACCTCGGGACGCAGGGCGAAGGTGTCCGACCGGTCAAGCGTGGACCAGTTCGCACCGGAGCCTTCGGCCGGTTCCACGACCTGGACGCCCAGTTCGGTGAGGACGCCCAGTTCCGGCCACATCCGGGGACGTGCGACATGCGCCTGGTCCGGCCCGGCTGGAGAGAGGGCGAGCACCCGGGGCGTGTCGGCGGAGGTGGCGACGACGCGCAGCCGGGCCCGGGCGGCGTCCAGGTCCCGGTCCGCGTCCGCCCGGCCCGCCGCGCCGAGCGAGCGCGCCAGCTCGGCGAACCGGTCTCCGATCTCGGCGAACGTACGGGCCTGGCCGACGTCGATGACGACCACCGGGACCCGCTCCTCCAGGGGCTTGGCGGTCTCCGGGGCGAGCCCGTAGACATGACCGTTGCCGTAGCTGACGGCCACCACGAGGTCGGGTCCGGCACTCAGCAGCCGCCCCACGTCCAGGCCGCTCCCCGCACCGACGTAGTCGACCTCGTGCAGCGGCAGCGTCCCGGCCTTGGCCCGGTCGGGGTCCGGGCCGTCGTGGTCGGAACCGAAGATTCCGACCGGCCGGACGCCCAGGTCCCACAGGGTGGCCCCGGCCTGGACATAGGCGAGCACCCGCTCCGGCGGCCGGGGCGCCGCCGACTGCTGACCCCGGTCGTCGGAGAACCGCCATTCGCTCTGTTCCGTCACGTCACACACGCCCCTCTGCCGCCGACTGCCGTCCCGGTCGTCCGAGTTCGTACAGGTGTACCTGCCCACCTCCCCGCCGCCACACCCCTCTGGCCAGGGAACAAACGCGCCCACCCGGTATCCGGAGCGACGGGCGGGCGGAATCGCGGAATGTTAGAAAGTAGGCACCCTCGGTCAACCGGCAGTGCCCTGAGCCGGCCCCTTCCGGACGGAGTCGACTCTCCCCGTGCGCCCACCCCTCCTGAAGGCAGCTCTGGCCGCCGTCGGCCTCGCATCGCTCTGCGCGGCCTCCGCGTGCGCCCCGGCACCGGCTCCGCCGCGCCCGGCGACAGGGGTGGCCGGGGCTGCGCGGTGTCCCGTGGTCGACGTGCTCGCCGTCTACACCCCGAAGGCGGCGGAGCGGGTCGGGGGCGAACACCGGGTGCCCGCCTCCGCCCAGCCCATCGCGACCAGGATGAACCGCTCCCTGGCGGCGGGCGGACTCTGCGGCACCATCCGGATCGTCCACCCCTACACGGCGTCCGGCTACGGGGGTTCGGAGGAGTTCCGCGCCGCGTACGCCGTCCTCAAGGACCACGCGTCGGCGGGGCTCGGACGCCAGGTCCACGAGCAGCGCGCACGGTACGGCGCGGACCTGGTCACGCTCGTCGTGGACCGGGCGGAGCGGGGCGGCGGAACAGCGGACTACACGCCCGCGCTCGACCCTTCGACGCACGAGTACGCCTACTCGGTCGTCGACGTCGACGGCATCGAACTGGATTCGGCGAGCCACGAGATCGGCCACAATCTGGGCCTGGCCCACGACCGTACGACGCTGGCTGGCAACGCGAGCGGCTCGATGAACGTGAGCCGCACCCGCCCGTACAACACCGGCTGGATCACCGAGGACGGGAACCACTACACGATCATGGCGTACCGCTCGGCCTGCGGCGATCACTGCCGGCGCATCAGCCGTTTCTCCGGTGCGACGGGCACCTGGAACGGGCACCGGCTGGGCGACGCGGACAACGACGGTGTACGGGTGCTGCGCGAGACGATGCCGATCGTGGCCGGATACCGCGAGCGGGACTGACCGGTCCGACGCCCCCTAAGGGCCTGTCGTGCCGGGAGAGTCCCGACCGGGCCGGTCCAGTTCGACGTTGAACTGCGCCCCGGCCAGCAGGGAGAGGTTGGCGAACCACACCCAGATCAGGAAGACGACGAGTCCGGCGAGCGAGCCGTAGAGCCTGCTGAAACCGCCGATCCGGGTCGCGTACAGCGCGAAGCCCGCCGAGGCGGCGAGCCACAGGAACGCGGCCAGCACCCCGCCGGGCAGGCCGCGCCGGATGCCGCTCGCCGGACGCGGTCCGGTACGGAAGAGCACCAGGATCAGGCAGGCGACCAGGCACAGGAGCACCGGCCACTTGAGGACCGCCCAGAAGGTTTCGCCCTCGTGGGGCAGGCCGGCGCGGCGGCCGAGCCAGCGGGCCAGGGGGCCGGTCATGACCAGGGCGAACGCGCTGGTCATCAGCAGGACGAGCAGCCCGATCGCGGAGGCGACGATGATGTGCGCCTTGCGCAGCGCCGGGCGGGTGTCCTGGACGTCGTGCATGGCGTGCATCGCCCGCCGGAACACCGCGAGGTAGCTGCACGCCGACCAGACGGCGCTCACGCTGCCGGTCGCCACGAGCACCCAGACTGCGGTGCGCTCCTGGGTGGCCTCCTCCAGCGGGCGGCGCAGCGCCTCTCCGGACTCGGCGGGGGCGAAGGCCGTGATGTCGGCGATCAGGACCCTGGTGGCGTCGGGATTGGCCAGGCCGATCACGGACACGGTCACCAGGAGCGCTGGGAGCAGCGCGAGGATGGCGTAGTACGTCAGGGCGGCGGCCCAGTCGGAGACGTCGTCGTTCCACAGCGAGACCGGGGTGCGGCGCAGGGCGGTCAGCCAGCGAAGCGACGGGCCGGTGCGACCGGGACCGGCGGCGGGGGCGGTGCTTTCCGCGGGTGCGGCGGTCTGGGTGGGCAAGCTGGTACTCCGGGGAGGTGGGCGGACGCGGCGGGCGGTACGGCGAGTCCCTTCCCTTTCCCGGACGCGCCGACCGCTCTCGATCCTCTCCTGCCGCGCCGGCTCGGAAGCACACCCCTCCCCGGGCCCCGGGCGAGTGCGTCAGCCCGGGAAGGCCGCGACTCAGTCGTTGACGGCCGTGAGGAGAACCACCGCGTCCTGGAGCGCCAGCAGCCCGTGCCGTTCCTGCGGGATCGGGTGCAGGGTCCCGGCCGGCAGCTCGGCGTCCCCGGAGGCGGCCGTGAGCCGGACCGTGCCGTGCAGGACGAGGAGGGAGGCGGCGGGCGGGGCGTTGTGCTCGTCGAGCGCGGTCCCCTCGGTGAGGGCGATCACCGTCTGCCGCAAGGGGGGCTCCTGGAGCAGGAGGTGGGCGCTGCGGCCGTGCGCGGAGGCGTGGGCCGCGGTCAGGTGTTCCTCGGCGAGTGCGTTGAGGTCGTCCATGTGCCCACTGTGCCGCAGCCGTGGCAGGCCCGCGATCCGCCGGGGCTCAGCCAGGTGCCTTCGCGGTGGAAACGCCGCCGGGCAGCGGGGCCGGTGAGCGGAGGTACGTGACGCGGTCGCCGCTCACCGGCCCCGACGGCAGGCCGTCAGAGGCCGCCGGTGTACAACAGCCGGTCCGGCGAGCCCTGGCCGAGTCCCGAGAGCACGTCCGGGGTGGCCGTGTCCGTCAGCCAGCGCCTCACGGCGGCGGGCGAGGCCGACGGGTTCTCCTCCTTGTAGAGCGCGGCGACCCCTGCGACGTGCGGGCTGGCCATGGAGGTGCCGTTCAGCGATACGGTGCCGCCGCCGAGGCGGGCGGAGACGATGTCGGCGCCGGGGGCGTACAGCTCAAGACAGGAGCCCCAGTTGCTGAAGGCGGTCTCCCGGTCCTGCCGGTCGCTCGCCCCGACCGTGACCACACCGTGAGCGGCGGCCGGGGAGACGCCACAGGCGTCGCGGTCGTCGTTCCCGGCGGCCACGACGGGCAGCACGCCCGCGTGGGCGACGGCCTCGACCGCCGCGTCGACCGCGCGGGAGCGGGCCCCGCCGAGCGAGGCGTTCAGCACGGCCGGGGTGCCACTGCTCGCCGCGTCCCTGGCGACCCAGTCGAAGCCTGCGAGGATGCCCGCCCAGGTGCCCCGGCCCCGGCAGTCCAGGACTCGGACGTTGACCAGTGAGGCGTCCTCGGCCACTCCGGAGGTGGCGCCGCCCGCGGTGCCCGCGACGTGGGTGCCGTGCCCGTTGCAGTCCATGCCCCCGCGGCCGTCCCGGACGGAGTCGTAACCGTTCACGACCCGGCCGCCGAACTCGCTGTGCGCGGCGTCGATCCCGGTGTCGACGACGTACAGCTTGACGCCCCGGCCGGTGGCCGTGGTGGTGAAGGTGCCGTCCAGCGGCAGGGTCCGCTGATCGACGCGGTCGGTGCCCCAGCCGGCCGCGGGGGCCCGGAAGAGGTCTCCCGCCCTGGGCGCGTCCACGGCCACTTCGGCGTTCTCCTCGACCGCGAGCACCCCCGGTACGGTCCGCACCGCTTCGAGTTCGGTGGCGGTGAGCGTGGCGGCGAAGCCGTGCATGACATTTCCGTACGTGAACATCGGGCGGAGCCCGAACTCCTTCAGGACGGCGTCCGGCGAGAGTTCGGGCTCCAGGGTGACGATGTACTGCCCGGGCACGGCCCGGGTGGACCGCTCCACCGGGACCCCTTGCGGTCCGGTGTCGGCGGAGGCCGGGGCGGGGGCGGCGATCAGCGGGGCGATCAGCAGCAGGGCGGCCGTGGCCCAACGGGCGGGCAGGCGCATGCATTCTCCTCGGGGTGGGGAATCCGTTCACGGATCGGGGGCATCCGCGAAGCACGAACACCCGTTCCTTCGTCCCGGCCCGTCGGGCGCCTTAGCGGGTTCAGCCGGACAGCGCAACGCTCGGGGTCAGCCCCAGCCGGCCCAGATCGCGTTCGACGTCCACCGGCGGATCGTGGCGCGCCCAGCTGCCCACGGCCACCTCGGCGGTGATGCCGGGGCCGAACCCGGCGATCAACCCCTGCGCGGACTCGGCCGCGCCCCCGTCGTCGAAGAGCCGCGCCAGGGCGTCGAAGACGACGGAGCTGGCGATGTTGCCGCGCTCGGTGAGGGTGGCCCTGCTGTACCGGAACATCTCCGGCGGCAGCTTCAGGAAGTGGCACAGGTCGTCCAGAATGCGCGGCCCGCCCGCGTGGACGATGAAGAAGTCCATGTCCGGTACGGACCAGCCGTGCAGATCGACCAGGTCCTGGAGCACCGGGGCCAGCATCTCCATGGTGCCGGGTACCCGCTTGTCGAGCAGGAAGTGGAACCCGGTGTCGCGGACCGCGTAGGAGATCCAGTCCTCGGTGTCGGGCACCAGGTGCGAGCCGTTGCGCTCCAGGCGCATGCCGGTGCCGCCCTGCCCCCGGACGACGGCGGCGGAGACGGCGTCCCCGAACAGGCCGTTGGAGAGCAGCGATCCGACGCCGATGTCGGTGGGCTGGTAGCAGAGCGAGCAGAACTCGCAGGAGACGATGAGGACGTTGGCCTCGGGGTAGGCCCGGCAGAAGTCGTGCGCGCGGTTGATCGCCGCGCCACCGGCCGCGCAGCCGAGCTGCGCGATGGGCAGCTGTCTGGTCTCAGGTCTGAACCCCATGGTGTTGATGAGCCAGGCGGTCAGCGAGGGCATCATGAAGCCGGTGCAGGAGACGTAGACGATCAGGTCGATGTCGGCCGGTTCGGTCTCGGCGTGGGCGAGGGCCTGCCGGACGACTTCGGGGACCCGGGCCTTGGCCTCGGCCTCGTACACCTGGTTGCGCACCTCGAAGCCAGGGTGCTTGAGGGTCTCCTCGACGGGCTGCACGAGGTGCCGGGTCTGGACGCCGGTGTTCTGGATGAGCCGCAGGACGAGGTCGCGCTGCGGGTGCCCGTGATGGGTCTCCCGCGCCAGCTCCAGGGTCTGCTGCATCGTGATGACGTGCTCGGGCACAGCGATGGCCGGTCGGCACAGGGTCGCCATGGGTTCTCCTCGTTCTCTCAAGCGGAGGCTCTCGACACCGTGCGCTCGCGTCACCATGTGACGGGAAGGGCGAGGGGGTAGCGCCAGATGGACGTCGTGTTCCACCCGATGGCCTCGGGCGACGCGTCGAGGCGCAGGCCGGGGAAGCGGGCCAGCAGGGTGGCGAAGGCGACCTCCAGCTCCATGACTGCGAGCGGCGCGCCGAGGCAGTGGTGGGCACCCCAGCCGAACGTCATGTGCGGGATGGCGGGGCGGTCGGGGTCCAGCTCGTCGGGGCGGTCGAACTTGGCCGCGTCCCGGTTGGCCGTCAGATACGACACGTGCACCACGTCGCCCGCCTTGATGGTGACCCCGCCGAGCTCCACGTCCTCGGTGGCGATGCGCGGGATGCCGACGCCCTTGCGGAAGGGGATGTACCGCAGCAGCTCCTCCAGGGTGCGGGGCAGCCGCTCCGGTTCGGCCCGGAGGGGGTTCAGCAGTTCGGGGCGGGTCAGCAGGGTGTAGGCGATGTTGCCGAGCTGGTAGGTGGTGGTGTCCTGACCGGTGATGAGCAGGACCATGGCCATGACGGTCAGTTCGTCGTCGTCGAGCAGTTCGGCGCCGTCCCGGGCGGTGGCCAGGGTACTGATGAGGTCCTGGCCCGGGGAGCGGCGCCGGTCGGCGGTCAGTTCGCCGAAGTAGCCGCGCAGTTCGGCCTTGGCACGGATGGCGTCCTCCTTGCCCGCGGCCCCGACGGTCATCATCGTCATGGCGTGTGCGCGGAGCCAGGGGCGGTCGGCCTCGGGGATGTCGAGCGCCTCGCAGATGGTGATCAGCGGCAGCGGTGCGGCGACACGGGCCATGAAGTCGGCCGGGGAGCCCGCCTCCGCCATCTCGTCGAGCAGCCGGTCCACGACGCGCTGGGTGCCGGGGCGCATCTGCTCGACGCGGCGCGGGGTGAAGCTCTTGGCGACCAGACTGCGCAGTCGACTGCTGGCGGGCGGGTCCATGAGGTTGATGGACTCGGCCTGGACGATCGGCTCCGGGGTCATCCGGGGGAAGTCGCGGCCGAGGACGGCACCGCGGCTGAAGCGCCGGTCGGTGGTGACCGTCCGGACGTCCTCGTAGCGGGTGACGAGCCAGGCCTCGCCCTCTCCGTAGGCCATACGGATGCGGGACACCGGCTCCTCGGTCAGCAATTGCCTGAGCTGGGGGTCGAACTCCAATTGCTGCGCGTAGTCGAACGGGCAGCTCCGTACGGATTCCGTGTCCTTCACCGAGGTGTTCTCCACCGAGGTTCTCCCAATGACCGCTTCGAGAATGGGGCGTGCCGGATCCGGGCCCGGGACCAGACCTCCCCTGTGTCCCCCATCGCGTCTCGAAACATGTCAGTCGCCCTCCGCAGTGAACCCGATCAGCGGGGGCGCACGCTCCGGCGCTCAGGCGGTGGTCACCTGGGCCTTCACGCGGTGGCGGCCGATCCACGGCGGGGGTGATCGTCCAGATCCGGTCGCCGCCCACCGTGGTGGGCCCCTCCGCCCCGGGCGCACGCCCGGGGCACACGCCTCTGCCCCGCCCCCGAGCCTGCCTCGCCCGGAGGTTTGCGCGGTGATCATTCCATCGTTCAGGTGAAGCGGCCCGGGCTTCCTCGTGCCCGGAACCCGTCGAGGCCGACAGTGGGCGGGCGGACCGGGCACCTGACTCCGGTCGCAGCGCACAGTCGTCGCAGCGCACAGTCGCGGAGAAAGGTGACGGATTCATGAGCACTGCAAGTTCCATCTGCTGGACGATGTGCTGGATTCCTGGGTCACGGACATCGCCGCCCGGCACGACATACCGGTGGGGCTGTTCCAGCCGGACACGGTCAACCGCAACCTGATCACCCACTGGTTCGGGGACCGCACGGTCGTCGTCGCGGGCAACGAGTGGGCCGACATCATGCACGTCGTCCTGCTGGACCGGTTCGGCTCGGACCGGCAGGAGAACCGCTGCACGGAGAACGTCCATCTCCACCCCGACGTACTCGGGCTGACCGGGTACCAGACGGTCCACGGCTCGGCCGACGACCTGGAGGGGCTGGAGCGGGTCAATCCGCTGGCGACCGTACGGGCAGCCGCGGCGGTCGCACAGCGGTACGGCGGCTGCGAGGGCGCGGTGGGCGAGGCCGAACGAGCGCTCGCCCTGCTCGCGGAGCGGGGCGTCGGCACGCCGGACGTCGGCGGGCGGCACTCCACCACCGCGGTGGTTGACGCCCTGCTGGAGGCGCTGGATTGCCAACAGCCGGTGTGGAAGACCCCGTTGGCCATGACCGTACGGGCCGACGCCTCATGAGCGCGCCGCGCGGGACCGCGCTGATCGTCGTCGATCTCCAGAACGACTTCTGCGCGGGCCCGCTCGCCGCGTCCCGCTACCCGGGTGATCCGGCCCGGCTGGAGCGGGTCACCGCGAACGCCGCCCGAGGGGTCGCGGCCGCCCGGGCCTCGGGCACGGAGGTCGTCCACGTCCGCTTCCTCGGGGACGCCCGCTTCCAGGGCCCGGGCTGGCGGCGGCGGGACGAGGTGCTCGGGAAGCGGCCGAAGTGCCTGGAGGGCTCCTGGGGTGCGGAGTTCGCCGACGGGGTGGAACCGGGGCCGGGCGAGGCGGTGTTCACCAAACGTGCCTGCTTCGACGCGTTCCTGAGCGACGGCTTCGAGCAGCACATCCTCGACCGGGGTGCGGACCATCTCGTGTTCGTCGGGCTGTTCGCGGACGTCTGCGTGGACTCGACGGCCCGCACGGCGTTCCAGAAGGGCTTCCAGGTGACGGTGTTGCACGACTGCACCACCGCGCTGCACCTCACCGACGAACAGATCCTGAGCTTCATGGCCCGCCTGTACGGGGCCCGGGTCACCACCGGCGACCAGGTCGAGGTGTGGTCGCGCCGCCCCGGGGAGGAGGACCTGTGCCCGACACCGCCCGGCAGGACAGCGGCGTCACCGGAGGCGTCGGGCTGACCGCGCTGATGGTGGCCGCCGCCCGGGCGGTGGAGACCCACCGCCCCGACGCCCTGGCCCGGGATGTCTACGCCGAGCACTTGGTACGGGCGGCCCGGCCGTCCGCGCGGTGGCCGGCCCGGCCGTCCGCGCGGTGGCCGGTGCGGCCGGACCAGGTGCCGGACGGGGACGCCGATCCGCTGTGGGGGCGGCTGGGACGCTACTTCGGGCTGCGGACCCGGGTCCTCGACGACTTCCCGCTCCGGCAGACGTACGGCGGCGTTCGGCAGGCCGTGCTGCTCGGGGCCGGTCTGGACACCCGGGCGCTGCGCCTGGACTGGCCGTCCGGCTGCACGGTCTTCGAGGTCGACCAGGAGGATCACCCGCCGCCATGGGCGCGGCCCCCGCCCGGAGCGCCGTGACGCGCTGGCGGCCAACCGGTGGGTGTTCGCGCACAGGCCCCGGGGCTGAGACGGCCCGGGGTCAGCCGGTGAGCAGGCCGGGGCTGCCCGCCAGGGCGGAGAGGCGGCCCCGCGGGTCCGGGACGAGCCGGCGTTCGGTCAGATCCAGAACGCCGGCCACTCCGGTGATCTCGGCGGCCACCGTGCCGTCCTCCTTGATGATCTGCTGCTCCAGGGTGAACGTCTTGCCCGTCCCGTAGTCGAACCGGCAGGTGACCCGCACCCGCTCGCCGCCCCGCAGCTCACGGCGGTACTTGACGGTGACCTCCAGCTGCACCGGCCCGATCCCGTCGGCCAGCAGCTTCTCCTGGGGCAGTCCGGCGGCCCGCAGCAGCTCCCAGCGGGCGTGTTCGGCGTACTGGAGGTAGACGGCCTGGTTCAGGTGGCCCTGGGTGTCGAGTTCGTAGCCGCGCACGGTCACATCAACGGAGAAGGTCATGACCGTGCGAACACCCGAGCGCGGCGGGGCATTCCGGTTCGGCCGCGAAGTGGGCCTGACCGGCCGGACCGGCGGGTTCGGCCGGCCGATGATCCAGCGGCTGGCCCAGGAGGTCCGGGTCCGCGAGGCGGCGGGCGGCGGGCTGCGGGAAGGTCATCCTCGCCACCTTGCCGCACTGAGGAGACGCGAGGGTGCCCCGCCGAGCAGATCCGACGGTCGAGCCGTCGACGGCGGGCGCTAATCGTTACGTATCGGTAGAATTTCGGGCATGGGAGAGCGGCCTGCGACCCCGACTGCGCCCGAACTCGTACTGGAGACGGATCTCGGCTCCACGGTGATGAGTCCGAGCCGGGACTACCATGTCGGGCGCGACCCCGAGAGTGACATCGTCATCGACGACATCCGGGTCTCCTGGCACCACGCGATCCTGCGCCCCGACGCCGACCACTGGACGCTGGAGGACGAGGACAGCACCAACGGCACGTACACCGACGGCCACCGCGTTCACGCGTCGGACGTCGGCGCGGGCAGCGTCATCCGCTTCGGCAGTCCGAGCGACGGCCCGCGTGCCGTGCTGGTCGGACGGGAGCCGCCCGCCCCGGCGGTCGCCCGGGACCGGCCGTCGGCCGTCTCGATGCCCGCGGCGACCGGCACGTTCCGGCAGCCGACCACCGTACGCCCGCTGCCCGCGAAGACCCTGCGGATCGGCCGCGACGCGGGCAACGACCTCGTCATCGACGACCTCGTGGTCTCCCGGCACCACGCCGAACTGCGGGCGCTCGCCGACGGCCGTCACGAGATCGTCGACCTCGGCAGCCACAACGGAACCTTCCTCAACGGCCAGCCGGTGGCGCGCGGACCCGTCGGCCCCGGGGACATCGTCGGCATCGGCCACTCCGCGTTCTGCCTGGTCGGGGACGTCCTCCAGGAGTTCGTGGACACCGGTGAGGTCTCACTGGACGTACAGGATCTGGCGGTCACGGTCGGCCGGGCGGGCAAGGGCGTCAAGACCCTGCTGGACGGCGTCTCGTTCCCCGTCGGCGAGAAGTGCCTCCTGGGCGTGGTGGGGCCCAGCGGCGCCGGGAAGTCGACCCTGCTCAACGCGCTCACCGGGCTGCGCCCCGCCAACAGCGGCACCGTGCTCTACGACGGCCGCGACCTCTACCGCGACTTCGCCGAGCTGCGCCAGCGCATCGGGCTCGTCCCGCAGGACGACATCCTGCACTCCCAGCTGACCGTGCGTAAGGCCCTCGGTTACGCCGCCGAGCTCCGCTTCCCGCAGGACACCGCGAAGGCGGAGCGGCAGGCCCGGGTCACCGAAGTGATCCAGGAACTCGGCCTCGGACAGCGCGCCGACCAGCCGATCCACTCCCTGTCCGGCGGCCAGCGCAAGCGGGTGAGCGTGGCTCTGGAGCTGCTCACCAAGCCCTCGCTGCTCTTCCTCGACGAACCGACCTCCGGACTCGACCCCGGCATGGACCGTTCCGTCATGCACATGCTGCGCGGGCTGGCCGACGACGGCCGTACGGTCATCGTGGTCACGCACAGCGTGCTCAGCCTGGAGGTGTGCGACCGGCTGCTCGTCCTCGCGCCGGGCGGCCGCATCGCCTACTACGGTCCCCCGGAGGACGCCCTCGCCTTCTTCGGCTTCGAGGAGTGGCCGGAGGCCTTCGAGGCGTTCGAGAACGACCGCGACCGGGACTGGGCGACCACCTACGCGGGCTCGCCCTTCCACCGGCAGTACATCGTGGGCGCCTCGGCCCAGCCCCATCTGCCCCCGGCCGCGCCCGGGGCGCTGGTGGCACCGCCACCCAAGACCCGTAACTGGGGTGCGCAGTTGCACACCCTCGTCCGCCGTTACGCCGCCGCCCTCAGCGCGGACCGGACGTTCCTGATCATCATGATCGCGCTGCCCTTCGTCATGGGCGCGATGGCCCGAGCACTGGCGGGCAGCCGGCTCACCCAGGAGACGGCGATGAACGCCCTGCTCATCCTGTGCGTGGGCGGCGTGCTGACCGGCGCGGCCAACGCCGTACGGGAGTTGGTCAAGGAACGGGTGATCTACCAGCGGGAACGTGCGGTCGGCCTGTCCAGATCCGCCTATCTGATGTCGAAGATCGTGGTGCTGGGGACCGTCACCGTCCTCCAGGCCGTCGTGCTGACCCTGGTCGGTCTGGTGGGCGTCGATCTCAACGCGCCGGGCGGCGAAGGGGTCTTCCTGCCACCTCTGGTGGAGATCACGCTGGCCGTCGCCCTGCTGTCGTTCACCGCGATGATGCTCGGTCTGCTGGTGTCCGCGCTGGTTCGCAAGGAGGAGGTGACGATGCCGTTGCTCGTCCTCCTCGCGATCGTCCAGGTCGTCTTCTGCGGCGCCCTCCTGAAGCTGCACGGGGTCCCCGGGGTGGAGCAGCTGTCCTGGCTGGTGCCCTCGCGGTGGGCGCTCGGCGCGATGGCCGGGACGATCGATCTGGCGCGGATCGTGCCGGGCGAGCTGACGTCCGACCCCCTCTTCGGGCACTCCGCAGGGGTCTGGCTGCTCAACATGGGCATGCTGGCCGCCCTCTCGCTCGTCTTCGGGTACGTGGTCGCGAAACTGCTGAGGCGGCACGAGCCCGCGGTCATGCGGAAGTGAGGCGGTTCCATGGCGACGCCGGAGTTCCGCCCCACGCATGTCGTCCCGCGGGACGGGCTGCCGGCCTGGGAGGCGCCCGACGTCTCCCGGCCCACCGACCCTCTGGACGCCCTGCTTCCGGTGCAGCTGCTGGACCGGCGCGGGGACTGGGCGTACGTCGGCTGTTCCAACGGCTGGTCGGCGTGGGTCGACGGACGGCTCCTCGTCTCCGTGCCGCAGACACCCCCGGCCCCCGGGCAGCCGCTCGCCCGCACCGCGGACCCGCGGCCGCTGCTGGCGAGGACGGAGGAGTCGCTGAGCGAGTACCGCCGCGCGGCCCAGGACCTGGCCGAGGGCCGCAGCGACGGTGAAGCCTTCCGGCAGCGGACGCGGGGGCGGCGGGTGGGGGTGGTCGTGGACGGGGAGTCGGTGTGGCTGTACGACGCGGAGCACGAGCGGTGGGTGTTCTGCGACGGGACGCAACTGAGTACGTATGCGGCGCAGTCGGGGCCGGGGGCGAGCCAGGAGGGCGCGGGCCGGGAGGGTGCGGCTCCGGAGGGGGCGCGCGGTGCGGGAGCGCGCGGTGCGGGAGCGAGACCGGAGGGCGCGGGCCATGCGGCGGCGGGCCAGGCCCGTGACGGCGGCGACCTCGGGGCCCATCCCGCCGAGGACGGCCCCGAGCCTACGCGCGTGGTTCTCGCGGAAGGCCCCGAAGCGGCTCGCGTCGTTTCGGCGGACGGACCCGAGCCCACCCGCGTGGTTCCAGCCGAGGGGCCCGAACCCACCCGCGTCGTACCCCCCGAAGGCCCCGAGCCCACCCGCGTAGTCCCAGCCGACGCTCCCGACCCCACCGACGTCGTCCCGGCCGAGGGGCCCGAACCCACCCGCGTCGTACCCCCAGACGCCCCCGAACCCACCCGGGCGGCCCCCGTAGCCGGGGCCGACGAGCCGCGTGGTGGCGGGGCGTCGGGGAACGCAGGGCGGTGACCGCCGATGACGCCTCCGCCTCCGCCCCCGTCGCACGACGCCGCGTTGCCCACCGGGCGGGACGACGATCTCGTCGGCAAGCGGATCGCGGGCTACCTCGTGGAGGCCGAGGTCGGCCGGGGCGGTATGGCGGTCGTGTACCGGGCCAGAGACCTGCGGCTGGATCGGACCGTCGCGCTGAAGCTGCTCGCGCCGGAACTGGCCCGCAACGACACCTTCCGGCAGCGGTTCACTCACGAGTCGCGGGTGGCGGCCGCGATCGACCATCCCCACATCGTGCCGGTGTTCGAGGCGGGTGAGACCGAGGGCTTGCTCTACATCGCCATGCGCTATGTCGCGGGCGCCGATCTGCGTGTCCTCATCGACCGGCGCGGGCCGCTGGACCTGACGGCCGCCGTCCGGATCGGCGCGCAGGTCGCCTCCGCACTCGACGCGGCCCATGACCACGACCTGGTGCACCGGGATGTGAAGCCGGGGAACATCCTGGTGGCGGCGGGTACCGACAGCGACCATCCGGAGCACGTGTACCTCACCGACTTCGGGCTGACGAAGAAGTCCCTGTCGCTGACCGGGTTCACCACGGTCGGCCAGTTCGTCGGCACCCTCGACTACGTGGCACCGGAACAGATCTCGGGGCGGCCCGTCGACGGACGGTGCGACGTGTACAGCCTCGCCTGCGTCGTCCAGGAGACCCTGACCGGAGCGCCCCCCTTCCAGCGGGACGACGACATGGCCCTGTTGTGGGCTCATCAGTACGATCCTCCGCCCCCGCCGAGCGGGCTGCGGTCCGGTCTTCCGGCTGCCATCGACGGCGTGCTGGCGAAGGCGCTCGCCAAGGCACCGGATGACCGTTACGAGACCTGTCTGCGGTTCGTCGCCGCGCTGCGGGCCGCGGCGGCCGGCATCGGGCCCGGGCAGCACGCGCCGACCCGGGTGGACGTGCGGGCCGGTTCGTGGTCGGCGGCCTCCGCGCCGCCGCCCCGGCCGCCGCGCTGGG